>NZ_JBIXJT010000001.1:488901-742529 GCF_052871455.1 Pseudomonas sp. LARHCG127
GTGTGGGGGTGTGGGGTGTTGTGGGTTTTCTAACAAACCACCTCCTCTCCCCCCCCCCCCCCCCTCCCGCCCCCCCCCCCGCTCCCACACTGGACCGCGTCGAAATGAGATAACTGCCTGAAGGAGATCCCCATGAACGCAGCCCTCGACGTCCTGCAATCCACCCATCAGCACATCAACCGCGACCGCCTGTGGCAATCGCTCATGGACCTGGCCCAGCTCGGCGCCACGGTCAAGGGCGGCGTGTGCCGGCTGGCCCTGACCGACCTCGACCGCCAGGCCCGCGACCTGTTCGTGCAATGGACCGAGGCGGCGGGCTGCACCGTCAGCATCGATGCGGTGGGCAATATCTTTGCCCGTCGCCCCGGGCGCAATCCGAACCTGCCACCGGTGATGACCGGCAGCCACATCGACACCCAACCCACCGGCGGCAAGTTCGACGGCTGCTTTGGTGTGCTATCCGGGCTGGAAGTGCTGCGCACCCTCAATGACCTGAACATTGAAACCGAAGCACCGTTGGAGGTGGTGGTCTGGACCAACGAAGAAGGCTCGCGCTTCGCCCCGTGCATGATGGGCTCCGGGGTGTTCGCCGAGAAATTCACCCTCGAAGAAACCCTCGCCAAGACCGACGCCGAAGGCATCAGTGTGGGCCAGGCGCTCAACGCCATCGGCTATGCCGGCCCGCGCAAGGTCAGCGGGCATCCGGTGGGGGCGTACTTCGAGGCGCACATCGAGCAGGGGCCGATCCTCGAGGATGAGGGCACGACCATCGGCGTGGTGATGGGTGCCCTGGGGCAGAAGTGGTTCGACCTGACCTTGCGTGGCGTCGAAGCCCACGCCGGCCCGACCCCGATGCACCTGCGCAAGGACGCCCTGGTGGGCGCCTCGATCATCGTCGGTGCCGTCAACCGCGCAGCCCTCGGTCATCAACCCCATGCTTGCGGCACGGTCGGTTGCCTGCAAGCCTATCCGGGGTCGCGTAACGTCATTCCCGGCGAGGTGCGCATGACCCTGGATTTCCGTCACCTGGAACCGGCGCGCCTGGATTCGATGATCGCCGAGGTCAAGCAGGTGATCGAAGACACCTGCCGGCAACACGGCCTGACCTTCGATTTGAAACCCACCGCCGACTTCCCGCCGCTGTATTTCGACCAGGGCTGCGTCGACGCCGTCCGCGGCGCTGCCCAAGGGCTGGGCCTGTCCCACCTGGACATCGTCAGCGGTGCCGGCCATGACGCGATCTTCCTCGCCGAACTGGGCCCGGCCGGAATGATCTTCGTGCCCTGCGAAGGTGGCATCAGCCACAACGAAATCGAAAACGCCGCCCCGGACGACCTCGCCGCCGGTTGCGCAGTGCTGCTGCGAGCGATGCTGGCCGCCTCCCAGGCGATTGCCGAGGGACGTATGGCGGCGTGAGGGGGCCGATGCACTATTGCAAAGCCATGTGGTCGTAACTTTCAGCGCATCCATGCTTGAAACCTACTGACCACATGGAGACCCAATGAATCAGCAAGTCCCGACCACCGATACCAACCGTCGTCAATTGCTGCAGATCATTGCCGGGCTGTCCGACGGGGTGATGTTGATCGAGGTCGACCAGACCATTGCCTGGGCCAACGCCGCAGCGTTGGCCATGCACGGCGTCGAGGACCTCAATGAGCTGGGCACCACGGCCCGGCAATACGCCCGGCGTTTTCAGTTGCGTTACCGCAACAACCATCCGTTGACCGACGACAACTACCCCATCGCCCGGGTGGCCCGTGGCGATGAGTTCAGCGATGTGCTGGTGGAGGTTACGCCCAAGGCCGACCCGGATCGCACCTGGGTGCATCGGATTCGCAGCATGGTGCTGGCCGACCGTAATGGTGAGCCGGAACTGCTCGTGCTGATCCTCAGCGATGCCACCGAATGGGCCAGCGCCGAGCAGCGTTTCGAAAAGACCTTCGGGGCCAACCCGGCGCCGGCGGTGATCTGTCGTCTCAGCGACCTGCGCTACATCAAGGTCAACCCCGGGTTCCTGGAGATGACCGGCTATAGCCGCGACCAGGTGATCGGGCGTTCGGTGTACGAACTGGATGTGCTCGAAGCCGCCGAGAAGCGTGACCTGGCCATCGAGCGCCTGGGGCAGGGCGCGACCATTCCGCAAATGCAGGCTGAGTTGAAGTTGCCCGATGGCACCAGCAAGCAGGTGATCGTCGCCGGCCAGCCCCTGGACCTGCATGACGAAGACTGCATGCTGTTTTCCTTCATGGACATGGAGCCGCGCCGCAAGGCAGAGACGGCGTTGCGCCAGAGCGAGGAGCGCTTTGCCAAGTCGTTCCGCCTGTCACCCGTGCCCACGTTGGTGTGCAGCGCCGAACAACAGCTGCTGGAGATCAACGAAGCGTTTCTCCAGACCACTGGCTACGCCAGCGAAGAGCTGTTGGGTAAAACCGTGGAGGAAATCGGTTTCCTCGACAAGGCCGCCAGCGTCGCGCTGTTTGCCCGGCTGGAAAAGGCCGCCGCTGTCTCGAGCATCGACGTCAAGGTGCACAAGAAAGGCGGCGAACTGATCGATTGTGAGGTCGCTGCCGACACGGTGCTCATCCAGGACAAGCCCTGCTACTTGCTGGTGCTGATGAACATCACCGAACGCAAGCGCTCGGAACTGGAACTGGTGGCGGCGATCGAGGAGGTGATGAAGGACGCGTCCTGGTTCAGCCGGACCCTGATTGAAAAGCTGGCCAACGTGAAGAGCATCAATGCCCAAGTGCCCAGCGCATCCTTCACCGAGCTGACGGCCCGGGAGCGTGATGTACTGGGGCTCATTTGTGAGGGGCTGGCCGACAAGGAAATCGCCGCGCGCCTGAAGCTTGCGCCTAATACGGTGCGCAATCATGTGGCTACACTGTATTCGAAACTGGATGTCCATAGCCGCAGCGAGGCGATTGTCTGGGCGCGGGAGCGGGGTTTGTTCGCCAATGAATGGCGAATGAAGGCACCATGATAGCCAGTGCAAATGCACCGGGTATGCTGGTGCAAATTCAGGTTTTGCAAGGGGGGGCTGTTCCTTAGGCTGTGAGTGTGCGACATCCTCCGTGATGCCGCGTCCCCCACGAAACACTCAAGGAATACGCCTCAATGTGCTATGAACGAACCCCATACGTGAGCGACAGGATGTCTATGCGGACCAGGAGGTCGGAGCTGTCTACCGTTCATTTGCGCCCCCGGGGCTGAGGTGCATCGTATGACCCATCTGGCCCCCTTGCGTGCCCGCCTTGAAGAAAGCTTTACGCCCTTGGCCTGCGAATGCAGCCTCAATGGCGATGGCACCCTCACCGTGCGCCTGTATCACCGTGAAAGCGGTGAGGTAGACCTGGTGGTAAGCGGCATGAGTGTCGACAGCGTCCGCTCGGAAGAGAGCATCGCCAAGTTGATCGATGAGCTGCGCTACGAGCTGCAAAACACCCCGCCGCATCGCAGTGAGCCCTGATAACTAAAGATTTGGCACACCACACCCAGTGGCGAGGGAGCTTGCTCCCGCTGGGCCGCGCAGCGGCCCCAATATCTGTCGGATGCACACGCAAGCCAAACCCTATCCATCGGTTTTGCGACTGCTTCGCAGCCGAGCGGGAGCAAGCTCCCTCGCCACAGGGGCTGCTCCAGCCCTGTGTTTACAACAACGTCGCCCGGCAATCGAGCACCAACCGCGCGCCGCCGTGCTCGCTGCTGCCCACTTCCAACGTGAACCCATGCAGATTGACGATCGCCGCGACGATCGACAAACCCAGGCCGAATCCGCCGTGCTGGCTACTGCCCTCGGCGCGATAGAAACGGCGAAACACGGCCTTGCGCTCGGCCTCGGGGATGCCCGGGCCGGAGTCGAGCACTTCGATGCGCGTGCTGTCGCCCTGATCGACTCCGCGCAGGATCACGGTGCCCCCCGGCGGAGTGAACTTGATGGAATTGCTCAACAGGTTCGACACAGCCTCGAACAGCAAGGCCCGGTCGCCGTTGAGCAGGGGCAGGGCGTCGGGCGCCTCCAGGATGAAGGTCAGTTCGCCTTCCTCGGCCAGGGGCAGGTAAAAATCATGGAGTTCTTGCAGTAGCTGCAACGGATCGAGGCGCACGAAGCCGGAGCGCCGCTGCTGGTCCTCCAGTTCGGAAATCCTCAACAAACCGCGAAACCGCGCCATCAGGGTGTCGGTCTCGGCGAGCACCTGGTCCATCTGCAAAGCCTCGGCGGAGCCGTCCGGTGCTTGCTGCTGGATGCGATAAAGTTGGGCGCGCAGGCGCGTCAACGGGGTGCGCAGGTCATGGGCGATGTTGTCGCATACACCCTTGACCTCGTTCATCAAGCGTTCGATGCGTTCGAGCATGGCATTGACGATCGCCGCCAGCATGTCCAGCTCATCGCGCCGGCTCGACAATGGCAGGCGATGGGTCAGGTCGCCGGCGACGATGGCTTCGGCGCTGGCCTGCAACTGGCGAATCCGCCGCAGCGGTCGGCGGCGCAACAGGTGCCAACCCGCGACGCCCGGCAGGATCGTCAGCGATACCCCCCAGAACAGCGCGTGCAAGATGATCCGCGTCACGGCGAACAGCGAGCCGTTGTCCCGGGCCAGGACCAGCCAGCGACCGTCCTGGGTCCGGGTCGCCACCGCGTCGCAGCTGTCGGAAGGCACGCCCGGTTGATCGGAGTCGACGCAGCCACCGAGCATGTGGATCTTGCCGTCCAGCGGCAGGTCGGCGGGCACCCGCTGGATCGGTCCGCTCAAATGGCGCAATTGCGGATCGAACAGCCCGTAGGCATCGACGCCGCGCTCGTCCAGCGTCAGGCTGGCCATGAGCGCGTCTTCCAGTTGGTCGCCGTGGATCCGCGCGAACAGGTGTTGGCGTTGCATCAGGGAGTGCTTGGCCAGGCTGTCGAGGTAGCCAAACACTTCGTAATACATGACTCCCATCAGGATCGCGCTCCAGATCACGAACAGCGAACTGTACAGCGCCAGCAGACGGCTGCTGGAGGAGCGCCAGCCCTTAGCGGGGTTCAGCAATGACATAGCCGGAACCCCGTACCGTGCGAATCAGCGGTTCCAGGCCCGGCGGGTCGATTTTCTTGCGCAGGCGGCCGATGTGGACGTCGATCAGGTTGGTGCCGGGGTCGAAGTGATAACCCCAGACTTCCTCGAAGATCATCATGCGCGAGAGAATCTGGCCGCTGTTGCGCATCAGGAATTCCAGCAGCTTGTATTCGGTGGGCAGCAGGCTGAGCAGTTGTCCGTTGCGGCTGGCTTCGCGGCTGATCAGGTTCAGCTCAAGGTCGGCCACCCGCAGCGCGGTTTCCGGCTCGCGGGTGCCATTGTTGCGCCGCAGCAGCACTTCGACCCTGGCGGCCATTTCATCGGTGGCGAACGGCTTGGTCAGGTAATCGTCGCCGCCGGCCCGCAGGCCACGCACGCGTTCGTCCACATCGGAGAGGGCGCTGATCATCAGGATCGGCGTGGCCACGCCCATGGTGCGCAGGGTGGTGACAATCACCAGGCCATCGAGTTCGGGCAGCATGCGGTCGAGGGTGATGAGGTCGTAGTCGCCGCTGACTGCCCGTTCCAGGCCTTCGCGACCGTTGTCGACCCAATCGACATCCAGGCCGTTGCGGGTCAGCTCGGCAACGATTTCACGAGCGGTCACGGCGTCGTCTTCGATGGTCAGGATGCGGTTCATGGGCGGTACCCTGTAGAGAAATTGGAGCGATTGCGCAGCATTCTGCCAAAAATCAGCTGTCGGCTTCCTGAAAAAAAGTTCATGGACCGGCACACCGATTCGCTGGCCTGGATCAACACTTGGTCACAAATAATCCCTAACATGAATTTCGTGCGCACTATCATGTCGCGTCTGTTGCCCCGCTTCGGTGCGCTGTTGCCGGGTGCCGACGCGAACCGGTGAATGTGTGCCGCAAGGAGCCGAAACTTCACTGAACCTTCAAGGAAGAGCAGCATGATGCAACCTCAAGACGTTCTACGCCGAACATTCGATATCCAGCCGTTGACCCGCGCCGACATGACGGTGCGCCTGGACGGGCAAGTCGTCAACGCCGCCCGCGGGGAAACCGTCCTTACCGTCATCCAGTCCCTGGGGCAACGCCAGGTCGCCCGCAACGACCACGACCAGGTCAGCGGCGCCTACTGCGGCATGGGTGTGTGCCAGTGCTGCCTGGTCAAGATCGACGGTCGCCACAAGCGCCGTGCCTGCCAGACCCTGGTGCGCCCTGGCATGCAGATCGAAACCCGGGTCAACCGCATCACCGAGACGGAGGCGCCATGAGCCTGGATCCGGTGATTGTCGGCGGTGGGCCGGCGGGCATGGCAACGGCCATCGAGCTGGCCTCCCACGGGGTTCGTTGCACACTGCTCGAAGAAGCGCCGCGCCTCGGTGGCGTCGTGTATCGCGGGCCGCTGCGCGATGGCGTCAGCCTCGACTACCTGGGGTCGCGCTACAGTGACGCCCTGGAGAAACTCCACGGTGAATTCCAGCAACACGCCGGCCTGATCGAGGTGCGATTAAGCAGCCGGGTCATCGGCGCCGAAGGCTTCCGGGCGCTGATGCTGCTGGATGCCGACGAGCGTCTGGGGGAGGTCGTTTATTCCCATTTGGTCCTGGCGGCCGGTTGTCATGAACGCAGCGTGCCGTTTCCTGGCTGGACGTTGCCGGGGGTGATGATGCTCGGCGGCCTGCAATTGCAGATCAAGAGCGGCGTGGTCAGGCCGCCAAGCCCGGTGGTGATCGCCGGCACCGGCCCGTTGCTGCCGCTGGTAGCCTGCCAACTGCACGCTTCGGGCGTTGCGGTGGCGGGGGTCTTCGAAGCCTGCGCATTCGGCCGGATCGCCAAGGAAAGCCTGGCGTTGCTGAACAAGCCGCAGCTGTTCCTCGATGGCCTGAGCATGTTGGCCTACCTCAAGCTCAATCGCATTCCGGTGCGCTATGGTTGGGGCGTGGTACAGGCTGACGGCGAGGGCGAGTTGAGCCACGTCACCGTCGCGCCTTACTCCACGACCTGGGAACCCGACCTCAAACGCGTCGAACAGGTGCCGGCCCAGACCCTGGCGGTCGGCTACGGCTTTATCCCGCGGACTCAATTGAGCCAGCAGATGGGCCTGGAGCACGGTTTCAGCGAGGACGGCTATTTGCGGGCGGTGTCCGATGCGTGGCAGCAAAGCAGCGAAGCGCACATTCACCTGGCCGGCGACATGGGCGGGATTCGCGGCGGTGAAGCGGCCATGCTCAGCGGGCGCATCGCAGCGCTGTCGATCCTGATGCAACGCAACGTACTCGATCCGTCCGAGGCCCTGGCCCAGCGGGAACGCTACCAGGCGCAACTGCAGCGGATCATTCGCTTTCGCGCCGCCGTGGATCGCTACACCCAGCGTGGCGCCGGACAAACCGCCTTGCCGGCCGCCGACACGGTGATCTGCCGCTGTGAACACGCCACCCGCGCCGACATCGACCGGGCGCTGGCGCAAGGCGTGCAGGACATGGCCAGCCTGAAGATGCGCACCCGCGTGAGCATGGGCGATTGCCAGGGGCGGATGTGCGTTGGCTATTGCAGCGACCGCTTGCGCGAAGCCACCGGTCGCGCCGACGTCGGTTGGCTGAGGCCGCGTTTTCCGATCGATCCGATTCCCTTTTCAGCGTTCCAGAACGTCGCCACGGAGGCCGTTTCCCATGATTAAGGACTATGACGTGGTCATCGCCGGAGGTGGTGTGATCGGGGCTTCGTGCGCCTATCAACTGTCCAAGCGAAAACACCTGAAGATCGCCTTGATCGACGCCAAGCGCCCCGGCAACGCGACCCGCGCTTCGGCGGGTGGGCTGTGGGCCATCGGTGAGTCGGTGGGCCTGGGGTGCGGGGTGATCTTCTTTCGCATGATGTCGGCCAACCGCAAGCGCCAGACCCAGGGCGCCGCTGTGGCGGTGGATGCCAGCACCCCGCACATCCTGCCCCAGTCGTTCTTCGATTTCGCCTTGCAATCCAACGCAATGTATCCGCAGTTGCACCGCGAATTGATCGACCGTCACGGCATGGATTTCAAGTTCGAGGAGACCGGGCTCAAGTTCGTGATCTACGACGAGGAAGACCGTTCGTACGCTGAGCACATCGTCGCCTGCATTCCCCACCTGGCAGACCAGGTGCGCTGGCTCGACCAGGCGGCCCTGCGCGCGGCAGAGCCGAATGTCAGCCATGAGGCCCTGGGCGCGCTGGAGTTTCTCTGCGATCACCAGGTCAGTCCGTTCCGCCTGGCCGATGCCTACACCGAAGGCGCCCGACAGAACGGCGTCGACCTGTTCTTCAATACCCATGTGACCGAGGTGCTGCGCAACGGCACGCGGGTGACCGGGGTGCAAACCGCCGAGGCGGGGACGTTCAACTGCCGAACCCTGATCAACGCCGCCGGTGCCTGGGCGGCGGACCTGAGCGAGCAGGCCACTGGCGTGCGGATTCCGGTCAAGCCGGTCAAGGGCCAGATCCTGCTGACCGAGCGCATGCCGAAAATCCTCAACGGCTGCCTGACCACCAGCGACTGCTATGTGGCGCAGAAAGACAACGGCGAAATCCTGATTGGCAGCACCACGGAAGACAAAGGCTTCGACGTGACCACGACATATCCGGAGATCGAAGGGCTGGTGCAAGGCGCGGTGCGCTGTATCCCGCAGTTGATCGACATCAATCTGAAACGAACCTGGGCCGGCCTGCGCCCGGGTTCGCCCGATGAGTTGCCGATCTTGGGGCCGATGCGCGGAGTGGCGGGCTACCTCAACGCCTGCGGGCATTTTCGCACCGGCATCCTGACCTCGGCCATCACCGGGGTGCTGCTGGATAAACTGGTGAACAACGAACCCCTGCCACTGGACATCACGCCGTTCCTGGCGGACCGCTTCGAAGTGGCGCCGACGGTAAAGCCCAGGGAAGTGGAGCTGGCCTGAGCAATCGCCGCACATAGCCAGCAGCCACCCGGGGACAAAAACTGTGGGAGCGAGCCTGCTCGCGATGGCGTCGTATCAGTCAACATCAATGTCGCCTGACATACCGCTATCGCGAGCAAGCTCGCTCCCACAGGGGGGGCGGTGGTGTACCTGAAATCCTGGTACACCGCAGAGTCCTGTGGGAGCGAGCTTGCTCGCGATGGCGTCAGGTCAGTCAGTGCCTATATGCAGCTTGCGATGAGCCTCACGCAATAGCTGCTCGGTGGACTCCCAGCCCAGGCAACCATCGGTGATCGAGACGCCGTAGCGCATCGACGGGCCCAGCGGCTGGCAGCCTTCGAACAGGTGGCTTTCGAGCATCATGCCGATCAGGGAACGGTTCCCTTGCAGCCGTTGTTCCAGCACGTCATTGAACACCTGGGGCTGGCGCAACGGGTCTTTGCCGCTGTTGGCGTGGCTGCAATCCACCATGATGCGCGCCGGTATTTTCAGGCGGGTCAGGTCGTGGTGTATCTGCGTGACGCTCTGGCGGTCATAGTTCGGCCCACGATGGCCGCCGCGCAGCACCAGGTGGGTGTCGGGGTTGCCCGGCGTCTGGATGATCGCCGGATGCCCCTGGCTGTCGACGCCGAAATGCCGATGGGGGTGGGCGGCAGAGCGCATGGCGTCGCAGGCGATGCCGACTCCGCCGTCCGTGCCGTTCTTGAACCCTACCGGCATGCCCAGGCCGCTGGCCATTTCCCGGTGGATCTGCGATTCGGTGGTGCGCGCGCCAATGGCGACCCAACTGAGCAGGTCATCGAAGTAATGGGCGGCCATGGGTTGCAGCAGTTCGGTGGCGACGGGCAGGCCCAACTGGAGTACGTCGCGCATCAGCGCCCGGGACAAGGTCAGGCCGGCGGCCATGTCATCGCTGCCGTCCAGGCCAGGGTCGTAGGCCAGGCCTTTCCAACCGACGGTCGTGCGGGGCTTTTCCACGTAGGCGCGCATGACCAGTAGCATGCTGTCGCTCACTTCGTGGGCCAGGCGAGCCAGGTTGGCGGCGTATTCGAGGGCGGATTTCGGGTCGTGGATCGAGCAGGGGCCGACGATGACCAGCAGGCGGGCATCTTCACCGTCGAGGATCGCGCGGATGGCCTGGCGATGGGCACTCACTTGGTGGCTCAACGTGGTGCTGAGCGGCAATTGCTGCTTGAGTTGCAACGAGCTGGGCAGACGCAGGGTCAGGGCTTCGTTGGCAGGATTGAGCGTGGACAGCGGCAAAGCGGAGACGGACGAATTCATGATTTGGCTTCCTGGACGGGTGGCGGGTTCGTTCCCGCGCGCCGGTCCTAGTGGGGTGTTCGACAATTGGCCGTATGGGCCCGCAATTGAGGCTTGCCACCGGTAGGTGACCGATCGGAGGCGGCAGGCTGTCCCGAACGGTGGCTGGTAAATCGCCAGGCGGAAAAACTGTCGTAACGGTAATAAGTGGCGTAGTTCATGGTTCAATCCTCAAGTTGTCGGGTGCTGAAAATGTTTGGAGCCGAAAAAACAAAACCCCCGGTCGGGAGGCCGACCGGGGGTTTGGAAAACTCTGGAAGGCGACCCGTTTAAAGTGGGCGCCGGTTGGGTATCAGGCGCGCCAGTGGCTAAACCAATACCCAAAATAAAAGCTGACCGGAGTTTGAACGCTGTTCGCCCGGGCAGCCGCAACCGAGCGCGGGGCGCTGGCGGTTTTAAGCGGTGATAGGGCGTCGAACATGGTCTGTCTCCGATGAATGGCCCTGAGCTTACTAGAGGGCGGGGCGCCGGTTCAATCAGAAAATTCTATCGAGGACATGTAAGTGTTCGTCCTGGCTTGAGTCCGCAGGGCTTTATGACACACTTCAGGTTTGCACCGCCTTCCAGGGATGAACCATGACCGTTCCAACCTTCGCCGCCGCCCAGTCGATTTCCATTGCGGGGGACACTCGCGCCAACCTCGCGAGCCATCAGCGTTTCATGCAGGCCGCCGCTGAACAGGGGGTGCAGTTGCTGGTCTTTCCTGAGTTGTCGCTCACCGGTTACGAACGTGGCCTGGCGGCAGACCTGGCGGTTCTGCCGGAGGATGCCGTACTGCAACCGCTGCGTGATTTGGCGCAAGCGCTCGGTCTGACCACAGTGGTGGGCATGCCGATTCGGCTGTCGACGGACGGCCCGGTGTTGATCGGGGCGCTGGTGCTCGGCGCCGACGGTTCCCTCGGGGTGTACAGCAAGCAGCACCTGCACCCGGGGGAAGAAGTCGCCTTCGCCCCGGGCCATGGTGGCTCGATGCTGGCGATGGGGCAGGATCGCATCGCACTGGCGGTGTGTGCCGATTTTTCCCATGCCAGCCATGCGGCCGCGGCAGCCGGGCAGGGCGCGACGCTGTATGCCGCGGGGGTGTTGATCACCGAGGGTGGCTACGTGCCGGATACGACGTTGTTGCAAGGCTATGCCCGGCATCACGCCATGACCGTGCTGATGGCGAATCATGGCGGCGTCACGGGCGGTTGGGAATCGGCTGGCCGCAGCGCCATTTGGGGGCCGGACGGTTCGCTGCTCGTGGCAGCACCGGGCACGGGCGAGTGGTTGGTGATTGTTCGCCGCGACGCCAACGGCTGGGCCGGGCAAGTCATGCCGGTGGCAGTGCTTTAACGAGGTATTCATGAGTTTCGAATGGCGTGCCGCAACGAACGGGGATATCGACTTCGCCCGGCAACTGACCTGCGACAACATGCTTGCTTATTACCTCAGGCATGATTTGCTCTGGCAGGACGAAGCGTTCGACCTGGCCTGGATCATTCGCCAGAACTGGATCATCAGCCGGGCAGGCCAGGCGCTGGGTTTTGTCAGCCTCAGCCGTGATGCCCGGGCGTTGTACATTCGCGAATTGCAGATTGACCAGGCGTTTCGCGGACAGGGCTCCGGTACCTGGGCGATCGGACAGGTTTGGGACTTGGTGAGGCTGGAGCGTCGGCCGGCGCTGCGCCTGACGGTATTCAAGGATAATCCGGCCAGGGCGTTGTATGAACGCATGGGCCTGCGGGTCGTCGGCGAGGACGAGTGTTTCCTCAGGATGCAGCGAGACGCCGGTGCTTGAAGCCTCGGATACCGTGCCGATAAAGATGCGTTGTAACTTTTATCTGTCCCTTGGCGCTAGGTCTGCGGGATGCTTTTTTGCTAAGGTGTCGTGCAACCCAAATAAGACCAAATCGTGAGGTGTCTGCTTGATTAGGGTGTTAGTGGTCGATGACCATGATCTCGTCCGTACGGGCATTACACGAATGCTGGCTGACATCGATGGCCTGCAGGTAGTTGGCCAGGCTGAATCCGGGGAAGAGTCCCTGATCAAGGCGCGTGAATTGAAGCCCGACGTGGTGCTGATGGACGTCAAGATGCCCGGCATCGGCGGCCTGGAAGCCACGCGCAAGCTGCTGCGCAGTCACCCGGACATCAAGGTGGTCGCAGTGACCGTCTGTGAAGAGGACCCATTCCCCACCCGGCTGTTGCAGGCGGGCGCGGCGGGCTACCTCACCAAGGGCGCTGGCTTGAACGAGATGGTCCAGGCCATTCGTCTGGTTTTTGCCGGGCAGCGCTACATCAGCCCGCAAATCGCCCAGCAATTGGCGATCAAGTCGTTCCAGCCAACCAACGATTCGCCCTTCGACGCACTGTCGGAGCGGGAAATCCAGATTGCCCTGATGATTGTCGGTTGCCAGAAGGTACAGATCATCTCCGACAAGCTGTGCCTGTCGCCTAAAACCGTCAACACCTACCGTTACCGTATCTTCGAGAAGCTTTCGATCAGCAGTGACGTCGAATTGACACTGTTGGCGGTGCGCCACGGCATGGTCGATGCCAGCGCCTGAACATGACTGAATTGTTTGATCCCAGCGCGTTCCTCTCCACTTGCAGCGGTCGCCCCGGCGTGTACCGCATGTTCGACAGTGAGGCGCGCCTGCTTTACGTCGGCAAGGCCAAGAACCTCAAGAAGCGCCTGGCCAGTTACTTTCGCAAGACCGGCCTCGCGCCGAAGACCGCCGCCCTGGTGGGGCGCATCGCGCAAATCGAAACGACGATCACCGCCAATGAAACCGAGGCGCTGCTGCTCGAGCAGACGCTGATCAAGGAATGGCGCCCGCCTTACAACATCCTGCTGCGCGACGACAAATCCTACCCCTACGTGTTTTTGTCCGATGGGGCCTTTCCGCGCTTGAGCATCCATCGGGGCGCGAAAAAGGCCAAGGGTCGCTATTTCGGCCCGTATCCCAGCGCCGGGGCGATTCGTGAAAGCCTCAGCCTGTTGCAGAAGACGTTTTTCGTTCGCCAGTGTGAAGACAGCTACTACAAGAACCGCACCCGGCCCTGCCTGCAATACCAGATCAAGCGCTGCAAGGCGCCGTGCGTGGGGTTTGTCGAGCCGCAGGTCTACGCCGAGGACGTGCGTCACTCGGTGATGTTCCTGGAAGGCCGCAGCAATGCGCTGACCGATGAACTGTCGGCGGCCATGGAGGAGGCGGCGGTCAACCTTGAGTTCGAACGGGCCGCGGAACTGCGCGACCAGATCGGCCTGCTGCGCCGCGTGCAGGACCAGCAAAGCATGGAAGGTGGCAGCGGTGACGTTGACGTAATCGCCGCGTTCATCAACCCGGGCGGCGCCTGCGTGCATTTGATCAGCGTGCGGGGCGGTCGCGTGCTGGGCAGCAAGAACTTCTTCCCGCAAGTGGGTATCGAGGAGGACGTGGCCGAGGTCATGGCGGCTTTCCTGGGCCAGTACTACATCAGCAGTCCGGAGCGCGACTTGCCTGCCGAGTTGATCGTCAATGTGGTCCATGACGATTTCCCGGCCCTGATCGAAGCCATCGACAAGCTTCGCGGTCGTGAACTGACCATCAGCCATCGCGTTCGCGGCACCCGTGCCCGTTGGCAGCAACTGGCCGTGACCAACGCCGAGCAGGCCCTGGGCGCGCGCCTGGCCAACCGGCAGCACGTGGCGGCGCGGTTCGAGGCCCTGGCCGATGTCCTCAACCTGGACGAGCCGCCGCAGCGACTGGAGTGCTACGACATCAGCCATTCCAGTGGCGAGGCGACCGTGGCGTCCTGCGTGGTGTTTGGTCCGGAGGGCCCGATCAAGTCCGATTACCGCCGCTACAACATCGAAGGCGTCACGCCGGGCGATGACTATGCGGCGATGCACCAGGCGTTGATGCGGCGCTTCGGCAAGCTCAAGGACGGGGAGGGCAAGTTGCCGGACATCTTGCTGGTGGACGGCGGCAAGGGCCAGTTGTCCATGGCCCGCGATGTGCTCAATGAACTGATGGTGCCCGACCTGATCCTGCTGGGCGTGGCCAAGGGCGCGACGCGCAAGGCCGGTTTCGAGACCTTGTATCTCAACGATGCCGCCCATGAATTCACCCTCAAGGGCGATTCGCCGGCGCTGCACCTGATCCAGCAGATCCGCGACGAAGCCCACCGTTTCGCCATCACCGGCCACCGTGCCCGTCGCGGCAAGACGCGCCGTACGTCTACACTGGAAGGTGTGGCAGGCGTCGGCCCGACGCGCCGTCGCGACTTGTTGAAACATTTTGGTGGATTGCAGGAACTGTCTCGTGCCAGCATCGAGGAGATAGCCAAAGCACCCGGTATCAGTAAAAAGCTCGCTGAGTCGATTTATGCAAACCTGCACAGCGAGTAGAATGCCCGTCAACCTCGCAGCCAGTTGTGCCGATGAATATCCCAAATCTGATTACCGTTCTACGCGTCCTGCTCATTCCGATCTTCATTTTGCTGTTCTATTTGCCGTACCACTGGAGCTACGTGGCCTCCGCCTCGGTCTTTGCCTTCGCCGCCGCGACGGACTGGTTGGACGGTTACCTGGCCCGACGCCTCGAGCAGAGCACGCCGTTCGGTGCCTTCCTCGATCCGGTGGCCGACAAGCTGATGGTCGCGGTGGCCCTGGTGCTGCTGGTGCAAGAGCACGGCAACCTCTGGCTGACCTTGCCGGCGGCGGTGATCATCGGCCGCGAAATCGTCGTCTCGGCGCTCCGTGAATGGATGGCCGAACTGGGCGCCCGCGCCCAGGTCGCGGTGTCGAACCTCGGCAAATGGAAAACCGCCGCGCAGATGCTCGCCCTGGTGATCCTGCTGGCCAACCCTTCGGATTTCAGTTTCTGGGTGCTGTTGGGCTATGCGCTGTTGCTGGTTTCCGCAGGGCTTACGCTGTGGTCGATGGTCCAATACCTGCGCGCCGCCTGGCCGCATCTGCGGACGGATGTGGAGCCGAAATAAAACTTTTTTGAATCAAAGGGTTGACGGCGTAATCTGAATCTATAGAATGCGCCACACCAAGACGCGGGAATAGCTCAGTTGGTAGAGCACGACCTTGCCAAGGTCGGGGTCGCGAGTTCGAGTCTCGTTTCCCGCTCCAAATATTGTTCTTTGTAGTTCTTCTGAACTACATCGAAACACAAAAAAAGCGACCTCAGGGTCGCTTTTTTTGTGTTCACCATTTCTTAAAATCGGCCTGCTCAAAACCACGCGATTAGTTCATCCAAAATTCAATTACAGGCGACCCGATTTCATCAAAAATTGAGTACATGGCTGTTCCCGTCGCCTGATCTTTCAACCTGGGTTGTACGACTTTCCTGGCTATGCTCCCGAATTTCCGCACTCGATTGCTTTGTCACCCGAGGTCGCAGTTGAAACCCGGATCCGGCCGTAAGCGTCAGGACGCTCGAGCCGGATTTTTTCGGATGCCTTCGTCATACTCAGGAACGCGTATCGTCGCGGCGACGACTAGCCTCGACGTTGAGTTGGCCCCAGGGCTTGGTGCAAATCAGCGATCAAGTCCTCAATCGCCTCAATTCCTACCGACAGACGAATCATTTCGGGCTTCACGCCAGCCTTTGCTTGTTCCTGCTGGTTCATTTGCCGATGGGTAGTGGAGGCCGGATGGCAGGCAAGCGACTTGGCGTCACCGATATTGACCAGTCGCTTGAAGATTTGCAGAGCATCATAGAAGCGCACGCCTGCGTCATAGCCGCCCTTCAAACCAAACGATAGGATCGCCGACGGTTTACCCTGCATGTATTTTTGTGCCAGTGCGTGATGAGGATGGTCCGGGAGGCCGGCGTAGCTGACCCATTCCACTTCAGCATGGCTCTGCAGGAATTGCGCAACTTTCAGGGCGTTGTCGGTGTGACGCTCCATGCGCAGCGCGAGCGTTTCCAGGCCTTGCAGCAGCAGGAACGCGTTCATGGGTGCCAGTGCCGCGCCGGTGTTGCGCAATGGCACTGTGCGTGCGCGCGCGATGAAGGCGGCGGGCCCGAACTTCTCGGTATAAATCACGTCATGGTACGCCGGCTCGGGCTGGTTGAGGCTGGGAAATTTTTCCGGGTATTGGGTCCAGGGGAAGTTGCCGCTGTCGATAATCACACCGCCTAGGGAGTTGCCATGCCCGCCGACGTACTTGGTCACGGAATGCACAACAATATCCGCCCCAAACTGAATCGGTTTGCACAGGATAGGCGTAGCCACCGTGTTATCGACCATCAGCGGTACGCCGCGGGTGTGAGCAGCTTCAGCCAAGGCTTCGAGATCAATGATGTTACCCGCCGGGTTGCCGATGCTTTCGCAGTACACCAGCTTGGTGTTGTCGTCGATCAGTTCGGCGATAGCCTCGGCAGAGTCATCTCGGGCAAAACGCACATCCACGCCAAAGCTTGGCAACAGGTGTGCGAAGAGAGTGTAGGTGCCGCCATAGAGCTGTGGAGTGGTGACGATATTGTCACCTGCGCGGGTTAACGTTTGGATCGCATAATGGATTGCCGCGCTGCCGGCCGATACGGCCAGCCCTGCCACGCCGCCTTCGAGGGCGGCCATCCTTTGTTCCAGCACATCATTGGTGGGGTTCATGATTCTGGTGTAAATGTTGCCCGGCACGTCCAGGTTGAAAAGGTCGGCGCCGTGTTGGGCGTTATCGAATTCGAAGGCAACATTCTGATAGATAGGCACTGCGACAGCCTTGGTGGTCGGGTCCGACGTGAAGCCATGGTGCAGTGCGATGGTGGCATCTTTCATGATTGGTATTGATCCCTTTAAATTATTCTGGATTTTGCGGCATTAAGATCCTCTCGAAGTCGATTATGCCGATCGTTGAGCGCTTTGACCTGGTAAGTCGAAATCTACCGTAGGGGTTTACGCCCCCCCTTGTCTATTGGGAAACAATTGAAATCAAGGGCCCCGAAGGGCCCTAGAGTCTAGTCGACACCCGGAATCAAGGGCATCCAACTGCTGCTTGAGATCAGTTACCCGTAAGGAAACAACGTGATGACATTTTCTTGGGTCGAGCTGTTTGCGTCGGTAAACCAGCGTCAACTGGGGCACAATAAATCAGAACTCCAGTGAAGCGCCGTCTTCCGGAATCGCTACACGGTTCTCAATACCGTGCTTCTTGACATAGGTGCGCAGTTCTTGACGAGTCAGGGACATGTGATTGATTGCATCCATGTGTACGGCGACGATCTTCGCGTATTTCGCAGCCTGAGCGGCGCGTAGAACATCTTCCTCACCCATGATGATCGACCCCTCATATCCGGTCATCATTGCCTTGCCTGCATTCAGTACGATCACTTCGGGGTGATACTTCTCAATGGTCTGGTCTACCTCTTTACGCCAGACCGTGTCACCGGCAAGGTAAAGGGTCTTGTAGCCTGGCGCTTGAAAGACCACCCCCATGGCTTCACCTAACGGCTTTGCCAGGGCTGGCACGGCATACATTTCATCTGTGCCATGTTGACCACCGGTTTTCGTAATTCTGACGCCGCCGAATTCAGCGTCGCCTTCCAGGACGCGCACATTCTTGAAGCCTTGTGAACGAATCAGCTTCGCATCGTCCTCATGTTGAGTGAATAAAGGGATGTCTTTAGGTAGGGCTTTTTGCGCGGCGTCGTCCCAGTGATCAAGGTGCGTGTGCGTGAGGATCACTGCGTCGACGCCGGCGATAACCTCAGAAGGTGACTCGGTCAGATCAACCAATGGATTTCGAAGGTTACTGCGGTAGGTATTTTCAAATCCCGGGTAAGCGCCCTTTTTGGCGAGCATCGGATCGATCAGGAATGTCGTTTCACCGTAGGTGATTTTGGCCGTCGCGTTACGAACTTGCTGTAGATCCATTTTAGGGGACGCGTCAGGTGCCGTTGGGGCATTTGTGCCCGCGAATGCCGACGTGGTCGCGGCTGCGCAAGCCATGCTTAGTGCAACGCGAAGCGTTTTAAAACTCATGAATTCAGTCTCCAGTTGGTACCTCAAGGCTTCATTCTTGCTGAATGCTTTCAAGGCTGACAGTGGCCTGAATGACATATTTCGATATAATCGGGCCAATCAGTTTTTCGTTTCCAGAACGGAAAGAGGGGGAGGCGACAGCTCAATTCAGCCTCTGCCAAGCATTTAACCGAGGGCGCGCGCCCAGATACCTGCGAGCGTAACGACAAGCCCATTGGGCCAAACCGAGGCTACCTGATGCATTCCATACGTGTTGCTGTCTTGGCTTTTGATGGCGTAAGCCTGTTCCATCTTTCTGTACCCGGGATGGTGTTGGGGGCAACTCAGTCCGCGCCTGGCGAACCTCATTACGAGATCAAATACTGCGCAGAGACGCCGGGAATGGTGGCAAGCGATCAAGGCCTCGGTTTAGAGGTCACTCAGGGCCTGGAATTGATGGCGGCATCTGACCTGATCATCATCCCTGCGTGGGGGGATCAAGCGGTTTGTGCATCTGCCGAACTTGTGAAAGCGCTTCAACTCGCCAATTCCGAAGGAAAGCTCATCGTTGGGTTGTGTCTAGGCGCATTCGTGCTTGGAGATGCCGGGCTACTTGATGGCAAAGAAGCGACCACGCATTGGACTGCTCGAGACGAGTTTGCGCGACGCTTCCCAAATGTTCGTTTCAGGCCAGAAGTGCTTTATGTCAGCGCTGAGAATATCGTGACGTCAGCAGGAACCGTGGCGGCAATTGATTGTTGCCTTCATTTGGTTCGCGAACGACTTGGAGCCGAGGCCGCGAATCGCACCGCGAAAATGCTGGTCACACCGCCACATAGGCAGGGAGGACAGGCTCAATACATAGAATATCCTGTGCCGCACCTATCTAGAGAGACGCATTTGTCTGATGTACTGGAATGGGCTCGGATGAATCTGTCCAGTGACCTGACGCTCGACGTCCTGGCGGACAGGGCAAAGATGAGTCGGCGCACTTTCACTCGGCGCTTCAGGGAGGCTACCGGCAGCACCGTCTCTAAATGGTTGAATGCCCAGCGCGTTGTCAGGGCGCAGGAACTGTTGGAAACGACTGACCTGCCCATTGAGTGTGTGGCGGGTGAAGCAGGGTTTGGCACCCCCTTATCCTTGAGGCAACAATTCGGCGTTCAGCTCGGCACCTCGCCGTCTGAGTACAGGCGAATGTTTTGTCGTGACATGAGCCCGGTCCGAAAGACGAGCGACAGTGAGCACACTGCCGGACTGTCTAGCTAAATGACTGAAACCGCAAAGCTTCAGTCATTATCGCTCTTAGAAATCCACGGTCACTCCGGTATAAAGCGCGCGACCATCACCAGGCAGGAACGAGGCTTCATCCAAACCATGCGCCTGCCCAACTGGTAAGCTCGGCCATCAATTTGCAGGATGAATGGCCATGTCATTACGCGCGCTTCGAACACTGCTTGCCATTGCCCAATACGGTTCTTTTGTTCGGGCAGCGGACGCCGTGCACCTGACCCAATCAGCGGTCAGCCTTCATGTTCGGTCATTGGAGGAGGATTTCAATACGCTCCTGTTTGACCGCTCACGACGGTTGCCGGTGCTGACGGATGCAGGCCATATTGCCGTTGAGCGCGCGCGAGAAATTCTAGCCTTATACGACGGGATCTCCTCCGAGATTGGAGGCGACACTGAGTTGCGCGGCAGGCTCAGAATCGGTGCCATTCATACAGCGCTGGCGAGCGTGTTGCCCCTCGCGTTGTCGGCAATGCGTGCTGAGCATCCTCACCTGCGCATCACTGTTGCGTCGGGAATGTCCGCTGAGTTGGCCACGCGCGTAGAGGCGGGCGAGCTTGACGTTGCGATCACCACGGAGCCGGTGAAGCCACACCCTTACGGCCTCGCAAGCACCGTACTTTACGAGGAAGGGTTCTGGATCATCGCGCCAACATCACACGCGCATGAGGACTTGAAGCTTCTACTCAAAAGCCAGCCATTCATTCGATTTGATCGTCGCGCCTGGGCAGGTCGTACCATTGAGCGAGAGCTTCGTGCTATGCGGCTGCGCGTGCAGACCAGCATGGAATTGGATAGCCAGGATGCGATTATCCAGATGGTCTCAAGCGGGCTGGGCGTATCCATCATTCCACTCTCCGAACATCAAGTCGTAAGCCTGACGACACTGGCCGTCGAGCCGTTCGGCATGCCTCAAAAAACCAGGCGCGTGGTATTGCTGGAGCGCGAAGATCGTCCGCTTGGGCGACTGGCAGGGGCCCTGGCGAACGCGGTGAAAGCGCATTCGTTGCTCGGCAAACCATGAGTAGTACTTGTTGATTGCTGAAGTTTAAAACGTTTTTATTTTGGAGTCCGACCTCTTATCGTGGTCCTCATTCAAGTGAGTTCTTAAGGGCACCATGATCACTGGACCTACCGTAGGCATGCCGCTGATGAGCCGACTGATTGTGGGATGTAAACCGTCGGCACAAAAAACCAAGGCACGCGTATGACCCTTTCCTTGTTGACTGCCTTGTTACCCATCGCACTACTGATCGTCCTGGGCGCGTGGCTCAAGCGTCGTCAATTTCTGATGGATACTTTTTGGGCACAGGCAGAGCGCTTGGCGTATTACGTGTTGCTGCCTTCTCTTTTCTTTCACGGACTGGCGACCGCGAACCTTGATGGCGTGCCCTATCAAAGCATGGTTTCGGTGCTCGTATTCTCGACTGTGGTGGTATCGCTAATGTTGTTGGGCGCGAAGTCGCTGATCACCATGGACGATGCTGCGTTCACTTCGGTTTTTCAGGGGGGAATACGTTTCAATAATTACGTAGGCGTGTCGGCAGCCGCGGGCTTGTTCGGTGTGCAGGGTATAGCCCTGGCAGCGGTCGCGAATGCGGCCATAGTGCCCAGTGTGAACATTCTGTGCGTAATGGTGTTCGCGAAGTACGGATCAGCCGGCAGGATGCCATTTAGCAAAGTCCTCAAGCAGTTGGCATTGAACCCACTGATACTCGCGTGCTTCGCCGGCGGATTGGTCCAGGTCTCGGGCTGGGGACTGCCTGTCGGTATTGAGCCGATGCTCAAGGCCTTGGGACAAGCGTCACTGCCACTCGGATTGCTCTGCGTTGGTGCTGCGCTTGAGTTCGGAAGCATAAGGCAATGGTTTCGCCCGGTGGGTTACTCGTCGCTGACCAAGTTTCTAATCATGCCACTGGTTACGCTTTGGGCGTGCCACCTGTTCGAACTTGAAGGAAAGGCCGCGGTTGCAGCACTTCTATTCCAGGCACTGCCCACAGCCTCATCCTCCTACATCATGGCAAGGCAATTAGGGGGAGACGCCCCCCTTATGGCTGGGATCATCGCTTGCCAGACCATGCTGGCAGGATTAGCACTTCCAGCGGTCATCCTTGTGATGGCCCGGTGGATTTGAGTGTCAGTATTTCGAGGCGATCGCCTACGCGCGTTAGGCACAGCCCATAAAGCGCTGTGCCTAACGCAGTCATCATTTGTTCATGGCGGATATCATCTATCAGATGCTGGGCAACAATGTGTTCAATACCAAGTCGTTCAAGCAGCCGGAAGCCAATAATTCACTGGCCGCATTGATATCCGGCGCGAAGAAGCGATCCTTCTCGTAATAGGCCACTTTGCTTCGCAGGCTCTTCCTGGCCAGTTCCAGCTTGGGCGACGTCTTCAAGCCGTCACGCAAGTCCAGACCTTGGCAGGCCGCTAGCCACTCCACAGCCAGGATTCCACGGGTGTTTTCAGCCATTTCCCACAACCGTTTGCCGGCGGCGGGTGCCATCGATACGTGATCTTCCTGATTGGCGGATGTGGGCAGGCTGTCTACGGAATGGGGGTGAGCCAGCGCCTTGTTCTCGCTGGCCAGCGCTGCTGCTGTCACCTGAGAAATCATGAAGCCCGAGTTCACGCCGCCATTGGCTACCAGGAACGGCGGCAGTTGTGACATGTGTTTGTCCATCATCAACGAAATGCGGCGCTCGCTCAGCGAGCCGATTTCAGCAATGGCCAATGCCATATTGTCTGCGGCCATGGCCACTGGCTCGGCATGGAAGTTGCCGCCAGAGATCACGTCACCTTCAACGGCAAAGACCAGTGGGTTATCGGATACGGCATTCGCTTCGACGACTAATACTTCCGCGGCCTGACGGAGCTGGGTCAGGCATGCGCCCATGACTTGAGGTTGGCAGCGTAGAGAGTAGGGGTCTTGGACCTTGCCGCAGTCTTTGTGCGAATCGGCGACCTCACTGCTTTGGCCCAGCAGGTCGCGATAAGCAGTAGCTGTATCAATCTGGGCCTTCTGGCCGCGAGCGGCATGGATACGTCCGTCAAACGGCGAGCGGGAGCCCAAGACAGCTTCGACCGTCAACGCACCGATGGCCAAGGCGCCTGCAAACAGGTCTTCACCCTCGAACAAACCGCGCAGAGCATAAGCAGTGGACACCTGGGTACCGTTGAGCAACGCCAAACCCTCTTTGGCAGCCAGCGTCAACGGCGCCAAACCGGCCACCTTCAGTGCTTCGGTGGCTTCCAGCCATTCGCCCTTATGACGGGCTTTGCCTTCTCCCAGCAGCACGAGGGACATGTGCGCCAAAGGTGCCAAGTCACCAGATGCGCCGACCGAACCTTTTAACGGAATATGCGGATACACCTCGGCGTTGATCAATGCTATCAGAGCATCGATCACCACGCGGCGTATGCCGGAGAAACCACGGCTGAGGCTATTGACCTTGAGCACCATGATCAACCGCACCAGCGCATCGCTGATCGGCTCACCCACACCAGCGGCGTGGGACAGTACTAGCGAACGTTGCAGATTTTCCAGATCTTCACTGGCGATACGGGTCGAGGCCAGCAGGCCGAAACCGGTATTGATACCGTAGGCGGTGCGATTCTCGGCGAGGATCTGTTCCACGCAAGCGACACTGGCTTCAATTTGCGCAGAGGCACTGTGGTCGAGGGTAATTTTCACCGGACGCTGGTAAACGTCACGCAGTTGGGCAAGGCTCAGTTGGCCTGGGATAACGTTAAGAGTTTTCATGCTGTGGCTCCTTTAACAAGAGTGATCATTGGCAGGTTCAAGCCTTGCTCTTTCGCGCAATCAATGGCGATCTGGTAACCGGCATCGGCATGGCGCATCACGCCCGTGCCCGGGTCGTTGTGCAGCACGCGGGCAATCCGCTCGGCCGCTTCGTCGGTGCCGTCGCAGACGATCACCATGCCCGAATGCTGGGAGAAGCCCATGCCGACGCCGCCACCGTGGTGCAGTGACACCCAGGTCGCACCACTGGCGGTGTTGAGCAGGGCATTGAGCAGTGGCCAGTCGGAAACGGCGTCGGAACCGTCCTGCATGGATTCGGTTTCACGGTTCGGGCTGGCCACGGAACCGGAATCGAGGTGGTCACGGCCGATGACGATCGGCGCCGACAGCTCACCGCTGCGCACCATCTCGTTGAACGCCAGGCCCAACTTGGCGCGCTGGCCCAGGCCAACCCAGCAGATCCGTGCCGGCAAGCCCTGGAAGCTGATGCGCTCGCGGGCCATGTCCAGCCAGTTGTGCAGGTGGGCGTCGTCGGGGATCAGTTCCTTGACCTTGGCGTCGGTCTTGTAGATGTCCTGCGGGTCACCCGACAGCGCCGCCCAGCGGAACGGGCCGATGCCACGGCAGAATAGCGGACGGATGTAAGCCGGGACGAAACCCGGGAAGTCGAAGGCATTCTCGACGCCTTCTTCCTGGGCCATCTGGCGGATGTTGTTGCCGTAGTCGAAGGTCGGCACACCCATTTTCTGGAAGGCCAACATGGCTTTGACGTGCACGGCCATCGATTGCTTGGCGGCCTTCACCACGGCGGCGGGCTCGGTCTTGGCGCGGGCACGGTATTCGTCCCAGGTCCAGCCGGCCGGCAGGTAGCCGTTGAGGGGGTCGTGGGCGCTGGTCTGGTCGGTGACCATGTCCGGACGCACACCACGACGGACCATTTCCGGCAGGATCTCGGCCGCGTTCCCACACAGCGCGATGGAAATCGCCTTGCCTTCGGCGGTGTATTTCTCGATGCGCGCCAGGGCGTCGTCGAGGTCTTTGGCCTGCTCGTCGACGTAGCGGGTTTTCAGGCGGAAATCGATGCTCACCTGCTGGCACTCGATGTTCAGCGAGCATGCACCGGCCAAGGTCGCGGCCAACGGTTGCGCACCGCCCATGCCGCCCAGGCCGGCGGTCAGGACCCAGCGGCCCTTGAGGTTGGAATCGTAATGTTGGCGACCGGCCTCGACGAAGGTTTCATAGGTGCCTTGCACGATGCCCTGGCTGCCGATGTAGATCCAGCTGCCGGCGGTCATCTGGCCGTACATGGCCAGGCCCTTGGCGTCGAGTTCGTTGAAGTGTTCCCAACTGGCCCAGTGCGGCACCAGGTTGGAATTGGCGATCAGGACGCGCGGGGCGTTGCTGTGGGTCTTGAACACGCCCACCGGCTTGCCGGATTGCACCAGCAGGGTTTCGTCGTGGTTCAGGTTGGTGAGGCTTTCGACGATCTTGTCGTAGCACTCCCAGTTGCGCGCCGCGCGGCCGATGCCACCGTAGACCACCAACTCCTTGGGGTTCTCGGCCACTTCCGGATCGAGGTTGTTCATCAACATCCGCAGCGGCGCTTCGGTCAGCCAGCTCTTGGCGGTCAGCGTGTTACCGCGAGGGGCGCGGATTTCGATATTGCGGAAATGGAGTGGTTTGCTCACCGGTAATCCTCTCGAAATGACTTGCAGCTTATTGTTGGTTTTCGCTACATCGGGCGAGTAAATATAATCATGTATATACAAGCTTAATCAAGCAGATTTTTGACCGCTATTGTTGTCGGCATGAATATCTTCACGTGATTAGTTTTTTCGTTCGAATGGCATTGATGCAGGTTTTGCCATCAAGCTTTGCGCACTGGGCGCGCTGTGACAGTTTCAGCCAGGGATCATGAGCTGAGCCATAGCAAGGCGCTGGGATTGCTCTCGCACGGGGCTCTTCTAGTCAACAGAACGGCGAACCATTCCGGCCGCAATCGCGCGCCTGAAAACATTTTTCAGGCGCGGTAAGCGTCCAGCCGGCTTAAGGCACTTCGGTTATTTCAGATTGCCGCTGAGAAATTGCTGCAAACGCTCGCTCTTAGGGTTCCCCAGCACTTCCTCAGGCGGCCCTTGCTCTTCTACGAGCCCTTGGTGCAAGAACAACACCTGGTTCGATACCTTACGAGCGAAGCTCATTTCGTGCGTCACCATGATCATGGTTCGGCCTTCTTCGGCGAGGCCCTGAATGACCTTCAGCACTTCTCCCACGAGTTCAGGATCCAGGGCAGAAGTGGGTTCGTCGAACAGCATGATTTCCGGTTCCATGGCCAGCGCCCGGGCTATCGCGACGCGCTGCTGTTGGCCGCCCGAGAGAAAGGCCGGGTATTGATTGGCAACTCGCGATGGTAAACCAACCTTGTCCAGGTAACGCCGAGCCAGCTCCTCTGCATCCTTCTTGCTGACCCCCAACACTCGGCGAGGGGCCATTGTGATGTTGTCGAGCACGGTCATGTGGCTCCACAGATTGAAATGCTGGAATACCATCGCCAGTCGCGTGCGCAGCCGCTGCAGTTCATCTGCATTTGCAACGCGCATGCCGTGGTGGTCATGGATCATGCGTATCGGCTGATTGTCGAGGCTCATGGCGCCGTTGCTAGGGATTTCCAGAAAGTTGATACAGCGCAAAAAGGTGCTTTTGCCCGACCCGCTGGCACCGATCAGGCTAATGACGTCTCCGGCCTTTGCGTTCAGCGAAACACCCTTGAGGACTTCGTGGTCGCCATAGCTTTTATGCAGGTTTTCTACGGTCAGTTTGTACATATTCAAGCACCCTGAATTAATGAGCTGGGCCGAGGAACGACAGCCAACGGCGCTCAGCCAGACGGAACAGACCGACCAGAGAGAAAGTGATAGCGAGGTAAATCGCTGCGGCGATGCCGAACGATTGGAAGGTCAGAAATGTTGCTGAATTGGCATCTCTGGCAACCTTGAGGATGTCCGGTACCGTGGCGGTGAAGGCGACCGTGGTGGAATGCAGCATCAGTATCACTTCGTTGCTGTAGTTCGGCAGTGAGCGACGCAATGCAGACGGCATGATGATGTAGGTGTAAAGCTTCCATCCTCGAAGCCCAAAGGCCTTCGCTGCTTCGACTTCACCATGATTCATGTTGCGAATCGCCCCGGAGAAGATCTCCGTGGTGTAGGCGCAAGTGTTCAAGGCAAAGGCCAGGATGGTGCAGTTCAATGCATCGCGAAAGAATGCATCAAGCAGCGGTTGGGAGCGCACCGCAGCGAGGCTGTAGATGCCGGTGTAGCAGATCAGTAGCTGTATATACAGAGGCGTGCCACGGAACAAATAGGTATAGAACTGCACGGGCCAGCGCACGAAAAGGTTGCTTGATACCCTGGCAATCGACAGCGGGACCGCCATCAAGAAGCCGAAGAAGAGCGAGGCACTGAGCAGCCATAGTGTCATCGCCAAGCCCGTGATGTGATAACCATCGTGGTACAGGAAGGGTTTCCAATATTCTTGCAATAGCTCGATCATCGCACGGCCTCCCGAGTTCCTGCGGCGTAAAAACTTTCCAGCCTGCGCAAGACATAGTTTGACGCGGTGGTGATAACCAAATAGATCAACGCTGCAAGGACGAGGAAGAAGAACAGTTGATAGGAACTCTTTCCTGCATCCTGGGCAACCTTGACCAAGTCAGCCAGACCAATGATCGAGACCAGTGCGGTCGCTTTCAGGATCACCATCCAGTTGTTGCCAATGCCCGGTAATGCAAAGCGCATCATTTGCGGGAAAAGCACCAGGCGGAATCGTTGGGCGCGGGTCAGGCCATAGGCCGTGGCTGCTTCTAATTGCCCCTTTGGAACGGCGAGAATCGCTCCGCGGAAGGTTTCGGTGAAATACGCACCGTAGATGAAGCCCAGGGTGATGACCCCTGCGCTGAACGGATTGATTTCGATATATTCCCAGCCAAAGGCATCGGTCAGATTCGTCAGCCACGTCTGAAGGCTATAGAAGATCAGCAGCATCAAGACCAGGTCGGGCACGCCGCGGATAAGCGTGGTGTAGGCTTGCGCAGGGATGCGTAGCAAGGCTGACTTCGAGAGTTTCGCGCTGGCACCGATCAATCCCAGGCCCACGCTCAGCAACAAGCACAGTGCGGATAATTTGACAGTCATCCAGGAGCCTTGCAGCAACAGCGGGCCGAAACCCTTTAGGCTGAAGCCTAGAGTCTGCAATAGGTTTTCTAGCATTGGACAGCCCTTCGTCAATCAAGAAAAACGCCCATCCGAAAATGGGCGCAGCGTGTTATTTACCGCTGTAGATATTCTGATCACCAAAGTGTTTTTTCTGGATGGCTACATAGCTGCCATCCTCATGCAGTGCCTTGATGCCTTTGTTTATCAGGGCCTTGAGATCGGCGTTGCCTTGGGCGAGACCTACCGCGGTTTTCGCGGGCAACAGTTCATGCTCGACTGCTTTACTTACCTCAAAATTTGCCCCTTGCGGCGACTTCAAGAAGCCCATTTCGGCTTGCAACATATTCTGGATCGAGGCATCGAGACGGCCAGTCACCAAGTCCGAATAGACCTGATCCTGGTTGGCATAGGCTTGGGTTTTGACTCCGGCTTTGTTCAGTACGGCCTTTGCATAAGCTTCCTCGGTGGTGCCTTGCTCATAACCAACCGTCTTGCCGACGAGCGTCTTGATATCTTCGGTCAGGCCGGAGCCTTTCTTGAAAACGAAGGAGGTAGGAACGGAGAACAGCTCATCGGAGAAGTCGATGACCTTTTCGCGCGAGGATGTCACGGTCATGGCGGAGATCACGCCGTCGAATTTGTTGGCTTTCAGGCCGGGAATCATGCCGTCAAAATCACTCTCGACCCATTTGCACTTCACTTTCAATTCAGCACAAATCGCATTGCCTAAGTCGATGTCAAAGCCCACCAGGCTACCGTCGGCAGCTTTGGACTCGAAAGGGGCATAAGAGGGGTCAACGCCGAACCGCAACTCCTTGTACTCCTTGGCCGAGGCAAAGCTGCCAGCCACACACAACGCCAGTACAGAGAGGGTCAAAATAGATTTTTTCATTGTTTTTATTCCTAAGGACCAAAGAGCGCTTGAGCGCACGGATGCGGTACGGAGCTCGTGTGTGTCGCTATGGGAGTGGTACACAGAGCCCATTTTTTGGTTTAAGCGTGTCGAGGTGACGGATCGACTTTACCGCGTAAATACATACTTGTACATACAGGCATAGCCAATCAAGCAGCCATTTATCTGCTCGGATGTGCATGGGTGGAAGAAGGGCTGGAAACGCTGAGGGGAGGGGGGTGAGCAGTTTCGTTTTTTCCGGTCACTACGGGCGTAGGGCCTGGGTCTATTGTGATGTATGAATCAGAAAGCGACCGACGCCCTTTGGAAGCGGCGTTGGTCAAGTTTTACGGCAGATGTGTCGAAGAGTCAGACGTCTCTGTGAGCTGCATTCATGGGTAAGCGACTACCCAGTCGATAGCGGGAGGAGGGGTGGACGAGCCGCACAAAGGTGACAATTTTGTTTTGGCTCCAAGTCCGGCGTATGAGGGCCAGGCAAGGTTCGGTTGCATCGATTTGCAGATGTTTGCTCTCCTCTGCGCTGGGGTGGCAGGCCTCTACGATATGTTCCATTTCGTCGGGCTTGATGACTTGCAAAAGGTATTTTGCCGGTTGCAGGTGTTCGCCGAATTTTTGTTTCAGGAACTCTGGCACCAGCTCGGGATTGACGTAACGATCCTCAAGCTGCACTGGCACGTCTTCTTCGCTGTGCGCACAAACCAGATGAAAAACCGAAGAGCCCGTGGGCAGGCCCAGGGCGGAAGCGACTGACATCGATGCGGATTCGCGTCCCAGGTGCAGGACGCGACAGCCGTAACTATGACCCCGAGCGAGAATCTCGTCAGCGATGTTGGTGATGCGCAACAGGTTCGATTGCGGCTTGCTTTCGGCTACGAATGTTCCAACACCTGAAATCCGTACCAATAGACCTTCTTCGGTCAGCTCGCGCAGGGCTCGATTGACGGTCATGCGCGAGATGCCCAGCTCTTGCACCAACTGGTTCTCTGAGTAGATCAGGTCGCCAGGTTTCCAAACGCCCGCTCGAAGTTGGTCCAGCACAAATTCCTTCGCGCGTCGGTAGAGCGCTTGTGGTGCATTTTTGATCATCAGTCGGTCCGTGTCTCTTGTGCGGCAAGGACTCTTGCCAAGGAATGGAGGAAAAGATCGTTATCCTCACAGCTTCCTATGGATACCCGCAAGTACTGAGTATATCCCGCTTCGCGCCAAGGCTTGATGATGACCCCTTCGCGCAGTAATGCCTGGTTGATGATTTCGGCAGGATAAGGGGTGCTGAAAAAGAGGAAGTTGGCCATGGAGGGGGCAGTTGTGATGCCTTGCTCTTGCAGTGCGATCTCCAGTCGTCGGCGTTCGCTGGCGACGTGGGAGAGGCCGGCATTCAGATGATTTTCATCGGCCAGCGCGGCGACCGCAGCGGCTTGGGCCACTCGGTTTACGTTGAAGGGGGTGCGCAGGCGATTGATCAAATCGGCCAGTAGCGGGTCGCTGACAATGCCATAGCCGATGCGTAAACCTGCCAATGAATAGGCCTTGGAGAAGGTTCGAAGCAGGATAAACGGCTTGCCGCTGGCCTGGATCAAGCCTAGGCAGTCTGGGTACTCAGGCTCCCATTGAGCGTATTCGTAATAGGCTTCGTCAAACACCAGCAAGCACTTGGGAGGTAATGCATCGAGCAATTGCTTCAATTCGATTGCGCTCAAGGTGCAGCCAACCGGATTGGAGGGACAGGAAAACATCAGCACATGGGTATGCGGTGTAAGGGCGGAAATCATCGCCGCCACGTCAAAAGTGCCTTGGTCGGTCATGGGAACACCGATTACCCGAGCGCCGGCTGCCACTGGAAAAATGAAATGCAAACCGAATGAGGGCACTACGGTAACCACTTCATCATCATGGTCCAGAAACACTCGACTGATGACACTCAGCAAATCCTCAGAACCGTTGCCGAACACGAAGCGATCTTCCGGAACATCAAGTTTTTCCGAGAGTGCGGAGCGCAGTGCCTGGCAGCCAGAGTCGGGGTACAGCGCAATCTCATGACAGGCTTGGGTGGTCGCGGCGTTGACAGCGGGGGCGGTGCCCATTGGGTTTTCATTGCTGCCCAATTTAGCGACGCGTGTCAGACCGAAGCGTTTGCGCACTGCATCAGAGGCGAGGCCGGCGTTGTAACTGGCCAATTCGCGTACTTCAGCGCGAGCAAGCAGGGTCAGGTCGTTGGCGTTCATACAAGGCTAACCTCTCGGGAATTTTGCTGGAAGGTATTGCGATCTGGATGGTTCCGCAGGGGACGCTGCGGGCTCGGCTGTTCAGCGCTTTGACGGATTTCGTGCGGGAGGCTGTAGTGGAAGAGTGTCGCCAATTCGGCGATCCGGCCTGCGGGGCTCATCCCTTCGGTAGTCGCGGCAGTCATCGGGTGCAGTTTTTTCATTGATTACCTCTTAGGTGCAGGGCCACAAGGAAGTGTTGCTGTATGATCCTGTATATATAGGTAACGCAATGTTCAGGCCAAGCCTTATTTTTTCTGTTGATCGCTGCTCGTAAACGCCTTCCAGGCCAGGGGGTGCTCACATGAATATTTGTTCAGGTGTAACTGAAGGTTGCATCGGAGTGTTTCCGGGGTCTCATTGATGAGTCGAAAGGAAGCGCATGGTAAGGCTTTCTGCGGACAGTATTTTGGACAGAGGCAGTGCTCGATCCACTTCGGATCAGGGGTCTGAACGGATCCTTGTCTAACAGGCACGGTAAATGCTTAATCCTGTATATACAGTGCCATCAATCAGGCTTGTAGACCGATTTCCGATCTGCTGTGACACGCTCGGTCGAGTCGATGGCTAAAAGTGGCGCCTGCTATAGGCGCTTTCATAATCCGCTTAGAGAGAGTCCCCCATGACGGTTAGCAATTTGCCCTTTTCAAAAGTCCGCCACAGCCAAGGTCTCGTGTTTTTGTCTGGTGAGTTGCCGTTCAATGAGGATGGCAGCTTCCCGGAGGGTATCGAGGCACAAACGCGCCTGACCTTGATGCGCATTGCTCAAACACTGGAAGCTGAGTCACTGTCGTTGGATGACGTTGTGAGCGTCACGGTGTACTTGACCGAGCGGAGTAACTTCGCCGAGTTCAACAGGATTTATGCTTCGTTTTTCACGGCCAATTTGCCTGTTCGCGCTACCGTCTGTGCCGGCCTCGTGGTGGATGCGTTGGTTGAAATCAGTGTCATCGCGCAGCAGCGTGCTTGAGTTGGAGGCAGCGTGAACGACAAACAAGTAGTAGTACTGGGTGCCGGCATCGTTGGTATAAGCACGGCCCTGCATCTGCAACGCCGGGGCTGTGCGGTGACCTTGGTAGACAAGGGGGCGCCCGGGCGCGAGACGTCATACGGTAATGCCGGGATCATCCAGCGCGAGGCCGTTGAACCGTACGGATTCCCAAGGGACCTGGCGAGCCTGATGAGAGTGGTGACCAAGCGCGATATCGGCGTCAATTATCATCTGCGTGCGCTGCCGGAGTACATGCCTACGCTGACCAGGTATTGGGCCAACTCAGCGCCAAGGCATTACCAAGCTATTGCGGACGCCTTTCGGACCTTGGTCGAGCATTCAATCAGCGAGCATTCCGAGTTGATCGAGCAAAGCGAGGCCCAACACTTGATCGTGCGCAAAGGTTGGATTCAGGCGTTTCGAACTCCGGAAAAGTATGAAAAGGCGATGGAGAGTGCCCAGCGTGTGAGTGCGCACGGTGTATTGTCGCAAGCGTTGGACGGCGCCGGGCTCAGGCTCGCAGAACCCGCTTTGGGTGAAGCTCTCGTTGGGGGGATTCACTGGCTTCAACCTTGGACCTGTGTTGATCCGGGTGAGCTGGTGCAACGCTATGCCGAGCTCTTCTTGCGTGAGGGCGGACAGTTTGAACGCGGCGATGCCCGTTCATTGCGCCAAGCGGGAGCCGGCTGGCGAGTCTCCACCGAGTCCGGGCCGGTCGAAGCATCACAGGTCGTCGTGGCGCTTGGTCCTTGGGCCCAAGAGTTGCTGAGGCCCATGGGTTACCGCATCCCGTTGTTTATCAAGCGTGGTTATCACGCCCATTTCGCCGACGGGGCAAACTTGAGTCGCCCGGTGCTTGATACCGAGCAAGGCTACATGTTGGCGCCGATGAAGCGTGGTGTGCGTCTATCAACGGGGGCCGAATTCGCCCGTCTCGATGCGCCTCTGACCCCAGTGCAGCTAGGGAAGGCCGAAAGCGCGGCCCGACAACTCTTGGCATTGGGATCTCAGGTTGAGCGGACGCCATGGAGCGGTGCGCGACCTTGTACCGTTGATATGAAACCGGTCATTGGTGCCGCGCCGTCGCATAAGGGGCTCTGGTTCAACTTCGGCCATGCTCATCAAGGTTTTACGCTAGGTCCGGTCAGTGGCCGGCTGCTTGCGGAATTAATGATGGGAGAAACACCAGTGGTCGAGCCGGCACCCTTCGCTCCTGGGCGTTTCTGAATTGACGATGCGTCGGCCTTCTCGTCCCTCCTCTTGAGAGGAGGGCAGGCATTATCTGAAAGAAAAATGACGACCGAGTTGTCTCGTTTCCACGTCGTGTGAGCAACGTTTACGGCACTCGCCGCGGGCGCTTTTTCCCATGGGCGCCCACGTTCCATCTGCCTGCCCAGGAATACTCATGAACATCAAACAGAAACTCACGTGGGCGTTTGCCGCTATCGCCTGCGCGCCAGTCATATTGGTCGCAATGGTTGTCGTACTGAACTTGCGTAGCGCAGCGCAAGCCAGTTTCCTGGATAGCAGTGGCCGCGAAATCAGGCAGATTGACCGCGGGATGCGGCAGTTTTTCGACAGCATCCGCCAAAACGTCGAATACCTTGCCAAAGACCCTCGGATCGCCAACGTTCAGGGATTGAAGAACTATACGGCCGCTGACGCCCCGAAAACGCCTGTGACGAAGGTCGATCGACAGATCCAGGTGGTATTCGACAGTTTCGCAGAAACCCACCCAACCACGGCTTCCATTTCCCTTGGACTCAATGACGGAGGTTTTGCAGGTTGGCCCGATGACCAGACAATGGCCAGCTACGACCCACGGGTGCGACCTTGGTACAAGGCTGCCATGGAAGCCGCACGAGGCTCAACCGTAAGGACGGGCGCGTATTACTGGGCACCCGATGACATGGTGCTGGTCAGTACGGTCCGCACGATCAATGACGCGAGCGGTGCCCCGGTGGGCGTCGTTGGCGTGGACGTATCGCTCAAGCAACTGACTGAATTGGTCAAAGCCATCAAGTTGGGCAAGAGTGGTTACCTGATGTTGGTCGAGGCCAATGGCAATGTCTTGGTCGATCCCGCAAATGCCAAAAACAATTTCAAGCCGTTAGGTGAGCTAGGACCCGGCTATGCCGAATTGGCCAAAAGCGCTGATGGGGTGACTCAAGTCGAGATCGATGGTGTGCCATACATGGTCAACGTCCTGAGTTCCGATGGCCTGGGTTGGCGTTTTATTGGCCTGATCAAGCGTGATGAAGTGATGGCCGACGCCATGAGCCTGACCTGGTTGATTGCAGCCATCGCTGTTGCATTGGCCGTGGTGTTCGCCATCGTTGGTGCTGGTTTTGCCAGCGTGATCGTGCGCCCGATTCGTGGCGTGGCTGATGGGTTGCAAGAGATTGCCGAAGGTGAAGGTGACCTTACACGTCAACTCCAAGTACGGGGCAAGGACGAAACTGCCAACCTGGCCGGTTGGTTCAATCAGTTTCTAAGCATGATCGCTCAGTTGGTGAAGCGTATTGGCAATGCGTCGTCCGATCTGCAAGTCGCTGCCGCTGACACCAACGAAGTCGCCAATAACATGAACCTGGCTGCCGGCCGCCAACGTGAGGCGGTGGAATTGGTAAGCACCGCTTTCAATGAAATGCTCGCCACTGCCAATGAGGTCGCACGTTCCTGCAGTGCCGCGGCGTCGAGTGCTGACGAAGGCTACCGCGACGTGCACGATGGCCAGAAGCAAATCAGCGAAGCCACCGGCAGCGTGCTCAAGCTCAGTGAGGAGCTGCAGGTATCGACCCAGACCATGCAGCTGCTCGAGCAAGACAGCAATAACATCAATGCGATTCTCGACACCATTCGCTCGATTGCCGAGCAGACCAACTTGCTGGCGCTCAACGCCGCCATCGAAGCCGCCCGTGCGGGTGATCAAGGGCGTGGCTTTGCAGTGGTCGCGGATGAAGTTCGCGCCCTGGCTCGTCGCACCTCCGACTCTACCGGCGAAATAGACAGCCTACTGGGTAACCTCGCTCGCCGCACCCAGGAAGTCACCCAGCAGATGCAAGGCAGCCTGCAAGCGTCCCAGGCTAGCGTGCAGCGGATCCAGCGGGCCCGCGACAGCTTCGACAAGATCCGCGCTTCAGTGGACTCGATTCGCGACCAGAACACCCAGATCGCCACGGCGGCAGAGGAGCAGCATCAAGTGGCGGAGGAGATCAATCGGCACATCGCACAGATCCACGCCGATGCGCAGATGGTAGAGGAGTTCGCGCATTCAACCCATGCCGGATCGGGGCGAATGACGGCCATTTCTGGCCAACTTCAAGGATTGGTCGGGCGCTTCAAGTTTTAGTCCGTACGAACAATGGACGCTCAATTGCCGATTAGAGGGTAAGCCCCATGAGCGTTGAGCCCAGAGAAAAAACAGTGAAAGCCGCCGTCCCTGGCGGTCCCGTCCAGCGGGCCATTCAAACAGGCTGATCAACGCGGGAAGGACTGCGCTCCGAATCATGATTAGACCTGTCAGGTCGCCAGACCGTGTGCTGCATTCCGTTCGGGGTCGTCAGTACTTCCACTGCACAGCGATTTCCAGACTGCGCGGCTCGCCCACGTAATACTGGGTGTTGCTCTGGTGGATGAAACGGGCATAGACCTCGTCGGTCAGGTTGCGCAGGCGCGCGCTGACCTGTACGTGTTTGTCCAGATCGTGGGTCATGGACAAACCATAGACAGTGTACGAGGGCACCCAGGTCGTATTGGCGGTGTTGGCGTAGACCGACGACACATAGCGCACGTCAGCCCCGAGCTGCCAGTCAGGAGCCACGTCATAGGTCAGCCAGAGATTGGCTACGCGGTCGGGAATATTCACCGGATTCTTGCCTTTGCGCGAGAACACAACACCGGCGATGGTTTCATTGAACTCGTCGTACTCAGCCCTTACCCAACTGAAGTTACCGGCCGCCAATAGCTTGGGCGTGATCTTGAATGACGCGGCCAGCTCTATGCCGGTGGAGGTTTGTTGACCCGCTTGTTCGGTGGTGTTGGGCACCGTCGAGGAGGGGACGGAGATGTTCTTGCGCACGATGCGGTAGGCCGCGGCGGTGGCCGAGCCGCGACCGTCAAGAAAATCGAACTTGCTGCCCACCTCGAATTGGCGACCGGTGCTCAAGTCGAAGTCGCCCACCTGGGCAATGGAGGCGCTGGTAAGCGTCCCTCCCGGCGGCTCGGCCGACGTACTATATTGGGTATAAAGGCTGACATTCGACGTCAGGTCGTACACCAGGCCCAGGCGTCCCGTGATTGCATCCCAACGCTTGTCGAGCCTGGCCTGCGCCGCATGATCGACCACCTCGAAATCGATATGGTCATAGCGCAGCGCAGTGATCAGTGCCAGTTGCTCGGTCAGGCGCGTGCGGTTCTCGACGAACGCCGAAGAAGTATCAGTCCAAGTGCTGCGACCTTTACTGCGCGGTGCATCCATCCCCGGAATGTCCAGGAAGTGGCCCGGCTCGAAGCCATTTGGGTCGATGGTATCGAAGGCGCCTTTGGAGAGTGGGTAGTTGGTTTGCTGGTTGGTGTTGTAATCCACGCCCAGCGCCCAATCGCTGGCCAAGCCGAACAGTTGAGCCTGGTGAGTCAACTCGATTCGGTCACCGTTGACCTCCTGGTCGTGCCGCTGGCGGTAACCGCCGGAGCGGGCGATGGCGCTGTTGTCGCTATTGTAGCGGTAGACCTCAAGGTTGCGGTAATCGCGCTGGCCATCGTAGTGGTAGAAGGTATTGCGCAACTGGGTGTTGTCGTCCAGCTGGTAGTCGGTGATCGAGCGTATCCAGCGGGTGCGCTGCTCGTAGCGGCCGTCCTCAACGTTGTAGTTGTTGAAGCGGTTGTGCTTGTCGATCTGCAGCTTGCCGGTCAGCGGTTGCAGTACCGGCGTGCCCCAGTAAGGACTGTCTTCCTTCTCTTCCAGGTATTCGATCGCCAGCGTATGGGAGAGTCGGTCGTTGATGTCGCTGAGCAGCGAGAAGGCCAGGTTGCCCGCACCGTTCTCCTGGCGATCTATGTAGCCGTTGCTGCTAGTGCGGCTGTAGTCGAGGCGCGCATAGTGGCGTGGTCCATCGCCGCTGTTGAGCGCTTTATTGAAGCCGACCGCGGTTTCCCAGGTGTCGTAGCGACCGTAGCTCATCCGGCCTTCGAAGGTATCTTCCTCGCGGTTGGCAAGCTTGGTGATCACGTTCAGGCTTCCACCGACGGCACCGCTGCCGTTGAGGAATGAGGAGGGGCCGCCGAGCAACTCCACCCGGTCATAGATCCAGGCCCCGACCGGACGTGCTGCGCCGCCGTATTGCAGATTGATGCCGTTGAACAACTGGCTGATCTGGGCGCCGTTGAAGCCGCGGTACGATACATAGCCGCCCCAGCCGGGCGGCGCAGAAGCGTTTACCCCAGGCAGGGCGTTCGCCGCGTCCTGAAAGTTGCGTGCTCCGATGCGCTCCATCGTCTTGCGATCGGCCACGCTCACAGAGGCGGGATTTTCCCGAGCGCTGAGGTTCAGGCGCGAGCCGCTTTCGAGGGGAGTGTCCAGGTCCAGGCGGGTGGCCGGTTTCGGTTGGTCGGCCGAGGCGTTGATGTAGCTGGTGGGCAAGTTCAGGGCAGTGTCTTGCGCCCACGCGCAGGTGCTGCCCGCGAGCAGCGCTAAAGTAGTCAAGCGAAACATGAAGAGCTTCCTGGCTTAATTCGATGAGCACACACCCGGCCGCGCTTGATGCAGCGGCGGGTGGTGAAGATGTCAGAGCGCGGGAAGCAGGGCGGGGGAGGCGCGAGGATTGATCAAGGGCCATCGCTGCCTGGGTAGGCAACGGGTCGGTTGTGTGGGCAAGGGTTTGGCTGGCTCACCGGCAAGCAGGGCGAGTAGCCCGAAAAACGCCGCCAGCAGGATCGCACCGAACAGGCTCGCAATGACGCAATCACCGACGACGGGCAGCGAAGGGGCGGGCACATCCTGCAGGCCCTTGAATACTGCCCCGCCGTCAGTAGAGCAAAACAGTCCGCCGTCCAAACCGCTCAATCGCAAGCCGGCCATTTCTCCATGGCCCATCGCGCACAGCAACGAACCGAACAAGATGCTGAAGTACAGCACCCAGGCAATCATCGATTTTTCGCGGCTGGCCAGCTTCATCAGCAAAGCTCGTTGAGAAGGAACGGTTTATCGGCGAGCGGATTTTACATTTTTTGATCCGTCAGTGAGCTTTTAAACAGTTCGACATACAGGCAACCGCCTTGCTGTCCGGTCTGTCGTCGGTATAAAAACCGTCTCGATTCGGCATCTTTACATCCGCCAAGGTCGATGCATCCACGGTCGCGTTGGCGTCCAGCAGCTTGTTCATGTGCAGGATGTAGCCGGTCACCGCATAGACTTGTTCGTTGGACAATGACTGTGGCGCCTGGAAGGGCATGGCTCTGCGGATGTAGTCGAAAAGCGTCGTTGCATAGGGCCAATAGCTGCCGACTGTCTTGAGCGGTTTGTCAGTCGTCAGCGTTCCTGCGCCCCCCGCCAACGCGGGGCCGATGCCGCCTTCGAGCTTCACGCCATGACAGCTGACGCAGCTGCTCATGTAGACCTTTTCCCCATCAGCCACCGTTGCGCGCCCTGGAGGCAACGCCTTGCCGTCGGGTGCCACGTCGATGTTCCAACTGGCGATCTGCGCTTCGGTAGCCTTGGTGCCCAAACCGTACTGGGATTGTGCCGAGGCATGAGTCAGCGCACAGGCGCACAGCAAACCTATGAATAACGAACCACCTTTAAGCCCGTCCATTGGTCACCTCCCCACTGCTGGACACGCGCCACGGTTGCACGGAGTTGTTGTGGTAGAAAGAGACCTTGCCGCGTTCATCGATCAGCTGTTCCAGCATCGGCTGAACATATCCGGTCTCGTCGATGGCGCGGCTCATGATCATCAACTCTTGGCCGTTCCATTCGAAAGGCGCCCTGAAGGCGGTCAGCGCCTTGGTCAGAATGGGCTCTTGTAGCCTGGCTTGCGTCCAGGTATTGCCGCCATCGACGGAGACATCGACACGGGTGATTTTGCCGTGGCCGCTCCAGGCGATGCCACGCATCTCATGCAGGCCCTTGCGTGTCAATTTCTGGGTGCCGGAAGGGTAGGTCACCAGTGATTTGCATTCCATGACAAAGGAAAACTTCCGAGCTTTACCGTCGGCCATTAAGTCGGTGTATTTGGCGGTTTCTTCCCGGCTGTAGGCGGGCGCATCGGTGACGTGCAGTCGGCGCAGCCATTTGATGTGGGTGTTGCCCTCGTAGCCGGGAACAAACAGGCGCAGCGGGTAGCCCTGTTCCGGCCTTAGACGCTCGCCGTTCTGGCTGTAGACCACCATCACATCGTCCAGGCATTTCTCGATGGGAATGCTGCGCGTCATTGCCGCGCCGTCCGCACCTTCGGCAATGATCCACTTGGCTTGCGGTTTGAGCCCGGTTTCATCCAGCAGGGTCTTCAAGGTAACGCCAGTCCACTCAGCACAGCTGACCAGGCCACTGACTTCGGCGGCGGTTTTGCCCCACGGAGGTAGGAACGATGGGTTGCCCGAACACTCCATGAAGTGCACGCGTGACACGGCGGGGAACTGGCGTATCTCGTCCACGGTAAAGATCAAGGCGTTTTCGGTGAGGCCGTGAATTACCAACCGATGTTGCGCCGGATCGATTTGTGGGACGCCCGCGTGATGACGCTCATAGAACAGGCCGTTCGGGGTAATGATGCCGTCCAGCTCCTGAAGTGGCGAGGTGCTGTAGGCGGACATCGTGTCCTTCAGGCCGGGATACAGATTCCTGACGGCTTTGGTTTCGAACGTTGAAGGTTTGCCATAAGGGCTTGCCGTCGGGGCGCCAAGACTGCGGGTCCATTGCGGAACTTCAAGGGGCTGGCTCGGATCAAGCGGGGCGATGTTGGTCGTCTCTGCGTTGACCAGGGCGCTATCACCCAGAGCAAAGGCGGCAGTGCCAATAACGGCCCCACTTTTTATCAGGAAATCCCTGCGAGCCAAAGCTGTCTGAGACGTGTCTTGCTGGGTGGGGACCATGGATTTTTTTGTCATTGTTGTTCCCTCTGGTTCTTTGTCGGGATGGACCCAACGGCAAGCCTATAGACCGATCGGTCGGTCTGTAGGTAGCCTAGAACGAAAAACGCGCGTGGTCCAGTCGCAAGGACAACCATCGGTGATGGCGCGTGAATGAGGGGCGAGGGCGGCGGCGCATTTGAAGCGCCGCTGATGACAGTCAAGCCAGGGGTGGCTCAACCTTCAGTCCGGGCAGGAGGGTGTCGCAGAAAAACGTCGCGATGGATTCCGGCGAGCGCGGGCCTCCGGGTTTGATCCACAAGTAGCTGTAATGATGAATACCAAGGATAGCTTTCACGGCCAACGAGTCCGATGTGCGGAAGGTCCCCTCGCTCACGCCGGCCTTGAGGATATGCGACCAGAGCTTTTCATACTGTCGGTGCAGATCGAGCAGCTCGGTCTGGCGCTCGCCAATGACGGAATACACTTCGCGGAAACACACCGTCATTTCGGCCAGGTGGGTGACAATCGTGCGCATCACGATGGCCGAGAATTGGCGAAATTTATCTTCTGCAGGCTGCTCGCTCTCGCACAGGGGCGTACCTTCTGCGATGAGCACCCGCAGATACCGGCTGGTGATTTCGAACAGCAGTTCTTCCTTGCTTCCGATGTGGTAATACAGCGCGCCGCGAGCCAGGCCAGTGGCTTTTTCCAACTCAGCCATGCCGGTCGCGTGAAACCCGCGCGTCGAAAACAACTGCGCGGCGATTTTCAGTATTCGCTCCTTGGTGCTTGTTTCAGCAGGTTCGGCAGCGACGACGGCTTTCTTTTTTCCCATGGGTCGATTCCAACCGGTTGAGCTTCAATCATACCCATGCGTGCGCGCTGAAGGATACAGACGGGAGAAGCTCATCCCAAGGTCGCAGGAAGATAGTTGTATTGACCGATCGGTACAGAGGCGTTTAACGTATTTTCAAGGGCGCGGTGGCGTCGAGCGTTCTGAGAGCCTGCCTGGGCATTGGGATCGACCATGACAATAAGCAACTCCGTAACGAAGGCGTCCAGCTCGTCAGCTTCGGCAAGATTGATCGCGATGATCTGTTTCGCCATGCTCGCCTTTGCCGCGAACTCGCTGCTGTGCCGCCTGGCGCTTAAGCACACCAACATCGATGCCGCGAGTTTCAGCGTGGTCCGGCTGGCCAGCGGGGCCTTGGTGTTATGGCTGATATGTGCCTTGAGACGGTCCTCCAGCACGATCAAAGGCAGTTGGAAGGGCGCCGCAGCCTTGTTCGTTTACGTCTTCGCTTTTTCCTTCGCGTACCGTCATTTGGAGACCGGGACGGGGGCGCTGCTGTTGTTTGGCGCGGTTCAACTGAGCATGGTTCTGTACGGCGTGTTCAAAGGCGAGCGGATGCACACGTTGGCAGTCGTTGGGTTTGTGCTGGCGATTGTTGGCTTGGTTAGCCTGCTGCTTCCAGGTGCCGCAGCACCTGACCCCGTTAGCGCACTCACGATGCTGTTATCGGGGGTGGCATGGGGGATCTACTCACTGCTTGGCAAAACTGTCGCCGATCCGCTGGCAACCACAACCGGCAACTTCTTGCGCTCGATTCCCCTGGTCTTGATGGCAAGCGTGCCGTTTCTCTCAGCGCTGCGTTGGGATCCGCAGGGGATACTTTATGCGGTGCTTTCCGGTGCGCTGGCGTCAGGCGTCGGCTACGCGGTCTGGTACGTCGCGGTGCGTTATCTTGCAGCGTTTCAAGCCGCGACGGTGCAGCTAAGCGTGCCCATCCTGGCTTCGCTGGCGGGCATCGTTTTTCTGGGGGAAAGCCTGAGCGTAAGGATGGTGTTGGCATCCATTGCTGTACTGGGCGGCGTTGCGTTGGTGCTGGGTGGCAAGCATTGCAGAGCCACAGGCAGCTAGAGGCTCCGCTCTCTCAATCATGTGCGCCTGGGCGTGCCTGAGTTTGTTCGCTCAACCACTCAAGGACTAGACTGGTGCCGCCCAGTCATAAGGCCCGTCAACCCATGCTCCTCGTCCCGTCAGATACCGCCGAACAGACAAAGCTCACCCTCGAGGTGGTGCTGCGCTATCACATGGCCTGGAAGCACCGCGACCTGGAGGCGATACTTGCGCTCTATCACCCGCAAGTGCAATACAACGATTTTTTCCAGAACCGCAGCATGGGGCTGACCGAGCTGCGCGCCTACATCACCGGCACGTTGCCGCGCCATCCCGATGAGTATCTTGAGCACAATGACCGCATCCGCGCTGACGGCTGCACGGCATTCATCCAGTACCAGACCGCTCTGAAGGGCAGTGGCGAGCGGGTGGTTTTTCGCACCAGCGAAGCGATCACCGTATGTGAGGGTCAGATCCTGCGTGTCAACGAATACGCGTCACTCGTGCGCGACGGCGAGCCGCACGCCGGGCGTCGCGCCCCCGCCATCAGTAAGCTAGGGCTCTCGGCGCGCCAGTTGAGTTTCATGGCGCGAGACTTGGCCGATTACTTTACCCGCCAACAGCCATTCCTGGACCCTGACCTGGATCTTGCTCGGATCGCCAGCGCCACCGGGTACAGCCGTAATCAGTTGTCTTACCTATTGAATCAAGTGCTCGGGCAAAGCTTCTATCGCTACGTGACTCAGGCTCGCTTGGCCTACCTCCTTGAACGCCTCGCCAGTTACGACGAAAACGCACCCATCGATGCCCTCGCAGTGGCTGCCGGATTCAATTCCACCTCTGCGTTCTACAAGGCTTTCCGCTGCCATACCGGCTGCACACCAAAAGCCTGGTTGAAGGCCAATTGCGCGCGTACCCGCAGATAACACAGGCCCCTTCGCTGCGCATTAAGCTCTGTCGGCAATCAAACGATGGAGCAGGTAATGGCTGGTTGGGGTGGTGTGAGTTTGTGGATGGAGCAAGTCGACGAGGCGCTGACGCCGCGTCCGGCGTTGCATCAGGATCTGCGAGCCGATGTGGTGATCATCGGTGCCGGCTACAGCGGCCTTTGGACGGCCTATTACCTCAAGCAGCAAGCACCGCACCTGGACATCGTCATAGTTGAAGCACAGATTGCCGGTTTCGGCGCCTCCGGCCGCAATGGCGGCTGGTTGATGGGGAATCTGCTCGGCGAAGACCGACTCCTGGGGCCCTTGCCCGCCGCCCAACGTCATGCAGGATATCAACTGCTGCACGGAATTCCCGATGAAGTGGCGCGGGTGTGCCATGTCGAAAGCATCGATTGCGAACTGCGTAAAGGTGGCGTGCTGTACTGCGCGGCGCGGTATCCCGAGCAAGAACGGCGCCTGCGCGAACAACTCGCTGCCGCCCGTGCGCAAGGCCTTGGTGAAGACGATTATCGCTGGCTGAGCCCTCAGGCTTTGCGCGAACAATTGAATGTGGCCCAGGCGTACGGCGCCCTGTATTCATCTCACTGCGCGACCCTTCAACCTGCCCGGTTGGTACGGGGGTTAGCCAAAGTCGTGGAACGCATGGGGGTGCGCATTTTCGAGCAAAGCGCTGTGCTCGACTGGACGGCAGGCCAAGTTCGAACCGAGCACGGTCGAGTGAGCGCCGATTGGGTGGTGCCGGCCGTCGAGGGGTATGCCAGTGCCTTGCCCCCGCTGAACAAATATCAACTGGCCGCGCAGAGCCTGATCGTTGCGACTGAGCCGCTCTCGGCCGACGTATGGGCCCAAATCGGACTCAATCGTGGCCAGGCTTTCAGCGAAAACAGCCGACAAGTCACCTACGGTCAGCGCAGCCGCGATGACCGCTTGGTATTTGGTGCCCGAGGTGGCTATCGCTTTGGAGGTCGCCTGCGCAGTGACTTCAACCTCAGTCAGGCCGAACGTGAGTTGCGCCAGTACCTGTTCAGCGAGCTATTTCCGATGTTGCGCGATGTTCGCCTGACTCATGCCTGGGGCGGCAACCTGGGTGTCGCCCGGCGCTTTCACCCGCACATGCTGGTTGACCGGCGCCAGAAGATCGCACTCGCCGGCGGCTATGGCGGCGAAGGCGTAGGCGCCAGCAACCTGGGTGGTCGCACCGTGGCCGCGCTGATTCTTGGTCAGGACAACGAACTGACACGCCAGCCTTGGGTGTGGGCCGACCGTCCGCTGGCCTCGTTGCCACGCTGGGAGCCAGAGCCCCTGCGCTGGCTGGGTTACAACGCCATTATCCAGAGCTTTGTTCACGAGGATCGGATATTGGCCAACCTCCATGTACCGCGCTGGCGTCGCCGGATGGCCGAGGGTCTGGCGGGTTGCATGGAACGATTGATGAAGTCCAAGGAGCCGTTCCCATGAAGATCGATCATTTTCGCGACACCCCACACTTGCCTCTCGGGGAATCGAGCGCTGTCGGCGTACCGCTGGGTGAGCCGGTTTCACAGGTTGCCACGACAAGCGTTGAACGCGATGACGGCGTCGAAGCCGGCGTGTGGGAATGCACCCCCGGCCGCTGGCGGCGCCAGATCGTGCAACAGGAGTTCTGCCATTTCATCCAGGGGCGCTGCACCTTCACCCCGGATGGCGGTGAGGTCCTTCATATCCAGGCCGGCGACGCATTGATGTTGCCTGCGAACACCACGGGAGTCTGGGATATACAAGAAACCGTTCGCAAAAGCTACGTGCTGATTTTCTGAACTGCCTTCACCCAGAACGTAAAGAACAAAGGTTGAGGTCTCGTATGTTGAAGTCGATCGTTCCGCTACTGTTGATCGCGTCCACCGCTCAGGCGGCAGACACCGTCAGGATCTACAACTGGAGCAGTTACATTGCCCCAGATACCCTGCAAAACTTTACCAGCCATACCGGGCACCCGACTCAGTATGACGTGTACGACAGCAACGAGGTCCTCGACGCCAAACTGATGGCCGGCCGTTCCGGGTATGACGTGGTGTTTCCCTCCAACCACTTCATGGCCCGGCAGATCAAGGCCGGTGCGCTGAAACCGCTGGACCGTAGCAAGCTGCCGAACTGGCAGAACCTCAACCCGACGCTGATGAAAGTTCTGGAGGCCAACGATCCGGGCAACCGATACGGTTTCCCGTACCTGTGGGGCAGCACCGGCATCGGCTACAACGTCGCCAAGGTCAAGGCAGTCCTGGGCGATGTACCGATAGACTCATGGGACATCATCTTCAAGCCGGAGAACATGAAAAAACTCGCCCGATGCGGCGTAGCCATGCTCGACAACGGCCCCGAGATCCTTCCCATCGCCTTGAACTACCTGGGGCTTGGGCATCACAGCAAGGACAAGGCCGACTACGAGAAGGCCCAGGCGCTGCTGCTCAAAGTGCGGCCCTATGTGAATTACTTCCACAACTCCAAGTACACCAGCGATCTTGCAACGGGAGACGTGTGTCTGGTCGTCGGGTTCTCTGGCGACGTGATGCAGGCGGCCGCCAGAGCCAATGAGGCCGGCAATGGCCAACAGATTGCCTACGCCATCCCCAAGGAAGGCTCACCCATGTGGTTCGACATGGTCGCCATGCCCGCCGATGCTCCGAATGAAGCTGCCGGTTACGCGTTTCTGAATTACCTGCTGGACCCCAACGTCATGGCTGACATCAGCAACCACGTGCACTATGCCAACGGCAATGCTGCCGCTGAAGGCATGGTCGACAAGGCCATTCTCAACGACCCGATGGTGTACCCGCCTGAAAGCGTGATGAAGAAACTCTTCGTTCTGGAAGCGATGCCGTTAGAGACCGACCGACTGCGCACGCGTGTCTGGAGTCGGGTTAAAAACGGGCAATAAAGTCAATCGCCGATGATGCGGGCAGCCCGGATCATCGGCGGCAGGTCCGCGGTGCGAAAGCATGCCTCACACGGGCACCATGACCGCTTGATGTGCTCTAGAAACAAGTCCAGAATCAAGTCTTTTCCTGCTCCGGCTAGAAAAGAAACCCCTTAAATTTCAACGAGTCGGACACCAGATACGAGTCTCGTTTCCCGCTCCAAGATTCACAGAAAAGCCACTCAGATGAGTGGCTTTTTTGTGCCTGGGATTTATGCCTTTGGTGTTTGTGGTCAATCGTTGGGCAGATGCAACGGCACCTCCATGGCGTCATGGAGGAGTCGGACGATCTCAATCACGTCGCCGTCTCCCACACGATAGAACACGATATGTCGCGGACTTTTGACCACTCCATGAAGTTGTTTGGCCTGCTGGCGTGAATAGACGAGGTGATAGCTGCGAAGGCCCGGTGCAAGCTTATCGCGGTCGTGGCTGCCAACGCGATAAGGCGTGTTGGCAATCGCTTGCAGCGCCGCGAGGATCAGTGCCTGGTAGCGCTGGCGTGCTTGATCGCCGAACTGCGTCTGGGAGAGCCTGAGGATGTCGACAATATCGGCGCGCGCCGCGTTGGAAATCCGATACTGCGGCATGCTCAGTGTTTCTCGCTCGCGGGGAGGGTTGCCTCCAGACTCAAGCCCTCGAGGTAGTGCTCCAAATCCCCTTCGTTCAACCGCGTAAAGCGCCCGCATTCAAGGTCCATGATGCCGATCGAGGTCGCCTGACGCAGGGCTTCAATTTTGGCGGTGTCTTCGGCGACGCGCTGCTCCAATAGACGCAAACCTTCTCGCATCACTTCGCTGGCATTCTGATAACGGCCGGACTGCACCAGGTCATGGATAACCTGTTCCTGGTGAGGGGTGAGCACAACGTTTCGCGTCGCCATAATTAGCTCCAGCTTTGGGCAGACAGGTTTTTGATTATTGGCATATTATGCCATTTTGCCCACGAACACATCGTTTGAGTTTGGATCTCTATCCGGTGATTTTCGTTAATTACAGTCAATCCTCGTAGCCAAGCGATTTTAGGTGGTTCATTGATGATCGAAAGACTTTTTTCCCTGGTTCAGATCCGCCCAGAAGCGTGCGTGCCGGGGCAATCTTCGGTCAACCGGGTTACCTGGATGCCGGCATTGGGATGGGCCGCGAGGCCACGCTATACCTGCTCGAACGTGGCGTGCGAGTGGTCGGCACTGATGCCTGGAGTTGGGATGCTCCCTTCAAGTCAACCCGCGAGCGCTTTCTTGCCAGCGGCGATGCCTCGATCATTTGGGAGGGACACAAGGCCGGTCGTGACATTGGTTATGGTCAGATGGAAAAGCTGGCGAATCTGGAGAGTCTGCCGGACCACGGATTCGAGGTGTCCTGCTTTCCGTATAAGATCAAGCATGCCTCGGCAGGTTTCGTTCGCGCCGTGGCGATCATCTACAGGTAGAGTTGTTGCGATGTCGGTCAAGTCTGGATTCGCACGTTACTCCATGGCGCGGCTCATGATCATCAACTCTTGGCCGTTCCATTCGAAAGACACCCGGAAAGCGGCCACGATGCTGTTATCGGGGCTGGCATGGGGGGGCTTTGGGCCTGACAAGCTACTCGTATAGGTTCGTCGTCGTAACGAACGTCGTCTATTACTTCTGAAGGGAAAGCCCATTGGTCGTCTGGTCGGGCGATGGATGGTCACGTTGTCCCCTAAGCATTAGAAATGCCGTAACGCACTTGCCAATGCCCTGACGTTAACGTAAAGATGGCAACAAGGCGCTGAACTCAGAAGGGCGCAGGGCGGACCGATCCGGAGCGCTTGCTGATGCTGATAAAGACAACTCATCCCAAACTTCATCGCGAAGCCCGCCTGGCCCGGGAAAAACTGCATCTCGAGGGCACCGTTCCCGATGGTGTGTTGCGTGCGGAAATCGATGCGTCGTGGCGGCGCAGTCTCAGCCATGGCGTGCATTTCAATGCCAAGCAAGAACTGGCGCTGGAATCGAACGCGAGCCTTGAAGTGCTGTTGGAAAGCAATCGATTGTTGATCGATGCGGCGACGCCGGCCATCGATTATCTGGCCGAACGCCAGGGCAAGGAAGGGCTCATCATCCTCGCCAATTCCGACGCTACCATCCTTGCCGCCGAAGGGCGCACCGATGGTTTCAAAGGGAGCGGGCTGCAAGACATCACGCTGGGCGCTTGCTGGAGCGAAGCGGCGCGCGGCACCAACGCGCTGGGTACCGCGCTGGTGGAAGCCCGGCCAACGATGATTGATTGCGGCGAACATTACCTCGACCGTCTGACCAATTTCTCCTGCACCTCGGTGCCGATTTATTGCCCGCAGGGCGACATCCTTGGGGTCCTTGACCTGACCCGCGAAGGCCCGCTCGGCCGCGTTCACGACAGCACCGCGTTGCTGACCATGGCCGTCAGCCAGATCGAAAGCCGCGTGTTCAACGCTTGTTACCCGGACCAGATCGTCCTCGCCTTCCACAGCCGTCGGCAATATCTTGAATCCCCTTGGCAGGGCTTGCTCGCGGTGAGTCTCGGCGGACAGATCCTTGCGGTCAGCGCCCAGGCGTGCCAGTTGCTCCATGCCGAGCGTTCGGTGCTGGTTGGCCGACGCTGTGAAGAGTTCCTGGGTGTCGATGGCCTGCAGCTGTTATCGCGTTTGCATCAGAGCGGCATCGGCAGTCTGCAAACCGCCAAGGGTGAATTTTTCTACAAAACCCTGCGCGCGCCGCAGCGCTTGATCAATGTCAGCACGCCATCGCGCACCCCGACTAAAACCGCTAAACCGCAACCCGATCTTGAATCCCTGGCTGGCAACAATGCTCGTTACGCCCGGGCGCTGCGCATGGCCCGCCAAGGCCTGGCCAATGAATTGCCAGTGTTGCTGCTGGGCGAAACGGGCACCGGCAAGGAAGTCATTGCCCGAGCGTTGCATATGGCTGGAACGCGCTGCGACAAACCTTTTGTCGCGGTGAACTGCGCAGCCATCCCCGAAGGCCTGATCGAGTCGGAGCTGTTTGGCTATCGCGAAGGCGCTTTTACCGGTTCGCGTCGGGGCGGCATGGTAGGGCGCTTGCAACAGGCCCACGGCGGTACGTTGTTTCTCGATGAAATCGGCGACATGCCGCTGGCTTTGCAGGCCCGTTTACTCAGGGTATTGCAGGACCGCAAGGTCGCGCCGCTGGGTGCTGGAGAAGAGCAAGAGATCGACATTGCCCTGATCTGCGCCACGCACCGCGACCTCAAGCGTCTGGTGGAAGACAAACATTTTCGCGAGGATCTGTTCTATCGGGTCAACGGCATCAGCGTGATGCTCCCGGCCCTGCGCGAGCGCGACGACTTCAATGGTCTGGTCGATCGTTTGCTGGCCAAGCTCGACGCGCCGACGGTGGTCCTGCATGACGATTTGACCCGCCTGCTAGGCGGTTATCATTGGCCGGGCAATATCCGCCAACTGGAAATGGTCCTGCGCACCGCGCTGGCCATGCGTGAGCCGGGGGACACCCTACTCACCCTCGACCATCTGCCCGACAGTATGCTCGACGAACTGAGCGCCGGCGAACGCCCTCAGAGCGGCAGTATTCGTGAACATGAGCTGGAACTGATTCGCCAGTCCCTGGACATGCATCAAGGTAACGTCTCGGCCGCCGCCGATGCCCTGGGTATCAGCCGCGCGACCCTGTATCGCAAGCTCAAACTGTTGCGTTCGTGATGTTGCGGTTGATCGTTCGGCTGATCGACAGCCAGAACCCCGCGGCCCTGCAAGCGGCGCTGCGCTGGCTCTACAGCTTCGTGCGCCCGCACCGGTTGGCGATTGCCGGGTTGCTTGGGCTGTCGGTCTGCGCCTCGTCGCTGGTATTGGTGCAACCATGGCTAACCAAGCTGCTGATCGACGACGGCCTGTTGGCGCACAATTTTGCGATGCTGGTGCTGATCGCCGGGTTGATGATTGTCGCCGGGTTGTTGGGGACGGCGCTGTCGGGCATCAATCGTTACCTGCACACGCGATTATCCGGACGGATTCTGTTTGCCCTGCGCGATGACCTTTATCGGCATCTGCAGACGCTCTCGCCGGGTTTCTACGGCCAGCGGCGTATCGGTGATCTGATGTCGCGTCTGGATGGCGATGTCGCGGAGATCCAGCGCTTTGCCGTGGACTCGCTGTTCTCGGCGGTGTCGAGCGTGATTGGCCTGGTGGTTGCCGTGGCGATGTTGGTGACCCTGTCGTGGCAGCTGTCGCTGCTGGCCTTGGTGCTGATTCCACTCGACGTGCTTTGGCTACGCTGGATGCGGCGCAAGGTCGAGCGCGATGTGCGGCAGTTGCGCGAGCGTTCCGCGGACATGTCCTCGTTCATGGTCGAGACCTTGCCGGTGATGAAATTCATTCAGTCCGCCGGTCAGCAACAGCGCGAGGCGCGGCGGCTGGAGACGTTGGGCCAAGGGTATATGAGTCAGCTCCTGCGCCTGCAAGTCACTGAGTTTTTCACCCAAGCGGTGCCCGGCACGCTGACATCGTTGTCGCGGGCCTGTGCGTTTTTGATTGGCGGATACTGGGTAGTGCAAGGGACTTGGCAGTTGGGCGCGCTGATCGCGTTTTCCACCTATCTGGGCATGGCTGTCGGCCCGGTCCAGAGCCTGCTTGGGCTCTACGTCGCGATTCAGCGGATGACCGTGAGCCTTGGGCGGGTCATGGAACTGCGCGGTGAAGAGCCGACTGTACTCACCCCTGTTGCGCCGCAGCCGATGCCGGATTCTGGCGAACTGCGTTTCGACAACGTGCACTTCAGCCACCCCGGTCGCCCGACCACCTTGCGTGGTATTCAAGCGCGAATTCCCTATGGTTTGAAAGTCGCCCTGAGCGGCGGCTCTGGTGTCGGTAAGTCGACCCTGATCGATCTGCTGCAGCGGCACCACGATCCGCAGTCCGGTCGGGTCTTGCTGGGGGAGGTCGATCTGCGGGAACTGGACCTGTTCCAGTTGCGTCGGCGGATCGCCGTGGTCAGTCAGGACATCGTGCTGTTTCGCGGCAGCCTCGCCGACAACCTGGCCTACGCGGTGCCGGACGCCAGTCGCGAAGCGATTGCCGAAGTGGCGCGGCTGGCGCAGCTCGACAGCCTGATCGAGTCACTGCCCGAAGGCCTCGACAGCCCTTTGGGCGAGCGTGGCCAGCAGTTATCCGGCGGACAGAAACAGCGCATCGCCATCGCCCGGGCGCTGTTGCAGGATCCGTTGATCCTGGTGCTGGACGAAGCGACTTCGGCGGTCGACGAAGCCACCGAGCGCGAAGTGATCGCGTCCATCGATCGGTTGTTCGCCGGGCGTACGCGGATCCTGATCAGCCATCGCCCCTCGACCCTGGCCGATGCCAATTTGTGCTTTGAACTGTTGGATGGCGTGCTTACGTCAAGAACGGTGCAGCATGAGGCCTGAGCTGCGGATTGGGGTGGTGGACAGTGGTCATTGCGCAGCGCAACGAGTGCGGGTGATTGCCGGTCGACGGTTCTCGCTGCGGGAGGATGGCCTGGCCGAAAGCGATTTGCGCGACGATCCGCTAGGTCATGGCAGTGCGGTGATCGAGGCCATCAGCCGGCGTGCACCGGCGGCGGTTTTTTGCGTCGCCCAGGTGTTCGACCAGCGTGGCGTCACCAGCGCCTTGCAGATCGCTACCGCCATCGGTTGGCTGGTGGCGCAGGACGTGCGGTTGATCAATCTGAGCCTCGGTTTGCGGCAGGATCGAAGCTTGTTGCGTGAAGCCTGCGCAGCAGCGGTGGCGCAGGGCATTCTATTGTGTGCGTCCAGCCCGGCTCAGGGCTTAGGGGTGTTCCCGGCGGATTATCCGCAGGTGCTGCGGGTCACCGGCGACGCTCGTTGCACCGAGCAGCAATGGTCGTGGCTCGACAGCGCCCAGGCAGATTTTGCCGGGTGTGTTTACGGTACCTACCCGGGGCAGTCGGGTGCGAGCCTCGGTTGTGCGGCATTGAGCGGGCATATTGTGGGTTTTCTCGTTGAAAATCCCGAGGCGAGCAACGAACAGATTGTCGAGTGGCTGCAAAAAAACGCCCATTATCACGGCCCTGAACGGCGCGTCGGCCCATGAAGCCGATTGTGATTCTTGGCGCGGGGCCTGCGGGGGCGGCGGTGGGCCTGGGGTTGCGGCGGCTTGGATACCCCGTCACGCTGGTCAGTGAGTGGCGGCGCTTTGCGGCGCTCGAAGGGGTGTCCATGCGGGTGCTGGAGGCACTGCGCGGTGCGGGGCTGCATCAAGCATTGACGGATGCGGCGCAGCCTTCCCAGCGACAGGTGTCCTGGAACGGTCAGCAGCATGCTCAGAACATCGAATTTTTGCTGGATCGCCCGAGCTTCGATCGCGGCTTGCGCGAGGACTTGCGCCTGGCCGGCGTTGAATTGATCGAGGGCCGAGTGCTGACGGTGCAGTCGCATGCTTCGGGGCATCGAATCGAACTGCAAGGGCGTGACGCGCTGCTCGCGGATTTCCTGGTGGAGGCCCGCGGACGCCAGGCACCGGCCCTTGGCAAAGGCCTGCGGGGACCAGAGACAGTCAGTCTGCTCAATCGCTGGCAAGGTACGCCGGGTATCACCGCCAGCGCTGTGGAAAGCCTTGTGGACGGCTGGGCCTGGATGGCGCGTCGGGCCGACGGCCAGTGCTATTGGCAATGGACAGTGGACGTGGCCAGTGCCGAGTTGCCGGGCAAGGCGCTGTTGCTCGATTACTGCCGCCAGCGGTTCCAGCAGTCGACATTGACCCAGGCGTTTTTCGGGGATGAACCGCAAACCGATCTGCACCTGCATGCCCGAAGCAGCACGGCGATTTTGTGTCCGCAGGTCTGTGGCGACCATTGGATTCGTGTGGGCGACGCCGCCATGGCGGTGGATCCGCTGTCGGGGAATGGCATCTTTCAGTCATTGTCTTCGGCGTTGCAGGCGCCAACGGTGATCAACACGCTGTTGCGCAAACCTGAACGGAGGTTGCTGGCACAGCGTTTTCATCAGCAGCGGGTAGAGCAGTTGTTTTTACGCTTCGCGCGCATTGGCCGGGACTTCTATGCCGATGAGCAGCGCTGGCCGGACCAGCCGTTCTGGCAGGCGCGAAGGCAATGGCCGGATGCTGAGGTCGCCCACGCCGCGGCGGATTTTTCCGCTTTGAAGATTGAGTCTGCGCCGGTGCTCAGGGATGGATTCGTGGATGAGGCCGAAGTGGTGATCACGGCGGATCAGCCGCTGGGGATCTGGCATGTGCAAGGAGTGGAATTGGCACCGTTGGTGCGGCGGTTGCGCAGCGAGCCGGTCGAGCGGGTGTTGACGGGGTTGTCAGTGGAGCAGGGAAGGATGGTTCGGAGCTGGTTGCTGGGGCAGGGGTTCAAGCCCTGATATTTGGGGTGCCTGGGTTGGCCTATCGTGAGCAAGCTCGCTCTCACAGTTGCGTCGAAAACAATTCCAATGTGGGAGCGAGCTTGCTCGCGATAGCGGTCTAAAGAACGCCGCCAATCACAACTTGATCAACACCGACTTCAACTCGGTGTAATGCTCGATCGCCGCATACCCCATCTCACGCCCGACCCCCGACATCTTGTAGCCCCCAAACGGCAACGCCGGGTCCAGGGCGCTGTGGCAGTTGACCCACACCGAACCTGACTTGATGCGCGGAATCATCCGGTGCACCGCCGCCAGATCATTCGACCAGATGCTCGCCCCAAGGCCATAAGGGCTGTCATTGGCCATGCGCAACGCATCGGCCTCGTCGTCGAACGGAATCGCCACCAGCACCGGGCCGAAAATTTCCTCTTGTACCAGCGAATGCCGTTGATCGACGTCGACAATCACCGTGGGTTTGACGAAGAACCCCGGCCCGAATGATTCACCGCCGCAGGCGATGGTCGCGCCGCTTTCCCGACCTTTTTCGATGTAGCCATAAACCCGCTCCTGTTGACGGGCGGAAATCAGCGGGCCCATTTCGACACTGGGGTCCAGGCCATTACCGAGCTTCATTGCATTGGCGATGTCGGCGATATCCGCCACCACATTGTCGAAATGCTTGCGCTGCACATACAGCCGGGAGCCGGCGCAGCAAACCTGGCCCTGATTGAAGAAGATCGCACTGGCGGCACCCGCGGCAGCGGTCTTCAGGTCGGCATCGGCCATGACGATGGTCGGTGATTTGCCGCCCAATTCCAGGGTGACACGGGTCATGGATTCCATGGCGATCTTGCCGATCTGCTTGCCTACGGCGGTGGAGCCGGTGAACGTCAGCTTGTCCACCAATGGATTGTGAGTCAGGGCGGAGCCCGCCGTGATACCAGTGCCGGTGACCACGTTGAACACACCCTCGGGATAACCGGCTTCCAGCACCAGCTCAGCGAGTTTCAGCGCGGTCAGCGGCGTTTCGTCGGCGGGTTTGAGCACGACGGTGCAACCGGTGGCCAGGGCCGGACCGAGTTTCCAGCAAGCCAGCAGCAGCGGAAAGTTCCAGGCGACGATGGCCCCGACCACGCCCACCGCTTCGCGGCGAATGAAACTGTGGAATTGATCGTTGGGCATCAGCGGCAGCGACACGTCAACGCTGGAGCCTTCGATCTTGGTTGCCCAACCGGCCATGTAGCGCAGGAAGTCGATGGACAGTTGCACGTCCATCACTTGAGCCACCGCCGCGCTCTTGCCGTTGTTCAGGCATTCGAGTTGCGCCAGCAGTTCGGCGTCGCGCTGCATCAGGTCGGCGAGTTTCCACAACAGGTTCTGCCGCTCCCTAGGGCGGGTGCGCGTCCAGGCGGAGTCGTCGAAAGCCTGGCGGGCGGCGAGTACTGCGCGGTCGACATCGTCGGGGGTGGACCTTGGCACCAAGCACAGCACTTCGCCGGTGGCCGGATTGTGCAGGGGCATGGTCTGGCCGTCGGCGGCCTCGACCCAGTCGCCGCCGATGAGCATGCGTGGGGCGCGTTGGACGAAGGCCGAGGTGGCGGGGAGCAGATAAGGCAGCGGCATGATGAGACCTCTTGTTGTGCTGAGAAACGTGGACTTCTCCAAGTTGGCAATGGCTGTGCCAAGTACCAGGAACGGGTGGATGGGCCTTTGTTGACGGGGGTTCTAGCGATGAAACGGGACGGTTGGCACCCAGGTTTTGTCGCAAATCGCGACAACGCATGAGACGACGAGCGGATCCCGTTGTACGCCAACGTCATCGCTGGACAAGAAGTGTTTCAGCCGAGGACATCTATGCTTGTCTCAGAGTGCAACAGCTGTCGCGATATTAGACGCAGGCGGTCTTGTTCTGACGCGTTGCAAAGCCAAAATAACAATGTAACTAATTGATTAATAAGATAGTCGTTAAGCTGGCACGCTCCGTGTATTGCTCATCACAGACGTTTCTCTTGCCTCCGTCAGCGGGCTGTCGCCGACGGCAGAAACCATAAAAACGATAAGCCACAAAAATAAGAAAGCACCGTGCGAGGTTCGACGTTGATGAAGAGAAAACTCCGATCAGGCCTGAGCGTCAGTCTGCTGGCCGTGGCGGCCTGTGTGGCGCTGCATTCGCCTTACAGCCTGGCAGCTCGCGAGGCCCAGACCATCCTCAAGGAAACCTGTCAGGGCTGCCACACCCCCGAAGCCGATAACGCCCTGAGCCGTATCAGCCACCAGCGCAAGACGCCGGAAGGCTGGCTGATGAGCATTGCCCGGATGCAGGTCATGCACGGGTTGCAGATCAGCGATGACGATCGTCGAATCCTGGTCAAATACCTGGCCGACACCCAGGGCCTGGCGCCGAGCGAGACGGACGGTGTGCGTTATGCGCTGGAACGACGGCTCAATACCGTCGAGAAATTCGACGACCAGACCAGCCAGATGTGCGGCCGTTGCCACTCCGGTGCGCGGGTTGCGCTGCAGCGCCGACCAGCCCAGGAATGGGAGCGCCTGGTGAACTTCCACCTCGGCCAGTGGCCGTCCCTCGAGTACCAGGCCCTGTCCCGCGACCGCGACTGGTTCGATCTGGCCCGCAAAGAGATGGTGCCGCTGCTGGCCAAGCGTTATCCGCTGGACAACTCGGCCTGGAAAGCATGGCAGGGCAGCGCGCCGAAAGCCGAGGCGCTGGTCGGCGACTGGAGCTTCAGCGGGCACCTGCCGGGTAAAGGCGAACTGGCTGGCGTCATGAGCGTGACTGCCGACGGCAGCGACACGTTCAAGGTCAGCGTCAAAGGTCAGTACGCCGATGGCACCCTGTTCAACGGCGATGGCAGTGCGATTGTCTACACCGGCTACGAATGGCGCGGCAACGTGTCCATCGATGGCGTGACCATGCGCCAGGTATTCGCCGCCCAGGGCAACGCCATGCAGGGTCGGATGTTCGAGGCCGAGCACGACGAGCGAGGGCTGGACTTCGTCGCCGCCAAGCAGGGTTCCAATCGTTTGCTGGCGGTGCAGCCGGGTTATCTGAAGGCGGGCAGAGAAACCGAAGTCACCCTGGTCGGCAGCGGTCTCACTGGCAAACCTGACTTTGGCAAAGGCGTGGAAGTGGTCCAAGTGCTGGAGCAAACGCCCGAGCGCATAAGGGTCAAACTCAAGGCGGCTGCCAATGCGCAACCGGGCCTGCGCAACGTCACGGTCGGCACGCTGAAAGGCCCGACGCTGTCGGTCTACAGCAGGATCGCTGAAGTCAAAGTCGTGCCCGAATTCTCGGTGGCGCGGATCGGCGAGGGCGGTGGCTCGACGCCGAAAGTCCAGGGCCGTTTCGATGCTGAAGCCTGGGGTAAGGGCGCTGACGGCAAGCCCTATCGCATCGGCGTGTTCCCTGCGCAATGGTCGGTCGAGGCTTTTGATGACCGCGCCAAAGAGGATGAAGACGTCAAGTTTGCCGGCACCATGCAGGCCGATACCGGCGTGTTTACCCCAGGCGATGCCGGGCCGAACCCGCAACGCAAGATGTCCACCAACAATGCCGGCAATCTCAAGGTGATCGCCGCCGTCGACGACGCAGGGAGGTCCCTGACCGGCGAAGGCCACATGATCGTCACCGTGCAACGCTGGAACAATCCACCCATTCCATAAGTTGGCTGTTTTTTAGCGGTTCCAGACACTTTTCGGGATGACCGCAGACCTCGTGAATCGGGGCTTGCACAGGAGGTTTGCAATGGGCGCTATTTTGAATCTGGTCGAACGCAATTTGCACGAAGTGCATGTCGACGCCGACCGCATGCTGTTCCACATCCCTAGCAGCTCGCTGTTCGCCAGCGATGAGCTGACGGGCACCATCATCGACACCTTGCGCGGTCCCGGCTGTTCATCGGACGACCTGATCCAACGCTTGGCCGCACGCTTCAACGGAGAAGAAATCACCGAAACCCTGCGTGAGCTGATCTCCCTGGAACTGGTCAGCGACGGCTCACCACTGACCCCGGACATCGGTACCAAACGCGTCGAGCGCACCGCGATCAATACCGTGGTGCTCAACGTCAACACGGGCTGCAATCTGAGCTGTACCTACTGCTACAAAGAGGACCTCGACAAGCCCTCGGCCGGCAAGAAGATGGACGTTGAAACAGCGGTCGCTTCGGTAGAAATGCTGCTGCGCGAATCCCCGGATGAAGAGCGTTTCACGGTGGTGTTCTTCGGGGGAGAGCCGCTGAGCAATCGCAAGCTGATCGAGTACATGGTCGATTATTGTGAAAAGCGTTTTGCCGAAGCGGGCAAGTTCGTCGAATTCGTCATGACCACCAACGCCACGCTGCTCACCGAAGACACCGTGGACTACCTCAACGCCCACCGCTTCGGGCTCTCGGTCAGTATCGACGGGCCGAAAACCGTGCACGACCGCAACCGGATCACCGTGGGCGGGCAGGGCACGTATGACGTGGTGCGGCGCAAGGCCCAGATGCTGCTGTCGCGCTACAACAGCCGCCCGGTCGGCGCGCGGGTAACCCTGACCACTGGCGTCACCGACGTCGAAACGATCTGGGATCACTTGTTCAACGAACTGGGCTTCGCGGAGGTCGGTTTTGCTCCGGTGACGTCCGGCGATATCAGTAGCTTCAACCTGTCCAGCGACGAGCTGATCGAAGTGTTCGCCAACATGAAGAAGCTCGGTCGGCGTTATCTGGAAGCGGCGCTGGAACACCGCAACATCGGTTTTTCCAACCTGCACCAGTTGATCACCGATATCCATGAAGGCCACAAAAAGGCTTTGCCTTGCGGGGCGGGCCTGAAGATGCTGGCGGTGGATCACAAGGGCGAATTGAACCTGTGCCACCGCTTTACCGGTTCGAGCCTGCCGACGTTCGGCAACGTTCACAGCGGGGTGAAACAGGTCGAGTTGAACGATTTCCTGTCCCAGCGCCTGGACCGTACCAACACCGGTTGCGAAGACTGCCAGATCCGCAATCTCTGCTCTGGCGGCTGCTACCACGAGAGCTACGCCCGATACGGCGACCCGACCCATCCGACTTATCACTACTGCGAACTGATGCGTGACTGGGTCGACTTCGGCATCGAGGTCTACACCCGGATCATGGCTCACAACCCTGCGTTTATCAGCAGCTACATCACTCCGCGCAAGGCTCACTGATATGAAACATCTCAAGGCAATCAACAACAAAGCCCAGAAGCTCGATCAGGCCGCGGCCGAAAACCGTATCGAAGAAGTGGTGGCGATGAGCTCCGTCGCCGGCTGTGCCTCGACCACTGATCCAGGTTGGGAAATCGACGCGTTTGGCGGCGTGTCGTCGCTGTGCCAGCCAATGGAAGCCGACCTGTATGGCTGCTCCGACCCATGCTGGTGGCCGGCCCAGGTGCCGGACATGATGAGCACCTACCCGGACTGGAACAAGGATGCCCAGGCGTCCAACGACAACTGGCGCAACCTCGGTACTGTCTTTCCGAAAGACAAGTGACCGGACATGAAGAAGGAATCCAGCATGCAATGCATCAAAGCCTGCGGCTTGGCCGCGTTCGGTGTCCTGGGCGTTATATCGCTCAGTGTTTTGGCCGATGAAAACACCGCGCTCCAAAGCGGTCACGAATACATGGTGACCACCAATTATCCGAACAACCTGCACGTGATCGACCTGGCCACCGACAGCTTGTTCAAGACCTGCAAAATGCCCGACGCCTTCGGTCCTGGCACCGTGCAGCTGTCGCCGGATCGCAAGACCGCCTACGTGCTGAACAACCACTACGCGGATGTCTACGGCGTTGAGCTGGACAGCTGCAAGCAGGTCTTCCACGCCAGCATTACCCAGAAACCGGGTGAGAAAGCGAAGTCGATGTTCGCCTTTACCCTCAGCCATGACGGCAAGGAACTGTTCACCATCGCCAATCCGACGTTGATGCTCAACGATCGTTACGAGGTGCAGCAACCTCGGCTTGATGTGTACGCCACCGATGCCGGCATGGACGCCAAACCCATTCGTAGTTTCCCGGCGCCCCGGCAGCTGACCATCATGCAAAGCGGCGACGATGGCACGTTGTATGTGGCGGGAGCGGATGTCTACAAGGTCAACGTGAACACTGGCAAGTTCGACGTGCTGATTCCCAGTCGCCATTGGAAACGTGCCAATTACAGCGCACCGGATGTGCTCTACGTGTGGAACCAGCAGACCTACCGTCATGATTTTTCGCTGCTCTACACCGCAGCGAAATTCAAGGACAAGAAGCAGGACCCGGCGACCGCCGAGTACCTCTATGGGCTGTTCAGCATCGACCTGAAAACCGGCAAGACCGAAACCACCGACTTCGGCCCCCTGACGGAAATCTACTTCAGTGGCATGCGTTCGCCCAGAGACCCGAACCTGATGTTCGGCGTGCTCAACCGGCTGGCCAAGTACGACATCAAGCAGAAAAAACTGCTTCAGGCCGCTACGCTGGATCATTCCTACTACTGCATTTCGTTCAACAAGGCCGGCAGCAAGATTTATCTGGCGGGTACCTTCAACGACGTAGCGGTGCTCGATGCCGACAGTTTGAAGCAGATCGGCAACATCAAATTGCCCGGCGGTGACATGGCGATTACCACGGCGCAAATATTCACGCGTTAAAAACAAAGAGGACAAGTCATTCAACAAGGGCACCTGCGGGGTAAACCCCCCGGCCCACACCTGGATCGTACAGAGAGAATCGATATGAGTGTTCCCAGTTACACCAGTGGACCGCAAACCACACCCTTGCTGGCGATGACCATCGGCGCAGCGTTCGATCGAGCGGTGGAACGGTTCACCGATGGCGAAGCGTTGGTCGTACGGCATCAAGGGCTGCGCTATACCTGGGCACAGTTGGCCGCGGAGGTGGATCGTTGCGCCCGAGGGTTGCTCGCGCTGGGCCTCAAGGCCGGTGAACGGATAGGCATCTGGTCGCCGAACTGCGCGCAATGGTGCATCACCCAGTTCGCAACCGCCAAGGTGGGGGCGGTGCTGGTGAACATCAACCCGGCCTACCGTCTGACCGAGCTTGAGTACACGCTCAAGCAATCGGGGTGTCGCTGGCTGATTTGTGCCGACTCGTTCAAGACTTCCAACTACCACGCGATGCTTCACGATCTGCTGCCCGAACTCCACCGCTGCGCTATCGGCGTACTGGAAAGCGGCCGGTTGCCTGAATTGCGGGGCGTGATCAGCCTCGGCGACACGCCGGCTGACGGCATGTTGTCATGGGAGGGCCTGTTGGACCTGGCGGAACAAGTGCCTGCGGAACAACTACGGCAATGCGGTGAGCAACTGCAGTTCGACGACCCCGTCAACATCCAGTACACCTCGGGTACCACTGGATTTCCCAAAGGTGCCACCCTCAGTCACTACAATATCCTGAATAACGGTTTCATGGTCGGTGAAAGCCTGAAGCTCAGCGAGCACGACAGGTTAGTGATACCGGTGCCGCTGTATCACTGCTTCGGCATGGTCATGGGCAATCTGGGGTGTGTCACCCACGGAACGACAATGATCTACCCCAGCGCAGCCTTCGATCCGCTGGAGACCCTGCGGGCCGCCGCACAGGAGAAAGCGACCGGCATGTATGGCGTGCCGACGATGTTCATTGCCATGCTCGACCACCCGGAGCGCCAATTATTGGACTTGAGCCGTCTGCGAACGGGCATCATGGCCGGCTCCACCTGCCCGATCGAAGTCATGAAGCGAGTGATCGACGACCTGCACCTCAAGGAGATGCAGATCGCCTACGGCATGACCGAAACCAGCCCGGTCTCCACCCAGACCGGCCCGGACGACGATATCGAGCACCGGGTCACCCGTGTCGGCCGCACTCAGCCGCATCTGGAAAGCAAGATCGTCGATGAGCAAAACCGGATCGTTGCTCGCGGTCAGATCGGCGAACTGTGTACCCGAGGCTACAGCGTAATGCTCGGCTACTGGAACAACCCGCAAGCGACCGCGGAGGCCATCGACGACGCAGGCTGGATGCACACCGGTGACCTGGCAATCATGGATGAGGAGGGTTACCTGAGGATCATCGGGCGCAATAAGGACATGATTATTCGGGGCGGCGAGAATGTTTATCCGCGCGAAATCGAAGAGTTCTTCTTTACTCATCCTTCGGTAGCAGATGTGCAGGTCATCGGTGTGCCGGACAAAGCCTACGGAGAAGAGATTGTAGCTTGGGTCAGGTTGCATGAGGGGCACCAGGTCAGCGCCGACGAGTTGCGCGAGTATTGCAAAGGTCGGATCGCTCACTTCAAGACGCCGCGCCATTTCAAGTTCGTTAACGATTTTCCGATGACCGTCAGCGGCAAGGTGCAGAAATTCCGCATGCGTGAAATCAGCGTAGAGGAATTGGGATCACCGAAAAGCGACTTTTTATAGTCATTGGCAATTCGCCGCATGCAGCTTTAATCGCCAGGATCCGGTTGTGAGCGGCCATCGAGTCGGCTGCCAATGCGGACTTTGCCGCCCGATGGGCTATAGATCGAACAAAGTCGCATAGATTCGAGGCCACCCTCTTAGCCCTTGATGCACGTCAAAAACAAGTCCAGAATCAAGCCTTTCCTGCCCCGGCAAGAAAAGAAACCCCCTTAAATTTCAACGAGTCGGATGCCAGATACAAGTCTCGTTTCCCGCTCCAAGATTCAGAAAAAAGCCACTCAGATGAGTGGCTTTTTTTTGTGCCTGAATTTTATATGCAGAGGCGCGAGTTCGTTGGCCCCTCAAATGGTTCTGGCCGGTGGACGCACCTGATCAGGCTGAGTTTCCGATACAGAGCTAACACCTTCGGTAACGCGTGGGGGGCAACGCCCTGTGCGCTGTTCCGACGGCTACACACCTGAAGTGGTTTTGAAAACCCCACTGAGAATAAAGGCATAACGTTCCGGCCGAATGTAAAACGTCGTGCGGTCGCAACAGCGGCCATCGGCGAAATAGGATGTGCGCTCCATGACCAGTAGCGCCGCGCCGCGTTTGACGTGCAGCGCATTGGCCAGGCTTTTGTCAGCCTCCTGGGCGCGGATCGCCAAGTCAGCGCGGATAACCGCCAGGCTGGTGATTGATTCGAGGATGGAATAGATCGGCTGATGTTCGACTTCGCTCCAGGCCACGTCGGCCAACTCCGCCGGTAAGTGACTGCGTCCCAGGGCAATGGGTTCGTCATCGACGAAGTGCAGGCGCTCCAGCAGCAGACAGTCGTCTGCCACTTCAAACAAACCCCGCATGGCTTCCGGAACAGGCAACAGGGCATGGCTGAGCACCCGCATGCTCGGTTGCAGCCCTTGCAGCAACAACGCCTCATGAAAACTGCGCAACGCATCCAGGCCGTGGCGTACCTGTTTGGCGGCGACGAAGGTGCCTTTGCCTTGCTTGCGCTCCACCACACCGTCGTCGCTGAGCTTGCCCACCGCCAGGCGAACCGTGACGCGGCTCACGCCGAACCGTTCGCCCAACTGCGCCTCGGACGGTAGTTTGCCGCTGGGTTCGAAATCGCCGCGCTGAATTTCCTCCAGCAGTTGATGGGCAATCTGTTCGTAAAGCGAGGTGCTGCTGTCGCGAAGAATGGAGGTGGACACTGTCAGCTTCCATGGCCTTGAGTGGGGCAGGGCGCCTTCACTTCTAAGGTTATAAAAATAGGTTATTGGGACTACTTGTATTAATACGTATTATGTCAGCTATTGCCATTGTAAACGACCTGACGACACTTGCCATGCTCAAAACCCTTCCGCAGCTGCAAGCCGATGCCCTGACAGTTGCTGATATCAGCTTCCGTTACCCCAATGGGCATGCGGTGTTTTCCTCGTTCAGCCTGAACGCCAAGCCTGGTGAATTCGTCGCGATTCTCGGGCCATCCGGCTGCGGGAAAACCACGCTGTTGAACTTGCTGTCGGGTTTCATGCAGCCACAGGCTGGGCAGATCACCATCAACCAGACAGCGGTGCGGCCGGAGCGTTCGGAGTTGGGTTACGTGTTCCAGGCGCCGCAATTGTTTCCCTGGTTGAGCGCGTTGGAAAACGTCCGCTTCGGCCTGCGGATGAGCGCCCGCACCGACGCCTCGCAGCAGCGCGAACAGGCCTTGCAGTACCTGCGCCTGGTTGGTCTGGAGAGCGCGGCGCATCGGCTGCCGCACCAGCTTTCCGGTGGCATGCAACAGCGCGTCTCCCTGGCCCGGACCCTGGCCCTGGAACCCAGCGTGTTGCTGATGGACGAGCCGTTCGCCGCGCTCGATGCCATCAGCCGCAACAGCATGAACGAAGAGACCTTGCGCATCTGGGCCGAACTGGGCCAGACGGTGCTGTTCATTACCCACGACATCGACGAAGCGGTGTTCCTGGCCGATCGGGTCATTGTGCTCAACATCGCGCCGGGCGGTATTCACAGCGAGCTGGAGATCCAGCTGCCACGCCCGCGTACCAACCTGAAGACCCGCCGCCTGCCGGCGTTCCTCGATTACCGCAATGAGCTGATGACTCGCATCGCCCATGTGATGAACGCGGGAGACGCCACGGTTTACCCCACCCCTCGACTTGAGCTGACAGCATGATCAAACGTTCGCTGCTTGCCCTTACCTTGTCCGCCGCTACGTTGGCGGGCAGCGCATTTGCCGTGGCCGGCGAGGCGAAACCCTTGCGCGTGGGCTATGTTTTCGCCATGGCCAACGCCCCGGCGCTGATCGCCGACAAACAGGGTTACTACCGTGACGAGGGCTTGAATGTCGACCTCAAGGCGTTGGGCGATGGCCCGGTGATCCAGCAGGCATTGGCCGCCGGCGAACTGGACGTGGCCTATGTCGGCACCCCGCCGGTGTACCAGTGGTTTTCCCGCGGGCTGCAAAGCCGGATCCTGGCGAAGGTCAATTACGGCCAGGCCGCGGTGATTGTCGACGCCAAGAGCCCGATCACCCAGCTGGAAGCGCTCAAGGGGAAAAAGCTCGCCGGGGTCAAGAAGGGCAGTGGCATGGATGTGCTGCTGCGTGGTTATGTCCTGAAGGAAAAGGCCGGGCTCGATCCTGACAAGGACCTGGACATCATCGACATGCCGCCGGGCAACATGAACGCCGCCTTGGAACGCGGCATTGTCGATGCGGCATTTTCCTGGGAGCCCTTCGTCAGCCAATCGGTGCTGCGCGGTTCGAGCCGGATCCTGCTGGACGTCAACCAGGCGCTGCCCCAGTACCCGTGGTACGTGGTGATTGCCTTGCCAAAAACCTTGCAGGAGCGCCCGGACGATGTGGTGAAGCTGCTACGTGCCCACCGCAAGGCCATCGCCTTCCTCAATGAGCACCCCGTCGAATCGAACCGGCTCATCGCCGAGGCTTTCAAGCTGGAAGCGGTGCAGGGCATTGACGGCAAGATCATCACGCCGGAGGCCATCGTCGCTCAAGCGCGGACTCGGCTGGGCTGGTCGGCCGATTTGCGGGCCTCGGACATCCAATTCATCCAGCGTCTGATGGATTACTCCCACGACCTGGGTTTTATCGAGTCCACGCTCAAGGCCGAACAGATCGTGGATACCTCCTACCTGGAAAAATCCGCGCACTGAGTCCGTCATGTCCTTGCCAAAACCGAATTGGGGATGGGCGTCGTTGCCATTCCTGTTGTTGATATGGATCGCCTTGGCGAGCCGCTTTCCCACCTACATCCTGCCGCAGCCCTGGGACGTTGCCCGCGAGGCGCTGCGCTGGCTGGGGGATCGTTCGCTGTGGCAGCACCTGCAGGCCAGCGTGCTGGAAGAACTGGGTGGTTTTTGCGCCGCGGTGATCGTTGCGCTCGTGCTCGGCACGGCCGCAGGCCTGTCCTCGCGCTTTCGCGATTTCATCTCGCCGCTCAACAGCCTGTTCATGGCCATCCCGCCGATTGCCTGGGCGCCGCTGATCATGATCATTTTCGGCTTGGGCTATGTCTCCATCGTGCTGGTGATTTTCATTGCCGCAATGTTCCCCATGGCGGTGACGATCCAGGAGGGTGTGCAAAGCATCCGCGGCGGTGAAGTCCGTGCGGCGCGAACCTTGGGCGCCAACGCCTGGCAACTGTTGGCCCATGTCTATTTGCCGGCGTCGTTGCCGTTCGTGACCGCCGCCTTGCGCATCGGCTTCAGCCAGGGCTGGCGGGCGCTGGTCGCGGCGGAAATGATCGGCGCTTCCCAGGGCATCGGCTGGATGGTCGCCACCGGCGGGCAGATCGGCAACAGCAGCCAGGTGCTGCTGGGCATCGTCGTGATCGGCCTGATTGCCTGGCTCATGGAGAGCTTCGTGTTCCGGCGCATCGAGCGTCACTACCAGAAATGGCGCGTGCAATAAGCATCGCCCTACGTATTCGAACCCTTCAGTGGACCACTGCACGAGGTGTCATGTGAGTAACGTTTTCGATCCCCGCGAAGCCGGGCACTACATCGCCCCGCAAGGCCTGTACGAGCGCAACAAGAAACGTCCATTCCTGGGCAGCGTCCACTGCGACCGTGACACGCTGGTCGCCGGGCAGTGGGATGAAATCACCCTGGTGTACGAGGTCGGCGGCAGCGGCCTGGCCGATGGTGCGTGGCTTAAGCTGGCCTTCAAGTTCTATTCCGACTGGGCCTTGTTCCAGACCTCGAACCCGGCCGGTCCCAACTATGTCAGCGCCGAATACCAGGCCGGTGAGTTGGTTCCCGGCCAGAGCCAGGCCACGGTGCAGCACTTGAAAGTGCGCTTCGATCAGAAGGGCCACGAACGGCCGTTCCAGAAAGCAATCATCATCGACATCATCGACGGCTATTTGAACCCGGGCGACAAAGTCATCATCCGCCTCGGCGACCGCCGTCAGGGCGGGGCGGGGACGCGGGTGCAGAGTTTCGTCGAGAAGGATTTCCGTTTCCGCCTGTTCATTGACCCGTTGGGCAGCTCGAAATTTGCCGAGGTGCCGGGCGACCCCTTGCTGGACATCGTGCCGGGGCCGGCGCAGCGTATGCAATTGATCGTGCCGCGATTGGTCAGCGCCGGCGAGGCATTCGATGTGCTGTTGCGAGTGGACGATGCGTGGGGCAACACCTGCCGGAACCTGCCGCTCAACGGTGTCTTGACCCTGGTTGACCCGGAGGGCGGCGAGCGCCAACAGCCGTTCACATTGTCGTCCGAAGGGTGGGCGACGGCACGGCTCGAGGCGCTAGACCTCGGTGCCGTGGGCGAGTGGCGGTTGTCCGCGAAGGTGGATGCGCCGTTTGTCGACGGTGCCCAGGCCTTCGTCACTGTCGACCCGGCCGGCACGGCGTTGCGCCCGCTCTACGCCGACCTGCATGTGCACTCCGATGACACGGTGGGCACTAACGACACCCTGTACAACCTTAGCTACGGCCGCGATGTCGCCGGGCTCGATGTCCTCGGCTACACCGCCAATGACTTCAACATCACTGAGCAACGCTGGGACCAGGCGGTCAAGCTGATCCATGAACTCAATGAGCCGGGCCGATTCGTGTGTTATCCCGGCACCGAATGGTGCGGTAACTCCTGTGCCGGCGGCGACCGCAACGTCGTCTTCCTGCATGACCGCAAACCCGAATTTCCTTTCGACAATCAAGGCCGGCTGGTGCGTTCCTTCGAATGGAACGAGTTCACTGCCGGCACCATCAAGCCGGGCGCCTGGCCGGTGGACGAGTTGTACGCTGCCTATGCCAAGGATCCCGAAGGCCACCTGATGATGCCCCACGTCGGCGGACGCCGTTGCAACCTCGACTGGCATCACCCGGAGCTTGAACGGCTGATCGAGGTCGGTTCGGCCTGGGGCCAGTTCCATTGGGTCTATGCCGAAGCGCTGCAGCGAGGCTATCGGGTCGGCGCCGCGGCGAACAGCGATGAGCATCAGGGCCGCTGCGGTGGCGGCGTTCCGGCCACGGCGGTGTTCGGCTCCCGTGGCGGGCTGACCGGCGTGGTCGCCGAGGCGTTCGACCGCGCCAGCGTCGGCAAGGCCTTGCGCGCCCGCCGCACCTTCGCCACGACCGGCGAGCGTTCGTTTGCCAGCCTGCGTCAGGGCAAGCATTTCATGGGTGAAGTCTTCACTGCCGATTCGAATGCCTCCCTGGATTATCGACTGCTGGGGGAGGCGGGTTGGGAACAGGTCGATCTGTTCGATGGCGACCAATTGATCTGGTCGCGCAACCTGCACCAGGAACTGGGTTTCTGCGCGCATCGCATTCGTTTGCGTCTCGGAGGGGCACGGATCAAGGATCGTTATCGCGGCGCCTACTGGACCGGCGAGATCCGCATCACCGGCGCAGTCATCAACGGCTTTCGCGCCCTGGGCCTCGATCATCCCGAGCAGACCGTATGGCGCAAGGACGCAACAGTCCTGGCGTTTCGCACCGACACCAACGGCGACACCGACAGCATCGAAATCGACCTGTCGCAACTGGCCGGCGCCACGCTGCAGATCCATAGCCGTATCGACAACTACATCAAGGTTGGTGACCCGTCCGAACCGCAACCTTACGTACACGCGCCGATGGTGGTCATGGAACTCTCCGGCGAACAACTGCTGGCGCAATCGCAAGTGGTCGAAATTTTGCCCGGCGCGGAGTTGAAAATGTCCCTGGAACGGATGACCGCTGCGCCGTTGCCCCGTGAGTTGCAGGGCAACATTGAGCTGGCGCGGTTGGGGCTTGAAGCAGGGCGAGAACACCCGTTGTTCATCTGCGCCCGGCAGCGCGACCAGTCACGGGTCTGGACGTCCGCGCTGTTTCTTGAGGTGGAGTTGCCAGTACATGCGCAATTGGACCGGAGTACCCATTAGCTAGAGGTTAAAAAGTGGTTGATGTGCGCTGCGGATTGAAACCGCAGGTGTTGGCGGTAGCAGCATTTGTTGAATCTTGATTGGTTTCATTCATCGTTCCTATGCATCGGGCATTGCTCTTAGCGATGCAAATGGCAGCTATCGACCCAAGCGGCCGGTCAGCATTGGTTAAAACAAGATTCTTCAAAGGGCCTTTTTCGAATAGAACAAGATCTATTGCCGCCAGAGCGGCTGTGGCCGGAATTGATCCTGGAGGAAGCGCAAAAATTTGAGCGTTCTCGCGGGCAAGCCTTCGCGTTGATGTGTCAGCGCAACAATATTGGCCTCTGGCAGTTTCCAACCAGGCAGCAGTCGTACCAACGTTCCCTCCGCCAGAGCGTCGGCAACGTCCCATTCAGAACGCAGGATGATGCCGTTCCCTTCGCAAGCCCATTGCCGAATAACACTTCCATCGTTACAGCTCAACGCTGGGCGGATTCGCACATTGTGTGTTTTTCCCGCACGGGTGAAATGCCAGAGCGTGACGTCTTCGTTGTTTTCCCGCAATGCAATGCACGGCAGGGTAGCCAGCTGGTCGGGGTGTTCCGGCAGACCGTGCTGTTCAATGAAGTCGGGTGAGGCACATACGTAGCGACGGTTGGGTGCAATGGAATGGCCCACCAGGTTGGAGGTGCGCAGTTCCCCAATATGGATAACGACATCAAACCGGTCAGTCGCTTCGACCATAGGCTGTTCGGACAGACTCAATTGAATCTCTACGTCTGGATGCAGGCGCTGGAAAGCTGCCACTGCGGGGGCCACGTGCAGTCGTCCAAACCCGAACGGTGCATTGATTTTCAACGTGCCGACGAAGCCGCTGCGCCGCTCTTGCAAACCAGCCAACAGGGAATCGAACTGCTCGACCAGGTCAGCCCCACGCAGGCATAGGAACTCGCCCTCATCGGTAAAGCGCAGTTGCCGGGCTGACCGATCCAGCAATCGAATCGACAGTTTTTTCTCCATTTGCTGAAGTCGTTGGGTCACCGCCGAAGGCGTCAGGCCCAGCTTGCGTGACGCAGCCAACAAACTCTCGCTTTCCCGGATGACCAAGAGAAAACGGATATCAAACGTCTCGTTCATTAAGAATCACTGAATATTAGAATAAGTATTATTAAATTTTAATCTGAAACTGGAGGCTTAGAATAGCGCCATTCCAGGAGACCACACATGTCAGCATTCACTCATATCGAAACCCCCGCCTTATTGCTGGATCGCGATCGACTCGATGCCAACATCCAACGGATGCGCAATAAGCTGGCCGCATTCAACGTGATATTGCGGCCACATGTGAAGACCAACAAATCGTTGGAAGTCACCGAGCGATTGTTTGCAGGCGGGCGCGGCCCTATCACTGTTTCAACGTTGCGGGAGGCAGATTTCTTTTTCGAGGCCGGGTTTACCGACATCTTGTACGGCGTTGGCATTGCGCCTAACAAGTTCGCTCATGCCGCTGCATTGATCGACAAAGGCGTACAGCTCAAGGTGGTACTCGACAATCTGGACACCGCCAGGTTACTGGCCGAGTTCGCCAAAACGTCGGGTCATGTCTTTGATGTTCTGCTGGAAATCGATTGCGACGGTCACCGTTCCGGTCTCGACCCGCAATCACCGCTGTTGGTGGAAATTGCGCAGTTGTTGAGGGCCAAAGGCGTCAGGGTCAGCGGCCTGATGACCCACGCCGGCAAGTCCTACGACAGCCAGTCGATTGCGGAAATTGAAGCCAGCGCCCGGCAGGAGCGCGCGGCGATTATCGAGGCCAGCCAACTGCTGACGAGTGCAGGTTTCAACCTGTCGATCACCAGTGTCGGCTCGACACCCACGGCACTTTTTACTGAGAACTTATCAGGGGTGACAGAAGTACGTGCGGGTGTGTTCGCCTTCTTCGATCTGGTCATGGCGGGCTTGGGCGTTTGTCAGGTGCAAGATATTGCCGTCTCGGTTTTGACCACTGTCATTGGTCATCAAATAGAGAAAGGCTGGATCATTACGGATGCGGGATGGATGGCGCTTTCTCGTGATCGTGGTACCGCTAAACAAGCGGTCGATCAGGGTTATGGCATCGTGTGTGACGCCGCAGGCCTGCCCATTGGCGATCTGATCGTCAGCGCCACCAATCAGGAGCACGGAATCATTTCATCCCGGGCCGGGAAGCTTGAAGCCTCGAACTTGCTGCCCTTGGGCACGCTGCTGCGGATCCTGCCGAATCACGCCTGTGCCACCTCGGCGCAGCACGCGGGTTATCACGTTCTCAGCGAGGGGCGCGGTGTGGGTTATTGGCCACGCATCGCGGGTTGGTAATTAATTCGTTCAACAGAACACACAACTTTGAACGATCAAGGGGGGCAAATGAACTTGATCACAGCAGAGAAACTGCCCGTGCCCGGTGGGCATTATTCACACGGTGCCATGGCAGGAAAACTTCTATTTATTTCCGGCCAGTTGCCGTTTCCACCTGATGCACAAGAATTCCCCGATGGAATAGAAGCCCAGGCTATTCAGGCAATGGCAAATGTCGAAGCGGTGCTTCAGGCAGCGGGTGCTTCACTTAGTCACTTGGTCAGCGTGCAAATATACATCGTTGATGTTGCTGACTGGCCGACTGTGAACCTCGCGTATGCAACGCTAATGGGGCCGCACCGTCCCGCAAGGGTGATCATTCCGTGTGGTCCACTTCATCACGGGGCCTTGGTGGAAATATCCGCAGTGGCTGAAATTTGAATACTTTCAAGAAGGGCACTCGTCATGAATTCGATTGAAAACAATCTTCAGCAAACTCCTGTGAAGCTCGTGCTGTTCGATTTGCTCACCGCTCTGCTGGACTCATGGACGCTATGGAACTGCGTGGCAGGTTCCGATGAAATGGGGCGCACCTGGCGTATGGCTTATTTGAAGGCGACCTATGGCTGTGGTGCCTACCGACCTTATGAAACATTGGTCGAGGAGGCTGCGATCAGTGTGGGACTGGGCAAGGAAGCCGCGCAAAATCTGGAGGCGCGCTGGATGCAGTTGCAACCTTGGCCTGAGGCCAAACGCGTGCTCACCGAGTTGGCGCCGCACTACAAACTCGGGGTGGTCACCAACTGTTCGGAGCGGTTGGGGCATATCGCAGCGGATCTTCTAGGCGTGCCATTTGACGTCATTGTCACTTCTGAACAGGCCGGCTTCTACAAGCCCGATGCGCGACCCTACAGGCTCGCCCTGCAAATAGCGGGCGTCGAGCCCGCTCACGCCATATTCGTAGCGGGCTCAGCTTACGATCTGTTTGGCACGCAGAAAGTCGGCTTGCCAACTTTCTGGCACAACAGGATAGGGCTCGATGCGCCCGCAGGTGCGCCTGATCCATTAATCATGCGTCCGACACTCGATAGCCTGGTTGAGGATATTAAAAACCTGGGCAGGAAATAGGCGGGGTGCTGCTTATCGCCGCAACGAGCGTTTGCTCAAGTTTGAAAGACATAGTCATGCGGTACGACCGCCAAGTACCTCAGCCACCCAGTCGGCAATGTATTGACCGGCATTGATACTGTTATCGAAGCTCGAATGCTGCACGCCGCCCTCACGTTCGGTGAAGATCTTCAGTTCGCGTTTTGGGCTGTTGACCAACTGTTCGTAAGTGCGGTGGGCCCACTTCAAGGGAATCTGCGAATCCTTTTCGCCGTGGGTGACCAGGAAGGGGACCTTGATGCGGTCGAGGATGCCGTCCAGATGAACATTCTCGGCGATGGCCATGAACGCCTCCGTGTCCTTGGCGCCCCAGACCCATGACACATGCGACCAATAGTGCGGCACCGGGAAGCTGCCTTCCTTTTCCATTCGACGCTTTTGCACATCGCGCCAGTCATGGTTGGCACCCCACACGACACCGCACGCGAAGCGCGGCTCGAAGGCTACCGCGCGCGGACAGTAGTAGCCGCCAAGCGACACGCCTTCCAGGCCAATGCGTTTGGCGTCGACATCGTCGCGGGTTTCCAGCCAGTCCACCACGCGGCTGGCCCAATGTTCGCTGTCGAAGCGCGCGGTCAGGTTGTGCAGGCGAAGTGCTTCGCCGGTGCCGGGTTGGTCGATGATTAAAGAAGAAACGCCACGTTTGGCCAGCCAGGCGGGCAGGCCCACGCGGTATTTCATTTCTTTGGTGGAATCCAGTCCATTGACCTGCACCAGGATCGGCGCTGGGCCGCTGACGCCTTCGGCACGCACCAGCAGACCGGAAAGGTGTTTGCCTTCGTAAGGGATTTCAACGCGCTCGCAATTTTCCCGTGCCAGTTCGATACCGCGTTGGAACGTGTGCAGAAAGCGCTGGTACAGCTCCGTGCGGCCAGGTGCACCGTGGGCCTGCAGGCGTTCGCAGCTCAGGTAATAGGTCGCGGCGCGGTTGTATTTTTCACCAGCGGACAACAGCCGACCCTTGCCTTCGTCTTCTTCCGCCAGGCCGCACAGCTTGTCGGCCATATTCGCCCAGGTTTCACGGAAGGCCTTGCTGCCGGCGGCGTCCGGTTGCTTGGCGGCTTCTTGCAGCGGCGCGCACATTTCTTCGATTTCGCCGATGCGGGCGCCCATTTCAATGGCCAGGTCGACGGAAAGATTCCACACGTAGTTGGTCGGGAAGTAGCGAAACATGAGGGTTATTGTCCTTGTGCAAGCAAAGGCAGGCGGTCAGATCCGCAGCGGGGAGCGCCAGACCTGACGGTTCGAAGCAGGCTAAGGGGCGGCTGATTGTTTGGCCAATCGCGAGTCGGGATGGGAGGTATTGCGAATGGCGATGGAGCTTGGTGTGCCCCATCGGCAGAAGGCTTGAGGGCGCACAACAAGATCCTGATCCGCCTCAGGGCTGCGGGAGCGACTACTGCTCCAGCTCGTTGATGATCTGACTGATTTTCGCCCGCAGCCAACGGTGCATCGGATCTCCCTCCATGGTCCGATGCCAGAGCATGAACTCACGCATCACCGGGATTTTCACCGGTGGTTGCACGATGCGCAGCGGCAGGTAGTTGGCGTAGAGCCTGGCCATGCGCTGGAGCATGGTGGCGATGCGTTGGGTGCCGACGATCAACTGCGGCAGGGTGTTGAAGTCGTGGGTCACCACTTCCATGCGGCGCGTGAAACCATACTGGCTCATCAGCCATTCCTCGACGCTCAGTTGCCGGTTGCGGCCAAAAATCACCGAGACGTGGCCCATCTCGATGTACTGATCGAGGGTGATGCTGTCGCCTACCAACGTATTGCCGTCCCATACGACGCAAACATGCTCCTCTTCAAACAGGAGCTGGGAGGGGTGGCCTTCGATGAGGTAGTGCTCGGGCACGATCATCATGTCGGCCTCGCCGCGCATCAGCATCTCGGTGGACGTATCGCCGGGGCCGAGCAGTTCGAAGGTGATGTGCGGGGCTTCCAGGGAGATCTTCTGGATCACCCGGGCAAACAGGACGCTGATCAGATAGTCCGACGTGATCAGGCGAAAATGACGCTTGCTGGTGGCGGGGTCGAACACCGGTTTGGCGGTGATCGAGGACTGGATCGTCAGTAGCACCTGGCGCACCGGCGCCGCCAGTTCACGGGCATAGGGCGTGGGCTGCATCTTGCGCCCGACCTGTGCCAGCAGTTCATCTTCGAAGTAGAGGCGCAACCTGCCCAGTACGCCGCTGGTGGCGGATTGAGTCATGTGCAGACGTTCGGCGGCGCGGGTGATGTTCTGCTCTTCCAGTAACACATCCAGCGCCACCAGGAGATTGAGATCCAGGTGGTTAAAGCGCATGGCGGTCTCGATTCTTGTATTTATTTTGTAAATACCTTCCGGCCTTCCTATCGCGGCGTCAAGTCCCGTGAATGGGCGAATCGAACGATGCCTGTTCGATTTTCCATGTCTCTTGCGCTGCGCAGCCAGGTATCGCATTTGCCGATAGGTCGCATCCCGACAAGCGATTAGTCAGCGAGTTTTTGCCCCTTCAGTATCGGCCCACAGTCGGTTGGCCGTGACGCTTGATCGACTCCAAGTCCAGCCTCGGCAGCGCTTCGCCTGGCACGGTTCCCGTAAGTGGGGTGCTGGCCTGCGCTGAATAATTACAATGGAGCGGTAACTCAATGAACATCATTGGCCTTGATGCCTTGATTTTTGGCGTCGACGATATTCAAGCCTGTACCCATTGCCTGCGTGACTACGGCCTGCTCCCTGTCGATGGCGACAGCGAGGGCGGTCGTTTTGAAGCCCTCGACGGCACCGCGGTGATTATCCGTCGGGCAGACGATGCCAGTCTGCCGGCGGCCATCGGGCCTGCGCCCTCGATTCGTGAAACCGTCTATGGCGTGGCCAGCGTGGCTGACCTCGAGGCCATCGCTGATGAGTTGGGGCGCGACCGCCCGGTGACCCGCGGTGCCGATGGCTCCGTGCACAGCGTGGACGACATGGGCTTTGCCATTGGTTTCCAGATCAGCGTGCGGCGTGCGTACAGCGCACCCGCCGACCTGACCAATGCACCGGGCCATGCGCCTCAACGCCCGGTCAATCAGCCTGGCATCAGTCCCGACATGCAGGCCTTGCCGCGGACTCTGTCCCACGTGGTGTATTTCGTGCCGGATGCAGCCAAGGCCGAAGCTTTCTACAAGCGCCTGGGCTTCATGACCACTGACACCTTTGTCGGTGCGGGCCCGTTCATGCGGCCGGCTGGTTCCGATGACCATCATTGCCTGTTCATGATCCAGACGCCGCCACACATGAAGGGTTGCGAGCACTTCACCTTTCACATGGGCAGCGGCACGGAAGTACTGCTGGCCGGACGTCGCTTCGAACAGCAAGGCTGGACCAGCTTCTGGGGGCCGGGCCGCCACCTCTTCGGTTCCAACTGGTTCTGGTACTTCAACAGCCCGTTGGGTTGCCACATCGAATACGACGCCGACATGGACAAGCACGATGACGCCTGGCAAGCGCGCCAAGCGCCGTTGTCGGCGGACAACTCGCAGTTGTTCCTGTTCACCTCCCGGGAGAAATGGTTTCCGAGCGGCCCGCCGCCCAAGCAGGCCTGAATGCGGATTTCGTCCATGAGCCACGACGCAATTGTGCTCTGTCGACTGGATGAATTGGTCGAAGGGCAGGCCCGCGGGTTCGATCCCCTGGGTACGGGCAAGGACAGCGTGTTTGCCCTGCGCCATGACGGCGAGGTACGCGTCTATCGCAACAGTTGTCCGCACCTGGAGGTGCGGCTGGAGTACCGCAAGGATCGTTTCCTCAGTGTCGATGGCCGCCAGATCGTCTGTTACGCCCATGGCGCCCGGTTCCTTCCCAGCACGGGGCTGTGCGTCTACGGGCCGTGCCTGGGGGAAAGCCTGAGTGCGCTGGGATGGCGAGCCGAGGCCGATTGGCTGGTGCTCGAAGCGGGTCAGTTGGAGGCGTGTGGACCTTAATTAAGGTATCGCGGTAGCTGATACATCGTATCCCTACATGCGATTAGTCAAACGCCTGCTTTGCCGAGAAAGTGGACACAAAGCGGTACCGAATGCGTGCAGACACAGCGGGTTCTTAAGCCTGGTATCGCCCCGGCAGAGCGCTCGCGTGAATAACAAGAATAAGAGTGAGACGAGCATGAACGCAGTGAAAAAGGTGCTTATCGTCGGTGGTGGTATCGGTGGTCTATGTGCGGCAATCGCTTTGCGTCGCAAAGGCATTATCGTCGATCTTGTCGAGCTCAAGACGCAGTGGACAGTCTACGGCGTTGGCATCATCCAGCAGAGCAACGTCGTGCGCGAGATGGCCAAGTTGGGTGTGTTGGACGGCTACCTGGATGCTGCCTACGCGTTCGAGGATGTGACCATCAATACCACCGCTGGTGAACAGCTGGCGCGGATTCCTGGTCAGCGCTTGGCCGGCCCCGACTACCCAGCCAACGTCGGCATCTCGCGCCTGGCCCTGCATCAAGTCCTCAGCGAAACCGTTGCTGCCCTTGGCGTCTCGGTCCGTCTGGGCTTGAGTGTCGAGTCGCTGGAGCAGGTAGGCGAGGGCGTTGATGTGCTGTTCACCGATGCCAGTCGCGGTCGCTACGACCTGATCATCGGCGCCGATGGCCTGTATTCCCACCTGCGCGGTCTGCTGTTCGGCGAGCAGTACCTGCCGCGCTTCACCGGCCAAGCGGTGTGGCGCTACACCTTTCCACGCGCCGCCGGGATCGATCATCTGGCTACCTTCCAGGGGCCCGCCGGCAATGCCGGACTGGTGCCGCTGGGGCAGGATCAGATGTACCTGTTCATGACCTCCCATGAGCCCGCCAATCCAAGGATAGAGCCTGCCACGCTGGCGTCCCGAATGCGCAGGCGCCTGAGTGGTTTCACCGGGCTGATCGGCGAGCTGCGCGAGCAAATTATCGACAGTGACCGAGTCGTCTATAAGCCGCTGGAGGTGGTGTTCGTCAGCGAGCCCTGGTACCGCGGCCGGGTCGTGCTGATTGGCGACGCGGTGCACGCTACGACGCCGCACTTGGGCCAGGGCGCCGGCATGGCCATAGAAGATGCCGTCGTGCTTGGCGAAGAGTTGGTCGCCGGCGGCAGCCTTGAACAGCAGCTCCAACGCTTTATGGCGCGCCGTTATGAGCGCTGCAAATTCATCAGCGACAGCTCGGTATTGGCCGGTGACAAGGAAATGGTCCACGACAGCAGCTTCGACCGGATCGGCCTGGTCAGGCGGATGCTCGACGTTACGGCAGCGCCCATCTGAGGCACCGGCAAAACCAAATTCGCTTTCCCATGGATGTTTCATGCCTGTGCAGGCTTGGCCCGGCTCGACTGCGGGCGCCGTTTCACCAGAAGAACTGACATACAACAACAATAAAGAGGGTTACTTCGATGGCTACTCGCAAGATCGCTGCGTCGCGGCGCGTCCCCTTCACCCTGACCCTTGCGGCCAGCCTGGGGCTTGGTGCGTCGGCGGCCCAGGCCTTCCAGATCGACACCGGCAATCCCGATCTCAGCTTGCGCTGGGACAACACGCTGAAGTACAGCGCGGCCTGGCGCCTGAAGGAGCCCAGCAGCAAGCTCAGCGAGGGGCAGACGGCGCTGAACCAGAATGACGGCGATCACAACTTCGGCAAGGGGTTGATCTCCAATCGCCTGGATATTCTTTCCGAGCTGGACATCGGTTTTCACAACTTCGGTGCGCGTCTGAGCGGTGCCGCCTGGTACGACACTGTCTACCAGGACCGCAACGACAACAACGACGCGGCCAGTGCCAATCAGCGTTCGGTGGGCTTCGACGAGTTCACCAGCGACACCCGTCAACTGCATGGAGGTGACGGTGAACTGCTGGATGCCTTTGTCTACTGGAACGGTGAGCTGGCCGACCGTACCTTGTCGGTTCGCGCAGGGCGCCACGGCCTGATTTGGGGCGAGAGCCTGTTCTTTGGCGGCAACGGCATTGCCGGGGCCATGGCGCCGGTGGACGTGGTCAAGGCGCAATCGGTGCCCAACACGCAGTTCAAGGAAATCACCCGACCGGTCAACCAGCTCTCGACTGCCTACCAACTGACCGACGATGTGTCATTGGGTGCCTTCTACCAGCTGGAGTGGGAGGCCACCCGCTTGCCGGGCGCCGGTAGCTATTTCTCCACCAGCGATACCATCGGCGACGGCAATGAGCGGCTGATCACCGGCGGGCCGTTCCCGGATTTCCTGGGCGGCAATGCCAACAGCCCGGCCGCTTTTTTCCATGGCAAGGACAAGAAAGCCAGGAGTTCCGGCCAGGGCGGCCTGCAGCTCAAGTACAACACCGGGACGACGGATTACGGCCTGTATGCGCTGCAGTATCACGAGAAGACGCCCTCGTTGTATTTGAAACCGAATGCCACCGGGCCGAACTTCAGTACCGGGCAAGTCGGTGAATATTCCTGGGTCTACCCGGAAGACATCCGTGTTTTGGGCGCCAGCTTCGCGACCTCCGTGGACGAGTACAGCTTTGCCGGCGAGGCATCGATGCGCTGGAACATGCCGCTGGTGTCCAACGCCCAGACCGTCCTGCCGGGCGTCGACGCGGACAACAACGATGACGCCCTCTACGCGGTTGGCCGCACGGCCCACGTCAACCTCAACGTCCTGGCTTCGCTGGGCCCTTCCTTCGTCGCCAATGAAGCCAGCCTGGTGGGTGAGATCGCCTGGAACCGCCTGCTGGCCGTGACCAGGAATCGCGCCGCCCTGGACCCTAACGCCACCGATGACGGCCTGGGCTTGAAGCTGGTGTACACGCCCACCTATCGCCAGTTTTTCCCTGGCGTCGATATCAGCGTGCCGGTGGGCATCAGCTACTTCCCCATGGGCAAGTCGGCGGTGATCAGCGGGTTCGGCCCCGACAGAGGAGGGGACATGAACATCGGCGTCTCCGCCACCTACCTGGACCAAGTGACCGTGGGGCTGACCTACACCCACTTCTACGGTCCCGAGGACACCAGCCTCAACGCCGCCAACCAGTTCAATTACAAGCAGTCGCTGAAGGACCGGGACTACCTGGCTTTCTCCGTCAAGACCACGTTCTAAGAGGATTTGCGCATGACCATTCAGTTCACTCTAAAGGCCTTGTGCTTAACCCTGCTGGCCGCCGCCGCTCCGATGGCACTGGCCGCCAGTGCCGAACAAGCGGCCGAGCTGGGCAAGACCCTGACGCCCTTCGGTGCCGAGAAAGCCGGCAATGCCGACGGCAGTATTCCGGCTTGGGATGGCGGCTACACCAAGGTCGATCCTGCCTATGTCCCGGGCGGCAAGCGCAGCGATCCGTTTGCCGCGGACAAACCCTTGTACAGCATTACTGCGCAGAACCTGACCAAGTACGCCGACAAGCTCAGCGACGGCACCAAGGAGCTGTTCAAGCGCTTTCCGGAGACCTATCGCATCGATGTCTACCCGACCCGGCGCACGGCGGCCGCGCCGCAATGGGTCTATGACAACACGTTCAAGAATGCGACCCGCGCCAAACTGATCAACAGCAGCGCCGGCCTGATCCCCGACGGTGCCTATGGCGGGATCCCGTTTCCGATTCCACAGAACGGCACCGAAGCCATCTGGAACCACGTGTTGAACTGGCGCGGCACCTCGGTGGCGGGGCATTTCCGCCACTATCTGATGACGGCCGACGGCAACCAGGTGATGACGAGCGACGGCCTGTTGACCCAGGAAATGCCCTACTACTTCCAGGAGGGCGGCCCTGAAAACTACTCGGGCGACTACTGGCAGGTGCACTTTGTCAATCTCGGCCCGGCGATTCGTGCCGGCGAGCAGATCCTCGGGCGTGAAAACATCAACGGCGACAGATCCCAGGCCCATGTCTACCTGAGCGGCCAGCGCCGGGTGCGCACGTTGCCCAACGCTTGCTGTGATACGCCGACGCCGTCTACCGCCGGGGTCATGTCCTTCGATGAGTTGAGCGTGTGGGGCGGGCGTACGGACCGGTTCGACTGGAAATTGGTAGGCAAGCAGGAGATCTACGTCCCCTACAACACCAACAAGGTGCAGAACGCTGCCCAACCGCAGGACCTGCTGGGCAAGCACCATCTGAACCCCGATTACGTGCGCTGGGAGTTGCACCGCGTCTGGGTGGTCGAGTCCACGGTGGCCGCCGGCAAGCGCCACCAGTTGCCCAAGGGCCGCTACTACCTCGACGAGGACACCTGGCAAGCCCTGCTCGGCGACCGTTGGGATGCCAGTGGCCAACTGGCCAAGACTCTCTGGTCGCTGCCTTCCGTATTGCCCGACCTGCCAGGCCTGGTGCAACTGTCTTCAGGTTTCTACGACCTGACCTCCGGTGCGTGGTTTATCCAGAACCTCTATGCCGGGTTGCCGGACCAGTATCGCGCGGTCGATCGCTACAAGGCCTCGGAGTTCTCGCCAGCGGCGATGGCAGGGCGCGGCGTGCGTTGAGTCTGAGCTGAGCGTGAAGGGCAGGCCTGTGGGGCTGCCCTTGGGATACGAGTGTTTGTCCGAGGTAGGTTATGAACAGAATCAGTCAGGCGAGCGCGTTGCTCTTGGCCCTGTATTTGCCCTTCGCCACGAGTAAGTGCCTGGCCGGGCCGGCTGCGGTGGGCGTGCCGCTCAATACCCCGGCCATGCGGGTACCGGCTGCGCAGAACGGCGTATTGATCGATCTGGCGCGGGCTGGCACACGTCTGGTGGCAGTGGGTGAACGCGGCCTGGTGGTCTTTTCCGACGATAACGGGCAGAGCTGGCGCCAGGCTTCGGTGCCGGTATCGGTCAGCCTGACGGCGGTGCAGTTTGTCGATGCGCAACAGGGCTGGGCGGTCGGCCACGCAGGCGTGGTGCTGACGACGCATGATGGCGGCGAGCATTGGACGCTGCAGCTTGACGGCGTACGCGTGGCGCAGCTCGAACTGGATACCGCCAGGGCCGAGCAGGCCACCGCTGCCGACCCGGATGCCGCCCTGATCCGGATACAAAATGCCGAGCGTCTTGCCGCCGATGGTCCAGACAAACCTTTCCTGGCGCTGGAATTCGTCGATGCGCACCGCGGGTTGATCGTCGGTGCCTATGGTTTGGCGCTGCAGACCACCGATGGCGGTGCCACCTGGCACTCAATGATGGGGCATATTGCTAACCCGAACGGCTTGCACTTGTACGCGATCAGTCGCCAGGGCCCGCGTTGGTTCCTGGCGGGCGAGCAGGGTTACCTGGCGCGGTCGGACGACGACGCGACGTCGTTCAGCCAGTTGGACAGTCCTTACGAAGGCAGTTTCTTCACCCTGCAGAGTCGTGCCGATGGCGCGTTGCTCGTCGCCGGCCTGAAGGGCAACGCCTTTGTTTCCAACGATGCTGGCGCAAGCTTCCAGCGCCTGTCCGTCCCCGTGCCGATTTCCTTCAACGACGCCACCCGCCTGGCCGATGGCCAACTGCTGCTGGTCAACCAGGGCGGCATGCTGTTTCGCAACAGCGAGCAGACCGGAGCGGCGCTGCTGCCACTGGGCAAACCCTTGGGCAAGCCTGTTTCAAGTGTGATCGAGGCCGCCGATGGCAGCCTGGTCGTTGCCGGTTTCACCGGGCTGCAGCGTCTTGCGCAGCCAGCCACTGCCGCTTCGGAGTGAGGTTATGACGTCCCCTGGTAAGTTTTTCCAGTCCCCTGCGAATGCGTTCGATGACTTTGATCCGCGTTCCGGCTCGGTGCTCGAACGTGCATTGTTCAACCATCGTCTGTGGGTGTTGCTACTGTGCCTGGCAACCACGCTGGTGCTGGGTTGGCAGTCCAGTCGTGTCGAGCTCAATGCCAGTTTCGAAAAAATGATCCCCACCCATCACCCCTATATCGCCCACTACCTTGAGCACCAGCAGGAGTTGAGCGGGCTAGGTAATGCGGTGCGCATTGCCGTGGTCAACAAGCAGGGCGATATCTACGACAGCGCTTACCTCAAGACGCTGCAGGCATTGAGCGACACGATCTACCTGCTGCCCGGTGTCGACCGTGCGTACATGAAGTCACTCTGGACGCCGGCCACACGCTGGGTGGCGGTGACAGAAGCGGGCCTGGAGGGTGGGCCGGTCATTCCGGATAACTACGATGGCGGCGCTGCGAGCCTGGCGGCATTGCGGCGCAATGTGCAGCTGTCCAACGAAATCGGTCAGTTGGTGGCGTTCGACCAGGCTTCGAGCATCATCCAGGTACCGCTGCTGCAGCGCACCCCCGATGGCCGACCGTTGGACTACACCCGGCTATCGCAACAGCTGGAGTCGGTGCGCAGCCAATACCAGAGCGACAGCATCGACATCCGCATCACCGGTTTCGCCAAGAAAGTCGGTGACCTGATTGCCGGCCTGCGGCAGATCCTGATTTTCTTCGCCGTGGCGATCCTGATCACCACGGTGGTGCTTTATTGGTACACCCGCTGCATTCGCAGCACTCTGTTGGTGGTGTTCTGCTCATTGGTGGCGGTGGTCTGGCAGCTCGGCTTGCTGCCGCTGCTGAATTACCAACTGGACCCCTATTCGGTGCTGGTGCCGTTCCTGGTGTTTGCCATTGGCATGAGCCATGGGGCGCAGAAGATGAACGGCATCATGCAGGACATCGGGCGCGGCATGCACCGGGTGGTCGCCGCACGCTTTACCTTCCGCCGCCTGTTCCTTGCCGGTCTCACCGCGCTGCTCTGTGATGCGGTGGGTTTCGCGGTGCTGATGATCATCAAGATCCAGGTGATCCAGGACCTGGCGATGATCGCCAGTATCGGCGTGGCCGTGCTGATCTTCACCAATCTGATCCTGCTGCCCATATTGCTTTCCTATGTCGGGGTCAGCGGTCGCGCGGCGCGGCTGAGCCTGAAAAGCGAGCACGCCGAACAAGCGGGCCAGCATCGCCATGGGTTCTGGCGCTTCCTCGACCTGTTCACCCAGCGCCGGTGGGCGGCGTTGTGCATCGCTTTGAGCCTAGTGCTGGCGACGCTCGGCTTCGTGGTCAGCCTGCAATTGAAAGTCGGTGACTTGGATGCGGGCGCGCCCGAGCTGCGGGCCGACTCGCGCTACAACCAGGATGATGCATTCCTGACCCGGCATTACGGCGCCAGCAGCGATCTGTTCGCGGTCATGATCAAGACCCCTGCCAGCGCCTGTTCGCGCTATGACATCCTGAACAAGGTCGATGCCCTCGACTGGCAGTTGCGCACCTTGCCAGGGGTTGATTCGACCAATTCACTGGCCTTGCTCAATCGCCGGATGCTGGTGGGCCTGAGCGAAGGCAGCCCGAAGTGGTACGAGCTGCAGAACAACCAGGCGATGCTCAACATGGTCACCGCCGGCGCGCCGCGTGGGTTGTACAACGAAGACTGCAGCCTGCTGACCCTGTACACCTACCTTTCCGACCACAAGGCGCAAACCCTCAGCGGCCTGGTGGATCACGTCGAACAATTTGCCGCCGCGAACAATACCGACGAGGTCCAGTTTCTGCTGGCGGCGGGCAATGCCGGGATCGAGGCCGCAACCAATATCGTAGTCAAGCAGGCCAATCGGGAAATGCTGTTCTGGGTCTACGGTGCGGTGATCCTGCTCTGCCTGATCACCTTCCGCTCCTGGCGCGCCACGGTGTGCGCGGTGATTCCGCTGATGCTCACCTCGATCCTCTGTGAAGCGCTGATGGTCTGGCTGAATATCGGCGTCAAGGTCGCGACCCTGCCGGTGATCGCCCTCGGCGTGGGCATCGGCGTCGACTATGCGCTGTACGTGATGAGCATCCTGCTCGGTCACATGCGCCAGGGCACCAGCCTGTCGGAGTCGTATTACCGGGCGCTGCTGTCCACCGGCAAGGTGGTGATGCTGACCGGTGTGACCCTGGCGATCGGCGTCGCCACCTGGATGTTTTCGCCGATCAAGTTCCAGGCCGATATGGGCGTGCTGCTGGCGTTCATGTTCGTCTGGAACATGGTCGGTGCGCTGGTCCTGTTGCCGGCCCTGGCGCACTTCCTGTTGCCGAGCAAGCGTGTAAGCGCGGGACAGGCCGAGGCCGAACCCAGCCATCCGACCAGCTTGGCGCTGACGCCTGCCTTAATCGAAGAGGGGGCCTGCGTGAAACATTCGCTGCGCCTGGCTCCGGGGCTCGGTCAGACGGCAACGGCGGCCGCTCATCCCGTCGCGTCATAACAACAAGAAAGGACTTCCCATGTCTCGTGTGCATCTGTTCCAGCAGTCTCTATGGCTTGACCTCACCGCCGGCCTGAGCGCCTTCGGCATGGCATTTTGCGCGGCGCAACCTGCGGAGGTGCGCGATGAACGTTGAACGCCAGGCGCGGCTGCCGCAGTCCCTGTTGCTCTTGCTTGGCAGTTGCCTGCCGGTGCTCGGTGCGGTGCTGCTGGCCCCCATCCTGCCGCGCATGCAGGAACACTTCGCCGGCACACCGGGCGTCGCGGTGCTGGTTCCCATCGCCCTGACGCTACCGGCGCTGATGATTGCCCTGTTGGCACCCTTCGCCGGAATCATCGCCGACCGACTCGGGCGCAAGCCGTTGCTGATCGGTGCGATGTGCCTCTACACCGTCTGTGGCGTGCTGCCGTTCTGGCTGGATTCGTTGCAGGCGATCGTCGTCAGCCGCGCCGGCATCGGCGTGGCCGAGGCGGCGATCATGACCTGCTGCACCACGATGATGGGTGACTACTACAGCGGCGCACGACGTGAACGCATGTTCGCCCTGCAAATGGTCGCGACGTCGTTGTCGGCGGCGATCTTCATTGCCGTCGGTGGCGTGCTCGGCGAGCACGGCTGGCGTACCCCGTTTGCCCTGTATGGGTTGGGGCTGGTGTTTTTGCCGCTGATGGCTTGGTTGCTCTGGGAGCCGCGTGGGCATGCGGCCATCGAGAAGAAGCCGATGAGCGGGGCCTTCCCCTGGCGCACCTTGGCACCGTTGTATGGCTTGTCTTTCCTGGCGGGCTTGAGCCTGTTCATCGTGCCGGTACAAGTGGGTTATCTGCTCAACTTGCTGCACGTCGAAGGCTCGCAACAGATCGGCTTGACCATGGGCGCCAGTCAATTCGGCGTGCTGGTCGGCGCCCTGAGTTTTCGTCTGTTCAGCGGTGTGCCGGCGCACCGGCAGATGCTCCTGGCCTTCGTCGCGGCCGGGATGGGTGGCGGGCTGCTGGCGGTAGCCAACAGTCACGGGCTGGTGGTGATCGCCGTCCTGATCAACGGACTGGGCATCGGCCTGATGATGCCGACCTTGCTCACCTGGATCATGGCCCAGGTCGATTTCCAGCAGCGCGGCCGCGCCGCCGGCGGTTTCACGGCGATGTTCTTTGCCGGTGAGTTCGCCAGCCCGCTGGTGGTGCTGGCGATCACCGGTGGGGTAATCGGTGCCTTGCCCGCTGCACTGGGAATTGTCGCGGGCGTTCAACTCGTAGTGGCCCTGGCCTGTCTTCGGTTGCGGGTCAGCGGGGCTGCTTTTCCCACTGCGGTTACCGCAGACCCTGAGCACTGACTTGCCCATTCGACGTTTCATAACAATAAAAACAATGAGGAGAACACCATGAGTTATTTGCTCAACACCTGGTACATCGCTGGGTGGGCGGACGAGCTGGCGCAAGGTGGCATGCTTGGCAGAACCATCGTCGAGCAACCGATCGTGTTCTTTCGCAATAGCCAGGGTGTCATCCAGGCGCTCGCCGATCGTTGCCCGCACCGTTTTGCCCCGCTGCACATGGGCAAGATTGTCGACGACAGCGTCCAGTGCCCGTACCACGGCTTGCGTTTCGATGGCAGCGGCCAATGTACACACAATCCCCATGGCGATGGGAGCATCCCCAAGGCCGCCTGTGTTCGCGCGTTCGCGGTCGCTGAGCGCCATGGGGCGATCTGGGTCTGGCCGGGCGATTCAAGCCTGGCCAACGATGGGCTGATTCCTGATTTTTCCTTCCTCGACGAGGCGCCAACCCACGCCAAGGGGCATGGGTATTTGCCTACGCGCGCGCACTACGAACTGCTATCCGACAACATCATGGACCTGAGCCACGTTGATTTCCTGCACCCCGATACGCTCGGCGGTGGGGCGCTGTCACGCACCCGCGCCACCATCGAGGAGCTGCCCAACGATCGCGTACGCATCAGTTGGTGGGCGCCGGATGATGTGCCTCCACCGGCGTTCGGCGCTCACCTTGAAGATCCAAGCCGGGCTGACGTCTGGGCCGAAGTCATCTGGCACGCACCTGGCCTGATGCTGCTCGGCAGTGGCGCCACGCCTCCAGGGTGTCCCAGGGACGAGGGACCAGTGACATGGAACCTGCATCTGATGACGCCGCAGGACGCGGCCAACACCCATTATTTCTTTGCCAACACGCGCAGTTTCGAGCAGGACAATGCGCAGTTGAATGCCTTCGTCCAGGAGATGTTGATCGGCATTTTCGCCGGCGAAGACAAACCCATGGTCGAGGCTCAACAGCGCCAGATTGGTGAGGTTGAACTGCTTGGCCTCAGCCCTGTGTTGCTGCCAGTCGATGCAGGGGCCGTGCGCTGTCGACGTGTCCTGCGTCGGCTGATCGAAACCGAGCGTACGGCGGCGCAAGCCAGTCCGTCATCAAGTTATGGAAAAGAGGAATCGCGATGAGCTTTCTACGCAACGTCTGGTACGCGGCCGCCTGGGGAACCGAGGTCAAGGCCGGGGAGCTGTTCCAACGAACCTTGCTTAATGAGCCCGTGGTTTTTTTCCGCGACATCCAAGGTAACGCCCAAGCCATTGCCGACCGCTGCCCCCACCGTTTCGCGCCCCTGGGCATGGGAATCCTCAAAGGCGATGCGGTGCGTTGTCCGTACCACGGCCTGGAATTCGATGGCAGTGGCACCTGTGTGCATAACCCCCACGGCGATGGTGCAATTCCCAAGGCGGCAAAGGTCAAGGCCTACCCGCTGGTTGAACGCTACAGCCTGTTGTGGATCTGGATGGGCGATGCACAACTGGCCGATGCGACGCTGATTCCGGATTTCAGTTGCATGGATGAAGACCACTGGTATGTCGGCAAGCGCTACCTGCACGCGCGGGCCAACTACGTGCTGGAAACCGACAACATCATGGACCTGAGTCATATCGAGTTTCTGCATCCGTCTACGTTGGGTGGCGATGGTGTCAAGAGCGCCTTGACCAGCGTGCGAGAGGAGGGCAACACCGTATGGTCCAACCGCCAGACGGTTGCGGAAATCATGCCGGAGTTTCTGTACGCCGCCTGGAACATTCCTCAGGGCACACCGGTGGACCGTTGGATCGATGTGCGTTGGGATGCTCCGGCGAATATGTTGCTGTTTTCCGGCGCCGTGGCGACCGGGCTCCCCAGGGATCAGGGCGTTTCCACACCGATTCCGCATCTGTTCACTCCAGAGACCGAGACCACGACTCACTACTGGTTCTCGGTCTGTTTCCCCAAGGCGATGGGCGAATTTGCCGAGAGTTTCGCTGATGAGCAGGCGGCCGCGATCAGCCGGCCCTTTGCCGATGAAGACTTGCCAATGCTCGAGGCGCAGCAGCGCATGATGGGCACTGCATCGTTCTGGGACTTGAAGCCGGTCCTGCTGATCGGTGACGCAGGAGCGGTTCGCGCGCGGCGTGTACTCGATCGCATGATTGCCGCTGAGCAGCCTGCGGGTGCCAAGTGATGATTGAAGTCATCGTCACTGGCAAGCGCCTCGAAGCCGAAGGCATCTACAGCTTCGAACTGGCCCCAGCAGAAAATTCCATGTTGCCTGCCTTCAGCGCCGGCTCGCATATCGACGTGCACCTGCCCAATGGCCTGGTGCGCCAGTACTCGCTGTGCAATCACCCCGAAGAACGCCACCGCTACCTGTTGGGCGTGTTGCTCGACCCGGCGTCTCGCGGCGGTTCGCAGGCCATGCACGAACAGGTGCACGAAGGTAGTCGGCTGTGCATCAGCGAGCCACGCAACCTGTTCCCGCTTGAGCATGGGGCGGGGTACAGCGTGCTGTTCGCTGGCGGTATCGGCATCACGCCGATCCTCTGCATGGCCGAGCGCCTGGCGCGGATCGGCGCGCCTTTCGAGCTGCACTATTGCGGTCGCTCGGCCGGGCGCATGGCCTTTATCGAGTACATCCGCGGTTCGACATTCGCTGCTTGCGTGCAGGTTCATATGGACGATGGCGAGGAGGTCCAGCGTCTCGACGCCGGTCGGGTTCTGTCCGGGCCAGCCGCCGACCGTCACCTGTATGTCTGTGGCCCCAACGGTTTCATGGAACACGTTCTCGGCACGGCGCGCGCCCAGGGCTGGGCCGAGGCGCAACTGCACCGTGAGTACTTTACCGCCGCCGCTGCGCCGGCCAGCGAGGCGGGCGGTTTCGAGGTGCAACTGGCCAGCACCGGACAGTGTTTCCAAGTGCCGGCCACGCTCAGCGTCGCCCAGGTGCTGCTGGAGGCCGGCATCGACATCCCGTTGTCTTGCGAACAGGGCATCTGCGGCACCTGCCTCACACGCGTGCTGGAAGGCGAGCCGGAGCATCGCGACATGTTCCTGACCGATGCCGAGCGGGCCCGCAACGACCAGTTCACGCCTTGCTGCTCGCGCGCGAGGAGCGCGCGGCTGGTGCTCGATCTTTAAGGTTTTCTCATGAATTCATCGATACCCGCTGGCGCGTTTCGCCAACTGATTGAGGACTCGAACATGCAACAGCTTCCTGGTTTCAAACGCGTGGTCACCGGGCACGATGCCCAGGGCCAGGCGGTGGTCGCGTTCAGCGGACCAACGCCCAACAGCTTCCCCCTCAAGGCCGTGCCCGGTACGGTCTTCCATGAGATCTGGAACAGTGGTGCCAGCCCGGCCGTGCTGGATAACGGCGACGACCCCACCAACAAGCCGCTTCAACTGAGCCCTGCACCATTGGGCAGCGTCATTCGCGTGGTGGATATCCCGCCCGACAGCGTGCAAAACCAAGTCAGCGCCGAGGAGGCCGCGGCCGCCTTCGCCGAAATTGGCCAGGCTCATGCCGGCACAGGGCAGGCGGACTCCAAGCACAAACTGATGCATCGCACCGAAACGCTGGACTACGGCGTGGTCACCGAGGGCGAGGTCTGGCTGGTGCTCGATGGCGAGGAAGTGCATCTCAAGCGCGGTGACATCGTCGTGCAGCGCGGCACCAACCACGCCTGGAGCAATCGCACCGAGCAGATGGCGCGCATGCTGTTTGTGCTGCTCGATGGTCGCTTCGCCCCCGAGCAGCAAGGAGAACCGGCATGAAGCTCAGCACCCTGAACGATCACAGCCGTGACGGTCGCCTGCTGGTGGTGTCACGCGACCTGGCCTGGGCGGTGGAGGCCAGTGACATCGTCGGGACACTGCAGGAGGCCATCGAGCGTTGGCCGAGCGTTGAAGCTGCTTTGCGCGCTCGCTATGACGCCCTGAACGAAGGCTCGCTGGCCGGGGCCTTCGCCTTTGATCCGCAACAAGCCGCCGCACCCTTGCCGCGTGCCTGGCAGTGGCTGGATGCGTCATCGTTTCTCAGCCATGGCGAGCGGATGCAGAAAGCGTTTTCGCTGGACCCGATTGAAGGTGTCGAGCACACGCCGCTGATGTACCAGGGCTGCGGCGATGACTTCCTCGGTGCTCGCGATGACATCGTGCTGCCCAGTGAAACCCATGGCATCGACTTCGAAGGTGAATTCGCCGTGGTGGTCGATGAGGTTCCCATGGGTTGCTCGGCACAAGACGCCATCGACCATATTCGGCTCATTGTGCAAGTCAACGACGTCAGCTTGCGCGCACTTGCACCCCGAGAGATGAAGACGGGCTTCGGGTTTATCCAGGCCAAATCCTCGTCAAGTTTCGCCCCGGTGGCAATCACCCCCGACGAGTTGGGCGAAGGCTGGCGCGACGGGCGGGTGCACCTGCCGCTGAGGGTCGAGTGGAACGGCCAGTGGTTCGGTCATGCACACGGTGGTGCCATGCATTTCGGCTTTCATCAATTGATCGCCCACGCAGCGCTGACCCGGCGTCTCAGGGCTGGTTGCGTGATCGGTTCCGGCACGGTTTCCAACGCCGACCCCAGCGTTGGCGCGGCCTGTATTGCTGAACGTCGTGCCGTTGAGATGATTGAGCACGGTGCGCCACGGACGTCCTTCATGCGCTTTGGCGACCGCGTGCGCATGGAGGTCTTCGATCTGCAAGGGCAGTCGGTGTTCGGGGCGATAGACCAGTGTGTCGTGCCCGGAGGCCTCCCATGCGCGTGATGATTACCGGAGCCAATGGTTTTGTTGGCCGGGCGCTGGTGAAACGATTGCTCCAGACCAATGAGTTGCGCGGCCGGTCGATCAGCGCGTTGATCTTGCTGGACAAGGAATTGGTGGGGTTTGCTGAAGATAAACGCCTGCGCCAGCATTGCGGCAGTGTCACCGACGCCGCGCTATTGCGCCGCGCCTTGGCCGATGGCATCGATGTGGTTTTTCACTTGGTCAGCATTCCAGGTGGTGCGGCCGAGCAGCATTATTCACTGGGCTATCAGATCAACCTGTTGGCAAGCCTGGAGTTGCTTGACCAGTTGCGCCAACAGCCTGGCGTGCCGGTGCTGGTGTATGCCAGCAGCGTGGCGGTGTACGGCGGCGACCTGCCGGCCCGCATGGATGAGCGCGCCGTGCCGCACCCGCAGTTGAGTTACGGGGCGCACAAGGCGATGGTGGAAATGGCGATCAACGACCTTGCCCGACGGGGCGAGGTCGACGGTCGGGCCGTGCGCCTGCCCGGCATTGTCGCCCGTCCACGTGAACCCAACGGCCTGCGCTCGGCGTTCATGAGCGACCTGCTGCACGCCTTTGCCCAAGGCGAGCCGTATTGCTGCCCGGTTTCACCCCAGGCGCAGGCGTGGTGGATGTCCCAGCGGTGTTGCGTGGATAACCTGCTGCGGGCCGCCGAACTGCCCGCCGTTGAGCTTGGCGAGTCACGTGTCTGGCAATTACCGCTGTTGCACCTGTCCATTGCCCAGGTCATCGATGCCCTGGCCGCCGCCTACGGCCAGGAACGCCGCGGGCTGATCAGCTTCGCACCGGACGCTGGACTGCAAGCGTTGTTCGGCAACTTCCCCGCAATGAAAACCCCTCTGGCCCGCGCCCTTGGCTTTCGCCACGACGGCTCGGCTGGCGCCTTGATACGTAACAGTTTGAACGCTGCCACCCCGACGCGTCGTGCGCGTGGGCGGGTGGGACTTGGAGTGAGTGAAAATGCAATCAACTAAACGCCGCCTGGTGGACCTGTCCGTGACCCTGGACAACAACCCCTACACCGATCCACCGCCGTTGTTGCCGAGAATCGACTACATGGACCATCAGCAAGGTTGGCCGGAGATGGCCGCGATGTTTCCTGGCCTGTCCAAGGCGCAACTGCCTGGCGATGAGTCCTGGGCGGCCGAGCGCCTGCAGATCACCACGCACAGCGGTACGCACATGGACGCCCCTTGGCACTACGCCTCGACCACGGACGGCGGCAAGCCGGCTTTCGGCATCGATGAGCTGCCGCTGGATTGGTGCTTGCAACCGGGCGTGAAGCTGGACTTTCGTCATTTACCGGATGGCCATGTGGTCAACGCCGCCCAAGTGCAAGCCGAGCTGGAACGTATTGGCCATGTTCTACGGCCGCTGGACATTGTCCTGGTCAACACCCGTGCCGGCGCGCTGTTCGGCCAGCCAGGGTACCTGGACGCCGGGGTCGGCATCGGCCGTGAGGCCACGTTGTACTTGTTGGAGCGCGGCGTGCGCGTGGTCGGCACCGATGCCTGGAGCTGGGATGCGCCGTTCAAGTACACACGCGAACGCTTCGCCGCCACGGGCGATGCCTCGATCATCTGGGAAGGGCACAAGGCCGGACGCGACATCGGCTACGGCCAGATGGAAAAACTGGCCAACCTGGAATGCTTGCCGGCCCATGGATTCCAGGTGTCCTGCTTTCCCTACAAGATCAGGCACGCTTCGGCCGGTTTCGTCCGCGCCGTAGCGATTTTCGAGGAATGAGCGTGTCGGCGGCCGGCGGGAAAAAGCGTGGCAGCCTGTCCCAGGGGCTTGAGGCGCTGCTGTCGGAGCACATTGTCGAGGGACGGCTGCGTGGCGGTGAACAGTTGCCCACCGAGTCGGCCCTCATGCTGACGCATGGGGTCAGCAGGACCGTGGTGCGCGAGGCCATGTCGCGTCTACAGGCCGCTGGAATTGTTGAGACACGCCACGGTATCGGCACGTTTGTGCGCGGCAGCACTCTATCGCTGGGGGCCTTCATCGACCCGGCTACCCTCGGCATCATCACTGACTCGCTGGCGATCATGGAGTTTCGGATCGGTCTTGAGGTGGAAGCCGCCGGGCTCGCCGCCCAGCGACGTAGCCCGGATCAATTGGCGGGGTTGCGGGCGCTGCTCGATCAGCTCGGCCAGCCTGCAGTCAGCGTCAATGATCGGGCCGCGCTGGATTTCCAGTTCCATTTGGGCATTGCCCAGGCGACCGGCAATCACTACATCGCCGACACGCTGCTCAACCTGGGCGAGGTCATCATCCCTCGCAGTCGTCTGGATTCCGCGCGCTTGTTTCACGATGAGCCGCTGCACTACGAACAGCGCATGCAAAGCGAGCACGAGCAGATTTTCCAGGCGATCTTCAATCAGGACGCTGAGTGTGCGCGTGCTGCGATGCGCCTGCACCTTCAGGACAGTCGCGAGTACTTGGACCAGGCCCGCCAAGCGTTGATGACATGACGGATAAGCAGAGCTACCCGGTGCCGGACACGGCCACGCAGCCGCCCGCCATGGCGCTCACCATCATCGATCCTCGCTGGACCTTGTTCGTCCGTGTCGTGGCGGCTGGCAGTCTCAGCAAAGCAGCCGTGCTGCTGGACATGCCGCAGTCCATGGTGAGTCGCAATATTGCCTTGCTCGAATCGCAATGTGGCGAGCGCCTGTTCCATCGCACCGGGCGCGGGGTGGTGCTGACCGAGTTTGGCGAGCAGTTGCTGCCCTGTATATCGGATCTTCTGGCGAACGCCGAAAGCCTCGCCGATGACATTCGCAACCTGCGTGGCAAACCAGTGGGGGAGGTGGTCGTGGGCATGTTGCCCTCCGCGGTGCGTCGGTTTGCGGGGACGCTTTTTGCGGCGGTGCGTGCCCAGATGCCCGGTGTGAGATTGCACCTGATCGAGGGCGCGAGCGCTCAACTCGAAGAGCAGTTGCACGATGGTCGTCTGGATATGGCGCTGGTGCTGCGCGAGAGCGAGGCCAGCATCGGCCAAGCCCATCTGCTGGCCAGGCTACCGCTGCACCTGGTAGGACCCGCCGCCGATCCTCTGTTCGGAAATCGAGATATTGCGCTGGAAAATCTATCGGGGCTGCCATTGGTCGTACCAGGGCGACCGCATCTGCTGAGGGCCAGGCTCGATCATTTGGCTGCGGAGCAAGGCGTGGAACTGTGCGTGGCCGCGGAAGCCGACTCGGTCCAGCTCCAGTACGAAGTCGTCGCGGCAGGCGGAGGCTATGCGATTGCCTCTGTGCTGCCGGGCTCGCTGGATCAACGGCTGGTTTCATCGCGCATTATCGAGCCTGTGTTGGAGCGCTTTGTCGTGCTGGTCGAATCGCCACGGCGCCCCTTGACCCGTGCTTCCCGTGAAGTGCGACGGCTGATTTGCAATCTGTCCATGCCATCGATTTAAGCGATAGCTGCTTTGCATCCCCAGCAGTATTCGGTGGGGGGCGCGCCTCGTAGGGTGTCAGTCAACCAACGACTGATCCCCGATTGCGAGGTTTGCGCCATGCATCACGTCCAAGAACTCCAAGTCATTGCCCCGACGCTTTTTCTCAGTGACGCCGATGTAGCCTCGCTCGCCGACTGGAGCACCGCCGTCGCCGCGCTCGCCGAGGCGTATGCACGCCCTGCATCGGATGCCATGGTGCCGCCTCGCTCCATGGCGCGGGGCGATGGCATCTGGCTGCGCAGCCTGACCGCTGTCCCACCCACTGGCGGCCACATGGGCTGCAAGTTGATCGCGGCCTCCATGCGGGCGCGCTGTGCCAGCTACCTGATCGCGTTGTTCAATCAGCAAACCATGGCGCTCACTGCCCTGATCGACGGCAATCGGGTCACGGGTTTGCGCACGGCGGCAACCGCTGCGCTGGCGGTCGATTTGCTGGCGCCCAAGCACGGGCTGCGGGTGGGTGTGATTGGCTCGGGGTTCGAGGCCCGTGGCGCGTTGGACTGCCTGAAGTCCGTGCGCGATGTGACTCAAGTGCGGGTGTTCAGCCCAACGCCCGCGAGCCGCGAGCGCTTTGCCGAAAGCTTCAGGCCTGGGCTGGATATCCAAGCGGTGAACAGCGCGCAAGAGGCCGTGCAGGATTGTGATGTGGTGATTTGTGCCGCCCGCAGCCGTGACGAGTCGCCAGTGTTGCAAGGCGCGTGGCTTTGCCCCGGCACTACGGTCGTGTCGTTGGGTTCCACCTTGCCTGAGCAACGGGAAGTTGACCCGGTCACGATGGAACGAGCCGTCTGCATCGTCGCCGATATGCCGCAAGAGGTGCTCCACGATACCGGCGATGCCATTGCGGCGATCAGTGCCGGCGTGTATGTCGCCGACAAATTGGTCGCGCTGTCGGACCTCGTCGCGGGTCGTGTCACCCCACGGCAAAACGAAAGCGACATCGTTCTCTACAAGTCTGTTGGTTCGGCGCTGCAGGACGTCGTCATCGCCCAAGCCCTGTACGAGCGCGCCCGGCAACAAGGCCTCGGCATCGAATTGCCCGCCAGCATTGTTCCTGTCTCGAAATAACCCCTCCACTGTTCGAAGGAAAATCATCATGGCCACATACAAGAAAGCAGATGCCCGTGCCTGGGCGCGGGAAAACCTGGTGGGCTGCTCGGCGGTCACCATTCCAAGTTTCAGCGTCGATCTGAAGCGACTCAACGAACGTGGCATTCGCCACGACATTGAACATACGGTCGGCCTGGGCTACAGCGCCACGTTGCTGTGCAGCGAACTGGCGATCTCTCCCCAGGAGAACGCCCAGTTCACCGCCTGGGCCCGTGAGTCGGGGAAAAACCTGCTCCTGTTCTTCCACGCGGCTTTTGGCACGCTTGCCGAGAACATCGAGGCGGTGAAGCTTGCCGAGAATGCCGGCGCAGACATCGTCCTGCTCTCCTATCCGCCGCAGTTCTGGCCGACCAGCGAGCAGGAAATCTACGACTACACCAAGTCGTTCTGCGATGCCACGGACCTTGCCGTCATGCTCTTCCCGATCCCGCTATGGGGCTTCGAGCGCGTGAATCCAGCGGGGATGTCGTTGGAGTTGGTTCGTCGGCTGTTGGCCGATTGCCCGAATATCGCGGCCATCAAGTCCGAGCAAGGGTTCCCGCTGCCAGCGGGCATTTGTGAGATGTATCACCATTTCCGCGATCAGGTGGTGATCAGTTGCCCGATCGAAGGCGACGCAATCCCGTTGATGAGCCTGATGAAACTGCAATTTTCCGGCACCAGCAACACCGCCTGGATGAGTGACTACTACCCGAAAGCGTTCGAACTGGCCCGCACGGGCCGATTTGAAGAGGCGATGGAACTGTACTGGAAGGTCAATCCGGCCCGCAGTGCCAACGGCGCCGCCGCGCAAAGCTATGCCGGCGGCACCGGTGTGCTCAATCGCACGATGTGGAAATACCAGGACTGGCTCGCCGGCTTCAACGGCGGACCACTGCGTGCCCCGGCGATGCGCGTGCCGGATCGTTTCATGAAGTCGCTGCGCCAAGGCTTGGTCGCGTCGGGGCTGCCAGTGACTTCGGATCCTGACAGCGCCTTCATGATCGGGCGTCATCCGTGCTGATCGGGAGGGTTGCACAATGAAGCATTTACTCAAGGATCCTACGCTGTGGCGCGACGGTGCCTATATCGCCGGTGAGTGGCTGGCCGAGACGCCGCACGGTCACTACACGCTGCGTAATCCGGTGGATCAAACGGTGCTGGCCGAGTTGCCGCGCTGTCGCGAAGCTGAAGTCCGGCACGCCATCGACGCGGCGCACGAGGCCTTTGGCCCATGGCGTCGCCTGACGGCCAAACGCCGTGGCGAGGTGTTGCGCCGCTGGTATGAGTTGATGGTCGAACATCGCGAGGACATTGCCACGCTGATTACCCTGGAGGAGGGCAAGCCCCTGGAGGAGGCGCGGGGTGAAGTCGATTACGCGGCGTCTTTTGTGCGCTGGTTTGGCGAGGAAGCCACACGGGTGCGTGGTGATCTGATTCCGGGGGTGAAGGACACTCAGCGCATTGTGGTCCTGCGCGAACCCATCGGCGTCTGCGCCGCGATCACGCCCTGGAATTTCCCCGCTGCGATGATTACACGCAAGGCCGCCCCGGCCCTCGCGGCCGGTTGCACCATGGTCGTGAAGCCGGCCAGCCAGACGCCCCTGACCGCCCTGGCACTCGCCGAACTCGCTCAGCGGGCGGGTGTGCCAGCAGGCGTTTTCAGTGTGATAACGGGTAATGACACTCGCGACATTGCCGGTGAACTCATGGCCAACCCGTGGGTGCGCAAACTCACCTTCACCGGCTCCACCGAAGTGGGCCGGCTGCTGCTGGCGCAAGCGGCACAGACGGTCAAGAAATGCTCCATGGAACTGGGCGGCAACGCCCCGTTCATTGTCTTCGACGATGCTGATCTGGATGCAGCCGCTGACGGGGTGATGTTGGCCAAGTTTCGCAACGGTGGGCAGTCCTGTATCGGCGCGAACCGGGTGCTGGTGCAGTCAGGGGTCTATGACGCATTGGCGGAGCGCATCGTCGAGCGCATGGCACGCTTGAAGGTCGGCAATGGCCTGGAGCCGGGTGTCCAGGTCGGGCCGTTGATTGATGAGGCGGCGGTAGGAAAATCCCAGGCCCTTGTCGATGATGCACTGGCGCAGGGTGCCCGACTGCTGTCCGGCGGCAAGCCCCATGCGCTGGGCGGCTGTTTCTTCGAGCCCACCTTGTTGGCCGATGTGACCCATGGGATGCGGGTCGCTCGTGAAGAGATCTTCGGTCCGGTCATGCCACTGGTGCGTTTCGACACGGATGACCAAGCCATTGCCATGGCCAACGACAGCGAGTTCGGCTTGGCGGCGTATCTGTTCAGCCGTGACGCGGCGCGTATCTGGCGCAACGCCGCGCGCATCGAATCGGGCATGGTGGGCATCAACTGTGGCTTGATTTCAAATGAGGTCGCACCCTTCGGCGGGGTGAAGCAGAGCGGACTCGGGCGAGAGGGATCCCACCTGGGAATCGACGAATTCCTTGAGGTGAAATACCTGTGCTGGGATGGCTTGGAAAGCGTGTGACGTATGGGCGCGAGCTTGCTCGCGAAGGTGTCGGCACATCCAACATCACTGCGAACTGAGCCACCGCTATCGCGAGCAAGCTCGCTCCCACAGGAGAAATGGTGGTGTACCTGGATCTCCTATCCAACCCAAAAACCGTGTGGGTGTTCAGCCATCGGACAGGCTGATCCCCCACACCCATCATCTCCTGCGATACCTCTGATTGTGCAAAGCGATTTCAGCGCGGATAGCCAATTCGATAGTCTCGACGTTGATCCGGCATTGTCAGTCGGAACTTCATGAGCCTGTGGCATTGAGTCGATAGCGCTGCAGAACTCGTCGGTGCGCCATGCAATGTCAGCCCGATTGAAATAAGAATAATTAGGAGAGCGTGATGATTGCAGCAGTCAACAAGGTCCTGGTGATCGGAGGAGGGTTCTCCGGTATGACCGCGGCTATCCAGCTCGCCCGCCAGGGCATCGAAGTGGACCTCGTCGAAATCGATCCGTTGTGGTGTCCCTTGGGAGCGGGGATTACGCTCAGTGGGCCCACGCTGCGAGCGCTTGATACGGTTGGGATTCTGGAACGGGTCGCCGGGGAAGGGTATTTGTCGACCAATTTCGATGTGTTTTCACCGGCCGGCGACCTGATCGTGCAATTGGCGCTTCGACCGCCGGTCAGCGATAAACCGATACCCTGTGGTGGCGGCATCCTGCGCCCGGTACTGGCTCGGATATTTGCCGACAGGACGCGGGAGGTGGGTACCCGTGTGCGCCTGGGCATCACCTACGACAGCATCATCGAGGATGATGATGGCATTGAGGTGTCTTTCACCGACGAGACCACTGAACGCTATGACCTGGTCGTCGCTGCTGATGGCGTGCATTCGCGCACGCGGAAGGACTTTTTCCCGCAAGCACCCTCGCCAAAACCCATTCATCAGAGCGTCTGGCGTGCGGTGCTGAAGCGTCCGCCGGAAATCGTGCGCCCCACTCATTGGCTGGGTCGCACCAAGGTTGGCGTCAATCCGATCTCCGAAACGCACATGTACATGTTCCTCATGGAAAACCGCGCGTTTTCCGAGTGGATCGATCCAGCCAGTTGGCCGGGCGAAATGGCGCGCCTGCTGAGTGAGTTTCCAGCCCCGATCCTGCAAACGCTGGTGCCGCAACTGTACGAGGCGGGCGCCAGTATCGACTATCGTCCCCTGTCCAATCTGTTGGTGCCGCTGCCCTGGCACAAGGGCCGTATCGTGCTGATCGGCGACACGGTGCATGCCACCACGCCGCACCTGGCTTCCGGGGCTGGTATCGGTATTGAGAGCGCCATCGTGCTTGCCGAAGAGTTGCTCGCCAGTAGCAATCTACAGACGGCCCTGAGCCGGTTCGAAACGCGGCGCTGGGAGCGTTGCCAACTCGTGGTCGAGAACTCCGCGCGCCTGTGCGAGATAGAGAAAAGCGGTGGGGACAAGGAAGAGCATGCGCAGATCATGCGTGAGTCCACTGCGACGCTGGCTGAGCCTATTTGAGGGATCGCGGCCCTTCTGAATGGAAGGGTCGCGCTGCTGGTCTTCAGGAGCAGTGATCGAAAATGACGACCTCTTTGACGTAAGCGAAAAAAGACGCCGATGTCAGCGCCACGCCGTCCTCGGCAAGTTTTTGAAACAGCGCTCGCTGATATTGCCGAAAGGTCGAGAAATCCGCTTCATTTTCAAACCACAGGCTAGAGGCGCCTTCGTATACGGCGATGTTTGGCCCGAAATAGGCCGTCACCTTGTCACCCTCGGGCAGGTACCGGGAGCGAACATACCGGCGTAGGGCGTTCTGGAAGTCGGGCTGTTCCCGGGTAATGCTCTCGTGAGCGGCGTCCCAAGCGTCGAAAAAACGATCGAGCGCCATGGCTGGGTTCTTCTTCAGCAGGATCATCACTTTCCATGGAAGAGGCGCTGTAGCGGTGCTAGCCGTCTCCACTTCATCCATCAATTGAGCGAGTTGCTCGGAAAGGTCCGCGAAGTTCTTTGCATCAGGGCCGACGGTTTGCTGGGCATAGGGATCGCTGAAGGTGCGAATCAAACCCGGCACGTCTTCAAAAAACAGCTCCGTAATGGAGTCTTTGTGGAAGGACTGTGCGTAGGCACTGTCAGTGTGAACTCCGAAAGCCGCGTCAATGACATGGTTCTGCACGTACCGTTTGACGCCTAACGGTTTGGCTTTAGCGATTGCTCCGTGGGTGTGCTCTACATAGTTTAGAAACTCGGCATGCGTCATTCCGGGTTTTCTGCGTACAGCGGCTAGGATCTTAATCATGAGCGCGTTCTCGTTTTTGGCAGGGCGACAGGTCTTGGACCTTAATTGCAATGTGCGCGGGTGTTATTCATCTAGTTGTTTTCCAACACCAAAATATAAGGCCAGGTTTATCCCGCGAACCAATCGGTATTCGTGCTGGTAGGTATCGTGCAATAACATGCTTGAGCAGCCTTGAGTCCGATAGTGCGCCACACACTTCGGCCCGCGCCGACTCAGGTGGTGTCGGCTACAGTTCCTGGTAACCGCAGGAATGTATCTTGACCGCCACGGAATATTGCTCATGACGAAAAGCCCTCCGTTCCAATCGCTCGGCTGCGCCGAATGCCGCAACCATGAGGCGCTGGGGTTCGATTTCACCATGGCCTTCCAGCCTATTTTCAATGTCCGGACACACGCTGCGTTTGCTTATGAAGCGTTGGTCAGAGGCGTCAATGGTGAATCGGCTGGCTACATCCTGGGGCTCGTGAACGACAGCAACCGCTACCGATTCGACCAGGCTTGTCGGGTGAAAGCCATCGAGGAAGCCGCAAGGCTGGGCCTGCTGGACATTCCCGATTGCTTGCTGAGCATTAACTTCCTCCCGAACGCCGTATACCGGCCGGAGACGTGCATCCGGGCTACCCTGGAAGCGGCGCGCCTGGCCCATTTCCCGCCAGAAAGGCTCATGTTCGAAGTGACCGAAGGCGAGAAGGTGGTCGACCCTGATCACCTCAAATCGATTTTCGTGGAGTACGAGCGCCAGGGTTTCACTACTGCCATCGACGATTTTGGCGCGGGGTATTCGGGCCTTAACCTGCTGGCCATGTTCCAGCCGCAGGTGCTGAAGATTGACATGGCACTGACCCGAAGCATTGATCGAGACTTGGCCAAGCAAGCGATCGTCGAAGGCATCATCCTGGTCGCCAGGCGCTTGGATATCCTGGTCATCGCCGAAGGTGTCGAGACCCGTGAAGAAAGCTCGACGCTTCTAAGCATGGGGATCGAGCTGATGCAGGGATATTTGTATGCAAGACCCGAGGTCGGTCATCTGCCGGCGGGATGCTTTGACTTGGGTTGATGTGTCAAAGCCCTCCAGCGGCCAGCATTCTTGAGTCGCTCGTTGCAGTTGAATCGAAAGCACCCTCCGGCCGCGGTCCGAAGAAGCTTTACAGCGTGATACTGGTGGCGGGGTAGAACACAATGTTGAGTACGAAGAGGATCATCCAGAAACCGATTTCCAGTGTTTCGGTAATAGGCTGGATCTTTTTGATTGCGCCGTAGACATGCACGAAAAACATCAGTGTGAAGACCACGAAAAGAATATCGAAGGCATAACTGAAACTGGTACCGGTGGTGGCCGAACGCAACATTGCTATTTCAACAACTAGAATGAACGCGCCGAGGCAACGGCCGAAATAGATAGCCAGGTGTTCGTGTTCGGGGACGGTCCAGCGCATGAGCCGGGCCCATTGGAGCGGGGCGAGGAAGATGGGTAAGGCAAAGAACAGCGTGGTCACGATCATCAGGGTGGTGATGTATTCCTTGCTGTATGGCGCATAGTAACCAAGCATTTAACAACTCCTTGTTTTATGGGTGCATCTAGGCACCCCTGCAGTAATTTTTATTGTTGTTGTGACTGGCTGGTTTTGCGGCGGGAAGTATTGCGAGGGCTGAACAACAGCGTCAATGGTACGATAGCGCCTACTACCAAAGGCGCTGAGGGATGTAATACCACTCACACCCTTAGTTCCGATGCGGGGAAACAGCGGACTGCCTCGACTGACGACTCAATCCAGGCGTCTTGCCCGTAATGCGCTTGAATGCGCGACTGAAAGCGGCCTGGGAGGTATAGCCCAAGCGCTGCGCCACCTCTTCAATCGGCAGCCTTTCGAGCGTCAGCCACTGGCTCGCCAGCCGCATTCGCAGCTCGGTCACGTAGCGCAACGGGGCCATGCCAATCGTCATCTGGAAACGGTCAGCGAAGACTGAGCGAGAGGTATTGCATTGCTCCGCCAGCTGCGCAACGGTCCAGTCGCGCCCCGGTTGTTGATGGAGCGCGAGGAGTGCATTGGCCAAGCGTGGATCGCGCAATGCGGCGACCAGGCCAGAGGCATTACCGCAGGCGCACTCCACCCAACCGCGAACGACCATGGCGGCCACCACGTCGGCCAATCGCGCAAGTATGCCCGCGAAGCCGATACGTGCGGCGCTGACCTCGCGTTCCATGGTGGTCAGGATAGGCACCAGCCCGGGGTAACGCTGGCCGCCGGCATCGATCAGCATCAGGCCCGGCATTAGCCTGCCAAGGCCATGGATGCTGCCCAGTTCAAATTCCATGCAGCCACTGAACAAAACGGTGGTCGGCGTGGGGCTGGCATCGGCTCCCGCGTCCACCGCGCTCACGGTATCGCCGAGGGGGGCGCCGTCCAGACGGTCGATGTCCTGGACAGGAACGTCCGTATGGGAAAGCAATTGATGGGCCGCACCCTGGGAGATGAATACGGCGTTTCCAGCAGACAGCGCATAGGTTGCCCCGTCTTCCATCCGCAGCACCGCATTGCCGACCGCCAGGAAGTGGAACCAGGCATGCCCGGGTTTGGCAGCGAAGCCCAGGCCGAAGGTTGGACCGGCTTGAATACGCCGGTATTCGACGCCACGCAGGCGCATGCCGCGCAACAGCTCATTGATGAGTTCCGAGGAAAGGGCAAACTGATCGGTAGGCATTATTCAGGTGTTTCAGTCAAAAAATAGAGGTTCTTGATCATAGATCATCCAGATTTGCACGCCTAGACTGCGACTCGCAATGAGAATTGGGAGACCCGAGCAATGACTGACTGTGTTTGTAATGCCGTATCCGACAGCCATCTCGGCGCCGGGGTGGATGTTGAACCTGCGACACCCGCATGGATGGCCGTATTTTCGTTGGCAATGGGCGTGTTTGGATTGCTGACCGCCGAGTACCTTCCGGCCAGCCTGTTGACGCCCATGGCGACCGACCTGGGGGTGTCCGAAGCGTTGGCTGGCCAGGCGGTAACGGTCACTGCCGTGGTCGCACTGTTCGCTGGCCTGCTGGTGCCAGGCCTTACCCGCAGTATCGACCGCCGCTGGGTGCTGCTGGGTTTTTCCACGTTGATGATCGCCTCCAATCTGCTGGTCGCCGTTTCCTCCAGTCTCGCGGTGCTGCTGGTCATGCGTATCTTGCTGGGTATCGCCCTTGGCGGGTTCTGGAGCATGGCGGCAGCGGTGGCGATGCGCTTGGTGCCGGGTGCTTTGTTGCCCCGGGCGCTCTCGATCATTTTCAGCGGCATTGCCGTCGGGACGGTGGTTGCGGTCCCATTGGGCAGCTACCTGGGCGGGCTATATGGCTGGCGTAGCGCGTTCTTTGCAGCGGCGGCAGTCGGCGTGGTGACCCTGGCTTTCCAGTCGTTCACGCTGCCACGCCTTGCGCCGCGCCGGCCGGCACGCCTGCGCACTGTACTGCAAGTGCTGCAGCGCCCGGGCATCGCCATGGGCATGTTCGGTTGTGTGCTGGTGCACAGCGGCCACTTCGCGATGTTCACCTATGTCCGGCCGTTCCTCGAAGGGACCACTGGCATCGGCCCCCAAGGGTTGTCGCTGATGCTGCTGGGTTTCGGTGTGGCGAACTTTGGCGGCACGTTGTTAACCGGATGGCTGCTTGAGCGCCGCCCGCTGGCCACCCTGGTGTTGATGCCGACGTTGGTGGGCGTTGCAGCACTGGCGCTGGTTCTGTTGCCGGCCTCGGTGCCGGGGCAGGCGGTGCTGTTGGCGATCTGGGGCTTGGCCTTTGGTGGTGTGCCGGTGGCATGGTCGAACTGGGTCGCCAGCGCGGTACCCGATCAGGCGGAAAGCGCCGGTGGCATGGTGGTGGCATCTGTACAGTCGGCCATCGCAACAGGCGCCGCTGCTGGCGGTGCGATGTTCAGCCTCGGCGGCAGCGTCGGCGTATTCGTGGCGGCGGCTGTACTGATGCTGTTGGCCGCGTTGCTGATTGCGTTGCGGGTCCGGGTTCCTTCTGCCCATGGCAATGCCCAGGCCAGGCCCGCGCTGCACCTCTGATCCTGCTTCTCAGCCACGCCGATTTCTGAGAAGCGGTGTGATAACGGCGACCTAGTTATCCAAGAAATCCGTGAGTATGTCTGTGGATAACCGCGCTGATGCCAGGCAGGCAGCGCGTTTTAACGGGCGCTCAAAAAATGTACAGGCAGTTTGATGTCACCTTCCGCCGTGGGCGACTGAGTTTAAACAGGGCGCTGGAAACCGGGACCACCTTGCATGCATGTTCAAGGGAGCCGCCTCCAATTTCAGTACAGCCTTGAGTCGTCAGCGCTCCTGAATTGCCTCCGAACCCCTTCTGCGCAGCCCTATTCCGATAAACGCGTACCCTGCCGGCGCAATGCCGCATCAGCCCCTTTATTTGTCCGGGTTGTGACTATTGACACAAATGGTCACATGAATAAGTATGACGCGTCTGTCTCGAGAGATCGCCATGAACCAGCGCCGCGGCAGGCTTCCGGTTTTTCCAGGGCAGGCCTCTACGGGGGTCACTGTCAGCCCGTTCAGAGAGCGCTGATATGCCCAGCTTTGCCCAGTTGCTGCAGCAATTCTTCACGAGCTCCATCCATCTCAGCTGCTGTTTCAAGAGTTCAAATAATGAAAAAAATAATGCTCAAGACCCCACTGGGCCTCGCCGCTCTGCTCGCAACTTCTCATGTGCTTGCCAGCGGATTCGCTCTTAATGAACAAAGCATCAGCGGGATGGGATCGGGGTTTGCCGGTCGTTCGTCCTCTGCTGAAGATGCGAGCACCGTTTTCGGCAATCCGGCAGGCATGTCTCGATTGAAGAGAGAGGAGGTGAGCGTTGGCGCGGCGATGCTTTTCGCGAAGTCCGACATAAGCCAAACCAGCAGCACTTTCGGTGGCCAAGAGGACGGCGATATGGTGCCAGTGACCACGGTGCCAATGGGTTACTACGTCAAGCCCATTGATGAGCACTGGGCGTTCGGTGTTGGTTTTTATGTTCCTTTCGGCCTGATTACCGATTATGGCAGCGGTTTTGCCGGGCGTTATTACGCCAACAAAAGCGAGGTCACGACCCTTACGTTCCAGCCCACTGTCAGCTATGCCTTTAACGACAAAGTCTCGATTGGCTTCGGTCCCACCCTCAACCGCATCAGCGGTGAAATATCGGGAATGGTGCCCAATCCCCTGAGCCCTGGCCGCAACGATGGAAAACTCAAAAGCACTGGCGACGACACGGCCCTCGGTTTCAACGCCGGGATCCTGGTGCAGGCTACCGACCGAACCCGTTTGGGGATGACCTACCATTCCAAGGTCAGTTACCACTTGGACGCCAAGACCAAGGTCACCGACGGAATCTTCAGTGTGCTGGGCGTCAGTGGCGAGAGCTATGACGCTTCGCTGGATGTGGATACCCCGGAATCGGTGGACTTCTCGGTGACTTATCAGCTCAACGCTGATTGGACCCTGTATGCGGGGAGTACCTGGACGCGTTGGAGTCGCTTCAAGGAACTGACCATCGAGAACTCGGGATTGCCTCCTTTGCTCAGCGGCTCGCTCGGCACCATTACCGAAGAGCAGAATTGGCACGATACCTGGGCTCACGCCATCGGTGCGGCGTATCGGTTGAACAACCAATGGGTGCTTCGCGCAGGTTTGTCGGTCGACCAGTCGCCCGCCAATAACACCAATCGCGGACCGCGTATTCCCACAGGTGACCGCACGGTAATCAGCTTCGGTGCTGGCTGGACACCGGTGGAAGATGTCACGGTCGACGTCGCCTATTCTTATCTGCAGGAGGAGAGCGTGCAGGTCAACCACACCTCAGCGACCCGGGGTGCCTACCGTTCCAAGTATCAGAACAGCGCGAACGGCCTGGGTGCTTCGGTCAGCTACCGCTTCTGATGGGCTGCCGCGTTACGGTAACTGAACGACTGGGTGGCACCTGTTGCCTCCCGGTCTTTTAGGCGCGCTCACCGCGTTGAGACTTTCCGATACGCGTTCGGCGACTGTCCAAACCAGCGCCGGAACGCACGCGCGAAGGCTGTAGCATCCGCGTAGCCAAGCTGAAACGCTAGGTCCTCCAGCTTCATCTCGGTATTTTCCAACAGTTGCCCGGCGAGTTGTTTACGCTCCGCCTCGACGAGTTTGCGCAAAGTAGTGCCTTCCTCTGTCAGCCTGCGATGCAGGCTGCGCGGCGCCATCGCCAGCTGATTGGCAACCTCTTCAAGGGAAGCTGCCAGTCCCGTTGCCCCCAACAGAAGTTGTCGGACCTGGCCGGTGACGCCGCCGACTTGCCGTCTCTCCAGTTGCGCTCGGCACTGCTCTTCCAATAACCGGACCAGATGTGCGTCGTACATCGGCAGCGGCAACTCCGCATCTTGCCGACGCAGCACGATGGCGTTGCGCGAACAGCCATAGTGCGGCGCGATGCCGCTCAGTGCTTCGATTCGGTCCGCGTGCGCCGGCGGGCTGCCTTGAAATTCGAGCCGTAGCAGGCGCAATCCCGACAACGCGAGCTCGTCGAACAGGCGAATGCTGGTCGCCATGTCTCGTTCCAGCAGGAATTGCCGCAGGTGGTGCGGGATCGCTGAGGCGTCGACGCTCGTGCCGTACTCATGCTGATCGCAGAATATCTCCAACCGGCAATACGCCGTGCTCAGCGGCAGGTAGCGCAGGGCGCACTGAACGGCCTCGCGCACATTGCGGCTGGTTCGCAGCGCAAACCCCCAAAGGCCGAAAGTCGCCACGTTGTACCGCAGGCCAAGCTCGAAGCCCAACGCGGGAATGTTCGGCAAAGCCAGCATCAGGTTTTCGATCAGGCGCATCTCCTGCTCGCGTGCGATCAGGGCGTCCGCGTCCCGCAGCTGCGCTTCGATGATGCCGGTGCCCAGCAGGCAGGTCTGCGCATCGACGCCGTAGCGCGCAGCGAAATTCACCATCACCTGACTGATGGCCACGGGGTGCTTGAAGATCGCGTGCTTTGGTATGCCCATGCCGAAAACTTCTAAGACAACGGTGTGATACCGCCTGGCCAGAAATGCATGGCAATAGGCGTCCCAGGTCCTACTAAGGGTACATGACCACCGACTAAGGTTGCGCAACCCACCAACAATAAGAACGTCCCGGGAGGACGACCATGGATCAGGATCTCGACGCGCTGAATAAAAAAGCCGTGGCCACGGCACGCGAATACACCACTGAACTGGCCTGGCCGACGATGGCACTGGTGCTACTGGTGTGGGCATCGCTTATCGGCGATTTTTATCTGTTCGCGACAGGCCAGTTGTCCCTGCCAACTGCAACACTGATCTATGCCGTTGTCACCTACATGTCCTATACACCCCTGCATGAGGCCGTGCACGGCAATATTCACGGTGCTCATCATCGACTGCAGTGGCTCAATGATCTTTGTGGGTACCTGGTCGCGCCTTTGATGATGGTGCCGTTCTCTACTCACAAGGTCGAGCATTTCACCCACCATCGTTTCACCAACCAGCCGGACAAGGATCCGGACTACGTCGTTAATGGCATGAGCGGTGGATTTCTCGCTTTCCTGGCGTGCGGATTTCGTTTCCTGTGGGTCCAGAACACCTTCTTGTTCCGCGATTATTGGCCGACCGCTCCACGGCGGGTGAAGGCAATCTACATTGCAGAGGTGCTGTTCGCGATTGGCTGGCGTGCCGCGCTCAGTGCGCTCATTGAGCGAGAACATACCTGGGTGCTACTGGTGTTCGGCTACTTGGCCGGTGGGTACTTCGTCGCGTACTGGTTCGCTTATCGCCCCCACGTGCCCTACCAGGAGTCCACGCGTTACCGGAACACCAACAGCCTGATCATGCCCGGCTGGATCAAACCGTTGGAGTGGTTCTGGCTCGGCCAGAACCTGCACTCCGTGCACCACCTGTTCCCACGGGTGCCGTTCTATCGCTACCACGCATTGCATCGCCGTATCGAGCCGATCATGCGTGCTCACGGTACACCGATGATCGGCACCTTCAATCGACGCAATGTCGACGCTGCTCGACGTCCTGAGTAACAAGGGTTGCGAAACATTCTTCGCCACTGGGTGGCGGGATGGTGGTAAGGCAATTGCTCCGCGTAGAGCCGGTTGAGATCAAGACCCCGGTGCCGCCGCCACTGTGAGCTTATGGATCGCTCAGTTGGCTGAAATTCTCCATGGCCGCGCGCAGCGCGCATGTTGAGACTATGCTCATTGCCACTGCAGCAATGTACTGGTTTCAATTATCGGCCGCCCAAGAAAGGAGTCTGTATGTGCCTGTTTTTTCCTGCTCGGTTCTCTTCGGGAGTGGCCGAATGAGCGGCTTGGTATCCCATATCGTGTGGCGCCTCGCCGGCTGCGTGGCCGGGCTGGCGATGGTTGCCACCCCTCCAGCCCAAGCGGCCGAGGGCGGTATCGCTGGCGGCCCGACCGCAAGCTATAGCATTGCCTTCAGCAACTCCTACGCGGGAAGCGATTTCCGCAAAGTCATGGTGCGCAACTGGCAGGAGATCGCGGCCCAGGCGCAGAAGGATGGCTTGATCCGGGAGGCTCCGGTGGTCAGCGCCAATAACTCCGCATCGGAACAAGCGGCCCATATCCAGGACTTGGTCGTCAAGGGCACCAACGCCATCGTCATCCTGGCCGCGTCCGACACGGCCCTCAATGGGGTGATCCGCGACGCTTGCAACGCCGGCATCGTGGTGGTCGTGATGGCCAGCCTGGTCACCGAAAGCTGTGTCTATACCGTGGACTACAACTGGTCCGCCATGGGCCGCGTGGAAATCGATTACATCGCCGAGCGCCTCAAGGGGAACGGAACGCTGTTGGAGATTCGCGGCATTGCCGGCGATGCCACCGATAAGAATATCAGCGACGGCATTCGCAAGGCCGCTGGCGACTACCCAGGCCTGAAATTCGCCAAGACGGTGTACGGGAACTGGACGGCTTCCGTGGCACGCAAGGAGGTGGCGCTGGCGCTGCCGTCGCTGCCCGGCATTGATGCCGTCGCGACTCAAGGGGGCGACGGTTATGGCGCGGCCATGGCGTTCAAGGCGGCGGGGCGTCCATTGCCGATCATCGTGATGGGGAACCGCCAGGATGAACTCGCCCTGTGGAAACAGGAACGCGATGCCAATGGTTACGAGACCGTCTCTGTCTCCGCTTCTCCGAGCGTTTCCCAGGTGGGTTTCTGGGTGGCCCAGCAGATCCTGGCGGGCAAGCAGGTGCCTAAGTTCGTCGAGGTGCCGTTGGTGCGTATCGATGGGAAAGACCTGGACGCCTGGCTCGCCACGATGCCGGTGGGCGGCGCCGCCAATCCTTTCTACAGCCAGGCTTCCGTCGCGGCAATGATCGACGCGGCCATCAACAATAAGGCGTCGCCCACGCCTTTGCCGGAAGTTACCAAACAGTAGTGGCGCGCGGGAAGCGGGGAGGGGCCATGGTGACATTCCAACTCGCCACAGACAGGCCCATTGCCGTCAGGATTGGCCTGGCGGTCGCCGCGCTGGTGTTCCTGATGCTGGCGGTGTCGCTGGTGAACCTCTACGGCCTGCGCGGCATGGTACGTGCGGTGGATTCCGCCAGCCATTCCGCGGAAATCCTGGCCTCGGTCAACGGGGCCACCGGACGGGTGGAAAACTTCATTGCCACCCGCGACCAGGAAAGCCTGTCCCAGGCCGAAGGCATGGTGGCGGCGGCTATCGCCGGTCTTTCCGCCATTCCGGTGGCCGAGGCGCAATCGCTCAAGGGCAGTCTGGAACGGCTCGCCGCGGCGATCGCCACCTTGCGGGCGGCGAGCCTGGCCATGGAGGGTGAGACGGAAAACATGACAGCCCACTACGGCCGGATGCGAGAGGCGACACTCTTGGTCGAACAGGGCATCGCCGATGGGTTGAAGGGAGTCGAGTCCCGCGCCGTTGAGCACGCGGCGCAGGCGGGCAATATTGAAAGTGCCCATCGCATCCTGGACACCCTGCGCAACGGCGAACGGATCATCACCGCCAATGTGGCCAGGGTGCTGGTGACCGGTGACGGGGCGGCCGCCACTGCGGCGCGCAGTGCCGGCGCGGCACTCCAGCCCGTGGTCGAACAACTGCGCGAACTGATGGGGGCGCCACAGGAGCGAGAGACCCTGGATCAGTTGGCGACGGCGCTCGCTGCTGCCAGCCGGGCGGTCGAGCATCTTGGCGAAGCGCCCAAGCTCCAGGGGGACGAGGCTTTGCGGCATCTCGCTGTCGTCGGGGATGTGGTTGAGCGCCTCGAGACAATGCTGGCTGACGTGGAGGGGCAGGTCGCCCATGACGCAAGCGACATTCAGGCAGCCACCGGTTTGCTGCACAATGCCGCCGCGTTGTCCAAGCGTTTCGCCGAGCGTGTCGCCACCCTGGAGGCGCAGACCTTGTCGTTCCGCCTGTCACCGTCGGCCGAGATCGCCAGTTCGGTCGGCGCCATTCTGGACGAGCTTTCCCGCCTCTCTCGGGTTCTCCCTTCGTCCGTGGGGCTGCAGGCCAAGGCTACGCCCCTGACGGTCAGCGATCAGATTGCCGGTTACCGGGCGGCATTCGCCAGGTTCCATCAGGCGAGCAATGCCCTGGGCGGCGCGCGCGATCAGGTTCGCAACGAGGCACGGAGCGCCGGCCTGTTGGTGGCGCGCTTCGCAGGCCAAGCGCGCTCCGACGCCGTGATCCACAATGATCGCAGCATGCTTGCGACGATACTTGCGGGCACCGTCGCCATTCTGCTGGCCGGCGCCATCGCCTGGAGCACGTCGCGATTTGTCGCGCAGCCCATCGTGGCCCTGGCCTCGGTCATGCGCCGGCTTGCCGCCGGTGACCTGAACGCCGAGATCGCCAGCGCCGGACGCGGCGACGAGATTGGCATCATGACCCGCGCCGTACGGGTGTTCCAGGAGAATGCCCTGCGCATTCGCGTGCTGGAGGCCGAGGCCGAGGCCGAACGACAGCAAGTCCAGGCCTCTTTGGAAAGAATGGTCGCCGAACGGACCGACACGCTGCACCAACAAACCGAAGTGCTGGAGGCGCAAGCCGTCGAACTCATTCAGGCGCGCAACCAGGCCGAGACCGCTAACCAGGCAAAGAGCGATTTCGTCGCCACGGTCAGCCACGAACTGCGCACTCCGCTGACCCTCATTCTCGCCCCGCTGGAGCAGCTTTCGGCAGCGACCACCCCGCCAGTGGACTGGCGGGTGCAAATCGAACGCGCCCAACGCAATGCGCTGCGCTTGATGAACCGGGTGAATGACATCCTCGATTTCTCCAAGGCCGAAGCGGGCAAGTTTGAACTGTGTCCAACGCCCATTGACTTGAACACGGTGGTGGGTGTGCTGGCCGAGGATGCCGCCATGGTGGCCGAGGGCAAGGGCTGCACGTTGACCGCCAGCATCGATCCCGCGCTCGGCACGGTGTTCCTGGATCCCCGACACTTCGAGAAGATTCTGCTCAACCTGGTCAGCAATGCCATCAAGTTCACGCCCGCCGGCGGCACCGTGCACCTGGCCGTGACGCCAATGGATGGCGAGCGATTCGAACTCGCGGTGCAAGACTCGGGGATTGGCATTGCGCCCGACAAACTGCCGCTGCTGTTCCAGCGGTTTTCCCAGATCGACAATTCCGCCACGCGCCATTACAGCGGCACAGGCATTGGCCTGGCCCTGGTCAAGGACCTGGCCGAACTGATGGGGGGCGAAGTCGGCGTCAACAGCGAGCCCGGACGAGGTTCGCGTTTCTTTGTCCGGCTGCCGCTGGGGGCTGAGCAACACACTGTGCCGACCGAAGCCAGCCATATGCACGAGCGATCGTCGCCAAGCACAACCAGCACAATAGAGCAGCGCCACCTGCGCTTTGACGACGGCCGCCAGGGCAGTCGCAACGACCGGGCATCGACGCCAGGCACAGACGACGAGCAGCATCCGGAACATGCCTTGCGATCCAAAGTACTGGTGGTCGACGACAGCCCGGAAATGCTCAGCTATCTCAGCGAACTGTTGCACGACGACTATACGGTCGCCACCGCAACGGATGGAGAGCAGGCCTGGGCACTGCTGCAGCTTCGAGCCATCGATGTCGTGGTTTCGGACGTGATGATGCCGAAGCTTGACGGCTTTGGCCTGACAGCACGGATCAAGGCCAGCGCCGGTTTTGCCCATTTACCCGTGATCCTGGTGACCGCCCGCGGTGGTAGCGAGGCGTGCGTCTCCGGGCTGGAGAGTGGCGCCGATGACTACATCGCCAAACCCTTTTCGCCGCTGGAGCTCAAGGCCCGTGTGCGCGCGGCGCTACGCATGAGCCAGGTGCAAACCGAACTGCATGCAAAATCCCGCCAGGCGGGCATGGCCGAAATCGCCACGACTGTGTTGCACAACGTCGGCAATGTCCTCAACAGCGTGAACGTATCGGCAGAACTGGTCAGCAGTCAGATGCGTTCCTCCAAGGCCCAGGGGCTGGGCAAGGTGGCTCAATTGATGAGCGAACACGTCCATGACCTGAGCGATTTTCTCACCAACGACCACAAGGGAAAGATGCTGCCCGATTACCTGCTCAAGCTGGCAAAGGTGGTGACGGAAGAGCAAGAGGGCATCATCGAAGAGCTCGGGCAACTCACCAAGGGCATTGACCACATCAAAACCATTGTCGCGGCCCAGCAGTCCTATGCCGTCGCCGTCAGTATTGTCGAGACAGTGCCAGTCGCAGCGCTGATCGACGATGCCTTGCGCATGAGTGCGGGATTACTGGCGCGCCGGGAGGTGACGGTGGTCAAGGACCTTGCCGACTTGCCCCTGCTGCCGTTGGACCGGCATCGGGTGCTGCTGATTCTGGTGAACCTGATCAACAATGCCAAGCAGGCGTTGGACAGCGTGGTCGATCACAGCCCATGCGTCACCTTCAGCGCGTTCCTCGCTGACGGAGCATTGCGCATCACGGTGGCCGACAACGGCAATGGGATTGAGCCTGAGCACCTCAAGCGTATTTTTTCCCATGGCTTCACGACTCGCAAAGATGGTCACGGTTTCGGCCTGCACAGCTGCGCGCTGGCCGCGCAGGAAATGGGTGGCAGCTTGACCGTGCACAGCGACGGGGCCGGACAGGGCGCAACCTTTACCCTCGATATTCCTCTTGATGCTTCGCTGAGCCAGCGAAGCACACCGAACCGGCACGCCCAGCCGGTCGACGATATGCCCGCGACCCATGAGTGAAGGTTTTACCCGCCGGACCTGGTGGCCGTGATGGGCTGCACGCGCGCGCTGGGCCACAGCAGCGCGGCCAGGCCAATGGCATAGACAACCGCAAACAGCATGTAGGCGATACGAGTGGAAAACAGCTGGGGCGTTTCCGTCGGCAACGGTGATACACCGAGCCCGAACAGGATGAGGAACGTCATGAGCCCTGCGCCGAATACCTTGCCAGCGGTGTTACCCACGGCGGCTTTGCCGGCAAACAGCAGGCTGACCAGCAGCAGGATCAGCGCCACCAGCCACAAGGTCGGCCGCAGTTCGAACAGCGTAAAGGCCAAGGAAGCCACGACCCCACCCAGCAGATTGACCATCACCAGCCCGAGGGCGCTGCGGCTGCTCATGTCCAGAGAGAGCTGGCTAAGCAACGAGGCCACCGTGATGGGCACGACCATCGCTGTGGCCAATCGTGGATCGCTCAGGCACAGCGCAATCATGGCCAGCAAAATCGCCGCGCTGGCCATGGCCTGGCGAACCACCAGCGTCAGCTCGCGCGGCTGAGCGCGTTGCGGGTCGGCCTGTTCACCCGCAGGGTCGGGCAGCAGCGCATGGGCGCCCCAGGTCAGTAGCAAACCCAGGCTGACCGCCTTGACCAGAACGAGCACGATGGACTCGCCCAGATCGCGCTGCACGGTATCGAGCATCGGCACCACAATGGCAATCACCAGCATCAGCGCCGGTCCCGCGCCGCCCAGTTGTCGGCCTTGGGCGGTAAAGCAGGCGAAATAAAACAGCCACAGCGACGGCAGGAGCACCCAAGGCCGCTCACCGAACATGCCGGTCATACCCACCAGCAGCGCGCCGGTCAGCAGACTCACCAGCAGCGTGATCAACCCCTGGGATAACGCTGGCGCGCGGCGGCTGGCCAAGAGGAACTGGGTGGCAAACAAGGGCGCGAGAAAGGGCAGGATGTCACCCAGGACCAGACCCGTGCACAAGCCCACGGTCACGGCCAGGGCGACGCGCAATCCCTGGCGTTTGATCCGCCGCAGTTCCAGCGCAGCTTGCCCATCAATTGACCCGTCAATTGACATAGTTCAGCCAGGCGCCCAGGCGTGTCATCAATGCCCCCAGCGCGTTAGTCATGGGGTTGTCGTCGGTATAGATCACCACGGTTACCTGCGAGCCGTAACGTGGGCCGATCGGGTGCGGTTCCTCCACGATCAGGCGTACGGGAAAGCGTTGCGGGTCGCGCACCCAACCACTCTGGTTGCGCACGGAGGGCAGTGCGGCGTTGCTGCTATCTTGTTGTGCGACACCCCAGCCAACGCTTTCGACATGGCCCTTGAATACCCGGCCCGGCAAGACATCGAACACCAGTTCCGCCGGGTCGTCAGCCTGCACATGCTCCAGGCTGTTTTCCTTGAAAGCCGCAGACACCCATACCGTACCCCTGTCGATGAAGGTCAGTGCCGGTTGGCCAGCGCTGATGACTTGGCCAATGGCGAGCTGCAGGTTGGTGATTACGCCATCGGCGGGTGCAACGACTTCGGTACGCACCAGATCCAGCCGGGCTTTTTCCAGCGCGGCCAGGGCTTGCTTGAATTGCGGGTTGTCGTTGCCTTTGGGCCCCAGTTGCTGGCGCGCCCGTTCCAGGTCGGCTTGGGCTTTGCTCACGGCCGCTTCGGCGGAGCTCAGCGAGGCTTTGGATTCATCCTGGCGGGCGGGGGCGAACACACCGCGCTCGACCAATTGATTTACCCGCCGGGCTTGCTCACGTATGTTGTCGCGCTGCGCCCGCGCCGACACCAGCTGTGCCTGGGCGGCATCCACCGAGGCAGTACTGGCACCCAAGGTTTGGCCGGTTTCCTCCAGTCGCGCCTCAGCCTCGTTGACGACAAGCTTGTAGGGTTGCGGGTCGATACGAAACAGCACCTGGCCAGCCGTCACCCGGGCATTATCGAGCACCGCGATTTCTGTCACACGGCCCCCCACCTCGGCAGCCATTTCGACCACATAAGCTTGCACCACGGCTTGTGACGTCGAGGGCGTGCGTCGCTCCATGAAGATGGAGAGGGTGAACAGCACGGCGATCAGAATCGCAACGCCTAGCGCAATGCGCCGCAGTGGATTGGCTGGCCCAGGCTTTTCAGGCGGCGGTTCAGTCTGGCGTTCAGGCTCGAAGGAAACGGGCGGATTCTGTGTTCCGGGCATGTCGGTACCTGCGAGTCATGGCATTTCAAGAACAGCTGACAGAGCGCCGGGGGGAGGCGATCCGGGCGTTGGTTCAGACCGGGTCGGCGGTCGTGACCCGTGCGGTGCGGATAAACAGCGCGCGCAATTTCTCCCAGAAATTGCCACCCAGGACGAAGAAGCTGCTCACCAACAGTGCATCGCCAAGCAGTTGCAATGCCCAGCTATTGGGACGCAGGCCGGGTGCGAAAGCGTCGACATAGGGTTCGAGAAAGGAGCACACCAAGGGCAAGCAGAACATCACCAAGCCAATACGGTGGCGGGTAACGCTGACCTCCAGATCGGCACTGGGCACAAGGCCCGACACGTAGCCGAACACATGTTGCTTGAGCTCCTGGAAACCCGCCTTGCCCATCACCGCGATGACCAGCAGCAACAACACCTTGTTGATGATGAACAGTGCGCCGGTGATCGCCGCGATGGTGGAGCGGGGTACATCCGCAGCCGCTGCCAGCGGCACCAACAACCACAGCGAGAGCATCAGACAAAGGATGGCGATGCCTAGCTTGAAGCGCCATTTCGCGGATTTTGACGTTGCCGGGGGCTGAGCCGTGGTCATGCTGCCTTACCTTCGTCTAGAAATTATTGTGGGTAGGGTCTGGAGCAAAACTGAGCTTAGCAGCTGGACTGCTGACGCGTTCTTTTAACAACAGTCCCCTAGCACCGGGCCCTTGACTTAGAGCGCGCTCTAACCAATAGCCTTCTTGTTGCACCGCCAAAACGGCCAGTTCCGTTGTGCGGCTTAAACAAGGAGACAGGCCATGACATTTAAAAAACTTAGCGTTGCAACCGGGCTCGTGCTTTCAGCGTGCGTAACTGTAGCGCCGGCAACCGAGCCGGATAATCGACGAGCGAAGGGCACGGAGACCCTGGAAAAAATCACCGGAGCCACCGGCAACACCGTGGTGAACTCGCTGAGCGATATTTCGCCCGAGTTGGGTGAGTGGATAGTCGATTTCGCCTACGGTGATGTGTTTTCCAGGTCTGGCGTCGCGCTTTGCACACGCGAGCTGGCAACCATCTCGGCCCTCACCGCGTTGGGGAACGCGCAACCTCAACTCAAGGTGCACATAGAGGGAGCCTTGAATGTCGGTTGTCAACCTGAGGAAATCGTTGAAATCATCATCCAGATGGCGGTATATGCTGGCTTTCCAAGCGCGTTGAATGGCATTAGCGCAGCGCGGGAAGTGTTCGCCAAACGAGGCATCAAGATCGCCGCGCGTCCCCAGTGAACGGCCCCCTGCATGACCACACCGATGGCCAAGGACAGTGCTTATGAACGCCTACCAGACGATTAATCAGGTCGCCAAGCGTACCGGCCTCACGGCGTATACCCTGCGCTATTACGAACGCATAGGTCTGTTGGCACCGGTCGCCCGAGCGGCCGGCGGGCAACGGCTCTATGCACCGACGGATATGGCGTGGCTTGATTTTCTGCTGCGTCTACGCACCACTCACATGACCATCGGCAAGATGCAGATATTCGCCCAGCTGCGCAGCGCCGGGGATGCCACGGTTGCCCAACGCCGCCAGATGCTGGAAAGCCATTTGCAGGAGGTACAAGCCGAAGTGGTTGCCATGCAAAACGCCGTGGCTGCATTGCAGGTCAAGATTGATTATTACCGTGGGCTTGAAGCGGGGGAGGATGTTTCGCACCTGTTCTAGGAGGGCGGCTGTTCACATCCGATGATGCTCCAGCAGAAAGTCTACGAACACGCGTACCCGCGCCGGCATCGCCGAGCCACCGACGAACACTGCATGGATCGGCTCCCGGTCTCCGGGGTTCCATTCTTCCAGCAGCGGTATCAGGTCGCCGCGTTGCAGGTCCTCGCTCACGGTGAAATCGCCGATTCGCGCAATGCCAGCACCTACCCGGGCGAGTTGTGCCAGCGCCTCACCACTGCTGCATTCGATGTTGCCGCTGACCTTCAAGGAAAACGCTCTGCCGTCACGGGTGAACGGCCAGTTGGGTTCGGCACGCCGGAAGTTGAAGCGCAGGCAGTTGTGCCGGAGCAAGTCTTCCGGTTCCCGGGGTGTGCCATGGCGCTCTAGATACTCGGGCGAAGCCACCACCACCTGACCGGTGTCGCCGATCTTGCGCGCGGTCAGTGGGCTGTCGGGCAGATGGCCAAAGCGTACCGCCACGTCGGCTTGGCCGCCGAGAATGTCGACCACTTCATCACCGAGGGTGAGGTCGACAACGATGTTGGGGTAACGGGCGCTGAAGGCTGCCACCAGAGGAACGATGGTCTGCCGCCCATGACCCAGGGCGGCGCTGACCCGCAAACGGCCCTTGGGCACGCCCTGGTCGGCGACGGCTTCTTCGACTTCGGCCATGTCGGCGAGGATTCGCCGGGCGCCGCGCAGGTAAGCCTCGCCCTCGGCGGTGAAGGTGATCGCTCGCGTGGTGCGCAACAGCAGGCGGGTGCCAAGGCGTTGTTCGGTACGGGCGATGACGCGACTGACCGCCGACGGGGTCAGCCCCAATGCACGTGCGGCGGCCGACAAGCTGCCTTCCTGCGCCACCGTGACGAACATGGCCATTTCACCTGATCTACCGTTGAAGTCCATTTGTGCTCCTTACGCAAAGGTGATTGCCAAAAATGCCATCTACCGCCAGGGAAGGCTGGATCGTAGCATCTGCGGCATAGATGAGGAGCCTTCCAATGCGTATCAATCCACCACTTGTCGCACTCGCCATGGGTGCCTTTGGCATCGGCGTAACCGAGTTCGCCCCCATGGGCATGTTGCCGGGCATCGCTGCCGATCTCGGCGTTTCGATTCCCGCCGCGGGCCTGTTGGTCAGTGCTTACGCCCTTGGCGTATTGCTCGGCGCACCGCTGATGACCCTGACCACCGGGCGGATTCCCCGGCGTTATCTACTGATCGGACTCATGGCGATTTTCACCCTGGGTAACCTGATGTCAGCGCTGGCGACCGATTACTACAGCCTGATGGTCGCCAGGGTGGTGACCTCACTGAACCACGGTGCGTTCTTCGGCGTGGGTTCCATCGTCGCCGCCAGTGTGGTCGCCCCGGACAAGCGTGCCGGCGCGGTCGCGGCCATGTTCATGGGCCTGACCCTGGCGACCATCGGCGGCGTGCCGCTGGCCGCCTGGTTTGGCGAACTGTTCGGCTGGCGCAGCGCATTCTGGGGGATTACCGGCCTGGGTGTGGTGGCGATGGCCGCGTTGTGGTTTGCCCTGCCCAATGTGCCTGCGCCGAAAAACATCGGTGTGCTGGCTGAGATCCGCGTATTGGGCCGTGGTCCGGTGCTGGGAGCGTTGGCCCTGACCGTCGTTGGCTCAGGTGCGATGTTCACCGTCTTCACTTACATCGCCCCGATCCTGAGCAGCGAGACTCGTGCATCCACCCCTTTCATCACCGCCATGCTGGTGCTGTTCGGAGTAGGGCTGACGTTGGGCAATATGTGGGGCGGCAAGGCCGCGGATCGCTCGATAGACCGCACCTTGATCGTTTCGCTGAGCGTGCTGATTCTTGTCTTGCTGGCCTTCACCGTATTGATGCGCTGGCCGCTGCCAGCAGCGGTCGCCATCTTGATCTGGGGCATCGCCAGTTTTGCCCTGGTGCCGCCCTTGCAAATGCGCGTGATGGAAGCCGCCAAGGACGCGCCTAACCTGGCCTCGGCAGTGAATATCGGTGCCTTCAACTTAGGCAACGCGATTGGCGCGGCGCTGGGCGGCGCGGTGATCAACGCGGGGTTGGGTTATCCCGCGATTTCCCTGGCCGGAGCGGCAGTGGCTGGCCTGGGGCTGTTGATGGTGTTGGCTTTTGCCTGGCGTTCAAGGGTGGGTGCGGCTGCGGCGGTGTGATGGATACACGGAACGTTTGACCAGACTCCAAGTGGCTCATTAGAGTGGGTAGCCGGACCGGCTTCCAACTGCCATGGACATCCAGATGAGCGACTTATCCCTGCTGCTTGCCTTCATCGCCGCTGCGTCAGTGCTCACGGTGACCCCCGGCGTGGACACCGCCATGGTGCTTCGCGCTACCGCAACTGGCGGTCGACGTTCGGCGGCGATGGCTTCCCTCGGTATCGTGCTCGGCTGCCTGGTGTGGGGCGCCGCGGTGTCACTGGGGCTCGGGGCCTTGTTGCACGCTTCGGAGTGGGCTTACCTTGCGCTGAAAATTGTCGGTGCAGCTTATCTCGTCTGGTTGGGCGTCAAACTGCTGCTGCGGCCCAGGACAACGCTGCAAGGGCAGGGGAGCGAGAGCGTGGCCGCGTCTGCGCGTGACGCCTTTATCCGCGGTTTATTGACGAACCTGCTGAACCCCAAGATAGGTGTCTTCTACATCACGTTCCTGCCTCAGTTTGTCCCGAGTGGCGCGAGCGTGGCCAGTTACTCCTTCTTCCTTGCGGCGTTACATGTGCTGTTGACGTTGGCCTGGTTCGGCATTCTGGTGGCGGCGACGGTGCCACTGAGCAATTTCCTGAAACGCCCGGCGGCCCTGAAGGCCCTTGATCGGCTCACGGGCGGTGTTTTTGTCGCGTTTGGGCTCAAGCTGGCTGTTTCCAATCCGGCTTGAGCCGAATGTCGTACTGACAGTAGATGTCGCTGGGCTGCACTGTAGGAGCTGTCGAGCGAAGCGAGGCTGCGATCTTTCCCCAGACATTTGAATCTCAAGCGAAAGATCAAAAGATCGCAGCCTTCGGCAGCTCCTACAGTGCAACCCAGCGGGAGCAAGCTCCCTCGCCACAGGGCCTACCCCGAGCTCTTCGAGGCGGTGCAGCGCGGGCAGGCGTTCACCGACCCGAAGCATTTCGTGGACGCACAGCCATGTGCTCTGCAAACTAGGTCGTTTGGTATCGCCTCCGAACGATAGGCCGAAAGTGGCAATGGCCACGCCAACCCGAGCCAGGCCCCCCCCCGCGGACAACAGAGACAGAGCACAACAACATGACTATCAAAGTAGGCATCAATGGTTTTGGTCGAATCGGTCGCCTCGCTCTGCGAGCAGCGTGGAGCTGGCCAGAGTTTGAATTTGTGCAGATCAACGATCCAGCGGGCGACGCGGCGACCCATGCGCACCTGATCAACTTCGACTCGGTGCATGGCCGTTGGAACAATGAAGCCAGCGTCGAAGACGACAGCGTCGTTATCGACAATAAGCGCATCAAGGTCACGGCCAACAAAGCGATCGCCGACACCGATTGGTCAGGCTGCGACCTGGTGATCGAGGCCAGCGGCAAGATGAAAACCGTGGCCGTGTTGCAGGCCTACCTGGATCAAGGCGTCAAGCGGGTAGTGGTCTGCGCGCCGGTGAAGGAGAGCGGTGCGTTGAACGTGGTCATGGGCGTCAACCAGCACCTGTTCGACCCTGCGTTGCACCGCATCGTCACCGCGGCTTCGTGCACCACCAACTGCCTGGCGCCCGTGGTGAAAGTCATCCATGAAAAGCTCGGCATTCGCCACGGCTCGATTACCACCATCCATGACCTGACCAACACCCAGAGCATCCTCGATCAGCCGCACAAGGATCTGCGTCGTGCCCGTGCTTCGGGGATGAGCCTGATTCCCACCAGCACCGGCTCGGCCACGGCCATCGCCGAGATCTTCCCGGAGCTGCGTGGACGCCTGAACGGTCACGCCGTGCGCGTGCCGCTGGCCAACGCTTCGCTGACCGACTGTGTTTTTGAAGTCGAGCGGGCCACCACTGTCGAAGAAGTTAATCAATTCCTCAAGAACGCTTCCGAGAACGAACTGAAAGATATCCTCGGTTTCGAAGAGCGCCCCCTGGTATCCATCGACTACCGCACCGACCCGCGCTCATCGATCATCGATGCGCTGTCGACCATGGTCATCAATGGCACCCAGGTCAAACTCTATGCCTGGTACGACAACGAATGGGGTTATGCCAACCGCACCGTCGAGCTGGCCAGGCTGGTCGGTCTGGCAAACTAAGGAGCGGTCATGAAAGCCTTGTCAGCCCTTGCTCCGGAAGTGCGGCAGTACCTGCTCGTGACGGGTAACTACTGGGCCTTCACCCTCACCGACGGCGCCCTGCGCATGTTGGTGGTGCTGCACTTTCACGCGTTGGGCTACAGCCCGCTGCAAATCGCCGCGTTGTTTCTGTTCTACGAAATCTTTGGCGTGATCACCAACCTGGTGGGTGGTTATCTGGGCGCTCGATTGGGTCTGAACCGGACCATGAACATCGGGCTGGGCCTCCAGGTCGCGGCGCTGCTGATGCTCACGGTTCCGCTGGCCTGGCTGACCATCCCTTGGGTGATGGGGGCCCAGGCGCTGTCGGGGATCGCCAAGGACCTGAACAAGATGAGTGCCAAAAGCTCGATCAAGTTGCTGGTCCCCGATGGGCAGCAAGGCAAGCTCTACAAGTGGGTGGCGATCCTCACCGGCTCGAAGAATGCCCTCAAGGGCGTCGGCTTCTTTCTTGGCGGCGCCTTGCTGGCCTTGATCGGTTTCAAAGGTGCGTTGCTGGCCATGGCGGCTGTCCTGGCGCTGATCTGGGCCAGCAGTTTGATGTTATTGAAGAAGGACCTGGGCAAGGCCAAAGCCAAGCCCAAGTTTCGGGATCTCTTGTCCAAAAGCCGGGCAATCAACATTCTTTCGGCGGCGCGGATGTTCCTGTTCGGCGCCCGGGATGTCTGGTTCGTGGTGGCCTTGCCGGTGTACTTGAGCCACGTATTCGGCTGGGATTTCTGGAAGGTCGGTGGCTTCCTGGCGGCCTGGGTGATGGGCTACGGCATCGTGCAATCCTTCGCCCCCCACATCACCGGCAAGAAAAGCGGGCATGTGCCGGATGGTCGTGCAGCCTTTGGGTGGGCCCTTGCCCTGGCGGGCCTGCCAGCCTTGATTGCCCTTGGGCTCGACACCGGGTGGTCGCCACAGACGGTACTGCTCGGCGGCCTCATGGTCTTTGGCGTGCTGTTCGCGGTGAATTCGTCCCTGCACAGCTACCTGATCGTGTCCTACGCCAAGGAAGACGGCGTGTCGCTGGACGTGGGTTTCTACTACATGTCCAACGCCCTGGGACGACTGATTGGCACCGTACTCTCCGGCTGGGTCTATCAGTTGTACGGTCTGGAAACGTGCTTGTGGATCTCGAGCGCCTTCGTATTGCTGGCCGCGCTGATTTCCATGGCATTACCCAGGCATGCCAAGGCGATTTGAAGCCCCTCCGATTTTTTCGGTCAAGGCAGCGCGGCTTCGACCAGCTCGATCCAGTGCCTGACAGGGGTTCGTCCAGCACCGTCGAGGTGGGACTGGCAGCCGATATTGGCGGTGACGATGACGTCGGGGCGTCCGCTTTCCAGGGCGTTGAGCTTGTTGTCCCGCAGTTGCCGAGCCAGTTCGGGTTGGGTCAGTGAATAAGTGCCCGCCGAGCCGCAGCACAGGTGGCTGTCGGGCACCGGTGCCAGGTTGAACTCAAGCTTTTCCAGGATCGTTTCGACCGCGCCCCCGAGTCTTTGCGCATGCTGCAATGTGCAGGGGCAGTGAACGGCCAGGCGCTGGTCGCCGTGTACACCGAGCTTATCCAGCGGTTCGCCGCGCAGTACCTCAACCAGGTCCTTGGCCAGGGCGCTGACCTTTGCGGCCTTGTCGGCATACGCCGGATCGCTGCTGAGCAGATGACCATACTCCTTGATGAAGGCACCGCAGCCGCTGGCGGTTTGCACGATGGCCTCGGCACCGCCTTCAATGCGCGGCCACCAGGCATCGATGTTGCGGCGGGCACGGTCGAGGCCGGTGGCCTGGGCGTTCAGGTGATAGTCCAACGCACCGCAACAACCGGCCTCGCCAATCGTGGTGACGCTGATTTCCAACCGATCCAGTACCCGCGCAGCCGCCGCATTGGTATTGGGCGACAGGCTCGGTTGCACGCAGCCTTCAAGCATGAGCACTTGCCGGTCATGACGGGTGGTCGGTCGTGGCTTCGCCGGATGCACGTTGCGCGGCAACTTGACTTGCAGCGTGCTGGGCAGCACCGCGCGCAACACCTGGCCACTGCGCACCAGCGCTTTGAACAGCCCGGGATTGGGCAGCACGCCGCGCAACCCCTCGCGCAACAGACGCTGGCCGAGCGGGCGCGGCACTGCCGCATCGACCACCGCCCGGCCGATGTCCAGCAAGTTGTGGTAGTCGACGCCGGAAGGACAGGTGGTTTCGCAATTGCGGCAGGACAGGCAACGATCCAGATGCTGCTGGGTTTTGCCCGTGACCTCGTTGCCTTCTAGCACCTGCTTGATCAGGTAGATTCGGCCCCGTGGGCCATCCAGCTCATCACCCAGCAGTTGATAGGTCGGGCAGGTGGCATTGCAGAAACCGCAGTGCACGCAACTGCGCAGAATGCGCTCGGCTTCTTCGGCGCGGGGTAGCTGGCGGGCGTCGTCGCTCAAAGTGGTCTGCATGGTTCAAAGCTCCGCGTACAGGCGCCCAGGGTTGAATAGCCCCCGTGGATCGAGTTGTCGCTTCAAGTTCCGGTGATAGCGCATCAGGGCCTCGGGCAGCGGTTGGAAGGGGCTGTCGATCAGGCCAGGGGTGTAGCAGGTCGCATGCCCGCCGACTTTCTCCACGACCGAGCGAATGAAGGTCGCTTCGGCCGCGGATTTGAGCCAACGCTGGGCGCCGCCCCAATCGATCAATTGCACGCCCGGCAGGGGCAGCCGAGGCGTGTCGTGGGGCAGGGAGAGGCGCCAAAGCGGCAGGTCCTCATCGAAGAAACCCAACCGATGTTCGTTGAGGTCTTGCCAGTACGCAGAATCCAGCCGTTCGCCGCCCAAACGGTCATGAGCCGCCGCCACCGAGCCTTCGCCCCCTTCGAGCCTGAGGTGCAGGCGCTGGCCATCGTGACACGCGGCGCTGATCGGCAGCGGTTGCTGGCCCCATTCCGCCAGGCGCAACAAGGCCCGGGCGGCGTCCATCTCCAGGCTGATACTCAAGGTCTGTCGCGGTTTTGGCAGGACCTTGAGGGACACCTCGGTCACCACGCCAAGCGAGCCGTAGCTGCCGGCCATCAAGCGCGACAGATCGTAGCCGGCGACGTTCTTCATGACCTCGCCGCCGAAGCGCAAGTGCTTGCCTTGTCCCGTGATGACCCGTGTGCCGAGGATGAAGTCGCGCACCGAGCCCGACCAGGGACGCCGTGGCCCTGAGAGGCCGCAGGCAATCATGCCGCCGACGGTGGCGTTTTCACCGAAGGCGGGCGGTTCGCAAGGCAGCATCTGCTGCGACGCGTCGAGCACTTCGGACAATTCTGCCAATGGCGTGCCACAGCGAGCGGTGATCACCAATTCAGTCGGGTCGTAGCTGACAATGCCCCGGTGCGAGCGGGTGTCGAGTATTTCACCTGTTACGCTACGGCCAAGAAATGCCTTGCTGTTGGCGCCCTGGATACGCAGCGGGGTGGCGTTCTCCAGCGCCTGGTTGACCTGTTCCAGCAGCGCTGCGCTGTCGTCGAAATCCTGTGCGCTGCCCATCAGAAACGCTCCAGGTCGGGGAAGGGCAACTGCCCCATATGAACGTGCATGGCGCCAAACTCGGCGCAGCGATGCAGCGTCGGAATGTTCTTGCCGGGGTTTAGCAGCCCGCTTGGATCGAACGCGGCTTTGACGGCATGGAACACGGTCAGCTCATCGCTGTTGAACTGCGCGCACATCTGGTTGATCTTCTCGCGGCCGACACCGTGTTCACCGGTGATGCTGCCGCCAACCTTCACGCATAATTCGAGAATCTTGCCGCCCAAGGCTTCGGCGCGATCGAGCTCGCCCGGTTGATTGGCATCGAACAGGATCAGCGGATGCATGTTGCCGTCGCCGGCGTGGAAAACATTGGCCACCCGCAAGCCATACTCGGCCGATAACGCCGCAATGGCGCGCAGCACACCGGGCAGCTCCCGGCGCGGGATCGTCCCGTCCATGCAGTAGTAATCCGGCGAGAGGCGGCCCACCGCCGGAAACGCATTCTTGCGTCCGGCCCAGAAACGCACGCGCTCGGCCTCGTCGCGAGCCTGGCGTACTTCGGTGGCGCCGGCCTGTTCCAATACCTGGCGCACGCGGTTGCAGTCGTCGTGGACGTCGGCCTCCACGCCGTCGAGTTCACACAGCAGGATGGCTTCGGCATCCACTGGGTAGCCGGCATGGATGAAATCTTCGGCGGCGCGAATGGCCAGGTTGTCCATCATTTCCAGGCCGCCCGGGATGATGCCGGCGGCAATGATGTCACCCACGGCGCGACCGGCCTTTTCAACGCAATCAAAGGCCGCCAGCAGCACTTTGGCCGTTTGCGGTTTAGGCAACAGCTTGACCGTGACCTCGGTGATCACCCCGAGCATGCCTTCGGAACCGGTGAACAATGCCAGCAGATCGAACCCGGGCGAGTCGAGGGCCTGGGAGCCCAGTGTCAGGTGTTCGCCGTCGACGGTGAGGATGTCGACCTTGAGCAGGTTGTGCACGGTCAGCCCGTACTTGAGGCAATGCACGCCACCGGCGTTCTCCGCGACATTGCCGCCGATGGAACAGGCGATCTGCGAGGAGGGGTCCGGCGCGTAGTACAAGCCGAACTGCGCGGCCGCCTGGGAAATCGCCAGGTTACGCACGCCCGGTTGAACCCGCGCGGTACGGGCGGCGGGGTCGATGTGCAGGATGTTGTTGAAACGCGCCATTACCAGCAACACGCCTTTTTCCAACGGCAGCGCACCGCCGGACAAACCGGTGCCCGCGCCACGGGCGACGATAGGCACGTTGCGCTCGTGGCAGAGCCGCAGCACGCCCTGGACCTCGTCGACGTGGCGCGGCAGCACGACCAGCATGGGCGTGGTGCGGTAAGCGGAGAGCCCGTCGCATTCGTACGGCTTGAGTGCTTCGCGCTGATGCAGGATTTCCAGGTCCGGCAGCTGGGCTTGCAGGGCCTGTAGCAGCGCGTTTTTGTCGACGTCAGGCAGGACGCCGTCGACACGTTCATCGTAGAGAATGTTCATGGTTCGTGGCCGACACTCAGTTGTTTTTATTTGAGGTCTGTTCCGATACGGCTGACTTGCATCATTGGCCCGGGGCGTTCTACTGTCTATGGGCTGTTGGTCTGGTCGAACCAGTTTATTCATCAGGTTATTTTTGTAGGTCGAATAAATTCTTTAATAAACAATGATTTATTGATTTTGTTCGATGGGCGTAGAGCCTGTTCCGAAGCTGGTCATACCAGTTGGAGATTCAATGGACAGCGCAGAAACCAGCCGTAACCCGCAGGTCGCCGACGTGGTCTGTGAACGCATCGAGCGCCTGATCGTCGACGGCGTGCTCAAGACCGGGCAGCTGTTGCCCTCGGAGCGGCGGTTGACGGAAAAACTCGGCGTCTCGCGCACCGCCCTTCGCGAAGGACTGAAGCTGCTGCGCGCGCGCGGGATCATCAAGACCGAGCAAGGCAAGGGCTCATTCGTGGCCGACCTGTCCGGGCACGGCTTGGCCTCGCCGCTGATGCACCTGTTCAGCTCACAGCCACGCACGCTTTATGACTTGTTCGAGGTCCGCAGCCTGCTGGAGGGCGAGTCCGCGCGTCTGGCGGCGTTGCGTGGGACCGAAGCGGATTTCGTCCTTATCACCCGCAGCTACGAGGCCTTGCTCGATGCCCACGACCGGTCCCTGGAGGCCAGCGCCCATGCCCGGCTTGACCATGCATTTCACTTGGCGATCTGCGAGGCTTCACACAATCCGGTGCTGGTGCAAACCTTGCGTTCGCTGACGGACTTGTTGCTCACTTCAGTGTTTGCCTCGGTCAACAACCTCTACCACCGTGAACCGCAGAAGCGTCAGATCGACCGCCAACACGCCCGGCTCTACAACGCCGTGACCGGTCGACTGCCGGAGCAGGCGCGCAAGGCCGCCATCGCCCACATCCAGAGCATCTGCGAACACCTCAAGGAAATCGAAAACGAAGAACAACGCCTGGTGCGGGCCACGTTGCGGCTTGAAGGGTGGGCGTAGGTGCAGTCTCTGGAGATTACCGGCAATCGTCGCTACCTCCCGACCGAGCAAGCGCTTCCAGCACTTCAATGGCCCTTTGCGCATCTTCCCGCCCCACGAAGATATGGTCGTGGTAGTAAGCCGCGATGACGTTGCAACTGATGCCGGCATTTCCCAAGGCCGTTGCGAAGGCTGCGGTCAAGCCCACGGCATCCAGGGCCGAATGGACGGTCAAGGTGATCCAGGCGGCGACGTAGTCAAAGTCCAGCCCCAAGGCCAAGGCTCTGCTGCGTTCGATGATCACGGTCAGGCCTTCTTTTTCGCGGAAGCTGCCAAGCACCTCTTCGCCTTTGACCAAGTCCGGGTCAGCGACGCAGCAGAAGACGTAATCGCCTTCATTGAGTGAGGGGCGCATGCCGCTGAGCAGTTTCGCTATCGATTTTTCGCCTGACATGTCGATTCACCTGATTGATGGATAAGCGGGCATTCTCAAGGAGTTTTTCGGCAGGTGCTGTTCATAGTGCTGATGATGGATAAGCAAAAGTAATACGAGACGGGTTTCGATGCCGGTGTACAGGTCTCCAACGCCCCGGGGGAATAGGGTCAGCAAACGGCTTTCTTGAAGGGGCGAGCGGATACGCCCCGATAGAATGACACGATGGCGAGCACCTGCACGGTGACGGCTGCTGCCACGACGGCGACGATGGCGTGATTCGGATCGATGGAGATGGTGCGCAACAGGCCGAATAAGGCTGGGGCGAAGGCATAGGTGGCCTGGCTGATCGCAACCATCAGGGCGATCACCCTGGCGGTGTGTTCACGGCTGAATTCGACCTGGGCAATCAGGGGCGGCAAGGACGTCGCATTGCCAATGCCCGAACCGATCAGCACCACGGCTATCCAGGCCACCGTCGGGTGCAGGTCCAGGCCCAGAAGCATCAGTGTGCCCAGCATCTGGATGGCATACCCGAGACAGGCCAGCTGCCGGCGGTTCATACCCTGGGTCATCAGGCGTGCGGCGACGTATCGCCCGCCCATCGCACTGGCGGTGGCCAGGCCCATGGCGAACGAGGCGTCATGGGCGCCCATGCGTCCCACCAGCATCGAATACAGGTGCGCGATCAAGCCGATCTGGGCGAACAGGCCCAGGGACATGCCGGCCGCCAGGCTACGGAAACTGGCCGACCTGAGCGTCTGCAGGGCGGTCCACGGCGCGGCGCTGGCGCTAGCCGGCACGAGTTCCGGCTGGTCTGCGTGGTCGGGATGCTGTCCCAGGCCTTGTGGGCTTTTGTTGAAGACCAGGAAGGCGAAGGCGCCGATGAGCAGCACGGCGACGACACTGATCGCCAGCGCCGCCGTGGCAAAGCCGAAGCGCTCGATCAGCCACACCCACAGCGGCGAAAAGATCACGCCCCCCAGGCTGGCGCCGTTGTAGGCCTTGCCCAAAGCCTTGGGCCTTTCCTTGACGTACCACGGGGCGATCAGAGTGTTAACGGCTGCGGCCCCCAATGTCACCCAACCGATACCCGAGCAGACGGCGCCGGCATACAACACCCAGAGCTGGTTGGCTTGAGCCCAGGTGTTCACACCGATGCCCAGGACGATGCTGCCCAGCAGGGTGATGGTGGGTATGCCGAAGCGTGCATAAAGGCGTGGCAGGTTGGCGATGACTAGCGTGCCGCTGAGAAAATGCACGGTCACGGCGGTCGAGACCTCGGCGATCGGCCAACCCGTGCGCTCCATGACCGCTTGCATGTAGATCGGCGGCCCGTAGAAGCCGATCCCCCAACCGATCATCGCCAGGATGAACGTGCAGGCCAATACGGTTTTTCCAAAAAAACGGGTGCGTGTCATTGCCATCTCCTCCAGAGTGGCTCACAGGCTATGCGCTCGACAGGTTCCTCACTTCGGGGTGCGTCGAATAATGGATGTCGAGCGCGATTGCTTCGTGGATTTGGTTTTCCGCGATGCCGTTGCCTACGGATAAGATGCCCGGGGCGTTGCAACTCGCAGCGCTGGAGCAGTCCTCTACAGGGATGGGAGCTGAGCCTCGATCGCTTGCTTGTCGATAATCGACCAGACCTCGCGGATCCTGCCGTCCTCGAACGCGTAGAAGACGTTTTCCGTGAAGGCGATCCGTGCGCCATTGACTGCAAGCCCCAGGAACTCCCCAGCCGGCGTGCAATTGAATACCAGGCGAGCCGCCAACTTGGGTGGGTCGACCACCAGGCATTCGACTTCAAAGCGCAAGTCGGGGATGTCCCGATAATCCGCTTCCAGCATGCTTCGATAGCCATGCAATCCTAATGGTCTCGCGTTGTGAATCACTTGCTGATGCACAAAAAGGCCCAGATTGTCCCAATCCTGTGCATTCAGGCAGGCAATGTAGTCGGTATAAATATCGGCCAGATTCGAAGTCATGGGGACTGACTCTCCGTTACGTGACTGTTTCCAGAGCATAGTCATGCTGCAGCGTCGGGCTGCTCTTCGCGAGGTCGGCAGGCTCACCGAGCGCGCGCCACGCATTATTTTCCTCAAATGCTCATGCCGGATGCTTTAGTTGCCTTGAAGTGTCCCGCTTTAAAAATCGTCCATTGATGGGCAGGCCCGCAGGCGGTGAGATAGGCACGACAGCATTGTCCTGTCGTTCTCCCACTCGAATAAAAAGGTCTGCACCCCATGCGCACGCTCGTAAAGAAACTCGCCCTTGCATGCCTCACGCTGCTCTCCGTGCCCTTCGCCACGCAGGCGCAGGAAGTGCCCGAGGCAGCCAGCCCGGCATTTGTGGTGCACAAGCTGACGGACTTTTTGTACGCCATCGGCGAACCCCACTACTACCAGAAAAACTTCTCCTACCTGCTGGTGGGGACGAACCAGGCACTGATGTTCGATTCGGGGGCGAACCAGAAGGAAGACATCACTGAAGTCGCGCGCGAGATCACTGACAAACCGCTCTCGATGTTGCCTTCACACCTGCATTTCGACCACCTCGGCGGGTTGCATAACTTCCAGAGCATTTACCTGGTGGATACGCCATTCACGCGTCGCTTCAAGGGCAAGGATGGGCTCTACCACGTTCCGGAGCCGGTCTACCTGGGCAACATCGATCACATGGTCGTGCCCCCTTTCAAAGTGGCGCGGCTGGTACAGCCCGGCGAGACGATCGACCTGGGCGGTCTCAAGGTGCGCCTGATGAGCGTGCCGGGCCATACGCCGGACGAAGTGGCGCTGTACGACGAGACGCACAATATCTTGCTGGCCGGAGACCACGTATATCCGTCCTGGCTGCTGGCGGGCAATTTGAAGGATTACGTCGCCTCGCTGGATGCCACCCTGAAGGTGATCGACCAGCAGACCGTCATCTATGGCGCCCATGCTGACGAGGACCCAACCCAAGTACCGGCCATGACCCATGCCGATGTGCGGGCGATCCGCGACAAGATGGCCCAGATCCAGGCCGGGCGCGCCAAGGGTGAAGCCTTCAGCGATCCGGAACTGATCAAGAGCTCCGAGCTTTACAAGGTGGAGAAAGACATCAGCATCCTCACCAACATCCGTTTCAACGACGGCCGGGGCTACGGCTACTGATCAGCCTGTCCGCTGGTGGTCAGCAACCAATCGATGAACGCGCGGATTTCCGGGCGTTCGCGGGTCGCCTCGGAGCAGGCCACGTAGTAGTTGTGCACCGCCGGCACCGAAATCGGCAGCGGTCGGACCAGGCGACCTTCATCGAGGTCCCGGGCAGAAACGAGTTCATCGCTCAGCGCCACGCCAAAACCGTCCCGCGCGGCCTGCAAGACCATGCCGAAGTCTTCGAAATGGATATCCTCGACCCCGCCACGGCTGAAGCCGGCCTCGAGCAACCATTGCTTCCACTGGCTGCCATCGTCTTCGTGAAGCAGTCGGTGCCGTGCCAGGTCCGCGACGTGGTGAATGGCTTGTGGGCCGCGCAAGTATTGCGGGCTGCACACCGGTGTCATGCGAATGCCGTGCAACAGGCGCCACCATAAGCCTGGCCACGGCGGGGTGCCATAGACCACCGCGACATCGGCGCGGCGCCAGTCCACTTGCGGCATGCCCGCCGCGGTGATCACTCTCACCCGCACCGAGCGGGAGGCTTCCATGAAGTGCAGCAGCGGCGTGGTGAGCCAGTCCACACCCTCGGCCGGAGGAATGGACAAGGTGATATCGACCTGTACTGGCTCATCCGCGCTCCCACTGCGCAAGGCCTCCACCGCGTCGCTGATTTCGCCCATGGCGTTGGCCACGCGCTTTTGTAGTTGGCGGCCATTGGTGGTCAACACCAATTGCCGGCCGCGCTTTTCGAACAGCTCCACGCCGAGGCTGGCCTGCAGGACTTTGACTTGCTGGCTCACCGCGCCGACGGTGACGTGCAGCTCCACCGCAGCCGCCGCCAGACTGCCCAAGCGGGCCACGCTTTCGAATACCTTGAAACTGTGCAACGGAGGAAGTGCCATCTCATCTCTCGCGAGGACTGGGGCTGGGGGGATGTTACAAACTTGCCGTTTCCCTTTCGGGCCGATGCCAACAGAAGCGACTATCCTTGCGGACATTGAATCTGAACACTGCCTCCATAAAAAAAGAGACGCCATGACCCATTATGATCGCGCCATCGGCTCCAGACCCGGCACCACACGTGGTGATCGAACCTGTTTGACCAGGTCCCGGTTGCTCAAGACAGTTTCAATGACGGTTTTCTGCCTTTTCACGGCAACGCCTGGATACGGCCAGAATCCGCCAGCGGCGACGGATGCCACGGTGACGGTGGCTCAAGCGCAGGAAATGGTTGCCAAGGCCACCCTCGGCGCCGTGCCCTGGAGCGGTCCTGAAACCGGCCCGCGCGCCCAGCGCGGCAAGAGCATTGCCATTGTCGCAGAAGATATGCGCAACGGCGGTATTGTCGGTGTTGCCCAAGGTGCTCGCGAGGCCGCGAAAGCGATGGGGTGGACGCTGAGGGTATTCGATGGCGCCGGGTCCCCGGACGGTCGTGCAAAGGCCTTTGCCGATGCGCTGGCGGCGAACCCCGATGGCCTCATTCTGTGCGGTGCCGATGCCCTTGAAAACAAGGCGGCGCTGGCCGTCTTCGCCGACAAGGGCGTGCCGGTGGTGGGCTGGCACGCCGGGGAAAAGCCCGGGGCGATTGACGGTACACCGATGGCCATGAACGTCACCACCGATCCGCTCGAAGTGGCTCGCATCACGGCCATGGCGGCCGTGGCGCAGTCAAACGGAAAAGCCGGCGTGGTCATCCTGACCGACTCCAGGTACAGCATTGCCATGGCGAAAGCCAAGGCCATGGAAAACGTGATTCGGGCCTGTCGGGACTGCTCGCTGCTGGAAGTGCGCGATGTCGCGATCTCCGAAAGTCGCGAGAAAATGCCGGCGATCACCACGGAGCTGCTGCAGCGCCATGGCAAGCGCTGGACCCACACGCTGGCCATCAACGATATCTATTTCGACTACGCGGTGGCGACCTTGGCCAGCGCGGCGATACCTCGCGATGGCATCAGCCTGTTGTCGGCCGGTGACGGCAGTGCTTCGGCGTTCTTGCGCATCCAGGAAAAGAACTACCAGACCGTCACCGTGGCCGAACCGCTCAACGTGCATGGCTGGCAGGTGATCGATGAGTTGAACCGACTGATGGCCGGCCAGCCGGTGAGTGGCTTCGTGGCACCGGTTCACCTGGTCAATGCCGACAATATCGCTTTCGACGGCGGGAAGAAGCTGTTGTACGACCCAAGCAATGGTTATCGAGACATCTATCGATTCCAATGGAATCCCTGAGCGGACGTGATTTCACGGCCTATCGAAAATTAATGGCGTCGACCTGTCGATTTCGGCCGTTGCCATTCGATTAGTCCGTAGAGCCGCCACAACGACGGCTTGATCCATTCATTCTCAGGAGATACGAGCATGCGATTTATGGTGATCGTCAAGGCCAGTCCGGAGTCGGAAGCCGGAGAAATGCCTAGCGAAGAACTGCTGGCCGCCATGGGCGCCTACAACGAAGAACTGGTCAAGGCCGGGGTGATGCTCGCCGGTGAGGGCCTGCATCCCAGCGTCGAAGGCGTACGCGTGCAGTTTTCCGGCAAGGACCGGACGGTTGTCGAGGGACCCTTTGCCGAAACCAAGGAGCTGATCGCCGGCTTCTGGATCTTCAAGGTCCAGTCGTTGCAGGAGGCCATCGACTGGGTCAAGCGCTGCCCGAACCCGATGGTCAGCGACAGTGAAATCGAAATCCGCCAGATCTTCGAACTCGAGGAATTCGGCGAAACCTTCACCCCCGAGTTGCGCGAGCAGGAAGCACGCTTGCGGGCGCAGCTGTCCAGTCAATCGTGAAGCCGGCGACAGGAGGACCCACCATGAGAATCATCCCTTACCTGACTTTCAACGGTCGCTGCAAGGAAGCCTTTGCGTTGTACAAGGACGTGCTTGGCGGCGAGCTGTTTTCCATGTCCTTTGCCGAGGCGCCTGAGGATGTCGGCATGCCCAAGGACCCGGACCTGATCATGCACGCCTGCCTGACCGTGGGCCATTTCAGCCTGATGGCCTCCGATTGCCCGCCGGGCCAGCCGTATAGCAAGCCGCAAGGGGTGTCGGTTTCCCTCAATGTTGACAGCGTGGAGGAGGCCGAGCGGCTGTTCAAAGGCCTGAGCGCGGGGGGGCAAGTGCAGATGCCCTTGGCGAAGACCTTCTGGGCGGAACGCTTTGGCATGTTCGAAGACCGTTTCGGGATTGCCTGGATGATCAACTGCGAGGGCCAGCAATAAGTCGGACACTGCCTTGGCTGCGATGCGTTGCCTGGCCGTTGGCAGCGCTCGCGACACACCTCATTTCCTGCCTCTGGATGGACGATCCTGGCGAGCACGCTCGCCAGGGTTTGCCTCCGTCGTGTGAACCTTGCGCCGATCCTGCGTTCACTTATTAAGTTGCCGCTTCAACTGATTCCCTATGACCTCTGTAGGAGCGAGCTTGCTCGCGATAGCGGAGTGCCGGCCTCAATCTATGTAACTGATCCACCGCAATCGCGAGCAAGCTCGCTCCCACAGGGGATCAGCCTGAATCTGGTGGCTGCCCCCAGTGCCGACAAGGACTTCGCATGCACTCAACCTCATCCACCTTTCCCTTGAACGCCGTCGTCGAACGCGAGCTCAGCCTGCGTGCGGTCAGTACGGGGATTGTCCTCGGTATTCTGCTGACACCGTCCAATGTCTACGCCGGGTTGAAGATCGGTTGGTCGTTCAACATGTCGATCATTGCCTTGCTGATCGGCTATGGCATCTGGCAGGGCTTGGCCAGTCGATCGGTGGGGCGGTTGCCCTGGACGCTGCACGAAAGCAACATCAACCAGACCGTGGCTTCTGCCGCCGCGTCGATCATTTCCGGTGGGTTGGTGGCGCCCATCCCGGCCTACACCTTGCTGACGGGCCAGCAGTTGGAGGCTATTCCCATGGTGGCCTGGGTCTTTTCGGTGAGTTTCCTGGGGATCTGGATTGCCTGGTACCTGCGTCCCTCGCTGCTCAATGACAAGGCCTTGAAATTTCCCGAAGGCATGGCGACCCTGGAAACGTTGCTGCACATCTACAATCACGGCCACGAAGCCGCAACGCGTTTGAAAGTGCTGCTCAGCGCCGCGATGCTGTCCGGGCTGGTCAAGGCGGTCGATACGTTCTTGTGGGCTATCCCGCGCTGGTCCCCGACCGCTCAACTGGAACGCCTGACGTTCACCGCGGACCCTTCGCTACTGTTGGTGGGGTTTGGCGGGATCATCGGTATTCGCGTGGGCCTGACCCTGCTGCTCGGCGCCTTGCTGGCGTGGGGCGGGTTGGCGCCGTGGTTGCTGGAGCAAGGCCTGGTGCAGTTGCCGAGCGGTAGCAGCGGCCCGCAATTCGCGGCGCTGGTGGAGTGGTTGTTATGGCCGGGAGTGAGCCTGATGGTCTGCTCGACCCTGGCCTCACTGGCGATTCGCTTGTGGGCATTGCACCGCTCGACCAAGGCGGGCGGCGGGGCGATCTGGACGATCCCCAAGCCTGGGCCGGCGGCCGGTTTCGCCCTGTCGATCATCCTGGTGGTCAGCCTGCAGGTGCTGTTGTTCGGCATCAACCCGTGGATGGCCTTGCTGACCATTCCCTTGGCAATCTGCCTGGCGGCGGTGGCGGCCCGGGTGGTCGGCGCCACGGGCATTCCGCCGATCGGGGCCATTGGGCAGTTGTCCCAGTTGAGCTTTGGCATCGTCGCCCCGGGCCAGGTGCCGATCAACCTGATGAGCGCCAACACCGCCGGTGGTTCGGCCGGGCAGTGCACCGATTTGATGAACGACTTCAAGGTCGGCCGGGCGATTGGCGCCACGCCGCGCAAGCAGGTGATCGCCCAGATCCTGGGGATTTTCATCGGCAGCATCGTCGGCGTGTTGGCCTACCTGGCGCTGATCCCGGACCCACAGACCATGCTGCTCACCGAAGAGTGGCCGGCCCCGGCGGTCGCCACCTGGAAGGCCGTGGCGCAAACCCTGACCCTGGGCCTGGATTCATTGTCAGCGAGCATTCGCTGGGCGATTTTCATCGGCGGCCTGGTCGGTTTGTCGTTGGGGATTCTCGATAGCCTGTTGCCGGCGCATCGGGCCCGCTACCTGCCAAGCACGGCGGCCCTGGGCCTGGCCTTCGTCCTGCCGGCCTCGGTGTCCTTGATGATGGCCCTCGGTGCGGTGCTGACGTGGCTGGTGAGCTGTCGCTGGCCGAGCCTCACCGAACGCTTCGCCATCACCGCGGCGGCGGGGTTGATTGCCGGGGAAAGCATTACCGGGGTGGGGGCGTCGTTGTGGCAGATGCTTGGGGCCTGATGAGGGTTGTCAGCGAGAAAAATCGTAATGCTAAGGCTGGCCCAGGCTCTTGGTGGTGACAACTTTGTCGTAACCTTCTACTGGCCGTGCCCCATCGGCCACCCATGTACGTTCTTTGCGACACTTGAACTTCACCCCTTTGCGCGGCGCCATGACTCTGGCCATCTCCATGCACATTGCCTTGGAAGCAAAGGTTGGCCCTGGTTGTCGTTCATCGACACAGCCTTCGTAGCCACTGCAGATCGTCATCACAACAAAATAGACAGTCATCATCTCGGTGTTGCTCCATTGCGTGATGCGAGTGATTACATCCTGTAGCCCAGGTCGGCGGCCCAAACGTTTAGCGGTGATTGCCTGCGGATGATGAGCTTCGGTTCAAGTCCCCAGCAATGGCACATCAGTACCGCGCGTCGGGAATCTGTCGCTGTATTAATAAATTTTTAATTGGTTGGGTTTTGTGCCAATAAGTTGGCGTCATCCGGGGTGGGAAGGGTAGGCGGGAGAGGCATGTCGGCGGTCAGGCCGTCTTCGCGAGCAGGCTCGCTCCCACAGTTGGATTGGGGTTATGGCCGGAGAGATAGGTCGGCTGTCAGGCCGCTATCGCGAGCAAGCTCGCTCCCACAGGGGATCAGCCTGAACCCTGAAGGGCTGAACTCAGTTATCGGGAAACGGCAACGAGAGCAGCCAGGCACTGAAGGCCTTCAAGGCCGGCAAGTGCTGGTATCGGGTCGCGTAGACCAGGTAATAGCTGCGCCCACTTTCCATCGGTTCGAACAACGCAACCAGGTCGCCGCTTTTCAGTTCATCCTGCACCAGGATTTGCGGAACCAGCCCAATCCCGATCCCCGCCGCCACGGCCTGGATAAGGTGGGCGGTGAGTTCGAAGCTCGGGCCGGAGCGCATGGTGCGGTGATCGACGTTGTGCTGGTCAAACCAATCCGACCAGACACCGGGCCTCGATACGACGTTCAACAAGGCATGCTCGGCAACATTGGCCGGCGACATGGCCCGGTACTCGGGCAATGCGGTCGGGCTGGCAATCACCACCAGCTTTTCCCTGAGCAACTGATGTGAAACGTAGCCGGGCCACTCTCCCGAACCTGCGCAGATGATTGCGTTCATGTCGTGGGTGGAGGATTGGACGTCCTCGCGGAGGATCCGCGAATGTATGTGCACCAGCAGGTCCGGGTGCTTGGCATAGAACTCATGCATCCGCGGCAGCAGCCATTTGGAACCGAGGGTCGGCAGGACGGCCAGGTTCAAGGGGCCGCTGTCGTTCTTGTACGAGATGGCCTGCAACGTTGCGCTTCGAATCCGTCCCAGCGCGGCCGCCAGTTCGTGCTGATACAGCGCGCCAGCGGCGGTCAATTCAATCTTTCGGCCTTCGCGGCGGAAGAGTTCGATTTCAAGTTGCGCCTCCAGGGTTTGTACCTGCCGGCTGACGGCACTTTGGGTCAATGCCAGTTCTTCCGCTGCCTTGGTGAAACTGCAGTGGCGCGCGGCGGCTTCAAAGGCAACCAGCAGCGACATCGAAGGCGTCAGGCGTCTAGGGTTCATTCATAAAGCTCATGCAAAGCCAGCAGGAATTACGTTTGCTCCAACCGTACAGGAAGGCAAGAATCATGAAAACCTTGTACGGCTGCTCGATGCGTCTCGTGCCGAGCATACGTAATGTGAATGCATAGATTAGCTTTTCAGCCTGTAGGAATACATCATGATTGCCCGGTTATCGCCTCCTGATCCCCAGAAAGCGACCTATGACGCTTTTCTAAACGCGCTCCAAGGGGCGGGGTTTCAAGGCGAGATTGCCCGCGACCATGGCGACCGGACGGTATTGGCCACCGACAATTCCATCTACCAGCGCCTGCCTCAAGCGGCGGTGTTTCCCCTGGATGAACAGGACGTGATGATCCTGTCACGCTTGGTCGCCGACCCCGCGCACCGTGCGGTCGTGCTCACGCCACGTGGTGGAGGCACCGGCACCAACGGCCAATCGCTCACCGACGGCGTGGTGGTCGACCTTTCCCGCCACCTGAACAACATCCTGGAGATCAACGTCGAGGAGCGCTGGGCCAGGGTACAGAGTGGCGTGGTCAAGGATCAGTTGAACGCAGCGCTCAAGCCCTACGGTTTGTTTTTTGCCCCCGAACTCTCGACGTCGAATCGCGCCACCATCGGCGGCATGATCAACACGGACGCGAGTGGCCAGGGGAGCTGCACCTACGGCAAGACGCGCGATCATGTGCTTGAGCTTTCGACGGTATTGCTGGGCGGTGAGCGTCTCACCAGCTCAGCGGTCGACGCGGCGCTGTTGCCGGCGCTGCTCAACCGCGAGGATCGGGTGGGCGAGGTCTACACGTGCGCGGTGGACATCGCCGATACTCACGCCGAGCTGATCAGGGACACCTTTCCGACACTCAACCGCTGCCTGACCGGTTATGACTTGGCCCATCTGCGCGAACCCAATGGGCGTTTCAATCTGAACAGCGTTCTTTGCGGCTCTGAAGGGTCCTTGGGCTTCATCGTCGAGGCCAAGCTGAACGTCCTGCCCATCCCGAAATATTCCATCCTGGTGAACGTGCGTTACGCCGGGTTCATGGACGCCCTGCGTGATGCCAAGGCGTTGATGACCATGAAACCGCTGTCGATCGAGACGGTGGATTCAAAGGTACTGATGCTGGCGATGAAGGACATTGTCTGGCACGGCGTCGCCGAGTATTTCCCTGAAGACCCCGATACGCCGACGCTGGGGATCAACCTCATTGAGTTCAGCGGGGATGACGAAGCGGCGGTTCAGCAGCAAGTTCATGAGTTCGTCCTGCACCTGCAACGCGATACGTCCGTTGTCCGCTTGGGTCACACCTTGGCGATTGGCGCCGATGCGCTCAAGCGTGTCTATGCGATGCGCAAGCGTGCCGTGGGCTTGTTGGGTAACGTCAAGGGCGAGGCCAGGCCCCAGCCCTTTGTCGAAGACACCGCGGTTCCGCCTGAAAACCTGGCGGACTTCATCCAGGCGTTCCGCGCGCTGCTCGATAGCCATGACTTGCAGTACGGCATGTTCGGTCACGTCGACGCCGGCGTCCTGCATGTGCGCCCGATCCTCGACATGAAGGATCCCGCCCAGGCCGCCTTGATCCGGCCGATTTCCGATGCGGTCGCGGCCTTGACGCAACAGTATGGCGGGCTGTTGTGGGGCGAACACGGCAAGGGCTTGAGGTCGCAATACGTGCCCGATTACTTCGGCGATTTGTACCCGGCGCTGCAAGCGCTGAAGGCGGCTTTCGATCCCTTCAACCAACTCAACCCAGGCAAGATCGCCACCCCGGACACGGTTCCAGACGCTCGACTGACCCGCGTCGACGAAGTGGAGCTGCGCGGTGCCCTGGACCGCACCATTGATGAACGTGTCTGGCAAAGCTATGACACGGCGGTGCATTGCAATGGCAATGGCGCGTGCTACAACTTCGATCCGGATGACGCCATGTGCCCGTCCTGGAAAGCCACACGCAATCGCATTCACTCGCCCAAGGGGCGCGCCTCGCTGATCCGGGAATGGCTGAGGTTGCAGGGCGAGCAGGGTGTCGATGTGCTGGCGGCCAGCGATCGGGTTCGAGGGGCTGGCAGGAACCAGGGTGTTGCGCGTCGGGCCGTGAACAGCCTGGCCCGGAAGATGGGCCAGGCGGATTTTTCCCATGAAGTCTACGAAGCGATGACCGGTTGCCTGGCCTGCAAATCCTGCGCGGGCCAATGCCCTGTCAAAGTGAATGTGCCGGAGTTCCGCTCGCGTTTCCTTGAGCTTTATCACAGCCGCTACCTGCGTCCTCTCAAGGACTACCTGATTGGCTCATTGGAATACACGGTGCCGTATCTCGCCAAAATGCCGCGCCTGTACAACTTCGTGATGAGTGCCCGGCCGATCCGCTGGGGGCTCGAACGAGTAGCCGGGATGGTCGATAGCCCGCTGCTCAGTTTGGTGGATTTTGCCGCCGTGTGCCGGCGCTGGAACGTGGAGGTGGCAACCCCTGCACGCCTGGAAACGCTTAGCGCTGAGCAGCGGGAAAAAAGCGTCATCCTCGTTCAGGACGCGTTTACCCGTTTTTTTGAAACGCCATTGCTTGTTGACTGGGTGGATCTGATTTCGAGACTGGGCTACAAGGTTTTCCTGGCCCCGTACGCGCCCAATGGCAAACCGCTTCAGGTCCAGGGTTTCCTGAAGGCGTTTGAGAAGGCTGCCAGCTTCAATGGCCAGTCCTTGCTCAGCCTTCAGCAGTACGGGATTCCATTGGTGGGACTCGACCCGGCGATGACCCTGGTCTATCGACAGGAGTACGCCAAGACCCTGGAAACCGGTAACGCTCCCCAGGTGATGCTTGCGCAGGAGTGGTTGATTGATGCGCTGCCGGAACATGCAGTTGTGGAGGCGAGCGAGCCTTATCACTTTCTGCCGCATTGTACGGAGAAAACCAACGAGCCGGGCAGCATCGGGCAATGGCAGAAGATTTTCCAACGCGTGGGCCTGACGCTTCAAGTGCAAGCCAGCGGCTGTTGCGGGATGTCGGGCACCTATGGGCATGAAACGCGAAATGCTGGAACGTCTGACACGATCTATGGACAGTCCTGGAAGCCGCTCCTGCAGAAATTCAATCAGTCGGGCAGGGTGATTGCCGATGGGTATTCCTGCCGCAGCCAGGTGAAGCGGCAAGAGGGTGTGGCGGTGCTTCATCCATTGCAGGTGCTGTTGGCGCGAGTGAAAGCGGTGTCACTCGAACGCGGATAGGTGCGAGTGACAAACCCGTGGCGAGGGAGCTTGCTCCCGCTGGGCTCTGTAGGAGCTGGCGAAGCCTGCGATCTTTTGATCTTTTGATCTTTTGATCTTTCGCTTGAAATTCAAGTGTCAGGGGGAAGATCGCAGCCTCGCTTCGCTCGACAGCTCCTACACATTCGTACGTTCAAAATGAAGCAGGGTACGCCGTCTCGTTCAGTACCGTCGCCTTCGAACCAAAGGTCAGGTGGATCAGCTTTCCGGGCTTTGGGTCCCAGCAAAAGAAGCGTCCGATGGAACGCATTTGCGCGAGATCCACGACGATGACCGATTCCACGGGCATGATCGTTTCGGTCCAGAACAACACGTAGAGGTCATCGGCAACGTCGAAATAAGCGCAACGCTCGACATCGGCCATGCCTTTTTCCGCGCCGTTCACGCAGTGCCAGGCCATGGTTTGCGCGCCGAAATAGACGTGCTCATACCAATCGTCCGCGCTGTAGCGGTACAGCACGCGCTTACCGACCAGGCTGGATGCCTGGAGAATGGGCGAACCACCGGGCTTGCCATCGACCACGGCGGTGACGAAGTCGGTACGGGTGCGTTTTTCACTCCCACGATTGTAGAAGGCGGAGACCGCCGCCAGCACGTCGCCGGTCTCGTATTTCCACACCAGCGTGGCCGACTCCTGGTGTTCGGGTTTCAGGAATTCGACGAAGAAAATGCCGGGCCGTACTTCCACCGCTTCGTAGGTTTCCGTTTCGGATGCGCCGGTGCCTTCGCCCTCGAGGATGGTCCAGGTCAACGTCGTGTCATCGACAAAGTGATGCTCGATCAGCCAGCCGTTTTCGAAGCGAAGGTTGGCTTTTTTTCCAGCCAGGAATGGGCTCGGTGGGTATTTGTATTCATTGAAACCATCGGCCATTTCTTCCAGGGTTGGCCAGTCTTCTTCTGGCACGAAAGGCTGGTTCTTCAATGCTTGTTCAATTTGATAGCTCACAACGCTTCCTCGATTTCACGGCCGGTGCCGATTGAGGTTTCATGCTAGGAGCGGGGGGCTATCAATGTCTTGGCGCAGGGTGCCATCGCTTGTGCTGGAGTGACACATTGCCGACAACGCCGAGATCACCTGTATTCGTCTGAATGCTGATAGCGATAGTCGCGAGGAGAAATGCCGAATCGCGCCTTGAACGCCTTGGAAAAATGGCTGACGTCGTTGAAACCCCAGGCGTAGGCAATGGCGGTGATTTTTTCCTGAGGGGCAGCCTGACGGATGGCCTCGGCGCAGTGTTGCAGCCGCTGTTCCAGGATGTAGCGTCCCATGGTGGTGTGCTGTTGGGCGAACAACCGGTGCAGGTTCCTGACCGACGTGCCGATGGCTTCGGCCAGGCGCTCGGGAGACAGTTCGCTGTCGCGCAGATGCCGTTCGATCAGGACTTTTGCCTTGACGAGTTTCTGTGCCTGGCCACTGGAATGCTCACCGTCGTGCGCGGCGCTGACACCGGGCCGCAACAGCATCAGCAAGGCGTCGAACAACGCTGCGGTTTCTTCCGGTTGAAGGCTGGCGGCGTCGAACAAGCGCTGGGTCATCAGGCCGGCCATGCTGCCAAGGGCGCTGTTGGCAGCCAAGGGCCGATTGAACAGCAATTGCCGCTGTCCCAGGCGTTGCCGCAGCGCCTGACGGGGAATGATCAGGGACATCTGGTCGCTCAGGCTATCGAAATAAAAATCGCAGGGCTGGGTGATGTCCAGCAGCACCAGGTCACCCTTGCCGAGCCGGGCCCTATTGTCAGCCTGGCACATCGATGCACTGCCACCCACTTGTAAGACCAGGTAGAAGAAATCCTTGTCGTCGGCGCGAATGTCGCTGTGGGCTCGGTGCAGGTGCTGACAGTTGCTGATGATGCGCGAGCCGTCCAGCGCAGGGTGGGGGCCGATCAAGTTTTTCATCGCGCCGGTGAAACTCGCCAGACCCGGTCCGGCCGGCGGTTCTGCATGAAAGGTGCCGCATTTTTCGCCAAGGTCGTGATGCCAGGCTTCGAACCCCTGGGGGCCCTGGTAGAGCGGCTCTGCTTGCCAAGCGTTATGCATCGTGACCTCGGCTGCCGGCTGAGCGCCGGTTTTGTTTTTATGGTTGGATCGACCGTCGGCAGGTTTCCGGCGATAGAAGCATTTAGTAACAGGCCTGTTGAAAAGGCAAGCATCCGCCCAGCCATGGCAGTGACAGACATGTGCACGACATTCTGAACCATGTCCTTGCCCGTACAGAGGGGCGCTTAATGGACGTGTGCTTCTTACTCGGCTGGAGTCTATTCCCGTGGATACAACGTATAACAATACCCAGGCCTCGGCTTCGCACCTGCAAAAGACCCTGCGCTGGACGGACGCATTCGCGCTGTCGATGGCGGTGTCGGGCTCGATTTTCGCCTCTTTCGGCTTTGCCCTCGGCGCACTCGGCCCGGTCGCGGCCTTGTTGCTCTGGGTCGGTTCGGCCGCCATCGGTGCCTGTCAGAACTGGATCTTTCTTGAGGTCAGCGCGATGTTTCCCGATAAACCCGGCGGCATCGCGATGATCGCGGCTGAAGGCTGGCGCAAGCGCTGTGCCTGGGTCGGCCCTTTGGCCGCGTTCGGCTACTGGTTGGGTTGGTCGGCGGTGCTTTCCATCATCGGCGTCAGCGCCGGCGCGCTGATTCAGGCCCAGTGGTTTCCCGAGCAGACCTGGAGCCTCGACACCGGCCTGGCCAACATCGGTCTGGCGCAGTTGATCGGGGCGGGCTTGATCCTGATCTTCTGGCAATTCAACCGGCGTGGCATCCATTTGGCGGCATCGATTTCCAAATACATGGGGGCGCTGTTGCTGGTGCCGATCCTGGTGCTGGCGGTCGCACCGTTATTGGCCCATGGCTGGAGCCTGGACCGGTTCCAGTCGGCCTGGCAGGCGCAAGAGGCGTTTAACTGGGGATCGTTGCGCACCGCGTTGGTCTGGCTGTTCTTGATCAGTTGGAGCGCCTACGGCACGGAGATGTGCGCGGCCTTCGGCCCTGAATACCGCAGCCAGCGGGATATGCGCCTAGCGTTGATGAGTTCAGGCGGTTACACCGTGTTGGTGTTTGCCGCGGTGGCCTTCGGCTTGGGTGGCTTGGTGGATCCGCAAGCGGCCCTGGAAAACCCCAGCGGTTTCTACATCGGCGCTTTTAACGCCGTGCTGGGCTCGGGCTGGAGCAGCTTTTTTGTCGCCACGTTGTTGGTGGGGCTGTTCATGGGCCTGAATGCGGCATTGGCCGATGGCTCGCGGGCGCTGTACGGAACGGCGTTGGAAGGGCTGACCATCAAGCAATTGGGCGTGCTCAACAAGCATCAGGTGCCGGGACGTTGCATGAGTGTGGCGGTGGTGGTGAACCTGGCAATGATCTTTTTCCTGTCTTCGCCCCTGGCGATTCTGGTGACGGCCAATATCGGTTATCTGATCGCCATCTTCTTCGCCCTCTCGGGGTTTATCTGGCTGCGCAAGGACGCGCCGTTGCACCCGCGTCCGGTGCGCCTGGGGCGCGGCTGGCTGGCGGTGGCCTGGTTGTTGAGCCTGTTCACCGCCGTGGTGGTCGTGGTTGGGGCCGCCTCGGCCGAACTGGCCGGTTATGGCGGTTTGAAAGAAGTCTTGATCGCCGTGGGCATCCTCACGTGTTCGCTGCTGCTGTATGCCTATCGACGCGTCGTCCAGGACCGTGTGCCAGCCTTGCCGCCGGTATCCCAGCATTGAACTGCATCGTATTGACAATAATAAAAGCGCTGACCAAGAGGAACACCCATGTTGTCCGTTGAAACACCTACGACCTATTACACGGCTACCCGCAAATATGATTTGAAATTCGATGATCTGGAGCAGGATCTGGAAGCCGAAGTGGTGGTCATCGGAGGCGGATTCTCCGGCATCAATACCGCGCTGGAACTGGCCGAGCGCGGAGTGACGGACGTGGTCGTGCTGGAGGCCCGCTACCTGGGTTTTGGTGGCTCGGGGCGCAATGGTGGACACGTGATGGCCGGGATCGGCCATGACCTGGAGAAGATTCGCAAAAGCGTCGGGGAGGAGGGACTCAAGGCGATTTTCGAGATCAGCGATCTGGGCGCATCGATCATCCAGAGCCGCATCCAGCGTTACCAGATTGACGCGGATTTCTGCCATGGCTACGGCTACCTGGGTTTCAACAAGCGACAGGGGCGCCTGCTGCAGGTGTGGGAAAAGGAATACAAGCAGCTCAATCCGGAGCATGAGATTGCCTACCTCGAAGGCGCCGAAGTCAGGAACATCGTCGGCTCCGATGTGTACAGCTGTGCCCTCAAGCATATGGGCAACGGTCACATCCACTCGCTGAACATGCTGTTGGGGGCGGCCAAGGCCCTGGTGGGACTGGGAGGGCGCATTTATGAAAACACCCCCGTGCTTGAAGTGACTTACGGCGACACCATCACCTTGCGCACGGCGAAGGGATCGGTGCGGGCAAAAAAAATCCTCTGGTCCTGCGGCGCATTTCTCGACCGCTTGGAACCCGAGCTGCACAAGACGATGGTCAGCACCTACGCCTTTCAGTTGGTGACGGAGCCGCTGCCGACCTCGCTGATCGAGCAGATCAGCCCGATCCGTGGGGCGTTCAGTGATATTCGCCCGGTGATCGAGTACTACCGGGTGACCAATGAAAATCGTCTGCTGTTTGGTTCCGCGACGCGCCTGCTGGAGTACATCCCCAACGATTTGAAGGTATGGAACCGCCATCTGATGCTCAAGGTTTTTCCGTACCTTGAACACGTGAAAATCGACCTGGCCTGGGGTGGGCCGATGGAGTGCAGCGCCAACCTGTTCCCGCAAATCGGCACGCTGCCTGGGCGCAATAACGCTTATTTCGTCCAGGGTTACTCGGGCTTCGGCGTGACACCGAGCCACGTGGTCAGCCGTGTCATTGCCGACGGGATGACCAGCGGATCGCGGCATTGGGATGTGATGAGTGCGATCCCGCGAACTCGTATTCCTGGCAAGGACCATTGGCGAAACTTGATCTGCACACTCGGAAAAGTCAGTCACCAACTGGCGGGCTACCGCAACGGTCGCCGCTGACACCGCTTTATCCCTGACCTGACCAGCGCCGCCTGGCGGCGCCCACTGTTTCTCCTTTCTGACATCGGAGTTCGGCCTATGCACGCCTATAAAAAAACAATCGTTGTGCTTTCGCTCACCTGCGCCGCTGTTCCAGGGCTGGCACAACCGCTCTACAACAATGGGACAACAGAAGTCGATGCGCGCCTGCTGGCGTTGGCTGGTGCCTTCTACAGCCGTGAAAACTACTCGCAGTCTGGGACCCGCGGTGAGGGTTCCAGCCGCTGGCAGGAAGCGGTGCTGCAATACGGCCTTGATGCGCGCCATACCCTCGACGCCGGTTCGCAACTCTATGGCTCGTTGAACTGGGTCAGCTCCGCGACCTTTGGCGATGGCGATCCGGCGGGTTGGACCTCTGGTGACGAACGCACGACAAAAATCGAAGATGCCTACGTGGGCTGGCACTCTGGCACGCTGTTCAGCGCCTTGGGCGAGAATGGCGTGGACCTGTCGGTCGGCCGGCAAAATATTGTGATCGGCGACGGCTTTCTGGTCAGTGGCGATGCCCTGAACTTGGGCAAGGAATTTCTCGACGGCCAGGCCAATCGAGGCGGGGCTTACTACCTGACCGGTCGCAAGGCGTTCGACCGCACGGCCGTGCTGCGCTTGGGTGGCCAGCAAGGCTGGCGCGGTGACCTGATGTGGCTCAAGTCTGACAACCCGGCCCAAGCCAGTCCGGAACTGGCGGTCGGTACGCTGGAACATGTCAGTCCCCAAGGCACCCTTGGCCTGACCTACCTGAACGTCACCGACACTGACCAGACCATGGCCGACATGCTGTTTCCCGACCGTAAGGGCATGCAGCTCTATAGCGTGCGAGGGCAAGGCAATGCCGGTGTTGCCGGGTTATTCCTGGCGGGTGAATACGCCTGGGAAGACAAGGACAACGCCAGGGAGAACGCCTGGTACCTGGAGGCCGGCTGGACCTTTGCCGACCTGCCCGGCACGCCTTCGATCAACTACCGCTACAGCCGTTTCTCAGAGGGCTACGACCCGCTTTTCTATGGAAACGGCCGGGCGCTGGGCACCTGGTTCCAGGGTGAAGTCGCGGCCAACTATGCGGGGCCGTTCAACAGCAACGCGGCCGTGCAGCATCTGGGTTTGAAGGTCACCGCCGCCGATGACCTCAAGCTGGGGATGTTGCTCTACACGTTCCGTACGCTCGATACTCGCCGTGGCCAGCTTGACGCCGATGAAGCGGATATCTATGCCGAATGGGCGATCGACCCGCACTGGACCCTGATGCCACTGGTCGGTCTCTACAAGCCGAAGCAGAGTTCGGCGAGCGGCGGGACGCAAGTGGGCAATAGCCGCGCCAATCTTTATGGTCAGGTACTGGTGGCGTGGGCGTTCTAATTCAATGATGACTGCATGACGCTGGCGGAAGCTCGGTGTCTGAACACGCTGATTGTTCACGAATCGTGTTTCATACCATTACCTGAGGGCCATTGAAGGGTTTTTCATTGCGAATATTCTTTGTTCATCCGTGACCCGGCACAACAGAGCGCATCGCAATGAACAGCCCTCGTACCCTCTACCAGAAACACATCGACAGCCACACTGTCGCTACCCTGGACGATCAAGGGCATGTATTGCTCTACATCGACCGCCAGGTGGCTAACGAATACACCAGCCCTCAAGCCTTCAGCGGGCTTCGCGAGGCGAAGCGTGATGTCTGGCGCCCTCAGGCCACGCTGGCGGTCGTCGACCATGTCAACCCGACCACCCCGAGTCGTGTCGCTGCCATGCCCGACGCCGGCGGCGCCTTGCAGGTCGCATATTTCGAGGAGAACTGTCGGGACTTCGGCATCGAGCTTTTCGATGTGCTGGACAAGCGCCAGGGGATTGAACACGTGGTCGCGCCGGAGCAAGGCTTTATCCTGCCTGGCATGGTGGTGGCCGCGGGCGACAGCCATACCACGACCTATGGCGCCCTGGGTGCGTTTGGTTTTGGTATTGGCACCTCTGAAATCGAGCATTTGCTGGCGACGCAGACGTTGGTCTACAAGCGCCTGAAAACCATGCGCGTCACGGTCACCGGTACGCTGGGCATGGGCGTCACCTCGAAGGACATCATCATGGCGCTGATCGAGAAGATTGGCGCGTCAGGCGCGACCGGGTACGCCATCGAGTTCGTCGGCCCGGTCATCAGCGCATTAAGCGTCGAGGCGCGGATGACCATGTGCAACATGGCAGTGGAGGCCGGCGCCCGGGGAGCCTTCATGGCGCCCGATGGAAAGGTCTATGACTACCTCAAGTCCAAGCCGCGTGCGCCTCAAGGCGAGCACTGGGATGTCGCCGAAAAAAAGTGGCGCGAACTCTTCACCGACGAGGACGCGTTGTTCGACAGGGAAGTGCGGGTGGACGTGGATGCGTTGGAGCCGATGGTGACCTGGGGAACCAGCCCGGACCAGGCGTCGCCTGTGGGTGGCAAGGTTCCAGACCCAGCGACCGTCGCCGATCCGATCCTGCGCCAGGGCATGCAGCGCGCCTTGACCTACATGGGGCTGGAGGCCGGCATGGCGTTGAGTGACGTGCAGATCAGCCATGCCTTCATCGGCTCGTGTACCAACGCGCGCATCGAAGACTTGCGTGACGTCGCACGGGTGGTGAAGGGCAGGAAAGTCGCCTCGACAGTGCGGGCGATGATCGTCCCCGGATCAACTCTGGTGCGTGCCCAGGCTGAGGAGGAAGGCTTGGCCAGGATCTTCCTCGAGGCCGGTTTTGAATGGCGCCAGTCCGGATGCTCGATGTGTCTCGCCATGAACGATGACGTGCTTGCTCCGGGCGATCGTTGTGCGTCCAGCACCAACCGAAATTTTGAAGGTCGTCAGGGGGCGGGCGCACGCACTCACCTCATGAGCCCGGCGATGGTTGCCGCTGCAGCCATCCGTGGTCGCCTGACGGACGTACGCCTATTGGCCGAGGAGGCTTGAGCCATGCAACCTTTTGAGATCGTGACTGGAAAAGCCGCGCCTTTGCTCGCCTCCAACATCGATACCGACGTCATCATGCCCAAGCAGTTCTTGAAGGGGATCGATCGAAGTGGCTTGGATAAAGGTGTGTTTTTCGATCTGCGTTTTCTTGAGTCCGGCGAGCTCAATCCAGACTTCGTCCTCAACCAACCAGCGTGGAGCGGGGCCAGTTTCCTGGTGACCGGGCCCAACTTTGGTTGTGGTTCCAGCCGCGAGCACGCGGTATGGGGGCTCAAGCAACTGGGGATTCGTGCACTGATCGGGATAAGCTTTGCCGGTATCTTCTATGACAACTGTCAGCGTAACGGCGTGCTCGCGATAGAACTTTGCGAATCGCAGCTACAAAGACTGGCTCGCGTAGTAAACAATGGGGCCACCGCGACCATCAGCGTCGATCTGCCGAACCAGCGGATTTGGCTAAGTGAGGGGTCGGTCATCGAATTCCCCATTGATGCGCTACGCAAGCAATCGTTGTTGTCGGGGCTGGACGCTATCGGCGCGACCTTGCAGCGGGCGGCGCAGATTCGTGATTTCGAAGCGCGTCACTACACAGAAAATCCGTGGCTGAACTGAGTTCCCAAGCGCCTGCCAGCTGCGGCTGCCGGGCGCTCAAGCGAGGGCGAGGGTTCTGAAATGCTCTTCGAAGAATTCGATACAGACCCTTAGCTTGGCGGACTGGCTGACCCGCGTCGGGTAAATGGCCCAGACATCGGCGCTCTGGGAATAGTCAGGCAGCACGTGGACCAGTTGTCCACTTTCAAGCAGGGGCTTGACGTCCCACAAGGAGCGCAGAAGGATGCCTGCGCCACTCAAGGCCCAGCGCAACACAATCTCGCCACTGTTCGATGACAGCGGGCCGTTGACGCGAATGGACTCTTCAACGCCGTCTTTTGTCAGGTTCCAGATGCCAAAGGCGTTGTTACGCTCCTTGAGCACCAGGCAATCATGCCGGGCCAGATCATCCAGGGACGTCGGGATGCCACGTTTTTCCAGGTACCCGGGGGTTGCACAGAGCACCCTGCGGTTACTCACGAGTTTTTTTCCCAGCAGTTGTTGAGGGAGGTCGTAACCCACCCTGATTTCAAGATCGAAGCCTTCGTTGACGATATCGACCATGCGATCAAACACGTCCAGGCGAATCTCCAGTCGAGGGTACAACTGCGACAGCGCGGCGATCGCGGGCGCGACGTGGTTGCGGCCAAAACCGAAAGAGCTGCAAATGTGCAGGCTCCCCTGCAATTGTTGGCGCGAGTCGGTCAACTCGCTGATGAAGTCGTCCATATCCCCCAGCAGTCGCGTTGCGAAGACGCGGACACGTTCGCCGTCGTCGGTCAACGCGACACGCCGGGTCGTGCGATGCAACAGCTTCGCGCCCAACGCGGCCTCAAGGACGGAGATCCGCTTGCTGACATAGGCCGGGGAAAACCCCAAGGCCTCGGCAGCATTGCCAAAGCCATTTTTCCGGATCACGGCGAGGAATACACGGAGGTCCTCCGGCAACAGGGATTGTTCTCGAGGGTGAGGCTTGCGTCTCATGGTCTGGATTATTCCAATCATAATTGTCGGAGTCAGTTTGCGATGTAGGCGCCAAGCGTTCATGCGCTGCAATGAACATGCCCATCGATGGCGCCCCCCAGGCAAGTTTTTAACACACCGGCTTGAAAATAAAAAATGGGTCTGGCGCTCTGGCGCGATATTAATCGGGTTATGCCTGGAGTGCCAAAGTTACAGTGTGTTTGTTAATGATATATGGATAAATTCTGTCCACTTGTCAGCGCAATTGCAGCCATTATTATTGGCGCACTGAGTGATCTGAAAGAGGTTGTCATGGCGCAGTTATTTGAAGGTTGCGTAAAAGTGATCGTTCCCTGTGGTTCTTTGGGGGCGGGTGTTCGAGAAGAAGAAATTGCTTATGGATTGGCTGCTGGCGCGCAAGTAATCGCCACGGACGCAGGTTCAACGGATAGCGGCGCGGCCTATCTTGCACTTGGAAAGTCCAAGAACAACCGAGGCGCAGTAAAGCGTGACCTGACGATATTAATGAAAGCGCAGGCGCGATCCGGCGTACCGATCATTGTGGGGACCGCTGGGCAAGCGGGCGGTGACCTCAATCTGGACTGGACCCGTGATATCGCCTTGGAAATCGCCAAGGAGTTGGGCGTATCGCCGAAAATCGCACTTATCTACTGTGAGCAAGACAAGGACATCATCAAGAAGCTCAATGCCGAAGGTCGTATCAAACCGCTCCCGCCTCATGCCGAGCTGGAGGATACAACGGTGGACAGCTGTGAACACATTGTCGCGGCATTGGGAGTAGAACCCTTTATCGCCGCCCTGGATGGCGGTGCCGATATCATATTGGCCGGCCGCGCGACCGACACCGCCGTCATCGCCTGTTATCCCATCTGGAAAGGCGCGCCCTGGGGGCCGTCCTGGCATGCCGGCAAGACGGGCGAATGCGGCGTGCAGTGCGCCGTCAACCCCACGCTTGGATCGGGGATCTTGCTGAGTATTGATGCCAATGGCTTCGAAGTGGAGCCGTTGAGCCAGGACAACCAGTGCACGCCCCATAGCGTCTCGGCCCATATGCTGTATGAGAACAGCGACCCGTTCCGGTTGGTGGAGCCTGGCGGTATCTTGAATGTTGCCCAGGCGCGTTATGCCGATTTGAATGGGCGTGCCGTTCGGGTAGAAGGCTCACGCTGGGAAACGATGCCCTACACGATGAAGTTGGAAGGGGCCGCCGCCGGTTTATATCAAACGATCATGTTGGTGGGCATCCAGGACCCGGATGTGCTCAACGATGTCGATGGGTTTCACGATCGGCTGCTGGAAGCGCTTTACACAAGAGCCCGTCAGTCCATTCCAGCCGAAGAGTTGGGTGAGTTTCATATTTCCTTGCGGATGTATGGATGGAATGGTGTCACCGGGGTCAAGCCGCCTGTCGGAACATTACCGCCAACTGAGATAGGCATGTTGTTTGTTGCCACTGCTGCGACTCAGGAAATAGCCAATACCATTGCCCATGCGTGCAATCCTTACTTCTTTCATTACCCCAGTGTCATGGGTAAGGAATTACCTTCGTATGGATTCGCCTTTACACCGGCGGATATACCCCGAGGCCAGATTTATGAGTTCAAGTTGAACCATGTGGTGCAACTTGAGAATCCCATGGCGTTGGTACGTCTTGAATGGATCGATTTGTCGGACACGCCAATGGCGATGAAGGAGCTTGCACAATGATCAAGTTGCGTGATGTTTGCCGGCATGTCCGTTCCAAACAAGCGGGGCCGTTCTGGATTACGTTCGATATCTTTTTCAGTGGCCGCGAAAATTTCGAGCGTTATGCCGATTGTGCCGCACTTTCCTCGGCGCAATTTGCCAGGCTCTACGGCACCGATCCCGAACGGGTCAAGCGCATTGCAGTGCCGGACCTGGAAATGGTCAAGATTTCTTATCCCCGTGCAACGCCACAAGGCGGCATGGTCGAGCGTGACATGCATGCCGGCCAGCAATACGTCCGCTTGCTTGACGTGGTCATCGACTGAGACGGCGACACCGCGTCGCGCCTTGATCTGTTCGCCTCATGGACGAGGACCGGTCCACCTATTCAACCCGAGGTACTTATGACGGACTCGACCGTAGCGATGCGGCTTGCACGCTATGCCCATGCATTCAGAAAACAGCACCTGCCCGAAGCGATCATCCACCTCGTACGCCAGCGCTTTATCGACAGCCTGGCGTGCGTGCTGGGTGCCTACGGAGCTGACCCGGTAAAGGCCGCGGTGTGTTACGCCGCCGCCAATCGCGCCAAATCATCCAGCGTATTCGGCACGCACCTGCAAACGACCCCGGAAATCGCGGCGTTTACCAATGGCCTGATGGTTCGTTTCCTTGACTATAACGACGGTTATATGGGCCTGGAGCCTGGCCATCCCAGTGACAACATCCCAGCCTGCCTCGCGCTGGCGCAAGCTGAAAACGCAACCGGGGCGGAACTGATGTCGGCCATCGTCCTGGCCTATGAAATCCAGATGCGTTTGCAGGATGCGGCCAGCTTGAACAAGCGGGGCTGGGACCACGTCAATTACATCAACGTCGCAATGGCTGCGGCGGCTGCCAACCTGATGAAGCTGGACGTGGCGCAGACGGAGCAGGCGATCAACATTGCCGTGAGTGGTCACTTGGCCATGCGCCAGGTGCGCAGTGGAGCATTGTCCGACTGGAAGGGCTGCTCCGCCGCGAACGCCGCGCGCAACGCCATTTTCGCCGCCCAATTGGCGCGCCATGGCATGACGGGACCGTCGCCGGTGTTTGAAGGTGAGATGGGGTTCTTCAAGCTGGTTTCGGGTTCGTTCGATCTGGATACCCGTCGTTTCGGTACGCCGGACAATGGCGACTATGCCATACGGCGCTCGTTGACCAAGACATTTCCCACCAATGGCGAGCTGCACACCGCCGTCTGGGCTGCGCTGGATATCCGCAAGCGTATCGATGGCGTAGAAGATATCGCCGCCATTACGATCGCAACGTCTGAATTCAACCGGCGGGTGTTGGCCGATACGCCTGAAAAATGGTTGCCGAAGACCCGGGAAACAGCAGATCACAGCCTGCCCTACAACGTGGCTCGGGCCTTGCTCGATGGCGACATCACGGTGGATTCGTATCGCCCTGAAAAGATTGCCGACCCGGCGGCGATTGCCTTGATGGACAAGGTCAGTGTTGTCGAGGATCCGGCGTTGACCGCACTGTTCCCGCGGCATCTTGCCAACCGTGTCTGCGTGACCCTGATGTCCGGCGAGCAAGTCGTGAGTGAGATGATCACCGGGCCCGGGTCAGTCGAAACGCCGATGACCGATGGCGATTTCGAACGTAAATTCCGGCGCATGGCCATGCCGCATATCGACGCATCGGCACAAGCTGAAGTGCTCGGCTTCGTTGCTGGTCTCGAAAAGCAGACCGAATTCACCTCGCTGTTTGCGGCGATGGCCGTTTCATAGCCAGTCTGTCGCTCCAATGGGCGCTTCCCAGAGGCGCGACCGAGCGAGGATTAACGGCGGGCGGTCTCGCTCGCCGTAGGCAACGTCCCTACGTAACGAGCGCGAGGACGGGCGTCGTGGTGCTGGTTATATTGCTCGCTGGCATGGGCTATCCAGCCGATCAGGCGACCGATCCCTGCCAATGAAATTTCCTGTCCATGCAGCCCTAACTTCTGGCCGATGAAGCTCACCAGCAGGATGAATTCCGGTGGGTACGCCACGAGTTCCGAGGCCACCGCAAACGCTTTTTGCAGTTTTGCGAATTCGCTGTCGCCCTCGAAGACGGCCGTCAACGCCGCCATGAGATTGCTGGCGCGCGGATCGTTGATGGCATGCACATTGGGGCCAAACCCGACGATGTGGCCGTCCTGGCTGTAGCGCTGCAATATAGGTCGCGCAGGGTCTACAGCGGTGCAGATTTCCTCGATCATCCTGCTGGCGGCTTCATTTCTTCCAAAAGCGATTCTGTGGCCCCGGGCTGCGGCAAGTCCGGCAATGACCGCGTAGTAGGGGGTGGCGCCGGTCGTGGCGGCGACACGCACGCTATGGGCGGTGTGGTCCAACTCATGGTCGATACTGAGGATCAGCAGGCGGCGGATCAGGTCGGCGTACGCCGGTGGGGCGCCGCAGGCCTGGGTGATGAATTCATGCAAGGGTTGCGTGCTCGGACCGGTGGCGCCCACCACCAAGGCGGCAAACCATCGGACGACATCGGCGCCAGTACGCGCGTAGCTGTCCGTGGAAAGGTCGAAGGCCTTGGGGTTTTCTCTTTGGACCAATGGGAAAAGCGCGATGGCTTTTTCCTGGGCGGACATGTGTTCGTAGATGTTCAGCAGCTTGACACTGTCCCTCGGTGCACGGGGCAGTGACGTGCCGAACGCAGACGGCACTTGCCAGATCAGCTCGGCGACGTCTTCAACCGTTGCGCGGTCAGCGAGCTCGACGACGTCATGGCCCCGGTAAAACAGGCCATCATCGGTGATCAGCGTAATGGCGCTGTCCGACGGCGACGAGCGCTTGGGCGCGTGCTTCTCTCCCGCCGGACGCTTGACCAGGCGCTGGATGTCTTCGGCCCAATAACGGCGCTTGGGCGTGCCCGGGATCTTGAGGGAGCGGATATTTTTGCGGCTGACGTAGGCGTACAGCGTTGGCAGGCTGATTCCGAGTAGGGCTGCCGCCTCTTCTGCCGAAAGGTAGAGGTCTTCTTGTTCTGGCATGACGAATCCGAGCAGGTTGATTGGAAAGGCGTACATATTTATTAAATATACGGTCATTTCGTCAATGTCTACAAAGCAGCAATTTTTTCTCTGTTGCGTCTTGAGTCATTTGTCCAAACCGACGCGGTGAATGGCGAATATTGACGAAAAAAATCAAGATTTACAGGCTTTCACCCCCTATGTAGATTTCGAGTGTGCAAAAAGTTGTTCACATTGATTTTTGATGGCGTCGATAACAATAAAAACGAAAAGGTGAAACGCATGGCTTGGTTAGGTTTCGCAATGGTCGTCACGTTTATGGCATTGATCATAAGCAAGCGACTGTCCGCTGTGACGGCACTCATCCTCATTCCGGTTGCTTTCGGGCTGGCCAGTGGGGCAGGGCCGGAACTGGGTGGGATGGTGATGGGCGGCGTCAAGCAAGTAGCGCCCACCGCACTGATGTTGATGTTTGCAATCCTGTATTTCGCAATCATGTTTGACGCCGGGCTCTTCGAGCCGGCGGTACGGCGGATTCTGCGGTTTGTCGGCAATGATCCTCTTCGCGTTGTGTTGGGCACCGCACTGTTGGCCACTGTGATCTCGTTCGATGGGGATGGCGCGACGACGGTCTTGATCGTCACCACAGCGTTCCTGCCGCTCTATCTGCGCCTTGGGATGAACCCGCTCATTCTGGCGTTGATGCTCCTGCTGACCAATACCGTGGTGAACCTGATTCCCTGGGGAGGGCCGGTCGCTCGCGCCGCCAGTGCCCTCCATCTCGATGTGGCGGACATGTTCCTGGGCCTGGTACCGGCCATGTTCGCGGGGCTTGCCTATGCATTCGTCGTCGCGTTCTGGATCGGCCGCAAGGAACGGCGCCGCTTGGGCTGGACGCCCGGTCACCAAGACGTTGCACCGCAGGAGGTCGCCTTGCCGACCGTGCAATCCGAAACGCAGCGGCCGAAGCTGTTCTGGATCAACCTGGCGCTCACCGCCGGGCTCATGTACGCCATGGCGACAGGGCTGGCACCTTTGCCCATGCTGATGATGGTGGGTTTTTCCCTGGCGCTGCTGATCAACTATCCACGCCTGTCGGAGCAGAAGGCGCGGGTGGCGGCTCATTCTGAAAGTGTCCTGATGGTCATCGCCCTGATCTTCGCTTCAGGTGCGTTTACCGGGATTTTGTCAGGCACCGGAATGGTCGATGGCATGTCGGGGAAAATCGTCCAGCTGATTCCCGACGGCGGCGGACAATACTTCGGCATCATTACCGCACTGGTGGCTTTGCCGCTGAACTTCCTGTTGTCCAACGACGCGTTCTTCTTCGGCATCTTGCCGGTACTGGGGGCGGCGGGGGCCGAGTATGGTATCGACCCGATGCATATTGCCCGTGCGTCGGTGTTGGGGCAACCCGTCCATGCACTCAGCCCATTGGTCGCCGCGGTGTATCTCATCAGCGGGATCATCAAGCGCGACATGGGTGATATGCAACGCTATTGCCTGCTCTGGGCCATAGGCAGCAGCCTTGTCCTGATTGTCACGGCGGTAATTACCCGGGCGATTATCTGATCAGTTAGTTCTCTGCGCCGAAGTTTCAAGGACGCCAGCTCGCGTCTGCTCACGTCAAAATAAAAATAATAGATGAGGTGGTCGATGAAATCGATTAACGCCGTCGCTATGACGTTGCTGTCGACATTGTTTGTGTCTGATGTTTGTCTTGCGGCAACCATCAGTAATCCCGACAGGTTCCAGCATGAAGGCAAGTTGAATGCTTATCTTCGCTCGATGTATATCAATACGCGGATATCCAACGATTTGATCGAAGATCGTTTTGGTGGTTTTCCGGACGGCGCCGAGTTGGGCGGGACAGGGGTTGGTGCGATCCTCGACTATAACTCCAGTTACTGGGCCGGCGTTGTAGGGTTTGATGCCTCGTTGTATGGCGTGGCGATGATCGACTCCAAAGACAATGGGCGGGATTTGTTCGACGACACCGATGGCACTAACGGTGGCTTTGCAAAAGTCGGCCAGGGTTATTTCAAGTTGCGTTACGAGGGCGACGGCTGGAACGCCGATTCGCAAATAGGCCGGGGCCGGTTCGATGCGGGGACGTTGGTCACGCTCGACACTCGGATTGTGCCGGGATCCTATCAAGGAGGCCGGGCCCACCTGAACTTCACCGAGATGGGCATCGGCCCGCTGCCCGGTACGTTGGGGTTTGAAACCGCCTACATCAACCGCACGTCTCCTCGGGACCGGGAAGACTTCGAACACCTGCTGAGCCAGTCGGGCGAGGAAATAAAGGACCTTTACACCTACGGCATTAAATACGATTTGAAGGCCATCGAACTGGGTTATGACCATGGTGTATCGCGGGACTTCAATGAGAACACCCGTTATGGTCTGACCCTGAAAGCCCCCCTCGGCGATAAAGCCGGCATTGTATTGGACACTCAATATTATGAATTTGAAAAAGCCGGGCGAATCTGGGAGCGCGATTGGCAGGCCGGCGAGGCCGCTTATGACGATGACGCGACGTGGCTGAACATCAATGTGGGTTTATTGCTCGATAAGCTTCGCTTGGGCGTTTCATTTTCCGAGACAAAAGCCGAGTTGACCAACGGACAACTGGGCTACGCCTATTTCGATCATGGCGATAACGTCGACGGCAAGATGGACGCCTGGACACGTTCCGGAAACGACTTTAATAACGACGGCGAACGCACCTGGCAAATAGGCGCCGAATATGACTTGAGCGGACATTCGTTATTAGGCGCTTCGCTGGACGGTTTTAAAGTCATGACCATTTACAAGCAAGGTGAGTTTGACGCCACGGACCCTTTCAGTGGCCGACGCACCGACGTGCGCGAACGGCAGAACGAATACCGTCTTTATTATCGCTTCGACGAAAAGGAATATGCCGGACTTTCCGTGGGTTTGATTTACATCGATTACCGAATCGACCAGGACTTTGTCGCCTTGGTGTCCGCCCAACCCGACAACGTCGTGACTGGCTCGGAAGCCCGGGTGTACCTGGATTACGCATTTTGATTGCCGGACATATATCGAGAGGCCAGAGATGTCTAAACCTCGCCACACCCTAGTGGTTACACAGCGGTTTTTCGATGCAAAAACCGTGCACTTCCTGAAGAGCCACGGCTGTAATGTTGTTATTGCGCAACTGGCTCAGGGGCAAGCGGATGGCGACCTGGGCGAACGCCAGTTGCTCGATCTCCTGGAAGACGCCGACGGTTGGATCGTCGGCCACGCGAACGTTACGTCGAGCCTGCTGAGCGGGCTCCCGCGCCTGCAAGTCATCGCCCGTCGTGGTGTGGGCTACGAGCGGGTCGATACGGCGGCGGTGGCGGCGGCAGGGAAGGTGGCGACCATCGCCATCGGCGGTAACGACGCCAGCGTCGCAGACCACACCGTGGCGTTGATGCTCGCCGTGTGCCGTCAGCTCAAACGCTGCCAGTTGGGGTTGTCGGCCAATGACTGGTCGATTCCCTTGGGAGGCGATTTGTACCGCAAGACCGTTGGCGTTGTCGGCTTGGGCCGGATTGGCCGGGGTGTACTGCAGCGCTTGTCCGGGTTCGAAGTCAAGCCGCTGATCTACACCCCTCATCCAGACAACGCAGAGGTCGAGGGTATCCCCCGAAGTTGTTTTGTCGACCTGGAAACGCTGCTCGAGGAAAGCGATTTCATCACCCTCCATGCACCGCTCAACCGCCACACCCATGGGCTGATCGATAGCCGTGCGCTGAAGCGGATGAAGCCTTCCGCGGTGCTGATCAATACCGCGAGGGGTGGGCTGGTGCGGGATGCGGATCTGCTGTGGGCCCTGCGGGAAAACCGGTTGGCCGGGGCAGGGCTCGACGTATTCGAAAGCGAGTCGGAGCCGGTGCTTTCGGCGGTGACTGAACAACTCATCCAACTCCCCAACGTGATCGTGACGCCCCATGTCGGCGCCTCCACGGTCGAGGGACTCAATCGTACCAATCTGATTGCCGCTCAATGTGCGGTGGCTGTACTGGAGGGGCGTAGCCCGCCTGGCCATTGCGTCATCGCTGACGGACGTCGCTCTACAGACTTGAAGGAGAATCCATGAATACCCCGATTAAAGTGCTGACGCCAACGGGCGCCATTGGCACCGGTTTCCCACGGGCGGCGTTTGACCAGGCGCTGCTGGAACGACCGGACGTGATTGCAATGGACGCGGGGTCTACCGACTCTGGTCCCCATTACCTCGGCACCGGCACGACCAAGGCTTCGGCCTCGATACTGCGGGCCGAGTTGCGTGTGTTCATGCAGGCGCGGGCGGAACTGGGCATCCCGCTGATTATCGGCAGTTGCGGCACCTGTGGTTCCGACGCAGGGGTCGACCTGATGCGCGGTCTGTGCGAGGAAATCGCCGCCGAACTCGGTCAGGCCGTGCGCATCGCGAGCGTCTACAGCGAGCAACCGGCAAGCGTGGTGAAACAAGCGTTGGCGCAGGGACGCATCAGACCCTTGCAACTCGATCACATCGACGATGCCTTGGTCGAACGCTGCTCGCGCATTGTCGCGCTGATGGGCGTAGAGCCCTTCATTCATGCGCTTGAAGACGGCGCGGACATCATCCTGGCAGGGCGTTCCACCGACACGGCGGTGATGGCTTCGCTGCCCATCCTGCGCGGGGCCCATCAGGGCGCCGCCTGGCATGCCGGAAAGATCCTGGAGTGCGGCGCGTCCTGCACGACCACGCCCGCCAACGCGGTGGTAATGGCCGCGATCGACGACACGGGATTCACCATCAAGGCCATTGGTGAGGGCGCCCGGCTCACCCCGCGTTCGGTCATGGCGCACATGCTGTATGAAAACAGCAACCCCCACGTACTCGTCGAGCCCGGCGGCGTACTGCACGTGGAGAGGGCGGTCTACACCGCGTTGGACGAACAGACCGTGCGAGTCGAAGGTTCGGTCTGGACGCCAAGCGAAGACTACACCGTCAAGTTGGAGGGGGCGGCGCCGTGCGGCTTCCAATCGGTGGTCATGAGCATTGTCCGGGATCCGGAATACGTCGAGCGCTTCGATGAGTGGCTGGCCTATCTGGATTCGGTCATGCGTCAGCGGATCGAAAAGCACCTGGGCATCGGCGCCGATGACTATGACTTGCAGTTCCGCGCCATCGGCAAGGATTCAGCGTTGGGATCGCTTGAGTCACGGGTGGGCACGCCCGTGGAAATCGGCGTCATGGCCATCGCGACGTCGGCGACCGCCGAGCGCACCCAGGACATGGTCGCGCTGCTCAATCCTTACCTGCTGCACTTTCCGTTGCCCGGCGACAAAGACCTGCCCACCCACGCGTTTCCTTTCTCGCCGGCCTCGATGGACCGGGGCGTGGTGCATGAGTTCGTGCTCAGTCATGTGATGGTCGTGGCGGATCCGTTGGCACCTTTCCGGTTTGCTATCAAGACAGTCGAGGGCGCGTGAGATGAACACACTTCAAACATTGGGTTATGAGATCCGCTCCAAGAATGCCGGACCGTTTTCCCTGACCATCGATGTGTTCTGCAAGGACACGGACACCTTCGCGCAGATGGCCGCGGAGCCAAAGTTGCAAGCCCCCGCGATTGCCAAGCTGTTCCGCAGGCCTGCGCAGTCGATCAGCATTTTTCCCATCGAGGCGTTGAACGTGATCAAGATCAGCCTGCCGCGTCCAGTGGTTCAGGGCGCCTTGCAGGACCGAGACATGCACGGGGCTCAATGGGCGTTCATCCTGCTGGACGCACTTGGAACCGGTGAGGACCCCCGGCCATGAGTTGCGTTGCAAGCGGGGCGGCGGGTTCACCGCCGCCGGTTCACCCTGACCTGGTGGCCGTGGCCACGACGCTGCGCGAACAAGGGCTGCTACCGGTTGTCCAGGGGGACGTGCAACGTGTCCGGGCGCAACTGGAACGGATTGATGCCTGGGCGGCGCGCCGCAGCGTGCCGCTGTCCTATGAGCGCACCTTGGGTTTTGCTGTCGATGGCCGAACGGTGCCCTGCAAGCTCTATTGGCCGGAGGGCGATGAGACGCCTTGCTTGATGTTCTACTGCCATGGCGGAGGATTCCGTCACGGTTCGCTTGCCGGCTGGGATGCACCGCTGCGCCAACTGGTGCGTGACAGTGGCCTGGCGGTGCTGTCCATCGACTATGCGTTGTCGCCGGAATATCGTTTTCCGGTGGCGTTCAACGAAGTGGTGTCGATCGTCAGCCGGGTGATCAGGCTCGGGGCAATCACCGATTCCCCCGTGCGCGGTTATGCCTTGGGCGGGGATTCGGCAGGTGCCAACCTGGCCTTGGGCGCTGCAGTTGCGCTACGGGATGCAGGGTTTGATGGGCTGCGGCAGTTGCTGCTGTTCTATGGCAGTTACTCGCGCGACCTGGGCTCCGATTCCTGGCGAAGGCTGGGTGGGTATGGGGGGCAGAATCTGTCGGTCGAGACCATGAGCGCCTACTGGGCGAGTTACCTGGTCGAAGATGAGGATGACTGGCGGGTACAGCCGATCATCGCTGACTTGGCCGGCCTGCCACCCGTGCGATTGCTGGTGGGCGAACTGGACCCGTTGCTGGATGAAAACCGGGAGCTGGCGGATCGGTTGGAACGCGCAGGCGTGGCGACACACCTGCAAGTGCTTGCGAACATGACCCACGGGTTTGTCCGATTCAATGAGGTGGCGCCGGTCGTGCGCAATGTGATCGGTGCGCAGGGCAGCGCTTTGCGCAGGGCACTTTGCGCTCAGGCGAACTTCCCATGAACCTGTTTCGTATCGCGAATTTTGCGCGGATCTGCCTCGGGATATTCAGCGTCATGACGGCCAACGCCTCGGCGGCAGGCACGCTCCCCGTCGGTCCTGACGCGGGAGACAGGGAGCTGTCGGCGTTTTATCGCTGGCCTGAAGCAATGCCCGCGCTGCCCGGTGTGCTGCTGCGAAGCGAGACGCTGGCGGTGCCGCCGCAGATGCCCGCCGCCGGGCAGGTGTTGCGCCTGCTCTACAGCTCCACCGACGAGCGCTGGCACTCCGGACTCGTTCCGGTCAGCGGGGCGTTGTACTTGCCGGCTGGGCAGCCACCGCCGCAAGGCTGGCCGTTGCTGGCCTGGGCCCACGGAACGCTGGGGATTGCCGACGCCTGCGCACCGTCCTGGGCTGGATGGCGCGAGCGTGATGGGGCGTATATCAATCGTTGGCTGGCGCGCGGGTTCGCGGTGGTCGCCACCGATTACCAAGGCCTGGGAGGGCCAGGGCCGCATCCCTATACGTTCTGGCAGGCCGAGGGACGCTCTGTCCTGGATGCGATTCGCGCTGCGCGTTCCATCAGGCCTGGCCTGATTGCCAATCGCATGGTTCTGGCCGGGCAATCCCAGGGAGGAGGGGCGGCGTTGGGCGCGGCGATCCTGGCCGGTGGTTATGCGCCGGAGTTGGCTATCCGCGGCGCAGTAGTCACGGCCCCGAACAGCACATTTCCCCATGGTCCCATTGCGTTGCCGCCGCGCCAGTCCAATACGCTGTTCCTGGCATTGGCGTCCGGCGGCTTGCGCGAGGACGGGCCACGGGTAGAGGACATCCTGACGACCAAAGGCCTTGAACTGCTAAGTGTTGCCCGGGAGGGCTGCAGCCGCGACATTGCCCGCAAATCCAAAGCGTTGCAGATCGATTCGTTTGCCGAGCTTCTGACCATTTCCCCCGAGGCGTTGAAGGCGGTGCGCATCCCCTCGACCGACATGCCACAGGCATCGATTGGGTTCCCGTTATTCATCGCCACCGGCCTGGCTGATCAAACGATCACGCCCGTGCGCCAGTATGCGGTCGCCGCGGCGTTGTGTGCCGCTGGCAACCCGGTCACCTGGCGGACGTATGAAGGCCTGGGGCATGACGGGGTGCTGCATGGTTCATTGGACGATGCATTTGCCTTCGTCGAGGCCCAACTCGACGGACCGGGCCATGGCTCGAACTGTTCCACACTGCAAAGGCCCGGTCCGCCGGGTGAAAGGGATGCAGCAGCGTCGTTTAACGACGACTGAGATCCCCCTGTGGGAGCGAGCCTGCTCGCGATGGCGTTGGGTCAGGCAATGAAGCCAGCGGGGAAGGCCTCATCGCGAGCAGGCTCGCTCCCACATTAGATCCGGGTTACGACAGGGAAGGCTTTGTCGAGGCCGCTTGGTCTCAGGAAGCGTCCTGCTGATAGGTGCAACCCACATAAAGGTCGCTGTCCTTGTTTTCGGTGGAGACCACCCGCAGGGTCGCGCCGTTGTCGAGGTTGCGCTGGTAGTCCACGTAGCCGTCGGTATCCAGGGTCTTTTCCAGTTTCAGGGCGCTGGCGAGTTTTTCTGCATCGGCCTTCGGGCTGCTGCTCTTGGCCTGGAGGAAGAAGCTGAAGCGGTCGGTCATCACCAGGGTGGTCGACGACACGCCGTGCACTGACAGCGCCGCAGTGGCCTGCCAAGCGCCACCGCCCCACGGGGTGTGTGCTTCATCCTTGGCGAGCGACACTTGCTCGGCGTCCACCAGGCCGTTGAATTCGCTGACCTGCTGCGCACTGGCCTGGCACTGCGCCAGGGCCTTGAACAGGTCGCTGTGGCTCGGGGTGGCAGCCAAGACAGGGGCGGTGGACAGGCACCCGGCCAGGGCGACGAGACCAAGAGAAATTTTCATGAGGACATCCTTGCTCAGTTGAGTAAAAGTCGATGGGTACCCGAGGTGAATGGCAACGGGCATCAGCCATGAACGGCGGCATGGGCGGCTGGGCTGCGGTCGCAAGCTTGCCATTGCGCAGGTGAATATGCCAACGGGGTATCTTTGGAAAAAGCCCAGGGGGCTCATAAAACGTATCGCGCCAGTCGTTGCCGCTCTCCAAGGAGGGCACCGCTCTTGGGCATCGGCAAAGCATGGCCGCTAAAGCCCCCTTTCTGGCCCCGCATAACCTCAACGATGGCGCAGCGCTGCCGTAACGTGCACCTGATTGCGCACGTGGAGGGGGGCTGATGAACCGTAGAACCTTTATGCTCGGTACCGCGGGAGTGGGGGCCTTGATGGCAGGGGCGGGGGCGCTGTTGCGGCCGGGCGACCGGGGCGGTCCCTACAACGATTACTTCCGCGCGTTGAATCAGGAGCTCAAGACCCATGGGCCGATGCGGCCCGTGATGCTGATTGACCTCGACCTGCTCGATCACAACATCAATGTGGTCATGCAATCGGTCAAACGTGCCGGTAAACACTTGCGTCTGGTGGAAAAATCCCTGCCGTCACCGGGGCTGCTGGCGTATATCGCCAAACGCACCGATACCCGGCGGCTGATGTCGTTTCACCAGCCGTTCCTCAACCGCGATGCGCTGACCTTTCCCGAGTCTGACATCTTGCTCGGCAAGCCCCTGCCGGTACGCTCGGCCGAGTTGTTCTATCAAACCCACAAAGGCGCCTTCGACCCTGCCAGGCAATTGCAATGGCTGCTCGACACTCCGCAGCGGCTGATGGATTACCGGGCATTGGCCCAGGGCCTGGGCATTCGGATGCGGGTCAATATCGAGCTGGATGTCGGCCTGCACCGCGGCGGCGTGTCTGATCAAGCAGTGCTCGGCGAGATGCTGACGCTGATCAGCACCCATGGGCAGCATCTCGAATTTGCAGGCTTCATGGGGTATGACCCGTTTGTCGGCATGGGCGTGCCCCGGGTCCTCGGTTCGTCCCAGGCCTTGTTCGACCAGGTGATGGTCATTTACAACGGTCATGTGAAGTACGTGCGGGAGCATTTCCCGGCGCTTTGGCATGATGGGCTCACGCTCAATACCGCCGGCAGCCCCAGCTACCGCATGCATGAACAGGAACGCTTGAGCAGCGAAGTCTCGGTGGGAACGGCGTTCCTCAAGCCGACCCACTACGACCTGCCATCCCTGGCCGAGCATGTGCCGGCGGCCTTTATCGCAACGCCCGTGTTGAAGAGCACCGGCCCGGTGAATTTCCCCGCCCTGGATGGCAAGTCCCGATTGTTCTCCTGGTGGGACCCGAATCAGCGCGGGACATTCTTCATCTACGGCGGCAACTGGATGGCCGAGTTCGAGTCTCCCCCAGGGCTGCAAAGTAACGAGCTCTACGGTCGCAGTTCCAACCAGGAAATGGTCAACGGCTCGCCGACGGTAGGGCTGAATGTCGAAGACCAGGTATTTTTAAGGCCAACCCAGACCGAATCCGTGCTGCTGCAATTTGGCGATTTGCTGGCCGTGCGCGGGGGGAAGATTGTCGAAACCTGGCCCGTGTATTGATCGTTGCCTGTGACGTGTTTGGCCGTGATCAAATCTTGCCTCGCAGCAGAAACAACACCAGCGCGACCAGGCAGGCCGTCGCCTGAATCCCACCCAGCGTGGTCATCGGCGCGAAGCTCAAGACCGAGGCCAGCCAGGTGGCCAGCGCAGCCGCCCCCATGGAAAGAAACCCCAGCAGGGCGGAGGCCATCCCGGCTTCCTTGCCGAAAGGGCCCATGGTAATGGCCGTGCCCAGTGGATTGGCCAGGCCCATGCCCCAAAGGAACGTGACCATCGAAAGGGCATACCACCACAGCCCGGGCTCGGTCGGACCGACCAGAAGCAGGCCGCCTCCCATCATGGCGCAGGTTATGCCCAGCAGCGTGACGATCCGGGCGCCAAGACGATGGGCCAGGCGCGGCGCCGCCATGCCGGCGGCGAACACCACAAAGACCGTCGAGGCGAAGTACAAACCGGTCTGCACCGACGTCAGGCCGAGGCCTTGCATCAGGATGGCGGGCGCCGCCGCGAACGAGGCGAACAGGCCGCTCAGCAGCAGGCCCATGGACAGGGCCGGGAGGATGAAGCGCTTATCCACTGCCAGTCGGCAATAGGCGAGTACCACGCTCCTGGCCGAGTGGGGTGCGCGGCGATCGGCGGGATGGGTTTCCCCCAGGTCGCGCACGTAGAAAAACGCCAGTGCAACAGCGGCCAGTCCCACCAGGATGAAGATGGCACGCCAGCCGAGCGTGACGGCCAGGACACTGCCGGCCAGCGGCGAAAAGCCCGGTGCCGCGGCCGTGGCGATCATTGTCAGCGACAGGGCGCGGGCGAGCGTCTCGCCTTCGAACAGATCCCGGGCAATGGCCCGCGACAATACCGAGGCTGCGCACACGCCCAGTGCTTGCACGACGCGTCCGGCGATCAGGACGTCGAGGGTGCTGGCAAAGCCGGCGATGACGGTGCCGACAACGAACACCGACAGCCCGCCCAGGACCAGCTTCTGGCGTCCGTAGCGGTCGGCCAGTGGCCCGACCACCAGTTGGCCCAAGGCGAAGGTGATGAAGAAGCTGGACAGCGTCAGGCCGAGCTCGCGAGCGGTCACGCCCAGGTCTTCACCGATCGCCGCGAACGCCGGAAGGATGATGTTGGTGGAGAGCATGCTGATCGCCGCCAGGCCGGCGAGCAGCGCGACGATTCTGCCGGTCAACGGTTGGCTGGAGGTGTGTTGCGTACCGGCAATCGCCAATGAAGTTCGGGCTTGCATACGTCATTTCCTGCGCATGTGATTGACGTGGACAAAACGCTGATGCCCAACGCGCCGACTTCAATTCGCGAAGCCGCCGTCGAGTTGATATCCACATGATGATCGTAATATTCTTCAAATATGATGATCGTCATCTCAATCGTCAAGCTAAATATCGGGAATGCGCAGGTGGGGCTGATGAGGGGCAGTGTATTGCCCCCCTTGCCAGCGTCATGGCGATGTATCAAGTCGCCGGTTATTTGTAATGTTGCTCGAACACTGCCAACTGCTCAGGCTTGATCAACTGGAAGGGCACCCAGACGTCCGTTTCCACCGGCTCGCCCTTGATCATCTTGAGGGCTGCCTGCACCGCGCTGGTCGCCTGGGCCTTGGGGTCCTGGAATACCGAGGCGACCAACATCCCGCGCTTGATCGCCGCCAGGCCGTCCGGCAAGCCGTCGATGCCGACAATCGCAACCTCGCCCTTGGTTTTGCCGGCCTGCTGCAAGGCCATCGCTGCACCGATGGCCATCTCGTCGTTGTTGGCGACGATGGCATCGAAACGACTCCCGGCCAATAACCAGTTGCTGGTCAGGTCCATCCCTTTGTTGCGCTGCCACTCGGCACTTTGCTGCTCGACGATCTTGATCCCGGGATAATCCTTGAGCACCTGTTTGACGCCTTCGGTGCGGTCGTGGGTAGCGTTTTGCGCCAGGTCGCCCATGATGATCGCCAGGTTGCCCTTGCCGCCGAGTTTTTCGGCCAGGTAGCGCATTTGCAGTTGTCCGGCCTCGATGTCATTGGAGGCCACGGTGACGACGCCTTTGGGCAAGGTGCGCTCGTCCGGATGGCGGTTGACGTAGACCAGCGGCGTTTTCGCATCGACCGCGGCACGGGTGATGTTGGCGGTGGCGGAGGTGTCCACCGGCAGGACAATGACCGCGTCCACTTGCTGGTTGATGAACCCCTGGACCTGGTTGAGTTGGCGCACCACATCGCCCTGGGCGTCTTCGAACTGGATTTGCACGTTTTCCTTTTTCGCGGCCTCGTCCAGGCCGTTACGTACGTAGGTCATGAAGTTGTCGTCGACCCTGGCGATGCTGACGCCGATGCGATAGTCGGCGGCGGCCCATTGGCTGAACAGCAACAGCAGGGTGGCGAAAAGCAGTGTGCAACGACGCATGATGGTTATCCTTTTGTTGTTATGGGTTGAAACGTCACCAAGAACTGAAAATCTGCCGCACATGTTGAGTGCGTCGGGGCTTTATCCATCAAGCGTGAAGGCCTGCCGGAAACGCTCGAGCGCGACCTCGCTGTCACCGCTGGCCCAGCCTTCCAGGCCGACGACACCGCTGTATCCCATGCCGAACAAGGCCTTGGCAATCGCGGGGTAGTGGATTTCACCGGTGCCGGGCTCTTTGCGCCCCGGGACGTCGGCCACTTGGATTTCGCCGATGGCGCTGCCGGCGCGCTGGATCAGTTCGATCAGGTTTCCTTCGCCGATCTGGGCATGATAGAGGTCCAGGTTCATCTTCAAGTGCGGGCTGCCCACGGCCTCGATCAGCGCCAGGGTATCGTCAGCGCGGGCGAAAGGCGTGCCCGGGTGGTCGACCTCGGTGTTGAGGTTTTCCAGCAGGAATACCCGGCCCGCGTCTTCCCCCAGGCGAGCGATTTTTTCCAGCGTCTTGCAGGCGCTCAACCACATGCGGCCGGTGGTCTGGGCCACGGGTTTGACCGGCAAGCCCTGATCGCCCAGGCCGGTGCCGTGCAGGTTCAGGCTTGGGCAACCCAATTGAGCGGCGACGGCCAGGGATTCCTGGGCGCTGTCGAGCAACTGTCGGATATCGTCGGGGTCAGTCAGGTTGCCCGACAGGTAGCCGGTCATAGAGGTGAAGTCCGCGCCCGTCGCCACGAGGGCCTGGATGTCCTTGGTCGCCCAGTTCCATATCTCGACGCTGAAGCCCAGCGCGTGGATGCGTCTGACCCGTTCGGTAAAAGGCAGGTCGAGGAAGACCATCTCGGCGCTGATCGCCAGTTTGAATGGGATGAAACTCATGACAGCGCTCCTTGCACGCGCACCGTCTTGCCCTGTTGGAAGGACTCGATACAGGCGCGGGCAATGGCCAGTGCTGCCCGGGCCTCTTCACCGCTGGCCAGGGGTTTTTCGCCGCTGCGCACACAACTGGCGAAGTGATTGAGTTCGGCCACGTAGGCATCACGCAGCAAGTCGGTGTCCATGCGCTGGGTGTCGGCCTGCACACCATTGGCCAGGTACCGCAGCAAGTCGCAATCGTTGACGTTGCCCATGGTCAGCATGCCGGCGCTGCCGAACACTTCGCCGCGGACATCGTAGCCATACACGGCCTGGAAATTGGCCTCGGCGGTGGCGATGGCGCCATTGTCGAAGCGGATCGTGACCACCGCGGTGTCGAGAAAACCTTTGTCCTTGTAGGCGGGGGCGATCAGGGCATCGGCCATCACAAAGACTTCAACCGCCTCGGCGCCCGGGTTCAGGTAGCGCAGGGTATCGAAATCATGGATCAGGGTTTCGAGGAAGATCACCCATTGCGGCGACGCGGCCGGGTTGTTCAGGGCCGGGTCTCGGGTCAGTGAGCGCAGCAGTTGCGGCGTACCGATCCGGCCGGCCATCACATCCAGATGAGCGGTGCGAAAGCTTTTGGCAAAACGTCGGTTGAAGCCGACTTGTAGCGTCACTTGTGCATCGGCAGCGGCGGCGATGGCGCGGTCCGCTTCGTCCAGGGTGATGGCCATCGGTTTTTCACAGAACACGCTTTTGCCGGCCCGGGCCGCGCTGATCACCAGCTCGGCATGGCTGCGCGCCGGCGCGGCAATCAGCACGGCGTCGATGTCCGGGTCATCCAGCAACTGCTGTGGATCGGTATAGACCTTCTGCACGTCCAGTTCTGCCGCCAGGCGTGCGGCTTGGCCGGGGGTAGGGTCGGCGATGGCGGCGAGGCACGCGCCAGGGATGTGCCGGGCGGCGGTCAGGCCGTGGAAACTGCCCATGCGGCCGGCACCGATGAGGCCCAGGCGGAGGGTCTTGGATGTGCTCATGAATATGACTCCCTTTATTGTTTTTACGACTCGGCGGCAAGAATGTCCTCGTCTGTTCATGCAGGGAGCAAGTGCTGTGCCAATAGTTAACTTATTGATATTTAATGGTTTTTATTTGAATCAATGTTCATGTCGATGACATGTCTATACTGACATGTCGAAAATATGAACATGTGGCCGAACCATGGATCAGCAACCCCTAGCATTGAGCGACGAAGACCGCGATTACCTCACCACGCTTGGCCCAGCGTCGTTGAACGACGGGCCGGGCACGGCGCTGGAGGAGGCCTGGCGAGCGTGCTGGCAAGGGCAGGCCGAGCGCCCAGTCGGGATCCGCCGGGTGATCTGGGAATCCTGGTTGCGCAGCGTCAGTGCCGGCCTCGATCCGGAAGACGGCGCGTACCGTTTTGTCGCGCCCGCCGACCTGACCGCGACACTGGCTGCCAACCGGGAACTGATCGCTGCGGCGGCGCAAGTCATGCGCGGTTTGCTCGCCTATAACCCCAGGGGCCATATCAACCTGACCGATGCCGAAGGCACCACGTTGTACTTCTGCGGCCTGGACCTCACTCCCATTGGCAGTCGACTGCTGGAGTCAGTGCAGGGCACCAATTGCACCGGGTTGGCAATCGTCGAAGACCGCTTGGTGTATGTGTTGGCCGAGGAGAATTTCGGGCTTGGCCTGCGCCAGCGCCGCATGCATTGCGCCGCCGCGCCTATTCGCGATGGCCAGGGCCGGACCCTGGGCATGTTGACCTTGACGGCCGAGCCAGGCTGGTTTCACTTTCATACGCTGGGCACCGTCCAGGCCGCGGCTGAAGCTGTCTCCAGGCAGATGACCCTGCAGGCCTTGCTGGAAGAACAACAGACCGTGCTTGAGGTGCTCAACGAGGGCTTGGTGGTATTGGATGAGCGCGGCTGCATCAAGGCGCTCAACCATTACGCCCGACAGTTGTTTCGCGTCGGCCATGACCTGCTCGGCAGTCCGTTCCAGAGCCTGGGGCAGAGCGAGTTGACCGATGCGGTCCTGCTCGGGAGCGGTGACGGGGTGCGTGACTTGGACTGTACCTTTGAACTGCATGATCGCAGCCATCTGGCTTGCCTGGTGTCGGTCTGCCCGCTGGCGCAAGGCGGGCGGATCGTTTCGTTGCGCGAGAACCGACGCATCCGGGAAATCACCCGGCGGATCATCGGCACCCAGGCCAGCTACACCTTCGAAACCATCCTGGGCCGCTCGCAGGCGATCCAGGATGCAATGCACTTGGCGCGGATTGCCAGTCGCAGTGATTCGACCACGCTGATCCTCGGCGAGAGCGGCACGGGCAAGGAGCTGTTCGCCCAGGCCATCCATAACGCCAGCGATCGTCGTGGCGGGCCTTTCGTGGCGGTCAATTGCGGCGCGATTCCGCGAGACCTGGTGCAAAGCGAGCTGTTCGGTCATGTCGAAGGCGCTTTCACCGGGTCGGCTCGCGGTGGGTCGGCCGGCAAGTTCGAACTGGCCGACGGTGGGACGATCTTCCTCGACGAAATCGGTGACATGTCCTTCGATGCGCAGGTCAGCTTGCTGCGTGTCCTGCAGGAGGGTGAGGTGACACGGGTGGGTGCGAAAAAATCGCTGCGGGTCAACGTGCGCATCATCGCTGCCACCCACCGCAACCTGAGCCAGGCGGTGGCCGAGGGGGCTTTTCGCGAGGACCTTTACTACCGGCTCAACGTGCTGAACCTGACGGTGCCGCCATTGCGGATGCGTCGCGAGGATGTGCCGTTGCTGGCGCGGCATTTTCTCGCGCGTTGTGCCCGGTCGCTGCGCAAGACGATGCAGGACGTTTCGCCAGCGGCGCTGGATTTGCTGGGTGCCTATCACTGGCCGGGCAATGTCCGTGAGCTGGAAAACGTCATTGAACGGGCGACGAACCTGGCAATGACCGAACTGATCCAGCCGAGTGACCTTGCGTTGGAAATCAGGCAGCGCGGGCGACCCTCGATCTGGGCAAGTGTGCCAGAACCGCGGACGGCGCCGGACCTGGGCACCCATGAAATGAACGCGATCATTGCCGCCCTCAAGGAGACGCGCGGAAACATCCGCCTGGCTGCCCAACGGTTGAACGTGTCGCGCGGTGGTTTGTACAACAAGATGAATCGATTCGGACTCAAGATCGAAACGTTCCGTTCGGGGCTGGATTGACCTGTCATGACCGAGGGAATACCGATTTGAACGGACGGGAAGCGGGTGGGGTCTACGCTGTTCAACGGTCGTGACGGGAACCTGTCTGATGCCTCCAATGAGTATTCAGTCTTTGCTCGAAGAATTGCTTCTGGCCCGCGGCCCCGGCGGGCAGGAAGATGAAGTCCGGGAAATATGTCTCAGGGAACTGGGCAAGCACTGCGATGAGGTCGTTGTCGACGAGGCCGGCAACATCCGGGGACTGATCAAGGCGTCGGATGAGTCTTCGCAAGCACAGCCCATCAGGGTCATGGCGCACCTCGATGAAATTGCCATGATCGTGAAGAAAACAAGGCCCGACGGTAACTTGGAAGTCGTGGCGCTGGGCGGTGCCCAGCCCATCTGTTTTGGCGTTTGTCCGGTCGACATACTCGGCGATAACCAATGCCTGCCCGGCGTACTGTCTTATGGTTCCATGCACAACACCGGCGGCTCCGCCCAGGGGCGGGATGTGCTGTCAGGGGCGGTGCAGTGGAGCGATGTCCATGTCATCACCCGCTGTTCCCAGGAGGAGCTGACCGCCGCCGGAGTCCGGCCCGGCGTGCGCGTGGTGCTCAGCCGGCACTGGCGCCAGCCGTTCCAGGTGAAAGACACGGTCGCCGCCCACTTCCTCGATGACCGGGCGCCCCTGGCGGCCGTAATCACCACCGCGCAGCAGCTGAAAAACAAAAGGCACGCGCTCAAGCAAGATGTCTGGTTTGTCTGCACGACGCTTGAGGAAGAGTCCAACGCCGGTGCGCTCTACGCCGCGGCCCGCGTGCCGGGTGACACCACCATCGCGGTCGAGGTGGGCCCGGTATTGGAGGAGTATGGAACGGTGTTATCGGCAGACCCGATTATCAACACGGGGGATCAAAAGGGTTATTACACCCGCTCTGTCGTGGATGCCCTGGTCAAGGCTGCACAGCGCTCGGGCTATCACCCACAAGTTGCGCTCCTGGTCGATTTCGCCTCCGATGCGAGTGCGATCATGAGTGCGGGAGTGGCCGCGCGAGCGGGGTGCATCGCCATTCCAACGGAAAATACCCATGGCTTTGAAATGGTGCTCCATGAAGGCATCGTTGCCTGTGCGGCGACACTCACCGAATACCTGATCCATCCCATGGCGTGAAGACGCACTGTCTGCCACCGGACAGTTGATCAACAAGGTGTCCCCATGCAGGCATTTCCGTTGATCAAACGTGCGTCTAACTTATTGTAAATAAACGAATTATCACTTGGCACGAATCGTGTTGATAGAGCAGTGAGAGGCACCGGGAAAGGGTGCCGAGCCTATCGAGCAGGAGTCCCCATGCCCCGTGAAATTCGTTTCAATGCTTTCGAGATGAACTGTGTCGGTCACCAGTCGCCCGGTCTCTGGAGGCATCCCAAGGACCGCGCCTGGCAGTACAAGGACCTGGATTATTGGACCGACCTGGCCAAGCTGCTGGAGCGTGGCAAGTTCGACGGTATTTTCATTGCCGATGTGATCGGCATCTACGATGTGCTCGGTGGCAATGGCGATGCTGCCATCCGTCAAGCGACCCAGGTGCCGGTCAACGATCCGCTGGCATTGATCACGCCGATGGCCCTGGTGACCGAACACTTGGGCTTCGGCCTCACGGCCTCGCTGACCTTCGAGCACCCTTACCCCTTCGCCCGCCGCCTGTCCACGCTGGATCACCTGACCAAGGGGCGCATCGGTTGGAACATCGTCACCTCTTATCTCGACAGCGGGGCGCGGAACCTCGGGCAGGCGGCACTCAGCGATCACGATGCGCGCTATGACTACGCCGACGAATACCTGGAGGTGCTCTACAAGTTGTTCGAAGGCAGTTGGGAGGAGGGTGCGGTGCTACGCGACCGTGAGCGCGGCGTTTTCAGCGACCCGAGCAAGGTCCACGAGATCCGTCACCAGGGCAAGCACTTCCAGGTGCCGGGCATCCACCTCTGCGAACCGTCGCCGCAGCGCACGCCGGTGCTCTATCAAGCGGGGGCGTCGAGTCGTGGCAAGGACTTCGCCGCCGGGCATGCCGAATGTGTGTTCGTTGCGGCGCCGTCCAAGGTGATCCTGAAGAAGACCGTGGCCGATATACGCCAACGCGCTGCCGAGGCCGGGCGCGATCCGCGCAAGGTGCTGATCTTCAACCTGCAGACGGTGATCGTCGATGAGACCGACACCAAGGCGCAGGCCAAATGGCGCGAACTGAAATCCTACAGCAGCTACGAGGGCGCGCTGGCGCTGATCTCCGGCTGGACCGGCATCGACTTCGGTCAGTACCGACCCGACCAGGTGCTCAAGCACATCCATACCAACGCTATCCAATCGGCCGTGGAAACCTTTTCCACCGCCGACCCGGACAAGCAGTGGACCGTCCAGGAGTTGGCCGATTGGGTCGGCATCGGCGGCTTCGGCCCGTTGATTGTTGGCAGTGCGCAAACCGTGGCCGACGAGTTGCAGGCGTGGGTCGAGGACACCGATGTGGACGGCTTCAACCTGGCCTACGCCCTGGCCCATGAAACCTTCAGCGATGTGGTTGAGCTGCTGGTGCCCGAGTTGCAACGGCGCGGTGCGTACAAGACCCAATACCGCCCGGGCACCCTGCGGGACAAGCTGTTCGGCGATGGCCCGCGGCTGCCCGCCAACCACCCGGGCGCAGGCTTTAGGGACTTGAGTCGCCTGGCCCGGCGCTCCCGCCTCCCTGAGCCGGCCTTGGTTGGCGAGGAGTAAGCCGATGAGTGTCTACGAGCTCAATTCGTCGCTGCCCGACAGCGTGACCGACAGCGCCCTGGCAGCCTTGCACCGCTGGGCCAGGGAACGACCGACGCAGATCGCCCTGCGCCATCGACGCCTCGGCATCTGGAAGGCCTGGCGTTGGATCGATGTGCAGCGCGAGGTCGAGCGTGTCTGCGATGGCTTGCGCCAGCAGGGCTTTGCCCCGGGCGCGCGACTGGCGCTGAGCGGTGCGTTCGAGCCCAGCCTGCTGATCCTGGCATTGGCCGCGCGCCAATCGGGTGGGCACAACGTGGTGATCGACCGCGACAGCCGTGGTGAGGATCTACAGCGTCAGCTGCGCCTGGCCCGTCCAGCGTTCGCCTTTGTCCAGCGCCGCGAAAACGTGTCGCACTGGTTGCAGTGCGGCTTGGACGAGGCGTGGCCACTGCAGCTGTATTCGGCCCAGGCCAACGCGGCGAGTCGCGGCCTGTGGCAGGTGCGGTCGCTGTCGGTGCTGTTTGTCACCGAGGCACCCACAGCTCAGCGCCAGGGCTGGGGCCAGGTCGCCGGGGACTCGGTGGTGTGGGTCGATGAAGGCACCGAATGGCGCGATGGCCTGGCCCACGTGTTCAGCCGCTGGCTGGAGGGCGGCGAAGGCCTGGCGTTTCCGGAAACCCGCGAGTCAGCCAGCCGCGATCGCCGCGAGATCGCCCCAACCGCCTTGCTGTTGTCCGCTACGCGAGTCGAATCGCTGGCGGCGGAAATCGAAGCGCGCCTGCCGCTGGCAGGCAGTTGGCGACGACGCCTGTGCGAATGGACCCTGGATGATCCGCGACGTGGCCTGCGCCGCTGGCTCAAGGCGCGGGTACGGCACCTGCTCGGCTTCCAGCGGCTGCGTCGGATCGAGGTGCCGAGCGCACACGCGGACCCCGTGCGGCAAGGTTCGGCGCGGTTGCAGCAATACCTGGAGCGAGCGGCATGAGTGCGCTGCTGGAGGTGCGTAACGTGTCGCTGTCGTTCCGGGGTGTGAAAGCGATTTCCGATCTTTCGTTCAGCGTCAAGCTTGGCGAGATCTGCGCGCTGATCGGGCCGAACGGCGCGGGCAAGAGTTCGCTGCTGAACATTCTCAACGGGGTCTACCGGGCCGACGCCGGCCAGTTGTTCTTCGCCGCCGAACCGTTGCGCCGCCCGCATCCGTTGAAGGCGGCCCGGCTCGGTATTGGCCGGACGTTCCAGAACAATGCGTTGTTCAAGAAAATGAGCGTGGTGGATAACCTGCTCACCGGTCTGTCGCGTTTCCAGCGGACGTTTTTTCTCGAACAGGCCCTGGGTTTGCCACGTGCCCGGCGCGAGGCCCGGGCTTTCGCCGAGCGTGCCGAACAGGTGCTGGAGTTCCTTGAGCTACAGGCCTGGCGCGACGTCGCCGTGGGCAGCCTGGCCTACGGCCTGCAGAAACGCGTGGAGCTGGGCCGGGCATTGATCGCGCAGCCGACCCTGCTGTTGCTCGACGAGCCGATGGCCGGCATGAACGCCGAGGAGAAGCAGGACATGAGCCGCTTCATCGCCGATATCAATCGTGATCTTGGCACCACGGTGATTCTCATCGAGCACGACATCCAAGTGGTCATGGGCTTGTCCAGCCATGTGGTGGTGCTGGACTACGGCCGCAAGGTCGGCGACGGCTCGCCGGCCGAGGTCCAGGCCAATCCCGATGTGATCGTTGCCTACCTGGGGACGCCTCGCCCATGAATTTCTTTTTGGAAACCCTGATCGGCGGGTTGCTGGCCGGCACCTTGTATTCGTTGGTGGCCATCGGTTTCGTGCTGATCTACAAGGCCAGCGGCGTGTTCAATTTTGCCCAGGGCGCCATGCTGTTGTTCGCCGCGCTGACCTTCGTCAGCTTGCGCGACCAGGGCCTGTCCTTTGCCCTGGCGCTGCTCCTGACGGTGTTGGTGATGATCGTTGGCGCGCTGCTGATCGAGCGCCTGGTGTTGCGGCCGTTGGTCAACCGCTCGCAGATTACCCTGTTCATGGCCACCCTCGGCCTGTCGTTCATCATCGAGGGCCTGGCCCAAGGACTGATGGGCGCCCAGGTGCGGGCACTGGACCTGGGCATCGAGGACGTCCCGCTGTTCGTCGGCGAGATCATGGTCAGCCAGTTCGACCTGATCGCCGCCGGGGTGTCGGCGCTGACGGTGGCGGTGCTGGCCTTGCTGTTCAACAAGACTCGCATCGGTGTGGCCCTGCGCGCCGTGGCCGACGATACCCGGGCGGCGCTGTCGCTGGGCATCAACCTCAACCGCATCTGGCAGATCGTCTGGGCCGTGGCCGGGGTGGTCGGGCTGGTCGCCGGGCTGCTCTGGGGCGCGCGCCAGGGTGTGCAGTTCTCGCTCTCGCTGGTGGTGCTCAAGGCACTGCCGGTGCTGATCATCGGAGGTTTCACCTCGATTGGCGGGGCCATCGTCGGCGGCCTGATCGTCGGTGCCGCCGAGAACCTCGCCGAGGCGTATATCGGCCCGCTGATTGGTGGCGGCATCACGCCCTGGTTCGCCTATTTCCTTGCCTTGATCTTCCTCTACATCCGTCCGTCCGGCCTGTTCGGCGACCGGATCATTGAACGGGTATGACGCCATGACTGCTACTGTTCCGCGCCTGACGGCCAGCTTCGACGAAGCGCCCCTGACCCTGGTGCGCCGCCGCTGGCGACCGGGGCTGCTGCTGTTGCTGCTGGTGGCTTTTGTCGGGCTGCCGTGGCTGGGCAACGACTACTGGCTCAACGCGATCCTGATTCCTTTCCTGGTGTTGTCGTTGGCCGGCCTGGGGCTGAACCTGCTGACCGGCTACACCGGCCAGACATCGGTCGGCGCCGCCGGCTTCATGGCGGTGGGCGCGTTCGCCACCTACGGCCTGTTGCTGCGCGTGCCGGGCCTGCCGTTGCCACTGGCGCTGCTCGGCGGCGGGGTGATCGCCGGGTTGGTCGGGCTGCTGTTCGGCATCCCCAGTTCGCGGATCAAGGGTTTCTACCTGATGGTTACCACGCTGGCCGCGCAGTTCTTCCTGGAGTGGGTGTTCGCCAAGTTCCCCTGGTTCTACAACTACGCCTCGTCCGGCACCATCAGCGCGCCACGCCTGGAGCTGTTCGGCCATCACTTGGGCACCCCGGTCGGTCGCTACCTGCTGACCCTCAGTTGCGTGGTGTTGTTGACCTGGGTGGCGGTCAACCTGGTGCGTAGCCAGGTCGGCCGCAACTGGATGGCGATCCGCGACATGGACACCGCGGCTGCGGTGATTGGGATTGCCGTCGAGCGCGACAAGCGCATGGCCTTCGCCGTGAGTTCTTTCTACCTGGGCATCGCCGGCGCGCTCTGGGCGTTTGCCTACCTGGGGACGGCCAGCGCCGGGAGCTTCGACATCAACCGCTCGTTCCAGATTTTGTTCATCATCATTATCGGCGGCATGGGCAGCATCGCCGGCAGTTTCATCGGTGCGGCCTTCATCAGCCTTGTGCCGATCCTGCTCAGCCATGCCGGGCAATGGCTGTTCAACGGCAACGTCGACGCCGGGCAACTGCAGAACCTGCAGAAGGTGCTCTTCGGTGGCTTGATCATCTGGTTCCTGATCAAGGAGCCGGAAGGGCTGGCACGCCTGTTCGACGACCTGCGCGAGCGCATCAGGGTCTGGCCGCTGCGGTTCTGAGCGCCGACCCACCCCCAACGAACCTTGACCCGACCCAGGGAAAGGAGGTTTCCAACCGCCGGCCGTCATGACGCGGCCAGGCATTCAAACCGAGAAAACCATCATGCATGCAACCTTCAAACGTCGTCTCGCCGCCATCGGCCTGGCGCTTGGCGCCTGTGCGGCGCTGGTACCGGCTGCCCAAGCGGCGACCAACGAGCAGTTCTTCCCCTTGGCTACCTATCGGGTCGGCGCCTATGCCTCCAGCGGTATTCCTGTGTGGGCCGGAATGATCGACTACCTGCGCTACATCAATGACGTGGAAGGAGGGATCAATGGCGTCAAGCTGGTCTGGCAGGAATGCGAGACCGAATGGACGGCGGAGAAGGGCATCGAATGCTACGAGCGCTTCAAGAATGGTCTCGATGGCGCGCCGGTGGCGGTCTATCAACCCAATGGCGCGCCGGCCGCCTATGCCCTCGCAGACAAGGCCGAAGCCGACAAGATCCCCTTGATCACCCTGGGTTATGGCCGTACCGAAGCCACCGATGGCCGGGTGTTTCCCTACAACTTCCCGGCCATGCTGACCTTCTATAGCGAGGCCTCGGCGTTCATCAACTACGTGGCCGAGCGCGAGGGCGGGTTGGACAAGCTCAAGGGCAAGAAAATCGCCACCGTCTACCACGATTCCGCCTACGGCCGGGAGACCCAGGGGCCGCTGGCGTTGCTGGCGCAGAAGTACGGCTTCGAGAACATCCAGATCGCGGTGGCCGACCCGGGTAACGAACAGGCCGGGCAGTGGCGCCAGGTGCGGCAACTCCAGCCGGACTGGGTGTTCCTGCGGACCTGGGGCGTGTCCACGCCGGTGGCGATCAAGACCGCGGCGCGTTTTGGCTACCCGGTGGAGCGCATCGTCGGCGACATCTGGGCCAGTTCCAACGAAGACGTGTTGCCGGCCGGCGAGGCGGGCAAGGGGTACTTGGCGTTGACCCCCTATCCGGGCGGCGCCGACTTCGAGATCCACCAGCGCATTCGCCAGCACATCCTCGACACCGGCAAGAGCGACCTCAAGGATCCGAAGAGTTTTGGCAGCGTCTACTACAACTCCGGCCTGGTGAATGCCGCCATCGCCGTCGAAGCGATCCGCACCGCGCAGCAGCATTTCGGCAATCGTCCGCTCAACGGTGAGGAAGGTCGCTGGGGCCTGGAGCACCTCGACCTCAACGATGCGCGCCTCAAGGAAATCGGTTTTCTTGGATTGATGCAGCCGCTGCGCCTGTCCTGCAGCGACCACGAAGGCGGTGGGGCGGCCAAGGTGCAGCAATGGGACGGCCAGCAGTGGAACCTGATCACCGACTGGGTCCAGGCCGACCGCGCCACGTTGCGCCCATTGATCGATGCCAAGGCCGCCGAGTACGCAAAAGAGAAAGGCGTGACCGCCCGCGATTGCGCGGCGCAGTAGCCATTTACAGCGACACACAACCAGGCGCGACTGCGCCCGAGGGAGAAGAAACCATGACCTTTGCGGCCCTTGCCGGCACCGAAAACAACGAGTTGCTGGCGGTGCGAGACATCGAAGTGATCTACGACGGCGCGATCCTCGCCGTGGCCGGGGTTTCCCTGCGGGTCGGCCAAGGCGATATCGTCGCCCTGCTCGGCGCCAACGGGGCGGGCAAGAGCACCACGCTCAAGGCCATTTCCGGGCTGGTCCAGGCTGATCGGGCGCAGGTCAGCCGTGGACGAATTGTCTTTCAGGGACAGGACACCGCCGGCGTTGCGGCCAATCTGCTGGCGCGCCAGGGCATCGTCCATGTGCTGGAAGGGCGGCATGTGTTCGCCCATTTGACGGTCGAGGACAACTTGCGCAGCGGCGGCTTCCTGCGCAAGCCGACGCGCCGTGAATTGGAACAGGATCTGGAGCGCATCTACGCCTGGTTCCCGCGGCTGAAGACCAAGCGCAAGACCCAGGCCGGGCTGACCTCGGGCGGCGAGCAGCAGATGCTTGCCATCGGCCGCGCATTGATGACCCAGCCTCGACTGGTGCTGCTCGACGAGCCCTCGATGGGGTTGGCGCCGATCCTCGTCGAAGAGATTTTCGCCATCGTCGCGCAGCTCAATGCCCAAGAGGGCATGAGCTTTCTGGTGGCCGAGCAGAACATCAATGTCGCCCTGCGCCATGCCAACTACGCCTACATCCTGGAGAACGGCCGGGTGGTGGGCGAGGGCGATGCTACGGAGCTGGCGGCCCGGGAAGACCTCCAGCATTTCTACCTGGGGGGCAAGGCTCGCTGAGGACGATGCGACGCAACTGTTCGCGGGGCAACAGTCCCACGACAGTTTGTCGTTTTCGGGGCTTTCAGGTGTATCCGGGTTGTTTGTCAACTAATTGAATATAAAGGGTTTTTAAGGTTGGTACGGGCTGTGCTTTAGCGCTGGATGAACCCGTTATGCATGGAGTAGCACATGACCGACTCACCGTCTTTCGATCTGCCTGGGCAGGCCCATCCGGCGCCGCGCAGTCCGGCCCACATCATCCGCAGCGACGCCGAGGCCATTGAAGTGGCGCATCGCCTGGCCGAGGATTTCGCCCGGGAGGCGGCCTTGCGCGACCGCGAGCGGCGGCTGCCTTGGGAGGAACTGGAGCGCTTTGGCGCCAGTGGGCTGTGGGCGATCCGCGTGCCAAAGGCATACGGTGGTGCCGAAGTGTCCTATGCCACCCTCAGCGAAGTGATCGCGATCATTTCCGCGGCCGATCCGTCTCTCGGCCAGCTGCCGCAGAACCACTTCGGCGTGCTCAGCAACCTCAGCCTGACCGGCAGCGAGGAGCAGAAGCGCCGTTACTACGCCAAGGTGTTGCAGGGCTATCGTTTCGGCAATGCCTTTTCGGAAGCGCGCAGCCAGTACGTCACCACTTTCCAGACGCAGATCCGCTTCGACGGCGACACCGCGGTACTCGACGGCGAGAAGGCCTACTGCACCGGTGCGTTGTTCGCCCACATCGTGCCGGTTGCCGGCGTGGATGAGGAAGGGCACGTCCATATCGCCCTCGTCCCACGGGATGCGGCGGGCCTGACGGTGATCGACAGTTGGGACGGTTTCGGCCAGCGCATCACCGCCAGTGGCCAAGTGCGCATCGACGGCGTGCGGGTGCCGGCGAACGACGTGGTGCCGGCCTGGAAAGCCTATGAGTTACCCACCTCCGACGGCCCGATTTCGCAAATCATCCAGGCTGCGGTGGACACCGGCATTGCCCGTGGCGCCTTCGCCGAAACCCTGCGCGTCGCGCGCCAGGCGCGTCCATGGGTGGACAGCGGGCTGCAACACGGTTGGCAGGACCCGCTTGGCCAGGCGCTGATCGGTGAGTTGGCCTGGCGCCTGCAAGCGGCCGAGGCGATTCTGCGGCGCGCGGCGCACGCGGTCGACCGGGCTGTCGCCGAACCCAGCGAGGAACGAGTGGCAGAAGCCTCGGTGATCGTCGGCCAGGCCAAGGTGCTGTCCACCGAGATTGCCCTGGAGGCATCCAGCCGTCTGTTGGAGTTGGGCGGCACCCGCAGCGTCTCGGCCAGCCAGGGGCTGGACCGGTTCTGGCGCAATGCGCGGACCCACACCCTGCACGATCCGGTGCGCTGGAAATATCACTTGGTCGGCAATCAACTGCTCAACGGCATCAAGCCGCAACGTCATTCCTGGAACTGAGGTATTGCCCATGTCCAACTTACATTCCCAAGGCCGTAGCGACCTGGCCCATGCCCGTCATGTCGAGGCGGCGCTGCTCGACTTTCTGCGTGCCCAGAGCGCTCGGCATGAAGCCCTGGTGATTGCCGCGGTCGGCGATTTGCGTATCCGCATCGACGCTGCCGATGCCTTGCTGGAATACGCCGACGAGTCCCAGGCGGCCGCCATCGCCTTTCGCCTGGCCGCCGCCGAGGCCGCGCGCCTGGCCGGCCATGCCTACTTCGAACTGGCCGGTCGCAGCCTGCCGCGGCCCTTGCCGGACAGTCCCGAACCGGCCCTGCTGACCCAGCGTCGGCTGCTTGGCGACCATTACCTCAACGGCGCTGCGTTGGCCGATGGGCAAGGTATTGGGTTGGCTGGGTGAAGGTCTATGTTCGGCGGCGGAGGCAATGCTGTTCGCTTGAGGCTTGGGACTTGAGGCTTGAGGCTTAAGGCTTAAGGTACGAGCCATTGTGGATGAGTCATTGTGGCGAGGGAGCTTGCTCCCGCTGGGCTGCGTAGCAGCCCCGATGCGGCCATCGAGGGTGCCAGATTGCTTGGGCCAACAGGCGCCGGGGGGCGCTTCGCACCCCAGCGGGAGCAAGCTCCCTCGCCACAGTTGTATTCAGTAAGGGGGCTTTGGGTCTTCGACATCAAGGTGGGACTGGCGAATGACCACCAGGCTCGTCTCGTTGTAGACGTGGGACTATGATCACCTGAGCGGCAGAAAGAGCTCGGTAATGGCTTCGTTCTCGGCAACGTCCGGAAAGAACGTAATGCGCTGGCAATAGAGCGGGAAATCTCCTGGTTCCTCACCGCTGGCCGGCAGCCAATTCCTGTACAGGTACAGCGCGGCAGGCTCGAGGTTATCGGCGCCACCTTCGACCCGCAGCACGGCACAACGCCCGGCAGGGATACTGCCGGCCTTGATCGCTTCGCCGTTTGGCGTGATGGGTTGGTCCGTCCCAGCGCATAGATCCAATCGATAGTTTTGCGGCGCAGTCGCGCGCGGGTCGGTGTGGAAGACATTGAACGTCGGACTGGTCGGCGGGATCAGGCCGACACTGCGTCGCCAGGCAATGAAGCGTTGGATCGTCGTGCCGATCATCGCGGGATCGCCTCGGTGTTCCATGATGGCGACGGGGGTCGCGGGAACGCTACGGATCTGTACATCGCTGGGCTGATAAGTCGTGGGCATGAAACGGTTCCTCGCGTTGTGCAATGGCGTGAAAGTAATGCCCCAGTGCTGCCAGTCGGGCGATTTGCGGAAATTCGAGGGTTGTTGCCCCACGCGCTGTCGAAAGGCACGGGCAAAGGCATCAGGCGCACCGTAACCGGCACCCATGGCAATCTCTGTAATCGTTTCATGTTCGCGAAACGCCAGTTTGTAGGAGGCACGTTTGAGGCGAGCGAGCTGGACATAGCGATTCAGAGGCAGATTGAACGTCGCCATGAACTGCCGGTGGAAATGGTATTTCGAAAAGGCCGCGACGCCGCTCAACGTATCCAGGTCCAGGCAGTCATCCAGATGCAGATCGATGTAATCGAGCACTTTCTGCATCCGGGATCGGTAGCGCTTTTGTGTGTCGGTCATGGTCTTTCCCTGTAGAGGACACCAGCATGAGGCCAACCAGCCCGATGCGCTCGACTGATCTTGCTATCTTGAGCTCGAAATCGCCTGCCGCGCTTCGGTACCCACGACCAGCCAGATGCCGACCCCGGACACGGCCATCCCCACCGCCATCTGCCAGGAAAGTGGTTCGTTGAACATCGCCCAGGCCCAGAGCATGGTAATGGGCGGGCTGAGGTACAGGACGCTGGCGACGCGGGTGGCGGTCGTGCGGCGCAGGCACAGCCAGTAGAGCCCGTAGCCGCCCATTGTTGAAATGCCCGCTGTCCACAAGACGCTCAGTGCAAAGCCGGTGCTGGGTAGCGGGGCCAGGCTGCCATGGACGCCTTCCACCAGGGCGAAGGCCAGGCCCGACACGCAACACTGCAGCCACAGGTTGGGCAGCAGGCCCAGCGATTGTTCGGCGGGCAGGTATTTCTGCCACAGGGTCGCGACGGCGAGCGAGAGCATGCCAAGCAGCGGCAGGCCATAGGCCCATAAGGGTGCGTTGCCCCACGCCAATGCGCCCTGGGTCACCAGCATGACGCCGACCAGGCCGATCAATAGCCCCGCCCAGACCTGCCACGCCAGCCGTTGCCGGAGTACGCCGGCGGCCAGCAGCGCCAGGCCCAGTGGCAGCAGGTCGGCGACCAGCGCGGCCAGGCCCGCCGGTACACCCAGGGCAATGCCTTGGGTGATACCGCCCAGGTAGCCCGCCATCGCCAAGAGGCCGATGCCGGCGTTTTTCAACAGCGCGACGGGTGAGGTTCGGCGTAGTTGCCCGGCGACGAAGGGCAGCAGGACGAGCGTGACCACGACGCATCGCCAGAACACCACCAGCAGTGCCGGCGCGTAGTCGATGGAAAAGCGCGCGCCAATAAAGCCGGAGCTCCACGACACCAGCAAAGCCGCTTCGAGCAAGGGCAGTGGGATCAGCCAATGCCAGGCGGGCCGAGGCCGGGACGTGCAGGTCATCGATTTATTCGGGTTCATGACCACAGGCTACGGAACCCGGCTAATCTAATAAATCAAAATGAAATGCATCAGTTATTCACGAAGATTGAATCATGACGGCCATACTCGATATCGATTTGATACGTACTTTTCATGCGGTGGCGCGGATCGGGAAATTCAGTGGGGCGGCGGAACAACTGCACAAAAGCCCGGCGGCGGTCAGCGTGCATATTCAGCGGCTGGAAGCGGTGGCGGGCGGGCGGTTGCTCAACCGGGACAATCAATCGGTATCCCTCACCGCGTTGGGCAAGCGTTTGCTCGTGGCGACGACGGAGCTGCTCAATACCCACGACCGGGTGCTGGCCGACCTGCATGGCACCCGTTTGGCGGGACGCATCACCTTGGGGGTGCCGGATGAATATGCCGACCATGTCATCCGCGACATCCTCCCGACCTTCGCCACCGCGTGGCCCAACGTCGTGCTGGAACTCAAGACCGCGCCAAGTTACGCGCTGCGTGACCAGGTGCAGCGTGGCAAGCTCCAGGCAGCGGTGGTTACCCAGCCGAAGGGCCAAGCGAACGCAGAAACGCAAGTGCTAGTGTCCACCACGCCGGTCTGGGTCGGGCCAGTCCACGGGACGGCGGCCTCGCTGGAGCCGTTGCCGCTGGCGGTGCATGCGGCGCAATGCCCTTATCGGCAAGCGATGGTGGAAACCCTCAGGCAAAGCGGGCGCAGGACGCGCATCGTCCTGGAAAGCCCCTCCAACCAGGCCGTCAAGGCCTGCGTGGAGGCCGGGTTGGCGATCAGCCTGATCGACCGTGGGCGGGTGACGGATGCGATGCGGATCCTTGAAGGCCTGCCGGTGATCGAGGAGCATGAGGTGGTGTTCATGCGAGGCCAGGCCTCACAGGATGATGAAGCCGTGAACCTGCTTGCCCGTGCCATGCAGCAGTATTTCCGGCTGTAGAACCGGTCCGGGGACTGCTGCGCAGTCCAGCGGGAGCAAGCTCCCTCGCCACGGTGTTGCGCCCGTACTCAAAAATGAAGTCGAGCGCTGCTTTTGTGGCGAGGGAGCTTGCTCCCGCTGAGTTGCGCAGCAACCCCAATGACCGGCTCAAGCCGACAGCGGCGGGGTCCGAGGCGGGACCAGGCGCTTGGAGCCGATCGACTCGAATGCCGATGCCAGTCGCAACAGTTTCGAATCATCATAGGCGCGCCCGGCAAATGTCAGCCCGACGGGCATGCCGATGTCGGCCATGACGCCCATCGGCACGGTGACCGTGGGCACGCCCAGGTGACGGATGGCGAGGTTGCCGTTGGCGACCCAGACCCCATTGCTCCAGGCGATATCGGCAGAGGCCGGATTGATATCTGCGTCCGCCGGCCCGACATCGGCGACGGTCGGGAAGATCACCGCGTCCAGGCCCAGCCGTTCCATCCAGTCTTCCAGGTCGATCCGGCGTGTTTCTTCGAGCCCCCGCAACCCGTCGGGCAGTGTCGGGATCTGGTCCCAAGGCGTGATGCCGCGTTGGGCCATCTTCACGTACTCATCCATGCCGGCGGCCAGGTCGTCCTCGCGGTTGGGCAGGGTGCCCGGGTCGTGGGGGAAGATCTTCGGTCCGTCGACGTCGGCCAGGCGATTCAACTGTGGATCACCGTTGGCCCGCAGGAAATCATCGAATGCCCAGGCCGACAAGTCCCACAATTCATGGTGCAGGAATTCCTTGGAAACCAGGCCACGGGTGAACACCGTCGGCGCGCCGGGACGATCGCCCTCGCAATTGGACACCAGTGGGAAATCCACCTCGACCACTTCGGCGCCACAGGCCTCCAGGGCCTTGCGGGCTTGTTCCCAAAGGTCGATCACCGAGGCGCGAGTGATGATGCGCTGTCCCGTCGGGCCGCCGATGCCGGGGGCCTCGGCCGTGCCGGCTTCAGGGTCGGCGTTGATGTACATCCGTGGCACGCCGAACCGAACGCCGGCCAGCGCCCCGGGTTTGCTGGCAAGGCTCGGATACGAAGCGGGACGAACCGAGTCGACGCTCGGAATCGGCACCCAGGGTTGCAGGCGCCACAGGTCGCCACGGGTGTCCGGGTCCTCGGCGACCACCACGTCCAGCACTTCGAGCAGGTCGGCCATGGTCCTGGCGAAGGGCACGACGACGTCCATGGTCGGTGTCAACGGCCAGTTGCCCCGCACCGAAATCACCCCACGGGACGGCGTGTAGGCGCACAGGCCGTTGTTCGACGCCGGGCCGCGCCCGCTCGACCAGGTTTCTTCAGCCAGGCCGAATGCCGCGAAACTGGCGGCAGTTGCGGTGCCCGCACCGTTCGAGGAGCCGGAGGCAAAAGGCGCGGTGAGGTAGTCGCCGTTGTACGGGCTTTCCGCCCGGCCATACACCCCGCGCTGCATCCCGCCGTTGGCCATGGGCGGCATGTTGGTCTTGCCCAGGCAGATAGCCCCGGCGGCGCGCAGCCGTTCGATGGTGAACGCATCGCGATAAGCCACCAGGTCCTTGAACGCCGGGCTGCCGGACGCGGCGGTGAGGCCCTTGACCAGATAACTGTCCTTGGCCGTATAGGGAATGCCGTCGAGTGGACCGAGGGTCTGGCCGTTGGCCCGGCGGGCATCGGAGGCCTGCGCTTCCTTCAGCGCATCCGGGTTGCGCACCACCACCGCGTTGAGGGCGGTGGGCGTGTCGGGGCCGTCGTAGGCATCGATCCTGGCGAGGTAGGCCTGGACAAGCGCTACCGCCGTGGTCTGGCCCGATTCCAGCGCGGCGCGCAGTTGGGCAATGGAAACTTCGGTGATGTCGATCATGCAGTTACCGCCGCGGCAGAAGGATGACGGGGTGTGCGGTCCATTGACGTTGGGGCCTGGCACTTCAGGTCATCTCAAGGTGGATATTTATCGGGTTTTGATTACTGTACTACGGAAGATCGAACAAGGGCAGCCCATGTTTGACGGGATTCTTCTCGGTCGTGCCAAAATTTCTCCTCCGTCAGACCTCGTTAAGAAACGGCTTCGGCAGGCGTGATGACTCGCGATTCCCAAGTCGCTGGCGCCGACGATGCGGTCACGTCCGTCGATTGGCGTGACGACGCAGGCAGTTTGGATCACTCAGCCGTTGCTGGACACCCTGTGCCGGGTATCCTGACAGGGTGACTGTGCGGACGACGTGTCTGTTTTTGCAAGGAGACCCGACCATGAATCCCCTGTCTTTTGCATCGCCGCCTTATGCCGATCGAGCCGCGGCCGGCCATCGCTTGATAGAACCCTTGGCCCAGTACCGTGGACGGAGCAATGCGATCGTCCTGGCGTTGCCCCGGGGTGGCGTGCCCGTCGCCTGGGCGGTGGCCGACGCCCTGGGGTTGCCCCTCGACCTGATGCTGGTGCGCAAGCTGGGTGTGCCGTCTCATCCGGAAGTGGCGATGGGCGCGATTGCCAGCGGCGCCATCCAGATTCGCAACGACGATGCGTTGTGTGCCCATCACGTCGACCAGGCTGCCTTCGATGCGGTGCTGCAGCGGGAAAGGCAGGAACTGGCGCGTCGTGAAGCGCTTTATCGCGGCAGCCGTCCACCTGTCGACCTGAAACAGCAGGTGGTCCTGCTGGTGGATGATGGCTTGGCCACCGGTGCGTCAATGATGGCGGCGGTCCATGCGGTACGCCTGCAAGACCCTCTTGCCATCGTGGTTGCCGTTCCAGTGGCACCGGTCGAAACCGCCGAAGCCTTGCGCAGTGAGGTCGATGAGTTTGTGTGTCCGTTGATGCCCGAGTGGATGCGCTCGGTCGGCGATTGGTATGAAGACTTCAGCCAGACCCCGGACGAAACAGTGGTCGCGCTATTGGACAGGGCCTGGAGCAGGCCTCGTTCATAACCGCTGCGGGAGCTTGTCGATTAATGCCATGGCTGACGTACGGCACAGGCGCCGATGTCCTTGAAGAGTTTCCTGAACTCGCGCGCTCAATAGCGATCTAGAATCCATTGAGACCCTGAGCGTTGCAGCCAGGGGGTTTGAGGATGACTGATGTCGAACATTGAAGAGCTCCCCTTGGAAGCCTGTACGCCAAGCGAATACGAAAGCCTGATCGCGATGGGGACGAATGCGCTGGATGCCATTCCCGGTGCGGTGTACCTCTGCGATCGCCAGGGGTGGCTCGTGCGGTATAACAGCGAGGCGGCCGAGCTGTGGGGAAGGGCGCCGGCGCTTGGAGAGAACGGCGACCGCTTCTGCGGCGCCCATCGATTGTTCCTGGCCGACGGAACGCCGCTGGCATTCGAGCACAGTCCGACGGCCTCGGCGCTCGATACCGGCATTGCGCCGCGCAATCAGGAAGTGATCATCCAACGTCCGGATGGCTCGCGGTTCGTGGCGCTTATGAACATCCGCGCCCTCAGGGACCGGCGGGGCGTCATTCAAGGGGTGATCAATTGCTTCCAGGACGTTTCGGCGCACCACGCCATGGCCGAAGAGCTTCGGCGCAAGAGTGCCGATCTGGAAGACTTTTTCGAGAACAGCGCGGTAGGCCTGCATATCGTCAGTGGCGAGGGCATTATCCTGCGCGCCAACAAGGCGGAGCTGGCACTGCTGGGCTATCCGGCACAAGAATACATCGGCCGCCACATCACCGAATTTCATGTCGACGAGCCGGTTATTGGCGACATTCTCACCAAGCTGGGCAGTGGCGATCGCCTGGAGAGCTATCCGGCGCGCCTGAGGGCCAAGGACGGCTCGATCAAGCATGTCACGATCACCTCGAACGGCCGGTTCGAGAACGGAAAACTCTTCAACACCCGCTGCTTCACTATCGACAGGAGCAGCGTCCATGCGGCCGAGGCGGCGCGCCAGGACAGCGATGACCGGCTTTCGGCGACCTACGAAGCGGCGACCATCGGCATTGCCGAGGCCGGCATCGACGGCCGCTTGCTCCGGGTGAACGATGCCCTGTGCAACATGCTGGGCCGCTCGCGGGACGAACTCCTGGCGATGACCTTCCTGGACTACACCCACCCGGACTGCATCGCGCAGGATGCCGGGTTGTACGCCCGCCAGGTGGCCGGTGAACTGGATAACTACGTGCTGCGCAAGCGCGCGGTGAAGCCCGATGGCGAGGTGGTTTACCTCGACATCCACAGCTCGTCGGTGAGGGACGCCAACGGGACGTTTCGGTATGGCGTGCGGGTGCTGCAGGACGTCACGCTGGCGCGGCGCATGGAAAACCAGGTCCGCGAAAGCGAACGGCACATGCGCAATCTCCTCGAAGCGTTGCCGGCCGCGGTGTACACCACCGACGCCGAAGGGCGGATCACGTTCTTCAACCGCGCCGCTATCGAGTTGTCGGGGCGCACGCCGCAGTTGGGCGAGATGTGGTGCGTGACTTGGAAGCTGTTCAATACCGACGGAACCGCGCTGCCCCACGATCAATGCCCGATGGCGGTGGCGCTGAAGGAAAACCGGCCGATACGCGGCGTCGAGGCGATTGCGGAGCGGCCCGATGGCAGCCGTGTACCGTTCACACCGTTTCCCACGCCTCTGCATGATGCCGATGGAAACCTGGTGGGCGCCATCAACATGCTGGTGGACATTTCCGAGCGAAAGCAGGCGGAAAACCGGCAGAAGACATTGATCGATGAGCTCAATCACCGGGTCAAGAACACCCTGGCCACGGTGCAATCCCTGGCGGCCCAGACCGCGCGCAATGCCGAGGATGCGAAGGACGGCTACCGGCGTTTCGAGGCGAGGCTGTTGGCCTTGTCGCGAGCACACGATCTCTTGACCAAACGGCATTGGGGCCAGACGCCGCTCGACACCCTGGCCCATGAAGTGCTGCTGCCGGTCTTCGGGCATGAGCCTGGCCGTGTGGTGATCAAGGGGGCTGCCGTGGATGTCGGCACCCGCGTGGCGCTCAACCTGACGATGACCCTCAATGAATTGGCGATCAACGCGCTTAAATACGGGGCCATGTCGGTCGAGACGGGCACGCTCGCCGTCACCTGGCAGCTGCAAGCCCAAGGGGACGGAACGCTGTTGACCCTTGACTGGCAAGAGCGAGGAGGGCCAGCGGTAGCCCCGCCGGAACGGGAAGGGCTGGGTTCGCGCCTGATGAAGCGTTGCATTGAGCGCGACTTGGGTGGCACCTTTGAGCTCACCTTTGCTTCACAGGGCGTTTGCTGTCGCTTTTCGTTCATGATTGGGGTGGCTGGGGCATGACCCCATTGGCTGGACGCAGGGTGCTGGTCGTCGAGGACGAAGGCGCCATTGCCCTATTGATCGAAGAGATGCTGGAGGAATTCGAATGCGAGGTCGTGGCGTCGGTCGCCCGGCTCGCGGCGGCCTGTGAAATCGCCCGCGCGGTGCAGGTTGACCTGGCGATCCTGGACGTCAACCTGGCTGGCGAGCGCGTGTTCCCGGTGGCCGAGATTCTTCGCGGTCGCCACATTCCCTTTCTGTTCAGCACCGGATACGGCGCGAGCGGGCTGCCGGCCGAATACGCCGGATGCCCGGTGTTGCACAAGCCGTTTTCGGAAAATGAATTGCAGCAGAAGATGGCCGTAACGCTGAAGCAAGCCCGCGCAGGCGACGTTACATCCAGCACTGATGCCAACTGATCCACCGCTATCGCGAGCAAGCTCGCTCCCACAATGGATGTCGGGTGTGCCCACGGTCTGAATCAAACCAGAAATCCCCTGTGGGAGCGAGCTTGCTCGCGATGGCGATGGCACAGGCAAAATTATCACCAACTGACCCACCGCCATCGCCAGCAAGCCCAACCCTTGGCTTTCAAGCAGACCTCTACGAGACGTCGCCGCTGGACTGTGCTAAATCTCTTACCGGCAACCCACCGCCCTAACCATTCAAGGAGTGAACATGAGTCTCCACGGTCATTACGATCCAAAGAACATCTTTGCGCTGATCCTTCGCGGCGATGCGCCGTGCTACAAGATTTACGAAGACGCCGATGTGCTGGCCTTCCTGGATCTCTTTCCGCAATCGCGCGGCCATGTCCTGGTCATCCCCAAGAATTCCCAGGCGCGCAACATCCTCGAAGTCGAGCCCACAGTCCTGGGCGCTATGATGTCGGCCGTGCAGCGCCTGACGCGGATCATCGTGGACGAGCTGCAGCCGGACGGCGTCCAGATCGCGCAGTTCAACGGCGCGGTGGCGGGGCAGACGGTCTACCACATTCACATGCACATCATCCCTCGCTGGGAAGGTGAGGAAGCGGGTGCGCATGGCCGGGGCAAGGCCGATCCCGAGGAACTGGAAAAACTCCAGGCTCGCCTGGTCGCGCGCATTGGCTCAGAGGCCTGACGCTGAGAAAAATCCTCTCGGGGCACAGGGCGTGCCCCACGCATCAGAACGGGCGATCACCCTGCGTCACGCCTGCTCCTGCGCACCGGTCAGCGTGTCATCCTTGATGTCGTTGGCAAACTTGCACATGAGCCGTACCAGGTTCTCTACATCCGCTTCGTCCCACGTGGCGAAAATGGCTCGCCCGATCCGCGCACGTGCCTCGTCGATGCGATCGGTCATCGCCTTGCCTTTTGCGGTAATGACCGACTTGCGTACCCGACGGTCGGCGGTATTTTCCCGAGCGATCAACTCCAGGCTTTCGAGTTTCGTCACCTGCCGACTGACCGTGGTGTAGTCGCGCCCGACGCGATCGGCCAGTTCACCAACGCCGATAGGACCAAGCCGCTCCACGGAGACCAGCAACGGAAACAGCGCGCGATCCAGGGATATTCCGGCCGCCTGCACCATGGCTTCGTCCCGCTGAGGTCGGTTCATCACCCCGACGATCTCCATCAGGGCGCCGTGAAGCTCGCGCAATTGGGCATTAATATGTGCGTTCTGCACATTTTCGATTGACACGGTTCCGGCTCCGTCTAAATATGTGCGTTCTGCACATATGTGGGGTCGTCATGAAAGAGCAATTCGAAATCCAGGTATTGATTTGCGGCGCGGGCGCGGCCGGTCTGGCGATGGCTATCGAGTTGGCGAGAAGGGGAGTTCCCTTTCGCCTGATCGAAAAGGCAGGCCAGCCGTTCAACGGCTCGCGCGGCAAGGGCATACAGCCCAGGACCCAGGAAATATTCGAGGACATGGGGATCCTCGACCGAATCGTCGCAGTGGGTGGAGTCTACCCGACTGAACGTCGATATCGCGACGATGGCAGTTTCACCGACGCTGTCAGCATCGAGCAAAACGAGCCCACGCCAGCGGAACCTCATCAATCGCCGTTGATGGTGCCGCAATGGCTGACGGAACAGGTCATGCGCGAACGCCTGCTTGAACTGGGCCATCGGCCGGAGTTTGGTTGCGAACTGGTGGGGTTCGAGCAGGATGCCGAGGGCGTCAGCGTTCAGTTGGTCGGTAAGGCCGGCGAAGAAACGCTCCGGGTGCGCTGGCTTGTCGGAGCCGATGGCGGCCGCAGTTTTATCCGGCATGCGCTGGGTATCGGCTTCCCAGGCAAGACGCTGGGCATTCGCGCCATTGTGGCCGATGTCTCGGCTACGGGCCTGTCGCGGGACCGCTGGCATCGTTTTGGCGACGGCGACATGCAGCACCAGATATTCCTGTGCCCGTTGGCCGGGACCCAGCTCTTCCAGATCCAGGCGCCGATAGCCCCCGACGCGGACATTGACCTGGATGCGCAAACATTGATGGACCTGGTAGCACAGCGCACGGGGCGCGATGATATCCATATCCATTCGGTGTCCTGGGCATCGGCCTACACTATGAACGCGCGGTTGGCCGATCATTACCGCGTCGGTCGAACGTTTCTCATCGGCGATGCCGCACACATCCACCCACCCACGGGTGGCCAGGGTCTCAATACCAGCGTGCAGGATGCCTACAACCTGGGTTGGAAACTGGAGGCGGTCATCAACGGCGCGCCGGCGGCACTGCTCGACAGCTACGAGCAAGAACGCCGCCCGGTCGCTGCGACGATGCTGGGCCTTGCCACCAAGCTGCTGGACGCGCACCAGCGCGGCGACATGCGCCGTGGGCGCGAAGTGCACCAACTCGACATCGGCTATCGCGAATCCACGCTCGCCCTTGAACGATCCAACCGTACCAGCGGCCCATTGGCAGGCGATCGTGCGCCGGATGCACCGATGCGCGGGGCGGCCGGTAAACTGCAACGGCTGTTCGACCTGTTCCGGGGGGCGCACTGGACACTGCTCGGTTATGGCGCGGAACGCGATGCCGTAGCACCTCGCCCCGGGCTGCACATCCATGTCATCGGCCCAGGCGGTGATATCCAGGATGACCAAGGACATTTTCGTGACGCTTACCAACCTGCGATGGGCGATTGGGTTCTCGTCCGTCCCGACGGGTACATCAGTGCCTTCGTATCAGCCGGAGCGGGGGAGGCGCTGGAAGACTACCTCGCACGGGTAGGGCTGGACGCTGCAGAGTTGGAGGGTTGATCAAGGGCTACGGCACGCCGCGTTAATCAATGGCCGTTCGGGCAGGCGCGCAGCGATACATTCAGCATCGATGCACGCAGGCCCACCGCCATCGCGAGCAGGCTCGCTCCCACAGGGGATGTCGGGTTGATGGAAAATGGCGGCTGTCCCGGGTCCAAGTGTGGGAGCGAGCTTGCTCGCGATGGCGACAGTACATCCAATAACAGTGCACACAGACCCACCGCTTTCACGAACAAGGTTGTGCACCCCAGCACAAACCCCATCAACAATTCCTACCCAATCCCTTGCCAACCGCTACCATTGCACGCTGACCTCCCGACACCCCCGGACATTCACTTTCATGAAATTGCGCCTGCTGGCCGTTGCCTTGTTGTTCACCTGCACTCTGACTCACGCCGCTGAATCGAAACCCGTTCCCAAAGCCCTGGAAGAACAGATTGGCCGCCTGGTCGCGCTCATCAAGGACAGCTACGCCACCGGCTATCCCGAAGCGACGCTGGTGCAGACCTTGGACACCGGCGAGGACAGCCAGGTCACCCTTGCGGTTTTCACCATCGAGGGTTTCGGCATGGGCAACAACTACAGCCAATACCTGGCCGCCTTCACGCCCGAAGAGAACGAAGAGGGCGTGCCGCACTACAGCCTGTTGGACGTGATGCGCATCGGTGGCGACAGCTGGCGGGCCATCGACAACCTCGATGCCAAGTTGGTCAGCGACCCGACGGGTGAACAGACCCTGATCGACATTCCCGTGATGGAGAATACCGACGAGGATGCGCCGAATTTCCCAAGCCGAGCCGCCGTGATTCACCTGTCCCTGGACGGGTCACAGGCCGTGCGATTGGTTGAGATCAAGTAAGGTGCTTCGCTCAGTCGAATTTATGTGATTACGGTATGAGTGCTATGTAATTGGCGTGGTTTATCGATTAATACCGCAAGGGTAATTTGTTTCCCTACGATTCCCATCGAGAGGAAAAGCCAAATCTCCAACTGACGCATCGCCCGGCTCAGCGCCGGTTGCGACATGCCCAACTTGGCCGCGGCGCGGGTGAAGCTGCGCTCCTGGGCGACGGCGGCGAAGATGGCGAGTTGGTCGTAGCGTTCGGTGGTCATTGATCCGTCTCTGGTATGAGCAGGCCAGGATTATGGCATCACTTGTATTGATGGGCTGAACCATTTGAAAGTGGAAAACTGCCAGGAAAATTGACTGCTATAGTTAACTCGCAGCAGCTGATGTAAGTAAAGTTCATAGCACCAAGCTCCATAAAATGATTTGAGTTGTTTAATCGTTATATCGATAAGAAGAGGGCGATATGCGTAAGGCTATAGCGCTGATGGTGCTGTTAATGGGGGTCGCAAATGCACTGTTTGCGAGTCAATTTACGGGAGAATTGAAATTGCTCCCTGAAGGTTGTCAATTTACCAAGGAGCGAAAGTGTCAGTTAGGTTCCATGCTTACGTTTAAATCGCCAAATGGCTTGGTTTGGCAAACCGATATTTGGAAAGCAGGCAATCATGAGTCAGGAACCACGGATGGCGCTTCGATCCCGAAATGGGCGCAACCTATAATAGGTGATGCTTACGACGAGTCTTTCTTGAAGGCGGCAATTGTCCATGATCATTATTGCTACGAAGAAAATCGGGTCCGGTCGTGGGTTGAAACGCATCGGATGTTCTATTACGCGCTAATCGATCTTGGTATTGATAAAACCAAGGCGAAAACAATGTATTTTGCCGTTTTTACTTTTGGTCCTCACTGGAGGGGGATTGTCGCTGGAGAGAAGTGTGGTGAAAACTGCATCAAGACTTTAGCTCCTTCTGGACTGGTTTCAGAAGAAAGTCAGCTCAATGGGGAACGCTCAATTACGACGACACAAAACTTCAAGGCGGCTCTTGAGGCGGATCCGAGTATGAGTCTCGATGAAATCGAAGCTTATGCCGAGGCGGCCAAGCCAAATGATTTTTACGTCGGTCAGGAGAGTACGTATGTTTCTGAGGGCGTGAATGATCCCAATTTATTACAGAAGTATTAGCTTGGTCAGGATACACGTCACATCGCACCCGTCGCGCAGCGCAGCGCTCCGGTGGTGGAATGGTGAACGGGCTTGTCGTAGGAATTGACGGAGCGAATATTGCCCATTGACTTGCAGGACATTTCCTAGAAAATCCCAGTCCCTTGCGCCTGCTGATTTCGGTGCCTAGTCTTTGCTCACCGCTACCAATCAGCGGTCGGGTTTAGCAGCTCGGAATCACGTTAGGCGCACGGCAACTGCCTTCAGTGCGGGCATTTTTATTGCTCGAATTCTTATGGCGGCTGTGTGCAGGGCATCCTCGGGTGCGCCGGTTTCCTAACGTACCGGTCTGCTAACCTGCGCACGGCTGCCACCCACTCGTTTAGCAGCGAACGTGGCGGCTCCCATAACGTTAGGAGCATTCCATGGACAAACTCATCCCAGACCCACCCGTTCCACCGCTGCACCTGGACATCGCGGCCGACGCCAACGCCGAACGTGTCATCGATTCCTATCTGAACCCCAAACCCGCCCAGCCTGACAAGAAGCCACCTCCGGACCAGTTATTCACCGTCGTGGAGGGCGTCGATGTTGAAAGCCTGTTGGCCAATCTCAGCGAAACGTTAGCCTCCGCCAATGCCATGGCCAACGATTTGGCGTTTGACCTGAAGGATTCTCGACGGCATGTTGCACTAGGGCTGCAACAGTTGATTGAACTAGGTCTGCTACTGGCAAACCGGGCGCTGGATGGTCATCGACCCTAGGTAAGCGTTTGGTGGAATAGATTCCATTTTCCCAAGATAGATCGGGTCGGAAGCGAAGGGCTGACCCAAAGTGGACATTGCCTGTAGCTGAAGTTGACCTACCATGAAAGCGCTATTGCACCTAGCCGGAAGAAGCTCATGATCATGGCCATACCGAAGATCGAACTTAAGGAACTGTCGGTGAAAGCGGAAGCAGACGGTTTAACGCTGAGTGATCTTGTCCCCATTTGCGAAAGGTTCGCCGTTGCACCGCATGATGTGCTGAACGAGCTGTCCGTCGCGGTTGCGGAAGGCTATCTACAAGGATCTCTGCTCTATGATTTTTGCAACGGCGTAATGAACGGGATCATAAATGCTGTGGTTGAAGTAGGTATGACTAACGACATGCCTCAGCCCGCTTTCTCGCTTTACCAGGCATTCGATCAAGGTGAATGGTTCCGCAGTAACGACCCACCGGAAACTGATCCCAGTGAGAAATACACGAAGCCGGTGGTCGAGGAAATAATGCGTACCCTTAGAGACTAGCTTTCACAGATCGAGAGGTTTTCGCTTTTCGGCTGGAAGGTAGTGGATCGAACGATGCTTTTGGTCGATTGCTGTCTATTGGGACGGGCAACAACCCAAAGCGGATATTGGCAAGTGGTGAGTGTTGGCCGGCAATGGCTCGGTTCCTAGTGGAAACACATTTAGCGCATCCAAGCACGAAGAGCTTCGAACTCGGTTGGGTTCGGATGGCGTAGTCGGGCGGCTAACGATTCCTCTTCTTCTTGAGAGATGAAGGCTTTGACAATTTTCGAGATGCCTTGAGGGCCAGCCTGGTAATTCATAGCGACACACTGTCGACTAAACAAGGTCTCAAGAAGCGCATAGTCTGCGGGTAGTAAAGCCGTTTCGATTAATGCCACTTCACTTTTCAGTGCGATATTGAAGTCCATTCGAGGCGGTAGCCAAGATAAGTCCGTAGCGACGCGTACGTATTCCCTAGTCACGAACGATGAGATATCTGCATGGGCAAGTGGAGATGGCTGAGCAAAATGAAGTACCTGAGCAATCCCCGAAGTCCCGTTTTCCAATCGAACCAGGCAGTAAGGCTCACCGCCGCCTGTAGCCGCAAAGGGAAGAAAGGTTCGACCTTGCTGGTCATCAGGGTTAAGCCACTCATTGATTTCTCGTTCTGCTTCTTCTGCATCGAGCCAGTGAAAATCTACAAGGCTACTCAGTGCAGCCTTTGAAGGGGGGGTATGCGCTATTCGCATGAGTGCTGCGAGGCGTTCTGGAAATTCAATGTCAATTCTGTGTGCAAGATCTTGAAAGGCTTCGACGACTGCAACAGCTTGTCCATAATTCAAAATAGGAGAATCTCCATATCTGATAGCACCGCAATCGAAGTCTGGATTTTAAAGCAACGCCCTCGATTTCCAGGCTTGACCTGCTGTTCATGTGAACCGCTATTGTCGGGCGCTCGCAGGATCCTACAAACCTACAGCTAGAGGCGCAAGCACCCTAAATCCACTGACCGCTTCTGGCCGATAGCTGCCTGTCGTGAGGGGCTGCAATCGGCCAAGAACGGACGTTTAGAGCAGAGAAATAAATCTGTTCTCTTTTCCCAATGGACATCACCGCGGCGTACGCAGGGCTATCGCGTGGTGCGCGCAGCGCTCTCTACAAAGGCACCTGAGCACTTGGCGCCGCGCAATGAGGCGAAGCATGGACTTCGCGTACGCTAACGTTATGCCTGAACCAATGAATTAAAGAACCACTCGTAGAGTGCCTGTGGGTGGTATTGGGGAAAATACGCAACTAGCACGACTGAAGTTACAAGCACCAGCACCACCAACAGCGCGGTAAGTAGTTTTACCGACGTCGAAAGAGGTGGATTGGGCGGGCCGTATTTATTAATCGCTTTACGCCCCGGAAGCATGAAGAGCGGAAGCGTTATCACAAAGCCGATAACAGGGACTACGCTGAGAATTCCCCATATCATCGGACTCCAGCCTAGATCACGTGCCCTGCGTACCAGTAGAGACACGTTGAGCAGGATGGCAGGAACGACAACGGTGACACCGACTATCAGCAAAACCACCAGTTGATGGCGCAACCCCACCATAAAGAACGTCAGCAAAATGCACGGAAGAACCAGCACCAAGGGCACATGAATCAGCCAGAAGCGCGCCAGAGAAATACGCCCGGAAAAATCCAAAATCTTGGGGTTTGAAAACGTGACAACCTCGTCGTCAATCAGTTGGGCGTCGCCCGGTTGGTATGGGTTTTCGATTTCGCTGCTGATGCTGCCGAAAACGGGTTCTATCCGGGCCATTTAGTGCTATTCCCTTATGTATGATGGTGCTATTCACGTCACAACGTTTACGCCTCATATCTAATCGAAGGCCGGCATCTAACTCAAGAGAAAAGACGCTATCGCGTAAGGGGGGCTGTGTGGCCCACGGCATGTGTGGGTCTGTCGCAGGGTGCGCGCAGTGCACCTTATGAAGCCGCTAGTAAAAAGGCGGGTCATGTCCCTACTCTGAATGACGGCTTCTGGGCCGAAAGCTGCCCGTTGTAAAGGACAGCTGACGACCCAAAACACCCACCTGCAGATCACCCCAGGCCCTTCACGCTTAGACCTGATCCATCGCCTCCGTCACCCACCGATCCTCCCCCAGGAACCCGCCACTCTGGTGGTGCCACAGCCGCGCATAGATGCCGTTCTTGGCGAGTAATTGTGCGTGGGTACCCTGTTCAATGATCCGCCCGTCATCCATGACAATCAGCCGATCCATCGCCGCAATCGTCGACAGCCGATGAGCAATGGCGATGACCGTTTTACCCTGCATCATTTCATCGAGGCTTTCCTGGATGGCCACTTCGACTTCCGAATCCAGCGCACTGGTCGCCTCGTCAAGGAGCAGGATTGGCGCGTTCTTGAGCATCACTCGGGCAATCGCGATGCGCTGGCGCTGGCCGCCCGACAGCTTGATGCCGCGCTCGCCCACCAAGGTGTCGTAGCCGGAGTGACCTTGGCGGTCGCTCAGTTGGCTGATGAACTCATCGGCCTGGGCATTGGCCGCCGCGCGGCGGATTTGTGCGTCAGTTGCATCGGGTCGGCCGTAGGCGATGTTGTCACGAATGGAACGGTGCAGCAGGGACGTATCCTGGGTGACCATGCCGATGGCGCTGCGCAGGCTGTCTTGCGTCACGCGGGATATGTCTTGCCCGTCGATGCGGATCTGCCCGCTGTCGACATCATAAAAGCGCAGCAGCAAGTTGATGAGCGTGGATTTGCCGGCGCCGGAGCGGCCCACCAGGCCAATTTTCTCGCCCGGGCGGATGTCCAGGCTCAGGCCATCAAGCACCTGGCGTTCACCGTTGTAGTTGAAGCTCACGTTGTCGAAGGTGACCGCGCCGCCGGAGGTCACCAGCACCCCCGCGTCCGGCGCGTCCTGCACCTTGGGGCCGCGGGTCAGGGTTGCCATGCCATCCTGCACGGTGCCGATGCTCTCGAACAGCGAGGTCATTTGCCACATGATCCAGTGCGACATGCCATTGATGCGCAACGCCATGGCGGTGATCGCCGCCACCGCGCCGGCGCCGACGTCGCCCTGGTGCCACAACCAAAGCGCATAGCCGCCTGCGGCCATGATCAGCCCCACCACCAGCGCTTGGTTGACGATCTCGAACTGGCTGACCAGGCGCATCTGGCGAAAGCCGGTCTGCTTGAAATCCTCCATGGCCGCGCGCGCGAAGTGCGCTTCACGGTTGGAATGGGAGAACAGTTTCACGGTGGTGATGTTGGTGTAGGCGTCCGAGATCCGTCCGGTCATCGAGGAGCGGGCATTGGCCTGTTCCTGTCCGACTTTGCCCAAGCGGGGCACGAAGTAGAGCATGGCCAGCCCGAACAGCACGATCCAGGCCACGAACGGCAGCATCAGTTTCAGGGCGAAGCCGCCGGCCAAGGCGATGATCGCGATGAAATACACGCCGATTCCCGGGGCGATTTCGATCAGGGTGAACAGCACGTCGCGCACGGCCAGGGCCGTCTGCATCACCTTGGTGGTGACCCGGCCGGAAAACTCATCGGAAAAAAACGAAAGGCTTTGCCGCAGCATCAGGCGGTGGAAGTCCCAACGCAGCCGCAACGGCAGATTGATCGCCAATATCTGGTGCTGCACCATCGTACGCAGCGCCACCAGCCCGACGCTCGCCACCATGACGATACCCATGCCCCACAGCACGCGACTTTCCTGCGCTGCCGCGTCACCCCCGGCTTGCCAGGTCGAGAGCAGATCCACCACTTGGCCGAGGAACGAAAACAGCCAGGCTTCGTAGATCGACACGCCGGCGCTGAGCAGCGCAAACGCCAGGATGTAACCGCGGGCGCCCCGGGTGCAGGCCCAAAGGAACCGAGCCAGGCCGTTGGGTGGCGGGGGGACTTCGTCGGGTGGGAAGGGGTCGAGTCTTTGTTCAAATACGCGAAGCATGGTGGTCTCCGAAACGATCAATGACGGAGATTCTGCCATTTAAAGACTGCTTTGAGGGTTATGTGAAGTGATGGGTATGGCTCTCTTGGCATGTCGCCCAGGATGTTGGGGGCAGGGAGGGGGCTAAACAGCGTATTGACATATCGAAAAATCTCGATATTCTCGGGGGCATGGAATTGATCGAAATATTCAAAGCGCTCTCGAACCCTACACGCCTGCAAATCTTGAAAGGCTTGAAGGATCCCGCAAAGAACTTCCCTCCGCAGGATGAAGGTGACGTTCTCACGGTGGGCGTCTGCGTCAGCAGTATTCAAGAAGGTATCGGACTGTCGCAGTCAACGGTGTCTGGTTACCTTGCAACGCTGCAACGAGTGGGCTTGGTCGAAGTCCGGCGTATCGGTCAGTGGACCTACTACAAGCGCAATGAAGCAACCATCAGCGCGCTTGCCGAGGTCATAGGGAAAGAATTGTAGTTTTTTTACCGTAATATATCGAGATATCTCGATATTCCTTTTTATAGATGTGAGGAATTACGATGAAAGCAATGGTACTTAAATCATTCGGCGGCTCGGGATCGTTCGAGCTGCGCGAGGTGGCCAAGCCCGTACCGCACGCCGGACAAGTCTTGGTCCGAGTGCACGCAACCTCCATCAATCCGTTGGATTACCAGGTTCGTCGCGGCGACTATCCCGACTTGGTGCAACTGCCGGCCATTACCGGACACGATGTATCGGGCGTTGTCGAAGAGGTAGGGCCGGGAGTGACCACCTTCGCTCCAGGGGACGAAGTCTGGTACACCCCGCAAATATTTGACGGGCCAGGCAGCTATGCCGAGTACCACGTTGCCGCCGAAAGCATCATCGGGAAGAAGCCAGCCTCGCTGAGCCATCTCGAGGCGGCAAGCCTGAGCCTGGTTGGCGGGACGGTGTGGGAAGCATTGATCGTGCGTGCGGCGCTCAGAGTGGGAGAAAGCATTCTGATCCACGGCGGCGCGGGGGGCGTCGGGCATGTGGCGATCCAGGTGGCAAAAGCCATGGGGGCAAGGGTGTTCACGACCGTGCGTGAGGCAAACGCCGGGTTCGTGCGAAGCCTGGGAGCCGATGTGGTCATCGACTATGAAAAGGAGGACTACGTCGACGCCATCATGGGGGAAACGGGTGGTCGCGGAGTGGATGTGGTGTTCGACACCATCGGCGGCAATACCTTGTCGCGCAGCCCCGACGCGCTGGCACAGCTTGGCCGCGTTGTCTCGATCGTGGACATTGCGCAGCCACAAAACCTTGTCCAGGCCTGGGGCAAGAATGCGAGTTACCACTTCGTTTTCACCAGGCAGAACCGCGGCAAGCTCGATGACTTGAGCGCATTGGTCGCGCGAGGTCAGCTGCGGCCACACGTTGGCGCCGTCTATTCGCTTGCCGACATTGGGCTGGCCCATGCCCGGCTGGAGAGCCCCAACAACGGTGTTCAAGGAAAAATCGCGATAGCGGTCGAGCCTTCGCTGATCCCGTAAGGGCGTACGTTTAACCGTTCAAGCCATTTTCGAGGAATACCATGATTTATGAGATCGCTCTGCTTCCCGTTCACAAAGAACGCATTGAAACGTTCAGGCGCGCATTTGCCGAGGTCGCTCCTTTGCTCACCCGGGCAAAGGGGTACGGCGGTCACTTGCTGGCGCAAGGGATCGAGACCCCCGAGCAATTCAACCTGATCGTGCGATGGCAATCACTTGAGGATCACACGCCGGGTTTCGAAGCGAGTGAAGACCATCGGATATTCATGATGGGCCTAGAGGAATATTTTTCGGAGGAGCCGAGGGTCTATCACATCGAGGGGGCCGCTTCCTGTTCACCGTTTTTGACCGAGCAGTGACCGAATTGACCACCCTCAGGGATTGGAGCCCATCCGGCCCTGGATCGCCGTGCGCAGACAACCCCAGGCGATGAATCCGAGGATCAACACCTCGGCCATTCCCACCAGCATGTGGAATGAAAACGTCAGCGGTTGTTCGGCCCAGTAGAAAGTTGTCATGCCGGTTCGACCGCCGCCGACGCGCAGCCGCCCGCTAAATAGCGCAGGGACCAAAGTGATGACGTGTCTCAGCTCCAGGACGGCCAGGAAAACACCCAATAGAAGGAGCAGGGCGCGTGCGGGCGTGCCGAGTTTTTCGGTGGGCTCATGGCCCAGCGTGAGTTCCTGGGTTCTGCGCCGCCTGGCTTCCCTCACCGCCTTGCCGCTGGTTGGGGCTGGAGCAGGTCTGTAGGCGGGCTTCACAGCCACCGTCGAACCCACGACCACTTCAGTAGGCACTGCCACGTTCAGATAGTCGGCCAGCTCACGCAGCCACATGTCGGTGGGTTTACTGCCCGGCACTACCGGAACGTTATCGGTGGTCAGGCGGTGCTCGGTGCCATCGCGCATCACCAGCCACAGCTGGGTGTAGGCGGGCTCGGCCTCTTGGCGACGACGAAGTTCGAGGCATTTGGGGGTGTCGATTCTAAAGACCGAATGCACACGCTCGCGGCGTCCAAAAAAGTTTCGGGTGCGGCGCTTGCCTTCACCCTCGCGTCGCGATAACAGCAAGGTCTCGCGGACGCCGGTGTACACCATCAAGAGGAGGCCGAGGGCAGGGATCAGCAGCAGTCCCAGCACAATCAGCAATGCGAACAATGGATCGACGTCAGTCTGAGGGAGGCCTCCGTCAGCGATCACAAACACGGCGAACGCCACCGGTGCAATGAAGGCAAGCGCGCCTGTCAGCAGCACGAATGCGCTTTGTACGAGGTTACGTGAGTGGATGTGCAGGTCATCCTGCGCGGTGCGCTCGAATCGATGTCCAATCAACATGCAGAACTCCTGGGGCGTCGCCTTCAGAACGATCAAAGGGTCGTGACAAGCAGTGGCACGCCGCAGGCCTGGATCGTGTAACCACGCCGCGCAGAATACCTCATGCCCAGACATAATCACTCCGCACTCAACTCCCACAACACATCGAGCACATGTTGCGTAGGCCGTTCGATATCTCGACTGCGGTGGGCAATCCCCAGTTGACGCCACAACAAGGGCTTCAATGGCCGCATGACGATCCGCGGGTCGGGCAATGGCGTGGAGGCTTCATGGGGCAACAGCGTCGCACCATATCCTGCCGCCACCAGGCTCTTGATCGCATCGTTGTAGTTCAGTTGAATGCGCGGCGCAGGCTGCCGTCCATCACTGGCGAACCACTCCGACGTCAAGCGCGAAAGGCGAGTGGTGGTGTCATTCAAAATCAGCGGTTGCGCGGACAGCCAGTCGGGGGTCACAACCTCCGGGCATTCCCAGCGAGCCGGCAAGAAGGCCATGACCGGATCCCGTCGCCACGGCTCGATCCGCAAGCCCTTTACCGGCGGCTGCGGCAGTGCGACCAGGCCGATCTCCAAGGAGCCCCCGGCAAGCCTCTTCAAGGTTTCCTGGGAAGTGAGCACCGCCACCTGCACATCGATCGCGGGGTGGCGTTGGTTCAATATCTCCAAAGCGTTCGGCAGCAACTGTGCGATGGCCCCGGTGGAGGCGCCGAGCCGCACACGCCCGGCCAACCCCTGTACCTGGCGCTCCACGTCCTCGAGCGCTTGTTCCGCATCCGCCAACAGGCGCCGCGCGCGTTCCACCAGGGTGTTCCCTATCGCCGATGGCTGAACGCGCCCCCGGGTGCGCGACAACAGCTTGCCGCCCACCCGCGCCTCAAGGTCGGCGATATGCAGGCTGACAGTGGGGGGCGCCAAGTGCAGCGCACGGGCCGCTTCGGCGAACGACCCCATGTCGGCAATCGCCACCAGCGTGCGCAGGCGGTCCAGGCTGATTTCCCGCATAAAGTGCACCTTGTTCAGGAAAACTGAATTTCATCGTTTATAAATTCAACTTTTCCTATCTTAGCGCCTGGCTGAACATTGCACCCCCTGATTCCAATGTTCGAGTACATGCCATGGCAAGTCCCCTTGTATTCATCGATGGCGACCAAGGCACCACCGGGTTGCAGATCCATCAACGTCTGCGGGACCGGAGCGATCTGCGGCTGCTCACGCTGAGCGCCGAACATCGCAAGGATCCGCAACGTCGCGCCGAGGCCATCAACCACTGCGACATCGCGATTCTCTGCTTGCCCGACCAGGCCGCGCGCGACGCTGTAGCGTCCATCGAAAACCCCGCTGTTCGGGTGATCGATGCGAGTTCGGCGCACCGTACCCATCCAGACTGGACCTATGGTTTCGCGGAAATGAGCCAGCAGCAGACCCAGCGCATCGCCGCCGCCCGGCGGGTCAGCAATCCCGGTTGCTATCCAACGGGGGCGATCGGGCTGCTGCGGCCATTGCTGGAGGCTGGATTGGTGCCCAGGGATTACCCGATGAACATTCATGCGGTGTCGGGTTATTCCGGAAAAGGACGGGCCGGCGTGGAGGAGCATGAGGGCGCGGGCGCAGCCCAGGCGTCTGCGTTTCAGGTCTATGGGCTGGGGTTGGCACACAAGCATATTCCGGAAATTCAGCAGCAAAGCGGTCTGACGGAACGGCCGATGTTTGTGCCGGCCTATGGTGCCTTTCGGCAGGGGATCGTGCTGACCCTACCTGTGCAGACCCGATTGTTGGCGCCAGGGGTGAGTGGGGTGCAGTTGCATACGTGTCTGATGCAGCACTACGCCGATGCGCGCCATGTGCAGGTGATGTCGATGCAGGAAGCCAAAGCGCTGACCACCCTTGATCCTCAGGCGCTTAACGGGACCGATGATGTGCGATTGTCGGTGTTCGAGAACGATGAGACCGGGCAGGTTTTGCTGGCTGCGGTGTTTGACAATCTGGGGAAGGGCGCCGCTGGCGCGGCGGTGCAGAATCTGGATTTGATGCTTGCAGGCACATGATCGGTGTGATGCCTGACTTCAATGCGTAGCGGGAACGTTCTGTCTTGGCATGAAAAATCGAGCAAACAGCTCGGATTGGGACTTGATATTCAGTTTTGCGTAAATGTTGCGGCGGTGCACCTTTATGGTTTCCGCCGACAGGGAAAGCTTTCCGGCTATTTCTTTGTTGGAGAAGCCGCTGAGTAGTAAACGGAGGACATCACTTTCACGTGCTGTTATCTGCGTGCCCAGCTGGTTGACCGTTTCTGGCCATAGAGGCGGCTCAGCCAGCGTTTTCTCCACGTCAATTTCAAACCCCATGCGCTGATGCATCAATGCAGTCACCCACGGTTTGATAATGTCGAGCAAGGTTATTTGTTCTTGGCTGAAACGGGCTTTGCTGCCAATAGATAGGCACAACGTTCTGTCGGGGTCGAGCTGGACATTGTATTGTGCTTCGTCCATGGAAATGTATTGGGCGAAATACTTGTGGTAATACTCGGTTTCAAGAAAATATTCCGGTGCAATATCCAACAGGTGGAAGAAACCGCTCTGTGGGTTTTCCCGATTGGCTATATAAAACGGATCCAGTAAATAAAGACCTTTCACGTAGCGATGAATGAATGCGTCAACTTCTTCCGCATCGGCCACTTCGGGAAGACTGACGACCTGGACTTGTTGGTGGCTGAAAATCAATACCACCCAATTATCGATCTGTACGTATTCATTTAATGTGCGAACCAGTGAACTCCAGAACTCTGGACGATTCAGCTGCATGATCAGCTTCCCAATCGATCGATGCCAGGCCAGGCTGTGAAGGTCAAACGGCATTTTCTACCCCTTTAGGGTTAGGGCGTCGCAGGTCTAAGGTAAGTATTCGTAGGTATTTACTATTCGGTGGCAGCCGGTATATTCGCTGCCAGGTTTACGATAGCCATGAGGGCATGTCGTCTTGACAAGGATGTTGCATGAGAAAGTCACATTTGCGAACCCTTTTTTCGGCCTCGCTTCTCTGTGTCGGGATAAGCACATCCGTGGCGGCTGCAGAGCCCGGGATGTATCTCTATAACTGGTTCGGGTTGCTGGCGCCGGAGACACCAAAGGAGTTTGAGCGGGAAACTGGCACGCGAATGCACATGGATGCGTTCGACAGCGCTGAGATCATGCAGAGCAAGGTCATGGCCGGGCGCACCGGGTATGACGTGGTGGTGGCGACCTCCAATGTGTTGCCCGGCCTGATCCAGGCGGGCGTCCTTCAGCCTCTGAATCGTGATCAGCTGAGTAACTTTTCACATATTGACCCTGACATCCTCGCTCAGCTCGCAGTCAATGATCCAGGTAACCGCTATGCCGTGCCTTATTTGTGGGGCACCACTGGCATTGGTTATGACGTGGACAAGGTCAAAGCGGCATTGGGCAATGATGCGCCGGTCAATAGCTGGGATCTGATCTTCAAAGAAGAAAACATCAGCAAACTCCAGTCGTGTGGAGTGGCAATGCTCGACTCTCCCAGTGAGATCATCTCGATTGCCTTGAATTACCTTGGACTCCCTAGCAACAGCAAGAACCCGGATGATTACCAGAAAGCCCAAGCCTTGCTGTTGAAAATCCGCCCCTACGTCCTTTATTTCGATTCGTCCAGAATCGACGCCGACCTGGCAGACGGCAATATCTGTGCTGTTGTGGGGTGGGCCAATGGTGCCCTGGCGGCACAGGCCATCAACGAAAAGGCTAACACCGGACGCAAGATCTCCTACAGTCTTCCTCGCGAAGGCGCGCTGTCCTGGTCAGAGAATCTGGTGCTGCTGAAAGATGCGCCCCATCCCAAGGAAGGCATGGCGTTCATCAACTATATGTTGCGACCAGAAATTATCGCCAAGACCTCAAATCACACGCTGTACCCTAACGCAAACAAAGATGCCGCTGAGTTTGTCGAGCAGAAGTTGCGAGACAACCCTTGGATCTATCCAGACAAAAAGACGGTCGCGACACTTATTCCCCTTGAGCCACTGCCATTGAAACTGGAGCGAATCCGCACGCGGATATGGACCAAAGTGAAGAGTGGTGTGTGACCTGACTTGATTGTCGCCTGTTGCTCGTTGCGTGCCTCGGTTATAGACGGGCGTCGGACGAGCAGCAGGTTTAAAAAGAGAACAGCGGATGTTCAACCCAGCCAATCAAACGCGCTTCAGTTTGACCATCGACGGTTTTGCCCACGACTTTCAAGTGCTCGCCTTCACGGGAGAAGAGGCGCTCAGCAGGCCTTACCTGTTCAGCGTGGATTTTGTCAGCGAACGGTCTGACCTGGCGCTTGAAAGCCTCTTCGATCGAGAGGCTTTCCTGGCCTTGGACGCGAAGGGCAACGGCATTCATGGACGGGTCTATCACATCGTTCAAAGCGCCCATGGTCAGCACTTGATGCGCTACAGCCTGGCACTCGTCCCGCAGTTGTCCTACTTGCGTCACCGCATCAACCGGCGGATCTATCAACAGTTCTCGGTACCGAAAATCGTGGCCTTGATATTGGAAGAACACGGTGTTGTGGGCGACGCTTATCGGTTTCATCTGGGGGCGACTTACCCAGAGCGTGAATACTGTACTCAGTACAACGAAACGGACTTGCACTTTGTTCAGCGCTTGTGTGAAGAAGAGGGTATCCACTTTCACTTCCAACACAGTGCTCAAGGCCATGTGCTGGTCTTTGGTGACGATCAGGCGGTTTTCCCCAGGATTGGACAGCCCACTGCTTATGGACAAGCGCGCGACAGGGTGGCCAACGAGCCACTGATCAAGCGCATCAACCTGCATCTGGGACAGCTCACCCGTCGTATCTCGCAACAACCGTTGGACATTGAGACAGATGACAGGCTGGAGCGTTTCACCGGTCATGAGCACGGCAAGCAGATACGTCTTCGGACCATGGAACGCCGCCACGCGGCTTATCGACAAGCCGAAGGGCAGAGTGACCAGACTCGGTTAGTCAGCGGCCAAGTACTGGACATCTCAGGCCATCCGCGCCAGGAGTGGAACACCTCATGGCTACTGACCCAGGTCGTCCACGAAGGCCGGCAACCACAGGTAATGAGTGAGCACGTCGCCAGTGGCAACACGGGAAACGAAGATGACTTCCATCAGGGTTACCGCAACCGCTTTATCGTGCTTCCATGGAATGTGTCCTATCGTCCGCCGTTGGCTCACAAGAAACCGCAGGTACTACGCAACCAGACCGCTGTAGTCATTGCCCTGGAGGACGAAGAAATCCAGGGTGATCGGCGCTTCGCAAGGATCAAGGTCGAGTTCCCCTGGGATCGTGAAGATCGATTTGACGACAAAAGTCGTTGTTGGCTGAAGAGGGCGTCCGATTGGCGTTGTGAGATGGGGCCGCCCCGGACGGGCATGGAAGTCGTGGTTGCATTTCTTGAGAATGATCCTGATCAGCCGGTGATCAGCGGTTGTTTGTGTTGTCGTTAAGGACATCCAAAAAACTATGTCTTGAGCCGTTGCGGACAATCCAGGCCAGGGGCCCGATGATGTCCGCACGCAGCCTGATTTACGCCATTCAGGTCAACCGGTGTGGCGTTTCAGGAAACCCTCGATAACAGTTGCGAAATAAGGCGGGCACTCCTGCATCGGGTAATGACCGCAGTTCGAGATAACATGCAGTTCTGCGTTCGGATGCCACGCTAGAAAGGTTCTGGCCATAGCCGCGGCATCAAGTCCGGGGTCCTTGTCACCGACAATAATCAAATACGGTGTTTCAAGGCCTCGAATGTCATCGACGAAATTTGCCGTGACCATCATTTCGAGGTACCTCGCCCGGCAGGCAGGTGAGACTGTGTCGCGGCTTTGTTGGACCTTGAGATCAACCCACCCATCGGAGAGACCTCCAGTCACGAATTTGAACAGCCGCCGAAGGGCCTCGTCGTCTTCTGCCGTGCTGGCAAAGAACGCCAGCGCTTCTGGGCCCAACCGATTGCCAGCGGCAGAAACGGGGCACACTGCTATCGCGCTTGCGACGCGAGACGGGGCATCCGCAGCGATACGTTGCGTGATCATCCCGGTCATTGAATGGCCGACTACGTGGAAGCGCGTCCAACCGAGCTGGTCGGCGAGCATGAGGCAATCGGAGGAAATCTCCTCTACCGTAAATTCGCCCGCCAATTCAATGGATTGTCCGTAGCCACGCACATCAACGAAAACATAGGTAAACGCGCGACCGTCAAGACAGGGCATGACGGCATCGTAGCTGGAGTGGTCGCCCAGCCAGTCATGCATGACCAGTACGTGAATGGGGCCATTGCCGTACCGCACATACCCTAAGGTGGCGTCAGCTCCGAAACTGATTTCAACGGGGGCTTTCATTTCATGGTTCCTTTGTGGTTGGGGGAACCAAAACGAAAACGCCCTCCCGGCGAACCGGGAGGGCGTTTTGAAAGAGAGGCAACCCTATCAATCTCTTGAGTCAGGTTCAATAGGCGAGCCAATCCATCACAGCAAGCCCGCAATAACCCGTCTAGACTCCATGCGCACTCATTCACTCTCAACCCAGCGCAGGTCGCCGAAGCCTCTTGCCCTGAAGGAGTCCGTCATGCGCTATCGCATTTTCGGCAATACCGGCTTGCGGGTCTCTTCCCTCGCGCTGGGCACTGGCAACTTTGGTAAAGGCTGGGGCTACGGGGCCGACTTGGACGAGGCCCGTAGAATCTACGACGGTTACCGGGAAGCAGGGGGCAATTTCATCGATACGGCCGATCAATATCAATTTGGCCAATCGGAATCCATGCTCGGCGATTTCATGGCGACCGAGCGTGATGAAGTGGTTCTGGCGACCAAGTTCTCGCTGGGTGATTCACCCGGTGCCGGCGTCCTGCGCTCCGGCAACAGCCGCAAAGCCATGCGCAGCTCGGTGGAGGCCAGCCTCAAGCGCCTCAAGACGGATCACATTGATCTTTTGTGGGTGCACATGCCTGATGGCGTAACGCCTATCGACGAAATTGTGCGGGGGCTGGATGACCTGATCCGCTCTGGCAAAGTGCTCTATAGCGGACTGTCGAACTTCCCGGCTTGGCGCGTGGCAACGGCCGCCACCCTGGCGGAGCTTCGTGGTTGGTCGGCGATATCGGCGGTGCAATTGGAGCACAGCCTGGTGGAGCGCTCGGCTGAACGCGAACTCCTGCCGATGGCCGCTGCCTTCAATCTGGGAGCCGTCGGATGGTCACCGCTCGGCGGTGGTTTGCTGACCGGTAAATACCGCAAAGGGGAAACCGGTCGTGCGCAGGGTTTGGGGGCGGTGATCCACGATGAGGACAGCGAGCGCAAGACCTCGACGGTGGATGCGGTGTTAGCGATCGCCGAAGAGACCGGCCACACGCCGGGCCAGATCGCAATCGCCTGGGTGCTGGCCAAGGGAACACTCCCGATCATCGGTCCACGCACGCCGGAGCAGATGGCCGATAACCTGGCGTCAGTCGAAGTTCAGCTGACGGCGGATCAACTGGCACAGCTGGACGCTGCCAGCGCCATGCCCCTTGGGTTCCCACACGATAAGGTGGCTGCTTCAGCGCCTTCGCTTGCTGGCGGCAAGGCAGACCTCATTGATGCAATGAACCGGGTTGTGCGATGAATCGGGTTTCCAGGCAGTCCGCCCATTTGCCCGCAAACCGGTAGAGGGGCATGCTGGGTCGCGATCGCGGTGGGGCCGCTTGCATCAATGTTGAATGTACCGACGCCATCGCGAGCAAGCTCGCTCCCACAGTTGATTGGGGGGCCGACTGAGCAATACGTCGCATCAGCTGCTTGACCTTGAAGTTGGCTTTAAGCTTAACGTGGGCTTCAAGGGCAACGGATTTTTCAGGGGGCGTTATGAGAATAGGCGAACTGGCGAAAATCAGCGGGTTGGCGCCGTCACGCATCCGGTTCTACGAAGCCAGCGGCCTGATCAAGTCCGCCGGGCGCAAAGCCAATGGCTATCGGGATTACGCACCTGATACCGAGTGGGTTCTGGAGCTCATCACCGGCGCACAGGCGGCCGGTTTCTCATTGGAGGAAATTCGCCAATTGATGCCGATGAATGCCAGCGGCTGGCAGCACGATGAGCTGCTCAGTGGACTTAAGCAAAAGGTTGAGGAGATCGGCGTACTGCAGCAACGGCTGGCCCAGAACAAGGCGCAACTTCTGCTCGTCATCAAGGGCATCGAGGGTAAGCCCGAAGGCATGGCGTGTGCGGACAACGCGCAATTGCTGATCAATCGACTGCGCGAAGAAGGCGTTGTCCATCCTGCCGGCAAGCGTGCGACAACGTCCTCCAAGCGAAAAAATGCCCGTCAGGCTTCCGAGGCCTGAAGGGCGCAAAAGTTGTCAGCGTTCGCCGATCAGGCTGGCGAGTGGCTTCGGCGCATAGAGCGCGCTCTGGAACTCAGGTACGTATTCATACTTCATCATTTTCCCCAGCTTCAAGGCGCGGATGTAGTTCGAGAGGCTGCCGTCGCCTAGCGTGAGCGTGGCCGTATCCGCGTCTCGGCTGGAGCCATGGCTGAGCTGGCGGGAAATCGCATACCCATAGGCCGGTTGGCCCTGATGATCGAGATTGGTGAAGCTGCTGGTGACGATATCGACATCGCGCGAGAGGTCGTCGAGTTTCTTCACTTTGAAGGACACGTCCACTTTTCCAGTCTGGCTGTCGGTGATGTCATAGACCACTGATTGGGCATCCTCTTTGCGGTCGATTCCGGTCAGCCATTTCGGCAGGTTGTAACCGACGACACCGCGTACCCGTGCAAGCTCTGTATTGACCGGCAGCTTGAGCACGTAGCCCCAGAAGTCGCCGGACATCGACTGGCCAATCAGCGTGAACGGACCCAGGTTGGCATTGCCCGGTTTGCTGGTGATGATCGACAGGGCGACTTCGTTATAGGCGTCGTTATCGCAGTGCTCATAGGTGTACGCCGTGAACGCGATCAAGCCACGGCCTGGCCAGACCTGCAGGGGTTGCACCGCTGCCAATACTTCCGGCGGCATCAGCGCCCGGAGTGCGTCCAGATCGGCCGTATAGACCGCCGTGACGCGACTGTTCTGGTAGTAAAAGTTTGGCGAGTACGACTCAAAGCCAATATCGACCTTGTGCTTCTCCAAGCTTTTGAACCAACTCAAATCAACGCCCGGTATTTCTGCTGCAATGACCGACAACGGCGGGTTGGAGCGAAAACGGTCGTACAGGCCACCCTTGACGACAGGCACCGGATGGCCCGCGATATCGATGGTGGTGGTGTCGGTCGGGCGGGTCGTTTCAGGCGGCCCCGCCAACGCAGCGTTGGCAAAAGTGTTGAACAGCAATCCTGTTAAAACGGCGCTTGTGAGTTTCAATCGGTCTTTCTCCGGGAGGGGACTTCGAGGGTTCAGCGTCATGCCGCTCAGTGCATGCTCACCTTGAACCGCGCTTTAAGGTCAACCCCCCGCAAGCAAGGCAAGGCGCACGTCATCGAACCCGTCAAAAGTAAGCAAAAAAAGCGATTGACCTTAAAGTCGACTTCAATCTTAAGGTGGCCTCATACCCAGCTGAGGACCGCTCCATGAATGTATTCGACACCTTGATGCTTCCCAACGGTTCGACCATCAAGAACCGAATCGCCAAAGCCGCCATGGAAGAAAACATGGCGGACGCCGACCAGGCGCCCTCCGAGGAACTGATGCGTCTTTACCAGGCGTGGGCCGACGGCGGCGCCGGCCTGCTCATCACCGGCAACGTGATGGTCGACGGCCGCGCCATGACCGGACCGGGTGGGGTGGTGTTGCAGGATGATCGGCCGCTGGACAAGTTCAAGCACTGGGCGCGTATTGGCCGATCCGGCGGTGCGCAGTTCTGGTTGCAGATCAATCACCCAGGTCGGCAGATGCAGGCCAACCTTGGGCAAAAAACCTGGGCGCCGTCGGCCGTGCCGCTGGCGCTGGGCAACATGTCCAAGCGTTTCGCCACGCCTCACGCCATGACCCCAGGGGTGATCGAAGAGGTCATCCAGCGCTTTGCGAACACCGCACGCCTGGGCGAACAAGCCGGATTCACCGGCGTGGAAATCCACGCCGCCCATGGTTATTTGTTGAGTCAGTTCCTTTCGCCGCTGACCAATCAAAGGACGGACGAGTGGGGCGGCTCTCTGGAAAACCGGGCGCGGCTGTTGCTCGACATCGTCAAGGCAGTCAGGGCTGTGGTTTCGGCGGAATTCGCAGTAGCGGTCAAACTCAATTCCGCCGATTTCCAGCGCGGTGGGTTCACGGCCGATGACGCCAAAAGGGTGGTCGGGCTGCTCAACGACCTGGGCGTGGACCTTGTGGAATTATCTGGCGGCAGTTATGAAGTCCCCGCCATGCAGGGTGAGGCGCGTGATGGGCGCACCTTGGCCCGCGAGGCCTATTTCCTCGAGTTTGCCTGCGAGATCCAGACCGTCGCCAAAATGCCCGTGATGGTCACCGGTGGCATACGTCGACGTCCGGTGGCCGAAAGCGTCGTGCAAAGCGGTGTGGACATGGTGGGCATCGGAACGGCGTTGGCCATCGATCCTTATCTGCCGCGTGACTGGCTACAGGGCAAAGACAACGCCCCGCAATTGCCGCCGATCACTTGGAAAAACAAGACCCTTACGGCCTTGGCGAACATGGCGGTCGTGAAGTTTCAATTGCACAAACTGAGTCGGGCTAAAAAGCCCGACCCGAGCGTGTCGCCGTTGCGCGCGCTGATCCTGCAACAGCTCGCCCTGGCATTTCGCACCCGCCAGTATCGAGGTTGGGTGGAGAAGCGTTCGCCCAGAAGCGGACACTGAGCGCCACGTATTTGCCTAAGGCCTATCGCCTGAGTAGAATGCGATTAATTATCAATCATGTACTTGCCGGGATTCCGATGCGCAGCGATGAAACACTAGGTACTGCAGATCTAGGGCTGCTCTATCGAACCCATCACTCGTGGTTATACGGCTGGCTAATCCGACGCATTGGATGTCGCGATAACGCAGCAGATTTGGCGCAGGACACCTTCGTACGCCTGCTCAAGTCCCGTCAGTCCAGCCCCTTGCGCGAACCCCGCGCCTATTTGAGTAGTATCGCCCGCGGACTGATGATTGATCAGTATCGTCGTCGCGAACTCGAACGTGCCTACTTGGAAAGCATCGCGTTGCTACCTCAACACGAGGTGCCCTCGGAAGAAAGCCGGCTGATGATTCTTGATGCGCTCGAGCGCATAGACCGCATGCTCGGTATGCTCAAACCGAGAGTTCGCCAGGCATTTTTATTGGCCCGACTCGACGGTCTGACGTGCGCGCAAATAGCCGAAAAGCAGGGTGTTTCCCGCGCGACGGTGGAACGCGACCTGGCCACGGCCCTGCAACACTGCTATCGCTTGCGTTATGTCGAGTCGTGAGCCGCAGGCGCTGGATCCGGCCATTGTCGAGCAGGCGATCCAATGGCTGGTGCGCCTTCGCTTCAATCAAGCCGATGAACAGACACAGCGCACTTTTGAGCACTGGCTCCGGCAGCGCCCGGAGCATGTGTTGGCGTGGCAGCGTGTGGAAACGCTTGGGGATGAATTCGCCGGCGTGCCCGCTCAACTGGCGCGACAAACCCTTAATGGCACCCATGATGGGATGCGGCGGCGCGAAAGCCTGAAGCTACTGGGCCTATTGGCGACTGTCAGCACGGCAGCCTGGCTCGGTCGGGACTACACACCCGTACCCGCGATGCTTGCGCAGCAACACAGCAACACCGGCGAGCAACGACGCTTCCAACTCGATGATGGCAGCCTTATCCAGCTCAATAGTGATAGTGCCGTCGACAGCGATTTCGACGCCCAGCGACGCCTGATCATCCTGCGACGGGGTGAAATCATCGTGAATGTCGGTGCGGATCAACACTCGCCTCGAGCGAGACCGTTCTGGGTGCAATCCCGTGACGGAATCATGCGCGCCCAGAGTTCCCGCTTTCTGGCACGCGAGCTTGGCGATGGCACTCTGGTCGCGGCTCAGGAAGGATCAGTCACGGTTTTCCCTGGCTCCAGTCAAACGCCTGCGAGCCGTAGCGTCCAGGCAGGCAATCAGTTGCTGTTCACATCAAGTGGCGCCCGAACGTTCAAAGGCAATGGCCTTGATCTATGGAGCTGGGGTGACGGGGTGATCAGTGCAAGCAATATGCGCCTCAATGATTTCATCGTGGAGCTGTCGCGTTATCGCCCCGGGGTACTGCGCTGCGCCGAAGAGATCGCGGATCGTCGCGTTTCCGGCACCTTCCAGCTCGCCGACAACGATCAGGTCCTGGCATTGATCGCGCAATCACTGCGCTTGCACATTGATTATCGGACCCGCTATTGGGTGACCGTGACCGCTGCCACCTGAGCCCATCGGAACTTTGCGCTACCTGAAAAAGAATGAGGTGCTTTCTCATTCTCGTTCGACCTCTAAGGAAGGCCGGAATACAGGCCAGTCTGCCGATGTCCTTTCTTGGAGCGAGAAAATGAGTTCGTCCCCGGTTTCACAGCGCCGTCCATTAAATCGTGCCTTGCACGGTGCGATTTTGGGTTTGATCGTGAGCAGCTACGCATTGCCATCGCTGGCGCAAACCTCGAACGCTGACCACAGCAATCAAGTCAAGCAGTGGAACATCGCTGCCGGCCCACTGGCGCCGGCGCTTGACCGTTTTGCGCGGGAGGCTGGCATCAGTCTTTCCTTCGACGCGTCGAGTGTCGTGAACCGCACCACTGCTGGCGTGAATGGCACGCTCGATACATCGACAGCGCTGTCATCGTTGCTGCAGGGGAGCGAATTGCAAATCGAACAGCAAGGCCCGAATGCCTATCTACTGTCCCCTCGACCAAAGCCCGCCGGCCCGCTGGAGCTCGGCGCAACGGACGTCGAGGACTACCGCCTTGCACCCCTCATCATCAACGCCAAGGTCAGGGTCAGTGCCGACGACGACGCCAACTCGGTGGTCGCCCAGGAGCTCTGGGTTGGCGGCAAGGTGGCAACCAGCATTCTCAATACACCGGCATCGGTGTCGGTGGTGACCAACAAGGAAATGGAGCAACGCAGCGTCAGCACCACGGAAGAGGCGCTGCAATACACGCCGGGCGTGGTCAGTGACTTCTATGGTACGGATGACCGCAACGACTATTTCCAGATCCGGGGCTTCCAGGCCACCACCTACCGTGACGGCTTGACCCTGAGTTCGATGCGCGGCGTACGCGAAGATCCATTCGCCTATGAGCGCATCGAGATTTTGCGTGGCGCCAACTCCACGCTGTTTGGCCCCGCGGACCCGGGTGGCTCGGTGAACTTCGTGACCAAACAACCGCGCTTCGAGCAGTTTGGCCAAGGCTATGTGACCTACGGGTCGTTTGACCATGTCGAGACAGGCATCGATGTGGGGGATGCGCTGAACGACGAGAAAACCTTGGCTGGCCGCTTTACTGCCAAAGGCCAGAACAGCGACCGCGAGTACGATCACTCACAGGACGACAACCGGTTGGTGATGGGTGGCCTCACCTGGGCACCCACGGATTACACGTCAGCCACCGTGATTCTGGACTATCTGAAAACTGAAAGTTCGCCCAACAGTGGCGGCTATCCGCTGGACAAGGAATACGACCGCAGCAAGTTCTATGGTGAGCCCAGCTACAACTTCCACGATGTCGAGCGCACCAGCCTCAGCGGTAACGTCACCCATGACTTCGACAACGGCTTTGTACTGCGCAGCAATCTGCGCTACAGCAAATTGACCGATGATTTTGGCTACGTTTACCTCAGCGACAGCGCCGCACGTGTCGGTACTACCGTTGACCGGTATCTGTTTGGAACGGACAGTGAGGCCGACCAGTTCAACGGCAATCTGATGCTGCAATACGATGCCCGCTTCGAGAACATCGACAGCAGCAGCCTGGTGGGCGTGGAGTATCTCGATTCGACCACCAAGGAAAGCTCGGTCTACGCCCTGACCACCCCGATTGACATTGCAAATCCCGTGTTTACTGGCGTTCCACGCTCAATCACGCCGTATGCCGTCAACAAGCGAGACGCGACCACCAAGGCTGTGTTTCTTCAGCAGAACCTATCGTTCTACGAGCGTTTCATCGTCACCGCGGGTATGCGCAACGACTCGATGGACCTTACCAGCAAAGGCTTGATATCCACGGAGAAAGACAACTTCTCCGAAACCTCCTACCGAGGTGCATTGACCTATATCGTCAACGATGAGGTGTCCACCTATGTGAGCATGGTGGAATCCGTCTCGCCGCCTCAGGTTGGCGTAACACCGCAGACGGGCACGCAGTACGAAGTGGGCGTGAAGTATGCGCCGATGGGGATGGACGCACTGTTCTCCGCAGCCGTTTATGACCTGACCCAGGAAAACGTCACCATCGCCGTGGTGCTGCCGAGCGGCATCATTGAGCAACAGACGGTGGGCGAATCGCGGGCCCGTGGCCTCGACCTGGAGGCCAAGGCGCAGGTGACGCAGAACCTCAGCCTGATTGGTGGCTACTCCTATATGGTGTCCGAGGTACTGCGCGGTTCGTTGTACGACGGCAGCTCCCTGAAGGGTAACGAGTTCTCCACGGCACCCAAGCATTCCGCTTCGCTCTGGAGTTATTACGACGTGCCCGGCACGGATGTCAGCGTTGGCTTGGGGGCGCGCTACGTCGGCTCTTATTACTTCGATGCAGCCAACTCCGGCAAAAGCGATGGCACCACGCTGTTCGACGCCGCCTTCAACTACGAGATCGCCAAGGGCACCGACCTTGCGGTGAACGTCAGCAACCTGCTGGATGAGCAGCACGTGGTCGGTTCCGGCACAGCGAACTTCTACAACCCGGGGCGCGAGATTACCGCCAAAGTCAGTTACAACTGGTAGGCAGGCGTGTAAGCCCAATGCTGTTCACTTAAGGCAATCGACAAACCCGTGGCGAGGGAGCTTGCTCCCGCTGGGCCGCGAAGCGGCCCCAAAACCTGCCAAGTGCGGCGTATCAGACACACACCACAACAAAGGAGCCTCAAATGCCTACCGCTCACGTCTTCATCGCCACCAGCCTGGATGGTTTCATTTCTCGGCCCGACGGTGACATCGACTGGCTCTTGCAACGCGACGACCCATCCGAGGACCACGGCTATCAAGACTTCATCACCGACAAGGATGTCATCGTGATGGGGCGCGGGAGCTATGAAAAGGTACGGACCTTCGACACCTGGTTCTACGACCGGCCCGTGGTGGTGCTGTCCAAACAGTTGGCCGATTCGCCGGTGCCCGAGGCGTTGAAGAATAAGCTGCGTTTCTCCAACCTGGCACCCAAGGCGTTGATGACGGAGCTGGCAAGCCAAGGCGTGCAGCGCGTCTATGTGGATGGCGGGCGGGTGGTGCAGTCGTTCCTGCGCGAGGGCTTGGTGACCGATATGGTGATTACCACCGTTCCGGTGTTGATTGGCTCGGGGCGGCCGTTGTTTGGCGGGCTTGGGCAGGATGTGGATTTGAAACTCGTATCCAGCCGCAGCTTTGCGTCGGGCTTGGTGCAATCCACTTACCGATTGGCCCCATGACTCGTCGGTTCAACGCACACGATCACGGCTTTGCGCCGCCAAATCCAGGGCCTTTTGCATGTCCAGCCGTGCCGAGCGGCCGACGTCCTTGTCGTTGAGTTGGTAGCGGCGTTCCGACGGCAGGATGGGCGCGGTGAGGTCTTCGCCGTCCATCTGTTCGAAGTCGTGGTTTTCGCCGATGGTCATGGCGCTGCGGCGTAATAGCATGCGCAATTGCTCGGGTTGCAGTTGCGGGTTGATGGACAGCATCGCCGCCAGCAAGCCCGCGACCATGGGCGTGGCGTAGGACGTGCCGCAATGCGCGGCGCTGTCTTGGCCGGCGCTGGTCGTCGAGGCGTGGGCGCAAGCGGCGGCGGTGATGTCGACGCGCATGTCGATGTTCGAGGAGCTGCGCTTGACCGCATAGGCCGGGTCGTCGACGGCAATGCCAGCGTGCTCGCTGCGCTGGTGCCCGCCGACCACCAGCAATTGCTCGGTGATGAAGGAGGAGGGCAGGCGATATTCGTCGCTGCCCGAGAAGGAAGAACCATTGCCGGCGGAGTTCACCACGATCACGTCAGGATGCGCCTTGCGCAGCCAAAGGAAAAACTCTTCCAGCAGTTCTTCGTAGCCGCCCATGGCGAGGCCCGAGCGCAGCAGCGAGTCGACGTCATCGCCCTTGATGTCTTTGGCGCCGACGCGGTGGATGCCCCAGCTCCAATTGAGCACACGCACGCCGTCTTCCACGAGGTTGACCGAGGCGGCGATGTTGGCGGTGATGCCGGCATCGGAGTTACGTTCGACAATGACCTCGAAGCCACCGCTGGCCTTGTCCAGCCCACGGAGAAAACCGGTGTTGCCGCTGTCATCCCAACGTGCGGCGAGGATGCCGGCGACGGTCGTGCCGTGGTTGTCCGGTTTGTCTGCATCGCGGGCGTAGACGCAAGTGCGCGGCGGCGAGCAGGCGCCGAGGTCGTCCGCGAAATCCGTCGTGTCGAAGTCCACATCCCGCTCGATCAGGCCAATGCGCACCGGTTGCGGCTGGATGGGTGGCTGACGCCCGGGGATTCGCCGCTGGTAATAGTTCACTGCGTCGAGAAAGCGATTCGCGGCCCATTCGTCGGAGTCCAGGGCGGGTTTTTTCGGTTCTTCAGGATGGGCTGGGGCCTGCTCGGTTTCTTCGGCGGAGGACTCCTCAATCACCACGGCATCCACGCTGGTCTCGCTGCCCAGGCGTAGCACCAGTGCATCGCGCTGCACCAGGTCCTTGGCGGGCAAGCGAAGTTGGTACAGGTTCAGCGGCGCGATGCTGCCGACCACCTTCGCGCCGTACTTGTGGGCCAGGCGCTCGGCTTCCTGGCGGCCATCGCGGTCTTCCTCGATCAGCACGCTGACCAGGTCGACGTAGGTGGTCAGGCCGTCCATGTTCTTTGCCACTGCGTCCGGCCCGGCGGCCAGCACGTGACTGTTGCGCAAGGTCAGCCAGGCGGCATTGCTGGTGCGTGAGCCGTCTTCCAGCCAGAGCGGGCCGCTTTGGTAATCGGCGGCGTCCAGGCGCACGCGCAGGTGGTTCCCTTCACGCTGGAACGCGTCTGCGGGTATCGCCTTTGCTCCCAACTTCAGTTGCGGCGTTGCATCACCCAGCCCGCGCGCTGTCAGGCACCAGTCCTGGTGCTGGCTTTGCAGCAGGTCGCCGCAACGTTTCAGGCTTTCCAGGCGCAGCGGTTCCGGCGCAGCGGTCGCCGTGCCGGTAGCCAAGGTGAACAGTGCAGCGAGAGCAGTGGATCGTAGGAGCATGGGGCCAGGCTTCTTTGCCGAGGGTCTTGTTGCTCCGACTGTGATGCGGCTTGCTTCGTTCAGCGGGATAACGAGATTCAGCGAATACCCATTCCGGTTCAAAAGCTCTCGAGGCGCACTGCAACACCTGCTTGCCGTGCGAGTTCAATCATGGCTGCGACCTGGTCGGTATCGGCAATGAACCCGACATATTCGTCGCCACCAGCGTCCAGGTGCAGGTAGCGTTTGTCGAACGCCATGAGCCATCGGTCGAAATTGGCCAGCGTCTCCGACATCGGCAGCGTGCCCTCATAGCGGTAGGGGTAAGTTTCTTTTACCCCGCTGGCGCTGACCAGATAGGGCACCAGATACTCGAAACCATCAAAGCCTTTCCAGTCGACGCCTAGCAACGCCAAGTGTTCGAGCTTCTGGCCTCTGTCTGCATCCAGCAAGCCTTCCACCAGCGCGGTGGCCGGTTCCTGGCCCGAACCGTAAATGCGCAGCACGCGCCTGACCAGCCTGGCACCTTCGGCGTCTGGTATACGGGCCAGTAGGGCTTGGGTAAACGCCTTCAGTTCGGCGCGATAAGGATGCAGCTCCCGCATGATCGCCGCGTCGCTGAGAGTCGTTTCCTCTGGTGGCGGCAGGGTAAAGCGGCCGCCGAACAAGCGATCAAGAATGCCCATTTTCTTTCCGTTCCTTGGGTTGTCGATCTTCTCCAGTCTACTGTTATACGTATCCCACATGAACGCGATACCGGATATCCCGATCAAAAGGGTCCTCCGGGTTTTCGTAGGCTTCTAGTGTTTCCAAGAAGCCCATTCGCTCAAGGCTCACCAGATCTTCGAGGGTCCAATCAAACGGTAAGTCGCTGGAAAAGCTTTCGCCCTGGTGTTCAATCCAATGAGAAACCGGGAAGGGCAGGTAACCGAGCCACTCTGATCGATAGGTGATCTCGTCAGATTCGCCACCGATCACCATGGTGCGGATCTTGTTCTTGATGATTGTTTGGCGTTCATCCATGGTGTTTCGATCCCGATTAATGATTGACTGCGTATTCTGTGTAGAATCCGTTTTCTCCAGAATTCAAAGGATTGAGCCTGCAATCACTTGCCATGTCCGGTACGTTATTGACCCTTCGCAGTTTCCTGCACCCGGTTCTTGATTGAGCGGTTGGACGCTTGGATCAATGCAATATTGATCATCACATCACATCACATCACATCACAACGACAAGGAATGTCATCTCATGAAAACCATCGATCGTGCTTTGCTAGGCTTCGGAATACTGATTCCGTTCTGGCTGCTTTTGGGTGTCGCACTGACTGCGCAAAGCTATCCAGGCTACAGCCATCTGGATCAAGCCATGAGCCAACTAGGCGCTGTTGGAGCACCAACCCACGGCTTCTCTGCCTGGGTGAACAACTTTCCGCTGGGTGTGATGTTCGTGCTTTTCGCAACAGGCGTGGCGAGACGGTTCAAGGCATCGTGGATGGCCTTGCTGAGTGCGGCACTGATTTTTGTCCATGGCTTGGCAAGTTTCGCAGCCGGCTATTTTTCCTGTGACCAAGGTTGTGCGCCGATTGAACCGTCGATCTCGCAACAGAGCCACAACCTTGCGGGGCTGGTGATGTTCATCTCGCTTACCCTGGCAGGGGCGCTGTGGGCGTTCCTTGGCAAGTCGTTGCTTTTGTCGTCCAGGTTCGCCATGTTCTCTGCGATCTGCGTAATCCTCGCCATCGTAACGGTGATGCTGATGGCGACGGCAATGGCCGACGGGCACTTGTTTGGCCTGTACCAGCGGCTCAACTACGGGGTTTCGGTGGTCTGGGTTGCGACGTTGGCCGCCGTTGCCCTACAGGATGCCAGAGATAAGCCGCGAGGCGCGGCGGTTCGGGCGCAGGGCTTCAGGGGGCAATGACGTGGCTCAGCCTTCCGGGGAAATAATGGGGGCGTCACTGGCTTCAGCCTCCAATTTCAATCGGTCGGCTTTGCTGATGTATTGATTCTTGTTTTTGGGCGCCAGCTTGGCACTGGCTTTCTTGGCGTTAGCCTTTAACAACTGGTTTATTTTCTTGCGGCGATTCATGTTGTTCTGCTCGGCGTGTCGATGTTTGGATGGTATCAGCTTTGCGTTTTCTCAGGATTTTTCCTGACGTTGGCAACGGGCTTCACGCGACGCTCGACAATGATCGAGTCATCCGGGATCTCCAAGCGGATTGCTGTTTCCGCGGTGCGCATTTCAGTGGACTGGCCCCGTCGTCCGCGCTATCCCACGTAATACTTATCCCAAAGCTTGTTCCGGAATCGCTTCTGCGGATCGAACCGCGCCTTGAGTGCGAACAGCCGTTGCGCGCCGGGATAGGCACGCGTGAACTGTTGTCGAGTCGCATGCAGCTGATAAGGCAGGTAATAGGTGCCCCCAAACGCCAGCGCAAGTTCGATCAGTTCGCGCGTCCATACGCCGACCTTTTCGCGGTCGGCCACGCCAACGTATTGCCAGTAATAAAGTACGAATGAAAAGACTTCCTCCCGGGCCCAGGACAGACACGAGTTAGGCGCGGGTGGCGCGTGGCGGATGGAGATGTTTACGGCATCGACATCATGGGCCTTCAGTAGATCGGCCATCTTCATTACAAACGCGTTGAGGTGAGCTACCGGTACGAAATATTCCTGCAAGGCGTAGGTGCTGTTTCGGGTAGCAATCGGTCCGAGGGAGGCGACGTCCCTGCTGGCCTCGTAGTTGCGGCGTACCACCGGGTGGCTGAGGTAGCGCAATGGATCGACCACATCCTTGCGAATCAACGGGCCGCCGGGAAGTCTGGCCACGCCCCACATGATGGTCTGATCGAGCGTGTACGATTGCCCCGGTGCGACCAGCCGTTCCTCGACGGTCAGTGCTTTTTTCGTGGTGCTCCAGGTGATGGCGGTGGCTTGGTCAAAGTGGGGCGGCGCCAGATCGGCATTGTGCAGGATCGCCTGGTCGTTTCCGCGGATCTGGTCATTGAAGAACTGGGGGTAATCGGCAACCGGCATGTGGTGGACCTGGCGTTCCATCGTGACGTTTGTTGCCAGGTCCAGTTCGATCTCGGTAATGACCCCTACCGCGCCATAACCACCGATGGCCGCGTGAAACAGATCGGTATTCACGGTGCGGGACGCTTCCATGACTGAACCGTCGGCGAGCACCAGTTGCAGGGCGCGTACCGAGTTGCTCATCGGCCCGGCGCCGACGTAACGCCCATGAGCATTGACTGACAGCGCACCGCCGACGGTGAAGTTGGCATAGCTCTGCATGATTTTCACCGACAGATCGTCCGGGTCGATGACGGTCTGGAGGTCGCGCCAGCGCATCCCTGATTGCACGCGTATGACCTTGTTCTCAGGCGAATAGTGGATGACCTGATTGAACTGACGCATATCGAGGTGCAGGCTGTCTTCGCTGGCAATCTGTCCGCCCATGCTATAGCGGCCACCCCCGATGCTTACAGGGCCTGTCCACTGGGCAAGCGCCTGGCGGATCTCATCGGCGGTGCGCGGAGCCAGCAGACGATTCACCCAGACTGGGTTGAGCAGTGTCACGTCGTTAACCAGGACGCCCGAAGAGGCTGCCCAGCACGACCAGGGGGACAGCACGCCGAAGGCAATCCCGGCCGTGCCAGCCTGAAGCAGGCTGCGCCGGGTGAGGCAGGGCAACGATCTTGAAGGGGGAAGCGCTTGCACATCGTTGGCCATGCGGTGTCACTCAGTTGGGAATCGAAAATGACCCGCACGTCCGGACTTCGAAGCAGACTGGCCGGTGTGACGGTACGACGTTGCCAAGGAATTCGGCCGAAATACCACAGCCGCCAGAACGCCAGGTTCGGATTGGCATTATCTTGCAGCAAGGTCGCGAACGTCTCCACTTCACCGAGCTGAACATTAGTTGCTTCATCGATGACCTCACGAACGAAACGAGAGCAGAACTGGCGCCGCGAGCTTATATTGAAGCCCGTGTCATAGAGCGTACCCAGCCGATGATCCGCGGCGTTCTGAAGTGCCGCGCGTTGCGTGTCGGTGAGAGGTCGCGTGAGCCTCGCCACTGTGCAGCATTCATGCTCGGAGCGCTTGAGAAATCGGCTGAGCGAGGTGGTGCGCGAAAACGGAAACGTGCTTTCCGCAATCACCGGTTCATCGCCGCGGTTGTCGACCACCACGCCCACATGATTCGTCCACGAATTCGTCGCGTTGGCGACCTCCAGGAAGGGCCGCGCGGTGACCCGGATGAACACCATATCGCCAATCTGCAGGTCGTCCATGGAGGGCGCGCCTGATGTTGGAGAATTGTGTGCTGCGTTTTTGCTGAACATGCTGACCTCTCGGCTTTTTTAAGTTTCAAGCATGGGGAGAGGGTGGCGGAATTCGCAACTTATTCGTGGGTAATTCGCTAAGCTGATACCAACAGTATCGGATATCAATACTTATGACCCAGATTGCCCAACTCATCGCCACTTTGAAACAGCATCTCAAGGCCGCTGGCATGACCTATCGCGATGTTGCTCTAGCGCTCGACCTGTCGGAGCCCAGCGTAAAGCGTCTGCTGGCCAGTGGTCGCTTGACGGTCGAACGCCTCGCACAGTTTTGTGAGTTGCTGGGCCTGACGATGGCGGAATTGCTTCAAGAGGCAGAGCGGTCGACCCCACGTCTGCAAATGCTGACACGGGAACAGGAAGCGCAACTGGTCTCAAACGAAAAGCTGTTGCTGGTGGCGGTGTGTGCGCTGAATCACTGGTCGCTGGAAGACATCGTGTCCGCCTACTGCGTGTCAAAAGCCGAGTGCATCAAGCATTTGTTGGTGTTGGAACGGATGGGCCTGGCGGACCTGAAACCGGGAAATCGCATCAGGTTGCTGGTCGCGCGGGATTTCGATTGGCTGCCGGACGGTCCTATCCGAGGGTTCTTCCTGCGGCAGGGTTTGCCGGATTTCATGGCGAGCCGATTCGACGTCCCCGATGAAACCCTGCACTTTTCCCATGGCATGTTGACGAAGTCTGCTTACGCCCAGTTGCAAGTCGACATCCACAAGTTGCGCAGCAAACTGGCGGCGCTTCACAACGAGTCGTTGACCGCGCCGCTGTCCGAAAAACGTGGGACTGCGCTGTTGCTGGCGATGCGAGTTTGGGAGCCGCAGGCGTTCAGGAAGCTTAAGCGGGGGTAGATCGATAGGTCTCTCGACTGGGCCAGATATTACTTCAGATTGCTCTGGAAGAAGGTTGTCAGCTTATCGAACGGAATGAGGTCGACCCGATCATAAAGATCGACATGGCCAGCTCCGGGAATGATGACCAGTTCCTTGGGCTGACCGGCGAGCTTATACGCTTGCTCGCTGAATTCCCGGGAGTGCGCATCGGCCCCTGCGATGAACAACATCGGATGCGGTGAAATGGTCTCGATGTCATTGAGCGGGTAGAAGTTCATGAACTTGATATTGCTGGTCAGCGTCGGGTGCGTGGTCAGGTCTTTCGACGAGCCGGATGGCGTGACCTCGCCGCGGGGGGTGCGGTAGAAGTCATAGAATTCACGTTGGATGGGATGAGTGTTGGCGTCCAACTGGTGCACCGTACCGCTGGTGTAGAGCGTTTCACCGCCGGCAAACTCGACGTTACGCTGCTGGGTGGCTTGGGCGATGATCGCCCGGCGCTGTTCGAGCGTTTGGGAATGCTTCAACCCGTTGCGATTGACGCCACCCATGTCGTACATGCTCACCGTAGCGATGGCTTTCATGCGCGGGTCGATCTTGGCTGCGCTGATCACGAAGCTGCCACTGCCACAGATGCCGATCGCGCCAATCCGCTCCTTGTCGACGAAAGGCTGGGCGCTGAGAAAGTCCACCGCGGCGCTGAAGTCCTCGGCATAGATATCTGGCGAGACGGCATTACGCGGCCGCCCCTCGCTTTCGCCCCAGAACGACAAGTCTAGGGAAAGGGTCACGAAGCCTTTTTCCGCCATTTTCGTGGCATAGAGGTTGGCGCTCTGCTCCTTGACCGCACCCATCGGGTGGCCGACGACAATCGCCGGGCTTCTGGTCTTGCCATTGAGTTTTTTCGGAATAAACAGGTTCCCTGCCACGTTCATTTGATATTGGTTCTTGAAGTTGACCTTCTGGACGGTCACGTCATCGCTGGTATAAAAGTTATTTGCGCCGTTGGACATGTCGGCTCCTATGGCTGAAAGAGACGTGACGAAAAGCGTTAATAAAACGAGCATTTTTTTCATGGATGGACCTGTCGATGCGGGTTATCAATCGTGGGTAAACGTCACTTGCACTGATCCCGGGCCCAGGGCTTGGGCGAGACTTGAGGTGTCGTTGATATGGCCTAGGCGCGTGTATGCGTAGGCTGAATCGAAGTCCTTGTAGAAAACGACCAGGGTGTCCGTGTCGTACAGCATCACGTCGCCGTTGCGGATCGTTCCCGGCCTGCTCGCTTTGGCAGGTAGCGTTTGGGGGAGAGTGGCGTATTTCTCGTTGCGATTGAGGTCGCTCATCTCCAGCGTCAGCGGCAATAACCCGACAAGCGCCTGGGCGGCAGCGCTGTCGGTCAAGGTGATGGTGAAGCGTTGTTCACCGACGGTCATCCACATAGCCGTTTTCTCCGTTGTGGAAGATGCCGACGCGGCACCGTTGATCGTTGAGTAGCTGCCAAGCACAAGCATCACCAGCAGCAAGAAACGCCGGGTTGACCTCATCGCGGTTGTCCATCGGTTCTTGTTCATGGGGTTCATGGTGACCGGTGGGCAGCGGTACGACTAGCTAATGAATGCTTAACGAGGCTATAAGCAAGGCTAATCAATCCGCCAAAAGTGCTTTCGCCATGGTCAAAAGAAATCTCAACGATCTGCTGTCTTTCGTCACGGTGGCGAGGGAGGGCAGCTTCACCCGGGCTGCCGGCGCATTGGGCGTCACCCAGTCGGCGCTGAGCCAGTCGATCACTGGCCTGGAAGCACGCCTGCAAATCCGCTTGCTTACGCGGACCACCCGCAGCGTTTCGCCGACCGTCGCGGGCGAACGCCTGCTGAACGCCATCGGAAATCGTTTCGATGAGATCGAAGCCGAACTGGCGATGCTCACGGAAATGCGCGACAAGCCCGCCGGGATTGTCCGCATTACGTGCGGCGACCATGTCTTGCGTACCACCTTGCTGCCGAAACTGACCGGGTTGCTGCACGACTACCCGGACATCAACGTGGAATTTGACGTCAGCTACGGATTTCGTGACATCGTCGCGGACCGTTTCGATGCGGGGGTACGCTTGGGCGACACCATCGACAAGGACATGGTGGCAGTGCCGATAGGCCCTGCATTGCGAATGGCTGCAGTGGCGTCGCCTGGATACTTTGCCACTCGCACCGTCCCCAAAAGTCCCCGCGATCTGCTCGGCCATCGTTGTATCAACCAGCGCATGCCGACCTCAGGCGGGCTTTACGTCTGGGATTTCGAGCGGCGCGGCAAGCAGGCCAACGTTCGGGTAGCTGGGCAGCTCATCTTCAACACCTCGACTCACATCGTCGAGGCCGCATTGGCGGGATTGGGAGTTGCGTACTTGCCCGAAGAGGAATTCGAACCGCATCTCCAGGCGGGCCGACTGGTTCGCGTCCTGGAGGACTGGTGCCCGCCGTTTCCAGGCTACTATTTGTACTATCCTAGCCGACGGCAGCCTTCGCCTGCGTTTACCCTAGTAGCCAATGCGCTGCGCAATGCCGATTTTTGACCTGATGAGTTCTTTCAGGGCAAACACGAGCACGCATGTTTTTTACGATTATGTGAAACGTGTTTGGAAACAAAAAAATCTAAAGAACTGTCAGATTTTACAGGTTCGTTGATCTTGTTGTTAGGGCATTATTTGAGTCGTATCGAGATTTCTACCTTAATACCAACTCGGCGACAGGGTGGTTAATAACCTATTCGCTATCGAAAAATATGTGGAGGGGCAAGAAAATGAATATTTCTAAATCGTGCATTGCGTTGTTTGTTATTTTTTCATTGCAATATAGTCATGCGCAGGCTGCAGGTCATGATCCGGCTTGCGAGGCTGCGTGGAACGAGTCGTCAGCGAGAGCTAGCTGCAGCGGACTGGATTGGACAACTTACGATCCACAGACGAATATGTGTACTTTGAAAAAACGTTGTGCTGGGATAGGGACTCACCTAGCGCCAGGCGCCAATTCAGGACAGTACCGTGTGGAAGGAAACAACACGAACCAAACAGTCAGATTCTCCCCCGAGGACGTGTCCAAATTAAGCAATTGCAATGGCATATTAAAGGTCGGCGCCTGTTAAGGGGGGCGGTATTTGACTTCAGGCTTCAGTGGCGCCTGGTAAAGGTTGGGGGGAGAGCACTGATTGAGTAGGCGATATTCGTGTCGCCGATGTCAGGACAAATCAGTGCTCTTGTGCGCTATTGATATTGCATATCCTTTTGATAACTTCCTTATGCCTATTATCTGACGTGACGGCGGCGATGGTTTGCTATGGATTCCCACCTTCACATCCTTAGTCAGATGTTGATCGCTATCTCTATATTGTCTCCATGCCGTATACCTTGATAATCGGCGGCATCGTGATACTCGCTATATAGTTTTACCTTTGCGCTCCGGTAGAGTCACCTCCATTGATTCGGTGTCTACAATCGGACTCATGAGGCCTGGGCGACATCGTTCGTCTACTCAAGTCGCTTTTAGAACACGTTTCGTCGTCCATGTGCAATCGCCAACCCCCGGGAGTGGCAAGCTGTGAGGATGCCCCGGACCAGGTGCGCCAAAGACACCTGGCCGGAGAGCGAGAATGGCGATCGGATGTGCCACGCTACCGTGACGTGGGCCGGACGCCGCAGCCAAGACTCCGGACGGCTGCCGCTATGCGGCGGTGTCGTTCGAGATGCCGAGGTACGTTTATGCCCGATGAGACGCTTCACCTGCCTTTGATCCACAGCGTGCTTGCGCGCGAAAAGGACACCCCCGGTGCCTTGCTGCCCATTCTCCATGCCATCCAGGCAGGCTGCGGGTATGTCCCCGACAGCGCCGTCCCGGAGATCGCCCACGCCCTGAACCTCAGCCTGGCTGAAGTGCGCGGGGTCATCAGTTTCTACCACGATTTCCGCACCACGCCGCCGGCGCGCCATACCCTGCGCCTGTGCCGGGCCGAGTCCTGCAAGAGCATGGGCGCCGAAGCCCTGGCTGCGCAGTTGCGCGAGCAACTGGCGCTGGACGATCACGGCACCAGCGCCGACGGCAGTATCAGCCTGCGGCCGGTCTACTGCCTGGGCGCCTGCGTCTGCTCGCCGGCCCTGGAACTGGACGGGGAGTTGCATGCGCGGATCACGCCCGAGCGCCTGCGTCAGTTGGTGAATGACTGCAGGGAGGAGGGCGCATGCTGACGCTCTGTATCCCCCGCGATTCGGTGGCCCGTGCGGTGGGCGCGGACAAGGTCGCGGCTGCGTTGACCGTTGAGGCTGAACGTCGACAGTTGCCGTTGCAGGTGTTGCGGACCAGTTCCCGTGGCCTCTATTGGTTGGAGCCGCTGGTTGAGTTGGAAACGCCTGAAGGGCGCTTGGGTTTTGGCCCGGTCACGGCCCAAGACGTGCCGGCCCTGCTCGATGCGCTTGCCCATGATCCGGGCAGCCATCCCGCTGCCCTGGGACTGGTGGAGAACATTCCTTATCTGAAAAGCCAGCAGCGCCTGTTGTTTGCCCGTGCTGGCATCACCCAGCCCTTGTCCCTCGATGACTATCGTGCCCAAGGCGGATTTCTCGGCCTGGCCCGGGCGATCCAGATGGATGGCGCCGAGGTGGTCGCCAGCGTGCTGGATTCCGGCCTGCGCGGTCGCGGCGGCGCGGCGTTCCCGGCGGGCATCAAGTGGCGCACCGTGCGCGATGCGCAGGGGCCGCAGAAGTACGTGGTCTGCAATGCCGACGAAGGCGACTCCGGTACGTTCGCCGACCGCATGCTGATGGAAGGCGACCCCTTCCTGCTGATCGAAGGCATGATCATCGCCGGCATCGCCGTGGGCGCGACCATGGGCTACATCTATGTGCGTTCGGAATACCCGGACGCCGTCAGTACGCTGAACTACGCGCTGCACATCGCTCGCGAGGCCGGTTACCTGGGCGCGAACGTGAGCGGCAGCGGTCGCGCCTTCGAGCTGGAAGTGCGGGTCGGCGCCGGCGCCTATATCTGTGGCGAGGAGACGGCGCTGCTGGAATCCCTCGAGGGCAAGCGCGGCACGGTGCGCGCCAAGCCGCCGCTGCCGGCGCTGCAAGGCCTGTTCGGCTTGCCGACGCTGGTGCATAACGTACTGACCCTGACCTCGGTGCCGATCATCCTGGAGAAGGGCGCGCAGTTCTATCGCGACTTCGGCATGGGCCGTTCCCTGGGCACGATGCCGTTCCAACTGGCCGGCAACGTCCGTCATGGCGGCCTGGTGGAGCGCGCTTTCGGCCTGAGCCTGCGGGAGTTGGTGGAAGGTTATGGCGGCGGTACCGCCAGCGGTCGGCCGCTGAAGGCCGCGCAAGTGGGCGGGCCGTTGGGCGCCTGGGTGCCGCCTTCGCAATTCGATACGCCGCTGGACTACGAAGCGTTCGCCGCCATGGGCGCGATGCTCGGCCACGGTGGTGTGGTGGTCGCCGACGACAGCCTGGACATGGCCCAGATGGCCCGGTTCGCCTTGCAGTTCTGCGCCGAGGAATCCTGCGGCAAGTGCACGCCGTGCCGGATCGGCTCCACCCGTGGGGTGGAAGTGGTGGACCGCTTGATCGCCAGCACCGAAGTCGGTGACCGCCAGGAACAGGCCCTGCTGTTGCAGGACCTGTGCGACACCCTGCAATACGGTTCGCTCTGTGCCCTCGGTGGGATGACGTCCTACCCTGTCGCCAGCGCCCTCAAGCATTTCCCCGCCGACTTCGGTCTGGCGACCACGGAGGCTGACCAATGATCACCATTTTCGATCCCAGCACCGATATCGACCTGGGCACCCCGGCGCGTGACAGCGACGTGCAGGTCAGCCTGACCATCGACGGACGCGAAATCAGCGTCGCCGCCGGCACCTCGGTCATGCGCGCCGCAGCCATGCTCGGCACCACCATTCCCAAGCTCTGCGCCACCGACAGCCTGGAAGCCTTCGGCTCCTGCCGCATGTGCCTGGTGGAAATCGACGGCATGCGCGGCTATCCCGCGTCCTGCACCACGCCGGTAACGGAGGGCATGGTGGTGCGCACGCAAACCTCCAAGCTCGCCACACTGCGGCGCAACGTGATGGAGTTGTACATTTCCGACCACCCGCTGGATTGCCTGACCTGTTCGGCCAATGGCAACTGCGAGTTGCAGACCGTGGCGGGGCAGGTGGGCCTGCGCGAAGTGCGCTACGGCTACGAAGGCGCCAACCACTTGGCCGAGGCCAAGGACGTTTCCAACCCGTATTTCGACTACGACCCGAGCAAGTGCATCGTCTGCAGCCGCTGCGTACGCGCCTGTGAGGAAATCCAGGGCACCTTCGCCCTGACGATCACCGGGCGCGGTTTCGACTCCCGGGTGGAAGCGGCCGGCGGTGACAATTTCCTCGATTCCGAATGCGTGTCCTGTGGCGCCTGCGTGCAGGCGTGTCCGACGGCGACCCTGATCGACAAGAGCGTCGTGGAGATTGGCCAGCCGGAGCGCAGCGTCATCACCACCTGCGCCTATTGCGGCGTAGGCTGTTCGTTCCGCGCCGAGATGAAAGGCGAACAACTGGTGCGCATGGTCCCGGACAAGAACGGCCAGGCCAACCACGGCCATTCCTGCGTCAAGGGCCGCTTCGCGTGGGGCTACGCCACGCACCCGGATCGCATCACCAAACCGATGATCCGCAAGCACATCAACGACCCGTGGCAGGAAGTCAGCTGGGACGAGGCGGTCACCTACGCCGCCAGCGAACTGCGCCGGATCCAGCTCAAGTACGGGCGCGATTCCATCGGCGGCATCACCTCCAGCCGCTGCACCAACGAAGAAACCTACCTGGTGCAGAAACTGGTGCGCACTGCGTTCGGCAACAACAACGTCGACACCTGTGCCCGTGTCTGTCATTCGCCTACCGGTTACGGCCTCAAGCAGACCCTGGGCGAGTCCGCCGGCACGCAGAACTTCGACTCGGTGATGAAGGCCGACGTGATCATGGTGATGGGCGCTAACCCCACCGACGCGCACCCGGTGTTCGGCTCCCAGCTCAAGCGCCGCTTGCGCCAGGGCGCACGACTGATCGTCATCGACCCACGGCGCATCGACCTGGTGGATTCGCCCCACGCCCGCGCCGAGCTGCACTTGCAACTGCGTCCGGGTACCAACGTGGCGATGCTCAACGCGCTGGCCCATGTGATTGCCACTGAAGGCTTGATAGACCAGCCTTTTGTCGAGGCTCGCTGCGAGGCGACGGACTTCGCCCGCTGGCGCGATTTCGTCAGCCTGCCGGAAAACTCGCCCGAGGTCCTGGGCCCGGTGTGTGGCGTGCCTGCCGAGCAGATCCGCGCCGCCGCACGGCTCTACGCCACTGGCGGCAACGCGGCCATCTATTACGGCCTCGGCGTTACCGAGCACAGCCAGGGCAGTACCTCGGTCATGGGCATTGCCAACCTGGCCATGGCCACCGGCAACATCGGTCGCGAAGGTGTCGGGGTGAACCCGCTGCGTGGGCAGAACAACGTCCAGGGCTCCTGCGACATGGGCTCGTTCCCCCACGAACTGCCCGGCTATCGGCACATCTCCAACGAAGCGGTGCGCGCCGAGTTCGAGCAAGCCTGGAACGTGACCCTGCAACCCGACCCGGGCCTGCGTATCCCGAACATGTTCGAGGCGGCGCTGGACGGCACCTTCAAGGCGCTTTATTGCCAAGGTGAAGACATCGCCCAGAGCGACCCCAACACCCAGCATGTGACGGCCGCGCTGTCCGCGTTGGAATGCGTGATCGTCCAAGACATCTTCCTCAACGAGACGGCCAAGTTCGCCCACGTGTTCCTGCCGGGCAGCTCGTTCCTCGAGAAGGACGGCACCTTTACCAACGCCGAACGCCGCATCTCCCGCGTTCGCAAGGTGATGGACCCGTTGGCCGGCAAGGCCGACTGGGAAGCCACCATCGCCCTGGCCGACGCCCTGGGCTACAAGATGCACTACAACCATCCTTCGGAAATCATGGATGAAATCGCCCGCCTGACGCCGACGTTCACCCGCGTCAGCTACGCCGAACTGGAGCGCCACGGCAGCCTGCAATGGCCGTGCAACGATGCCGCGCCGGACGGCACGCCGACCATGCACATCGAGCAGTTCGTGCGTGGCAAGGGCCGCTTCATGCTCACCGGCTACGTGCCCACCGAGGAGAAGGTCAACAACCGTTATCCGCTGCTGCTGACCACCGGCCGCATCCTCAGCCAATACAACGTCGGCGCCCAGACCCGGCGCACCGAAAACGTCGCCTGGCACGAGGAGGACCGTCTGGAAATCCATCCAACCGATGCCGAGAACCGCGGGATCGTCGACGAAGACTGGGTCGGCATCGGCAGCCGTGCCGGGCAAACGGTACTGCGCGCGAGGGTGACCGAGCGCGTGGCACCGGGCGTGGTCTACACCACGTTCCACTTCCCGGAATCGGGCGCCAACGTGATCACCACCGACAACTCCGACTGGGCCACCAACTGCCCGGAATACAAGGTCACGGCGGTGGAGATCGTGCGGGTCAGCCAGCCTTCGGAATGGCAGAAGCGTTACCAGGCGTTCAGTGATGAACAAGGGCGCCTGCTGAGGGAACGTCGTCATGCCGAGAAAGCGGAGGTGCGTCGATGAGCTCTGAAAGCCTGATCAAGATGGCCAACCAGATCGGTCAGTATTTTGCCAGTGAGCCGGACCACGCGGTGGCGGTGCGTGGTGTATACCAGCACATCAAGAGCTTCTGGACGCCGACCATGTGTCGCGACTTGATGGCCTGGCAAACGAAACATCCCGACGCTGTCCTGCACCCGTTGGTATTGGCGGCATTGATGGAGTTTGCAGAAGCGGCCTAGAAAGGAAATGCTGTAGAACCTGCACACAGCCCCGGCCGGCGCCATCGTTAACGACGAAGGGAACCGACCGGGGCTGTGTGCATTTCAGTTATTGATTATTGACGGTGATGTAGGGATCCCAGGTGTTGTTCGGGCCGATCTGGTTCAGGTTACGGTCCAGCAGAACGAAGACGATCTGGTACCAGAGCTTTCCCGGGCTCAGTGCAGTGGACTGCCAGACGGTATAGGTCACATCGGTCTTGGCGATGCCTCCGGGGGCGCCATTGTCCAGATAGGGCACTGGAATGCCGGGGATATTGAAAGTTTGCGGGGTCGAGATGGTGCCCTTGTAATCACCGCCCTGATGAGGGTCGCCGATCACGACGTTTTTGATCAATGCGATGCGGTCGAAGTTGCGCGACAGCGTGGTTGCGCGCCAGCGAATGATGTCGCCGGGTTTTACGTCGAACCACAACTCGTTACCGCCTTCGCCTTCGCCACTGGTGATGTTGGCATGGCTGTCGACGGCGCTGCGGGTTACCAGCATGGCAATCGCACCGCCTACGTCGTTGGGGTGGGCTAGCAGGTAATCGGCATCGACGTTGACGAGCACATCAATGGTTTGGGTCGCTCCAGACATGTTGTTGCTCCTTGAGGTAATGACAGTGACGACCGCGCCTGCAAAGGCGTCCGGGCCACCCGGTCCTTGGGTGCGGTCTCGAGAGGAACGATAGGTGATGGCTTTGTAGTGTCAAACTTCGAATTCTTGGCGCTGGCGAAGCAGAACGAAGCGCAACACAACCAAGGCATTGATTTACCTCTGGCGTGGTCGATCACTCATTAGGTTTTGAGCGGTTCACTGAGGGAATCTGTAGCCAAAGGCGCACGGATGTTGTTGGCGATTGCTTCCGATCTCACCGACGAACAGGGCAGTGGCAAGGGAAGTGTTCATAACCCACCGCTCATGCAGACTATCCAAGCGTCACAACCTCATCACTCCTTGGCGTTAAAGCGCCTGCAGGGCATGATGGCACTTTGCTGATGAATCACCACGATCTTCCTCATTCATCTCTGTATGCCTTTTGTAACACTCGAAAAAGCGACACACTGTCCCGGTGTGCAGAATGTGAGACAAGTCGTCATAAGCTGGACGATATAACAGCGGCCGCAGGTGATAACGAAAATTCTCGAATTAAAGTTATAAGGTGATTGCGAATGATTCAAATCAATCCCAAAAAACGCATTGACATTTAGCTATATGAGGATAGGATGAATCCACACGATAAATACATAGAACAATCCAAAGCGTTTGCGGGTGAACCTCGAATCCTAATCCTTCAATGGCTTAAGGAGCCCCGCGCGCACTTCTCTCATCAAGTGACGGGTGATCCCGCGTTGATCGGTGTGTGCGTAACACTGATAACTGAAAAGCTCGGCATGAGTCAGCCAACGGTGAGCAGGCACTTGGATCTATTGAAGCAAGCAGGCTTTTTGCGCGTGAACAAAATTGGCAAATGGGCATTTTACTCGAGAGATGAAACAGCAATCGATGAATACAAGGCTTGGTTAACACAGCAAGTCTGATGGAGATGGAGTTTATTCGGCATGGATAGCGGAGTTTTTGGCGGGCTGATGGTCATGTTGTGCTGGGGGATTTCAGACTTTATTCAAAGCCTGATGATTCGCCAGTTAGGTACCGCAAAAACAATGCTGGTTCGCAATCTATTTACCTTTGTGGTGGCCTCTCTCCTGGGGGGCTATTTGATCATTTCAGGCCAGCTCAGGTTCGACACCCATGCCGTGTTGATCATCACCTGCAGCTCTGCCGCCTACGTATCAGGGTATTATTTCTACATGCGAGGGTGTGAAGTCGGAAACCTGTCCTTGGTTTCTCCGATTGCTTCTACCTATAGCTTGGTCACTATCCTTTTTTCTATCGTTTTCCTACAAGAAAGGTTGGCCCCGGCTGCCTGGATTGCCGTATCTATTATTTTCGTTGGTATTGTCATGACCTCCGGCAATATCTTCCGATCACTGCGTGGCGGCTCGCAAGGCTTCCTTCAGGCTATCTTGGCCATGGCCGGTTTTGGCGTGGCCTTTTTTATACTTGGTTTTTCCGCAAAAACACTTGATGTCACGAATGCCTTCTTTTACTCGGCATTAACCCAGGCTGTTCTTTTTACTTCGTTGGCATTGATCAGGAATGGCAAGCTGGAAAAAGGGGACGTGACTCAGCGGCGCGGATGGATTTTCTTTGCGCACTCATTGTTGGTCAATGCGGGCTGGGTGTTTTATATATTCGCTTCCAAGATGGGGGATCTATCGCTGGTGACGCCCATCAGTTCGGTGTACTCCGGTGTGACTGTGTTGTTAGCTATCGCGATTTACAGGGAGATAACAACGGTGGTGCAGAAGGTTGGGATTGGCACTGTTCTTGTTGGCGTGTTTTTATTAAGTTACAAGTAATCGATATTTGTCCAGTTGGCACTCTTCGCTTTAAGGGGTGACTATTACTGTTGTGCTAAATGCATCAACTGGTCATTTAGTACTGCGCGCATGACCCATTTAAGTTCTATGTACCGATCACGGTAGAAGGAGTTCTTGGAATGATGCAGCCGCCAATAAACCCCGTCAAATACTCATCCGTTTCACTGGACCTTGTCGCTAGAATCGATACATGGGCGAATCAGTACCCCGAGAAAATCGCGATCATGTCTCGTGGGCAGCCGATGACCTACGCTGAACTGTCAAGCCGAAGAAAGGCGCTCGCCAAGCACCTTGTCCGCGAAGGCTTTGGATTGGGGAGCAAGATTGGGATCTACCTGCCCCGGGAACCTGACCTGATCGTCGCGCTGACCGCGGTCCTGTCGATAGGGGCCATCTTTGTTCCTCTCCCTCCTGACTCGCCATTACAGCGTAATGAGCTTATCGCCACGCTCGCCAACCTCGATGCCGTAATCAAATCCCAACCCGTTGATCTTTCACGATGGCCGGTGGGCGCTTTTTTAGATATCGAGGACGTCGATTGGAGCGATTCGATATTCCCCCTTGAACCCGCTATCGACGATGTTTCGCTTGCCTACATGTTGTTCACTTCAGGCTCGACGGGTCTTCCCAAGGGGGTGATGGTCCGTCGGGAAAATCTTGCCTATTTTTTATCTGCGATTAATGAGGTGATCAATTTTTCGGCATGGGGCGCGCTGGTTTCCACGACGACCTACGGCTTTGATATTTCCATCCTGGAATTTTTCCTGCCCTTGGCTCAAGGCGGAACGCTGTACCTGGCCAGCGAGCAACAGGCCAGGGACGGACAGGCGATCGCGAAATTACTCGACCAATGTGACCGTGCGCTGCTTCAAGCCACCCCAGCTACCTGGAGACTGCTGATAGCAGCGGGGTGGCCCCGCACCTGCGCCGTCGGAGCGTTGTGTGGCGGTGAAACATTGCCCGTCGAGCTGGGCAAGAAAATTTTTCAGTCGGCACGGGCGGCATGGAACCTTTATGGGCCGACAGAAACGACGATTTGGTCTTTCTGTCACAGATTACAGGCCAACGACTTTACCGGTTCTTCCACAAGTGTCCCCATAGGCCAGCCATTGCCGGGTACTCATTTTCAGTTGTGTCCCTCAGATGACCCTTTAGAGTTCGAACTGGTGATCGAGGGGCCTGGGGTCAGTGCCGGTTATTTCAATCGGGACGATCTGACGCTGGAGAAATTCAAGACAACTGAAGCAACGAGCAGTACCTCAGTGGCTTACTACACCGGCGATCGGGTTCGACGGCAGCCCGATAACTCCTTGGTTTTCATTGGACGTAAAGACCGACAACTGAAGTTGAACGGTTACCGCATCGAGCCGGGCGAGGTCGAATCCGCCCTCCATAGGTGCGACCTCGTCAGCCAGGCGGTCGTCACGCTTGTGGAACACACTCAGGATGACCACAGGCTGGCCGCCTATGTCGTGCTGGATAACAAAGCGTTGGGGCAGCAGCGCGATGCGGATGCCGGGGTGTGGCTCGACGTGTGGGAGGCGGCTTATCTGACGGCGCAGAAAAATGAGATCGCCAGCGCCGAAAGTGGCTACACCTCAAGTTTCTCCGGCGAGCCGATCCCGGACAGCGATTTGCGTGAATGGGTGCAGGCGACAGCTTCTCGTGTCCTGGCTTTCTCAGACCATTCAGTACTGGATGTAGGTTGTGGTATCGGGATGACTGGCGCCGTGCTGTTGGAAAGAGGTGTCCGGCGTTATGTGGGTTGCGATGCTTCTGAAGCGGCGATTGAGTCAGCGCGACGACGGCTGGAGGCAGCCGATAACAGTACAGCCTCATTTGCGCTGGTAAGAATGGCGGCCCATGAACTTGATACGCTGGGTGAGGCACCTTTCGACGTCGTGCTTCTGAATTCCGTCATCCAGTACTTCCCAGGCATTGATTACCTCGTCGATGTGCTTCAGAAAGCATCCGCGTTGTGCAAAGCAGGCGGCGTGATTGTGATCGGCGATGTTCCCTACGCATCGTTGAAACATATCTTGTCCGCTGCCGCGAGTCGTACCCGCAAAAAGTTGCAGCGTGCGCTTCCCGTGATCGGAGAAGGGGAGTTGTGGCTCGATCCTTTGCAGATCAAGCAAGTGGCCTACACGCTTGAGCGAATCGTCAACGTAGAGACCGAGTTGCGAGCAGGGCAAGGCAGCGATGAAATGACGCGTTATCGTTACGACGTCATCATAAGGCTCGACTCCGATGACCGAACGACCCTGGAACCGGTCCCACGCTATGCGTATCAACAGGAGCGTCTATACGAGCAGGACCTGAGTCAATGGTTGGCATCCGCCCCTTCGGCGTTTGTGCTCACAGGTGTTCCAAACGCCAGGATCAGCTTGGACGTCCAGCTTTCCAGAAACGCGCCCTCAATCATCCCAGACGAAGCTTGCGACCCCGAATACATTCGCCGCTGGGCCTTTAACCGGCATCGTCAAGCCAGGGTACGTTGGAGCGATAGTCTTCCCGCGGGGACGATGGACGTATTCGTGGGGCCACCTGACAGCCGGGATCCCCTTTTTGAGCCTCGCCCCACGGTGGGTAGTGCGCCGGTCGAGCCAGTCTTTGCAAAGGGGGGCGACGATCTCGCCATCCGGCAAGACGTTATCGAGAAACTCAAGGATTCCCTGCGAACCCATGTTCCCTCATACATGATCCCCGCCCATTTTGTTTTCCTGGAACGTTTCCCCCTCACGTTCAACGGAAAGCTGGATGTCGCGGCGCTTGAGCGGCTGGCGCCTCACGTCCAACCCGGGCCACCGCCAGCAGACGATCAACCGTTGTCGGTAAAACAGCGCCTGACGCGCATATGGACCGACATCCTGATGACCCCTGCGGTACATCCCAGGCGGAGTTTTTTTGCCCAGGGAGGCTCCTCTCTGCTCATCGTAAACCTGACCAGGACATTGAACGATGCCTTTGGCTTGAACCTTCAAGTCACCGAGCTTTTTGAAGAAAACAGCATCGACGCGCAAACGCGCTTGATCAGCAGAAAGCTGGGATTGGATGACGCCTCGCCCGTGAAATTGGTGACTCCTTCCAGTAATAGCCGCAGGAGCGCTGCCATTAAATCAGCAGCTCGTAAACGCCAGAAGCAGCTATAGGCGCCGCATGGCTAAGTCACCCTCAATTTCGGAGAGAACAGGATGAGCGACATCAGATATCACGGAAATGAGATTGCCGTTATTTCCATGGCTTGCCGCTTCCCGGGTGCCGACTCTATCGAGCAATTCTGGGAAAACCTGACATCGGGCCACGAGTCCATCGAGGCTATTTCTCTGGGCGCCTTGCTGGAAGCGGGGGTGCCGGCTGAACGGGTTAACCGGGAAGACTACGTTGCCATGGCGGCCCGTCTGAACAATGTCGACCGGTTCGACGCTGGATTTTTCGACATGTCAGCACGCGAGGCAGCGATTACCGACCCCCAGCATCGACTGTTACTCGAGTGTGCCTGGGAGGCGTTGGATGCTGCGGGATTCAGCAAGGACCGTGAGGCCTTGAACATTGGCGTGTTCGCAGGTGCAGGCAACAACGATTACCTTCACACCAATGTCATGGGGGAGGAGGACATCAGCGAAACCGGCTTTCTGGACAGCAGCGCCGGTTTCATGAATCTGCTGGGGAACGATAAGGATTATCTGTCGACGCGGATCGCTTATAAATTGGGGTTGCGGGGCCCCGGCCTGAACATCCAGACGGCGTGCTCGACCTCGTTGGTCTCGATTCATATGGCGTGCCAGAGCCTGCTCCTGGGCGAGTGCGACGTTGCATTGGCCGGGGGCGTGACCGTCCTGGTGCCCCATGCCCAGGGTTATGTCTACCAAGAGGGGATGATCCAGTCGCCAGATGGGCACTGTCGGGCATTCGATTCCGCCGCGCGGGGCACGGTCTTTGGAAGTGGCGCGGCACTGGTCACCCTCAAGAGGCTTAGCGATGCACTGGAGGCGGGTGATCCCATTCAGGCTGTTATCAAGGGATCGGCCATCAATAATGACGGTTCCAATAAAGTCAGCTTTGCCGCCCCCAGTTCCCAAGGGCAAGCCCAAGTCATTGAACGGGCACTTGAGAATGCGGAGGTGAGCGCCGCGACTCTCGGCTTTGTTGAGGCCCATGGTACAGGTACCCCATTAGGCGATCCGATAGAGTTCAAAGCGCTGATGGATGTGTTTGCACAGCACGGCGCCCAGGAAAATACCTGTGCATTGGGTTCGGTGAAAACCAACATCGGCCATCTCATCGCGGCGGCTGGCGTGGCGGGTTTTATCAAGACGGTGTTGGCACTCAAGCACCGGACAATTCCCGCCACACTGCACTTCAAGAGCGCCAATAAGGACATCCATCTGGACGGCAGTCCGTTCTTCATCAGCGCCAAAACGCTGCCCTGGCCGACCACCGATTCACCCCGCCGCGCAGGCGTGAGCTCCTTTGGCGTGGGCGGTACGAATGCCCATGTCATTCTCGAGGAGGCTCCCCTGACATCGGTTTCTTCGCAGAATGAGTCCGATGGTCCCTACCTGCTGGCTCTTTGCGCCAAGGAACGAGGCGCCCTGGCGGACCTCATCAACCAGTATCGCGAATTGCTCGAACGCCCGGCTGTGCCGTCGCTGCGCGATATCTGTTACAGCGCCCGTGCCGGCCGGACTGAGTTCCCTTTTCGGTACACCGTGTCGGCCCTCCACCCAGAAACCCTTCTGACAAAACTCCAACAAGAAGACAAAGATATTCATTGGGTCGACCCTGCCAAGGAGACCGGGCTGGTTTTCGTGTTCACAGGTCAGGGTGCCCAGTTTCCAGACATGGGCAAAGACCTCTACCAGCATAACGAGGTGTTTCGAGCGTCTATTGATCGTTGTGATGCTATTGCGCGAACCTGCATAGGAATGTCCCTGCGCACGATCCTTTTTCCTGCGCCAGGCGATGACGCCGGGCTTATAGATCAGACGCGCTATGCGCAACCTGCCTTGTTTGCGCTGGAGTATTCCCTTGCTCAGGTTTGGCTGAGCGTTGGTGTTGTCCCCGATATTTTGCTTGGGCACAGTCTCGGTGAGTTTTCGGCAGCTTGTGTGGCGGGCGTGTTCAGTCTTGAAGATGGCATGACCCTGGTCGCCGAGCGGGGGCGCCTCATGCAGGCGCTCCCGCTGGATGGCGGCATGTCAGCCGTCTCGCTGAACCACGACGAGGTGCGCAAGTTGCTGGCCCGGCAGGCCATTGATCTGAGCATCGCAGCCGTCAACGCCCCTGGCAGCGTGGTGGTTTCCGGGGCCCTGAGCGAGTTGAGCAGGCTCTACCCCATGCTCGACTCCCTGGAGATCAAGTACACGCGCCTGAATGTCTCCCATGCGTTTCATTCCGAACTGATGGAACCGATGCTCAAGCCCTTTGCCCGCGTTCTGGGGCGCATCGACATGTCGGCACCGCGCTATCCACTGATCAGCAACGTCAGCGGGGAAATAGCCAAAGAGCGTCTGATGACGTCAGAGCATTGGCTTGACCATGTTCGCCAGCCAGTACGCTTCATGGACTGCATCCGGGAAGCATTCAAAAAAGGTGGCCGGACGTTCCTGGAGATCGGGCCGAAGGCGGTGTTGTCGACGATTGGAGCGGCCTGCCTGCAACCTGATGACGCCGACCAGACCACCTGGATAACGAGTCTGAGCAGCAAGGTCGTTGATCGCGAACAAATACTGGAAAGCGCGGGGCGCTTGTTCGAGGCCGGGATTGAACTTGACTGGGAGGTCCTTTTAGAGGGCTCGACGGCGACACGCATAGACACACCCAGCTACCCATTCCAGCGGGTGCCTCATTGGATAGGCCCTCGCATTGCGCCACAGCCTCAGTGGATGACGGCCGTGGACTGGGTGCAGCAACCCACCCAAGCGCAAGTCACCCATGACGATCAGAACGTCCCAGGGGTCTGGCTGTTCATTGGAGGGACGAGCGAACTCGTCGAGGGTATCCGCAACGGCCTGTCAATTTGTGACGAGCACTGGGTTCGCGCGATATTTGCCACCGATTGCCGTCGGGTCAGCGCCACTGCCTGGCACATCAGGTCGGACTTCCCCTCAGATATCGACGAGGTGTTTCGAACACTGCCCATTTCAGCGCGGAACCCGCTCAGGGGCGTTGTTCACCTCGGTGGGACCGAGCCATTGTCTGCAGATAACCATCCTTTAGGCAACGCAGATCTGGGTGCCCTGAATGCCGGTCTCTACAGCGTGTTGGCCACGTTGCAAGCGCTGACGACCAGCTCCGGGACAGAGACCGCCAGGCTTTGGGTCGTGACGCGCGCAGCGGTCAACGTGCGTTCCGCTGCTTCGTCGATCAACGTTTCGCAAGCCACGCTCTGGGGGCTGTCCAAAGTGATCGCGCAGGAGGAGCCGGCTGTCTGGGGCGGTTTCATCGACTTGCCTGCGAGCATCGAGAGTGCCGAGGCCGATCTGCTCCTGGCAGCGCAATTGATGCTTGCAAACGGGCAGGAAGATCAATTTGCTATTCGTCATTCCCGCGTTCATGTGCCCCGACTCGTAGCGGTGTCGCCCGCACCCTCCAGGCCTGTGGCGATCAGTCCAGAGGCGACCTATCTGGTCGCCGGTGGGCTGGGTGGGCTAGGGCGCGAGGTCCTTGCAGGGTTAGTGGAAAAGGGTGCCCGTCATTTGGCGGTGGTCGGACGCAAACCGCTGGAAGCGACTGGCTCGACCATGTTGGATGCGTTTAGACGCCAGGGTGTGGATATCGACTACCTCACTCTGGATATCGCATCCCCTGAGGCTGTTGAGCCGTTGGTGGCGTACATAGATGCCCTGCAATGGCCGTTACGCGGCGTGCTGCAGTTGGCGGGGACTGTGCAAGATGCGGTCCTCTCGACATTGAACACATCCTCTCTGCGGCATGTCTTGGCGCCGAAGCTGCAGGGCACTCAGGTGCTGGACCATGTCACCCGCGCCCAGTCGCTGGATTTTTTCGTAGGCTTCTCGTCCATTAGCGCGTCGCTGGGGTTCAAGGGCCAGGCGAACTATGTTGCGGCCAACAGTGCAATGGACGCCATCATGGAAAACCGCGCCAGTTCGGGGTTGCCTGGTTTAAGCATCGCATGGGGACCGTGGTCATCCGAGGGCATGGCCAGTCGGGTCGATAAGGTGTTCAAGAAGCGCCTGTCAACGTTAGGCATCAATTACATTCCTGCGAAAGTCGGCCTGCAAAAGTTGTGGGACAACCTGAGTGCGCAAGGTGTCGTCGGTATCGCACCGATCGACTGGGCGCCTTACAAGGCGCATTTACAATCCAGCGACTGGCCATACCTATCGCTTATTGATGCGCAACACTCAGCGGACCACACAATCGTGGAGCGCGACACCGTCCCCTTTCTCGAGGCGGTGTCGTTGCTGGATGACGAGCAACGTCAGGCATTCATCCGGAGCAAGTTGATGTCCGTTGCGGCCCGGGTGGCAGGCAATCTCGATGCCGACGCAAGTCCAGTGGACAAGTCGCTCACAATGATGGGGTTTGATTCGTTGATGACTGTCGAATTTCGCAACAGTCTGAAAAAGCTCGGTATTAACTTTCCCCTGGACAGGCTTATCGTCGGTGCCACCCTCAGCGATATCAACGACTTCGTCCTTGAACACCTTGAGGCGGTCCGTCAAGGCAGCCCAGCCGAGCAAGCAGACAGTCACCCTGCTGAGTCGCAAGAGGTGCAGACGCCGGACTGCGTGGTTATTCCACTCCCTAGACCAGAAGCAACGCTGCGCTTGTTCTGCTTTCCCTATGCAGGCGGCGGACCTGCGGTATTCAAGGGTTGGGCGGACCGGTTGCCCGATCATATCGAGCTTTGCTTACTGCAACTGCCTGGTCGTAATGCACGACTGAGGGAAAAGTCGTACACCCGCATGGAAGAGTTGGTGAAAAAACTGACCCCTGACCTGATTCCCTATCTGGATCGGCCGTTCGCATTCTTTGGCCTGTGCTTGGGCGGTGTACAGGCATTCGAGGTGGCTCAACGCCTGGTCAATGTCCATAACCTGCACCCGACGCATTTGATTTTCGCAGGGAGTCGGGCACCGCACTTTTACAACGAGCATCAATTTGCTTCCGATGTATTGCAGTTCAATTACGAGTCGGATCGTGAGCCGGCGGCGAGCGATGATGGCGAGCTCATTGCAATGCTCAAGGAAATGAATTTTGCCAATAATCAAGCGCTGTTCGATGACGCTGAAATGCGTGACTTGATGCTTCCCATCATCAAGGCTGACTATGAAATCAATAACACCTATCTGTACGAGCCCAGCCCCCGTCTCGAGGTCCCCATTACCTCGATTGGAGGGCGTATCGACCCGTACGCAACGGGCGTGCACATCACCGGCTGGCGTGAGCATACGACTCATGCGTTCAAATCGGTGTTCTGTGCAGGAGACCATTACTTCGTGGAAGGGCAGCGCGACCTGATCGCCAGTCTCGTGGTGGAAACCCTCGCCAGTTCCGCCCCTTCAACCATCAGCCGCTCAGCAGAAACCGTCCAGCAATAGGAGAGTTCCAATGCCTTCATTTTTCCTGCGTACTGCGCTGTGCTTCGTTCTAAGCCTGACCCCTCACTTGGCTTTCGCGTCATCCGACGCTCGCTCGATCCGGTTCTACGATGGTGGCTGGGAAAATATCCAGATCGACAATCATATCGCCATGTACATCCTCAAGCATGGATACGGTATGAACGTAGAGTCGGTCAGTCTTGATATCGCGCAAATGCAAAAAGCGATGGAAACGGGCGACATCGATATCAATATGGAGATGTTTACGTCGCTGATGCCTCAGTGGGTCGAGGATCAGCGGGCAAAGAAAGCCATCCTCGATTTCGGTCCCACTTATGAGCGTCTCACGCAGGCGTTCTACGTGCCCACCTACATGATCAAGGGCGATGCCAAGCGTGGAATCAAACCTGTGACCCCTGATCTGAAACGTGTCGAAGACCTTCCCAAGTATGCCGAGGTATTCAAGCGCGCATCGGGATCGGGCAAGGCCACTTGGTTAAACTGCATCAGTAGTTGGGCGTGCCGGGAAATCAACCTGATTAAAATGGCCACTTACGAGGTGGATCGCTCTTTTACGCCAGTGGAACTCAAGTCTGAGTCAGCGCTCAACGCCGCGATTATTTCAGCTTACGAGAAGGGCCAGCCCTTCATGACCTATTACTGGGACCCTAGCCCGCTGATGGGTGAACTGGCCCTTACACGCCTTGAGGAACCGCCCTACAGCGAAGCCTGCTGGGACGCCATCAAAGCTAGCCTCGCCCAGTTCAAGGAGGGCGTCGGGAGTCGACAAGCGTGCGCATACGCAGATATTTCCCTCAATAAATATACGTCGGCTCAATTCGCCAAAGAGCATCAGGCAGTTATCCCTTTCTTGAAGTCGATGTTCGTTGGAACCGATACCATCCGGACGCTGGCAACACGAATGGTCACCCACAAGGAAACCCCCGAGCAAACGGCGCGTTACTACTTGCGTAACCATACGGCTGATTGGAAGGGTTGGGTGCCTGAGGAGGTGTTCAAGAAAGTGTCCGAGACGCTGTAGGTATTGAGATACGGCCTATGCGGTAAGGCTGTAAAAAGCATGGGGTGTGTCTGGCGAAGCGGGGTGGTTGGTTTGGGGCCGCTTCGCGACCCCACCGGGAAATGACGATCAGGTGTCGGGTTGCTGGGCCGCCCAGTGTTTCATTTCTTCGGCAATGAAGTGGCTCACCAGATCGCTGTACATCTTCTCGATGGCGTCCGGACTCAGGCCCTCGGCCTCGGCCCATTCCCGCCGTGTCGCCAGCATCGCCTTGAAACGCTCCGGCGCCCGTACCGATGTCGCCGACGTCTTGAACTTCGAGGCCGCGAGTACGTATTGAAAACGTTTGCCCAGCAGTTTGATGACGGCCTGATCGAGGGCATCGATTTCGCCTCGGATGTCCTCCATGTTGACGCATTCCGAGGGTTGCAGCCGATTGCAGACTTCCATGTGGATCACTCCTTTGGTTTGAACAGGATCGGCCCAGCCTGGGCCGATGTTCTGACGTGGGGTTAAAAATCCCAGTCCTCGGCGCTGATGACCCGGCAAAAGGGCCCGGCCAGCGTTGTGTTGTGATGGGCGATGATCACTGGCGCCTCCACGTCCAGCGTGTCGGCGCACGTGTGACCGTTGGCAATCAGCACGGCATCGAAGCCCATGTCCCGGGTGGCACGGCACGTGCTGTCGACACAATACTGGGTTTTCATGCCTGCAATCACCACGCCTTCTGCGCCACAGGCCTTCAATTTCTCGGCCAAACCGGTCATGGCAAAGGCATTGGGACGGGTTTTTTCGAAGATCACCTCGTTGCCTGCCAGCCGCAATTGCGGCAGCAGTTGCGTCAGTGGACTTCCCGGCTCGATAGGCGAGCCAGGCGGACCGACATGGCGAGCCAGGAAGACAGGGGCGCCGGCGGTGCGAGCCTTGGTCAACAGGGCATTTAACGTATCCAGCAGCGCTTCACCTGCCCAAGGTTTATCCGGGCCGTGAAACAACCCAACTTGCATATCGAGAATCAACAGTGCGTGCATCGTGCTTTCCTTGCGTTTGGGCCAGCGACGCAAGGGCAAAGAAAAGGCCCTTACCATCGACTGGCGGGCCTTTGAGATACGTGTGTTATTCGCTCACGACACCTCACGACCCGCCTGGGCGGTCGTGGTCGTGGTAGTCGAGGTGATCTTTGGGAGATTCATGGTGCTGACAATATCGGCACGCCGTTGGGTTTGGCAAGCGGGGGTGTGAACTTGCTTGTGAAAGCGGTGGCGACTGTGCCGCCGCCATCGCGAGCAAGCTCGCTCCCACAAGTGGCTTGGGTGGCCGCAACATCGAAGTACACCACCGATCAACTGTGGGAGCGAGCTTGCTCGCGATGGCATTTGACCCGTCAACCACGATCCCAAAACCGCCGGACTAGTCGCCCGAGTCTTCCGGTTCCAGCGCTTTCAGCCAGCGGTTCTCCGAACGGCTCAGATGCTGGCGCATCGAGGTTTGGGCACCGAGTACATCCTTGTGGGCCACGGCGTGCAGGATCGCCTCATGCTCGACGACCGCAGCTTCCCACGTCAGGGCATTTTCCGCATGCTTGCTCAGGTGCGCCGAAATCGGGTTGTGTCGTTCATCGAACAGGGCCGTGATGATCCGCACCAGGGCAGAGTTGCCGCTCATCTTGGCCAGGCGCTGATGGAATTTACGGTCATCCTCCAACGGTGGCAGGCCGTTGGCGATGCTTGCGCGCATGGCGTCGATGCAGTCCTGCAGATAGCGGTAGTCACTTTTCTTGCCATGCAGACACGCCAGGATCACTGACTCACCTTCGATCAACGCCCGCGCCTGCATCAGTTCCGAAGGGCTCTCGCCCAAGGTCATGCTCGGGTGCTTTGCCTCCTTGGAGATGGCGCGCACGTAGACGCCGGAGCCCATCTTGATCTCAATGTCGCCATCTATTTCCAGGGCGATCAGGGCCTCGCGAAGCGACGGCCTGGAGACTCCCAACAGTTGGGTCAAATCACGCTCGGGAGGAAGCCGAGCGCCTGGTTTGAAATCCCCCTGGGCGATGTAGCTGCGCAGTTGATCGGCGATTTTCTGATACGGCTTGCGTTCGGCGGCGTTGATCGGCGAGACCATGGGGTGAGCGTCCATCGGAGAGTCGGCAAAGGCTACCATAGGCGCTTGATGGTGGGAGCGAGCTTGCTCGCGAAGGCGGTGGGCCTGTTTGCATCAATGCTGAATGTATTGCCGCTTTCGCGAGCAAGCTCGCTCTCACAGGGAAAGGGTGGCTATGACTCCGTCAGTCACATCACCGCACCGATCTGCCAGGGAAGGAACTCGTTATCGCCCAAGCCATTTTCCTCGCTGCAGGTGCGGTGCCCGGACGCGGTCGCCAGCATCAGTCGGAACAACCGCTCGCCCGCCTGTGCGACCGATTCCAGGCCATCGACGATGCCGCCGGCGTTGAAGTCCATGTCCAGCTCCATGCGCTGGAACAGCTGGGTGTTGGTGGCGATTTTCAAGGAGGGCGTGGGCTTGCACCCATAGGTCGAGCCGCGGCCCGTGGTGAAGCAGATCAGGTTCGCGCCGCCCGCCACCTGGCCGGTCGCCGACACCGGGTCGTAGCCGGGTGTATCCATGAACACCAGGCCACGGGCATCGATCGTTTCAGCGTATGGGTAGACGCCCATCAGCCCGCTCGCACCGGCTTTCGCCACGGCGCCCAGGGATTTCTCCAGGATGGTGGTGATGCCCCCGGCCTTGTTGCCCGGCGAAGGATTGTTGTTCATGTCACCGTCGTTGTGGCGGACGTAGGCTTCCCACCAATGGATTCGCGCCATCAATTTTTCGGCGATGTCGGTCGACGCGGCGCGGGCCGTCAGCAAGTGTTCGGCCCCATAGATTTCCGGTGTCTCCGAAAGGATCGCCGTGCCGCCCTGTTGCACCAGCAAGTCCACCGCCGCGCCGAGTGCCGGATTGGCCGTGATGCCGGAGTAGCCGTCCGAACCACCGCATTGCAAGCCGACGCATAAGTGGCTGGCGGCAACGGTCGTCCGCTGGCATTGGTCGATGAGGGGCAGCATCGCTTCAATGAGGGCGATGCCACGTCGCACGGCGTCGCGAGTACCGCCTTCGTCCTGGATGACCAGGCTGGCCTTGAGCGCCGCGGGGCGATCCCCCAGTTCATTCATCAACGGGGTAAGTTGATTGACCTCGCAACCCAGGCCGATCAACAGCACACCGGCGAAATTGGCGTGATCGGCATAGCCGCGCAAGGTTCGCTGGAGAATATCGATGCCTTCGCCCTTGGCACCCATGCCACAGCCGCTGCCATGGGTGATCGCAACGACGCCGTCGACGTTGGCGAAGTCTTTCAAGCGCTCGGCAGAAAAGGCGTTGGCAATCTGCTTGCAGACGGTTGCCGAGCAGTTGACGCTGGAAATGACCCCGATGTAATTGCGCGTGCCGACGCGTCCATCCTCGCGGACGTAACCTTCGAAGGTCGCGGGGTTGTCGCTCAACGACGTGGGGACATAAACATTCCGTACGCTGTGTTCGGCAGTGGCGGTGGGCATGTCCAGGTTGTGCACGTGGACGTGATCGCCGGGCTCGATGGCCTGGGTGGCTTGGCCGATGGTTTGCCCGTACTTGAGCACCCGCTGGCCGACCAGCACCCTGCGCAAGGCGATCTTGTGGCCGGACGGAATCGTTTGCCGGGCGATCAGGGTGAGGCCGTCGGCACTCACCGGCTGGCCCTCGAGGATATCGCCTCGGGCCACCGCGACATCATCACCGGGTGTCAAAACAAGCAAAGCAGAAGGCGGGTTCATGGGGGCGTCCTCCGATTCCTAGCACTCGATGATTGCCTTGACGACACCTTGCTTGGGGTCGAGCAAGGTAGCGAACGATTGGGGCACGTCACCCAGCGTCAATCGGTGGGTGTTCAGGGCTGCATCCGGAATCAAGCCGTCGCGCAGGCATTGCTCGACGTACCGGAAGTCTTCCTGGGTGGCGTTGCGGCTGCCCATCAGCGTGGCTTCGCGCTTGTGGAATTCAGGGTCGGAGAAAGTGATCGAGTCCCGAACCACCGAGATCATCACGTAGGTGCCGCCGTGGGCGATGAACTCGAACCCGCGCTCCATGGCCCGTGCATTGCCGGTGGCGTCGAAGACCACGTCAAAAAAATCGCCCTCGGTCAGATCGGCCAGGGCCTGCTTGTCGCCGTCTCCGATGGGCACGGCGGCGTGGATATTCAGGTGTTGCCTGCAGAACGACAGGCGATCCTCACGCGTATCCAGGACGGTGACTTTCGCACCGCGCAGGCTGGCGAAGATCGCCGCCGCCATGCCGATCGGGCCGGTACCGACCACCAGGGCGTGTTTCTGCGCCTGGATGTTCGAGCGACGCACGGCGTGGGCGCCGATCGAGAGGAATTCGATCATCGCCGCCTGGTCCAGGGAAACCCCCGCCGCCTTGTGAACGAACGCATGGGGAACGCTCAGGTATTGGGTGAACGCGCCGTCGCAGTGGACCCCCAGCACCTGGATCTGGGTGCAGCAGTTGGTCTTGCCCTGGCGGCAGGCGATACAAGTCCCGCAGGACAGGTACGGCATCACATAGACGACGTCACCCACAGCCAGGCCGCTGGCCTCGTCGGTACCTTCCACGACCCCGGAGAACTCGTGGCCCATGACCCGCGGATATTCGAGGTACGGTTGGTTGCCGCTGAAGATGTGCAGGTCCGTGCCGCAGACCCCGACGCGCTTGACCCGGATGAGCACCTCCCCGGGTTTCCTGAGGGGGCGCTCACGCTCGATGGCGGTGAGCGAGCCGGGTTCGTTACAGATGACCGTCAGCATGTCGATGCTCCTTGGCTGGCGTCCAGGCAGTGACTGCCTGCAGGCGGGAGGAGGGGGGGCGGGCACGCGGTTGCCGGGACCGGGCTCGCTTTTTTGTTGTAGGTGAGCGGTGACCTGCACCAATGACCTTGGCCCGAAACTACAGGCCGAAAAAAATATTGGCAAGACCAATTAATAAAAAAACAAATTGGACTGACCAGTGGGGTCGGGGCGTCGCCTGGCATTGCATCATTGACTGAACCCAGGTCCATTTCGACAGGTCACTGGTTTGTCAGGAATGAAAAACAGGATGGACCCTCTGATGCGACCTATTGCCCTTACCGGCCTCTCCTTTGCCGCGCTTCTGTGCGTGGCCTGTTCAAGCCAACCGCCTGCCACCTGGAGCTACGCCGACGCCCAGGGACGAGCCAATCTCCCCCCCGACCAGGCCTACCCCGAGCTTTTTGAAGCGGTGCAGCGTGGGCAGGTATTCACCGACCAGAAGCATTTCGTGGATGCATTGCCCAACCGTGATCCGGCCTGGATCCGCGCCGATTACCTGGCCCAACGGGGCCGCGACGGCTTCGATATCAAGGCCTTCGTGAAAGACAACTTCATCGAGTCCGGCGCAGCCGAAAGCCCAGCCCCCAGGCCCGGCGCTCCGATCAAGGAACACATCGACCACCTCTGGCCGGTGCTGAGCCGCTCCTACAGCCAGGTGCCGGCCTACAGCAGTCTGTTGCCATTGCCGCAGCCGTATGTGGTGCCCGGCGGACGCTTTCGCGAGATGTACTACTGGGATTCGTATTTCACCATGCTCGGGCTTGAGCAAAGCGGCGATAAGGCCCAGGTCCGCCAGATGACCGATAACTTCGCCTACATGATCGACACCTACGGTCACATCCCCAACGGCAATCGCACCTACTACCTGAGCCGGTCGCAGCCGCCATTCTTTGCCTACATGGTGGAGTTGCAGGCGCGCATCGAAGGCGAGCAGGCCTATGGGCGATACCTGCCGCAGTTGCAGAAGGAGTATGCCTATTGGATGGAGGGCGCCCAGGCGCTCAAGCCCGGTGACGCTGCCCGACATGTGGTCAAGCTCGCCGATGGCAGTGTGCTCAACCGCTACTGGGATGCCAGCCCGACGCCTCGACAGGAGTCCTGGTTGCAAGACGTCAGCACCGCCGAACAGGTGCCGGAGCGGCCCAAGGAGGAGGTTTGGCGTGATCTGCGCGCCGGCGCTGAAAGCGGCTGGGACTTCAGTTCGCGCTGGTTGGACGACGGCCAGAACCTGGCGAGCATTCGCACCACGGCCATCGTGCCCGTGGACCTCAATAGTCTGATCTATCATCTGGAGCACACCATCGCCAAAGCCTGCGAGACGGTGCAAAACATGGCCTGTGTCCAGGCTTATGGCCGGCGCGCCGAACTGCGCCAGCGGGCCATCGAGAAATATCTATGGAATACCGATAAAGGCTTCTACGTGGACTATGACTGGCAACGCAACCAGCAACGCCAAGGGCTCACGGCCGCGACGCTGTTCCCGCTGTACACGGGCCTGGCCTCTGTCGAGCATGCCAATCGCACCGCCGATGCGGTGCGTGACGGCCTGTTGCGCCCTGGAGGTGTCGCCACCACCCAGGTCAGCAATGGCCAGCAATGGGACGAACCCAATGGCTGGGCACCGCTGCAATGGGTCGCGGTGGAAGGGCTGGAGCGCTACCAGCACACCGCGCTGGCGCAACAGATCGGCAGTCGTTTCTTGCAGCAAGTCGAGAACCTCTACGGCAAGGAAAACAAGCTGGTGGAAAAATACGACCTGTCTGGACGCGGCGATGGCGGGGGAGGCGGCGAGTATGAATTGCAGGATGGCTTTGGCTGGACCAACGGGGTGACGCTCATGTTACTGGGCAAGTATGGCGAGACGTCTCAAAGCCTGGTGGGTAAGTGAATGCCACACGCATCCCCCTCTGTGGGAGCGAGCTTGCTCGCGATGACGGCGTGTCAGCCATCTTCAATACTGCTGACCCACCGCTATCGCGAGCAAGCTCGCTCCCACATTTTTGATCTATGCCCCCGGTGTCAGGCTAGTTGTCGCCTCTCCAAATTCCTAAAAGCATTTCGGGGGCGGCAAGAGTATGGTCATGCCTTTCTATTCACCTGAACGTAAAGCCGCGTTGCTGAAAATGATGCTTCCGCC
>NZ_JBIXJT010000002.1:0-27201 GCF_052871455.1 Pseudomonas sp. LARHCG127
TCAAGAACCATGCTTGCAGCACGTTGCTTGAACTCGCGGGTGTAGGTCTTTCGCTCTTGCATGAAACCTCCTGATTGGGCGAATCATATCGCCCTTAAGAGGTGTCCGGGTTCATTAGGCCAGTTCAAGCCCGCTCCCACAAGGGTTCCGAGGTGGACACAGATTTTGTGCCCACAGAAGACCTCACTGTGGGAGCGGGCTTGCTCGCGAAGGCGTCAGCCCAGACACAACCAGTATTCAGGGATACTCAAGCACCGCCTTGATCCGCGGCAAATTCCCCTCGATCCACCCTCGATCGATCGCCCCCCAATCGCGAATCCGATACCGCCCGGCATGGTTGCGCGCGCCATCCTCTTGCTCGAACTCACACACGATATCCAGGTCCGCCAGCGCGGCGATGGTGTCCTGGGCCGTACGCCGGGGCATGCCGGTGGCGTCGGTAAGGGCCGGGACGTTGCTGGCCAGGCCGCTGTCGATCAGGTAAGCCACGTACAGGCGACGGTAGAAACTGGTCTTGGTCTTGCTCACGTCCATCCGGTCATTCCTTGTGAGGTTGCAGGTCCCGCCAGGTCAGGTACACCCGCAGGTCGAATTCCAACTGGTGATAGCCCGGCAGCATGTGTTCGCAGAGTTGGTAGAAGGCCTTGTTGTGGTCCGACTCCTTGAAGTGCGCCAGTTCGTGCACAACGATCATCTTCAGGAACTCGGGCGCTGCGTCCTTGAACAGCGCCGCGATGCGGATTTCCTTCTTGGCCTTGAGCTTGCCGCCCTGCACCCGCGACACCGCAGTGTGCAGGCCGAGGGCACGGTGGGTCAGGTCCAGGCGACTGTCGAACAACACCTTGTCGATGGCCGGTGCGTTACGCAGGTATTGCTGCTTGAGGTCCAGCGCATATCCATACAGGGCCTTGTCGCTCTGGATCGGATGGCGACCCGGGTAGCGCTGCTGCAGGTATTCGCCCAGGCGGTCCTGGGCGATCAATTGCTGCACTTGGGCTTGCAGGGCGGCGGGGTAGGCCTGGAGGTATTTGAGCGCGGTCATCAAGAGGGCAACACAGTCACAAGAGACCGCCAGTGTAGCGAATTCAAGCCTGCACCGCGCTCCAGTCGAAGGGCGTGGCGAAGGCATTGGTGTCTTCGGCCATCAACGGTCGCGCCACGAGGAACCCTTGCACGTACTCGCAGCCATGGGCCTGCAGCCACTGATACTGCTCGCGGGTTTCCACCCCTTCGGCGATCACCCGCAAGCCCAACTGCGTACACAGGTCGATCACCGAGGCCGCCAACGCCGCATCCCGGGGCGACCCTGGCAAACGGGCGATCAGGTGCCGATCGAGCTTGAGGGTATCGAGTTCAAGGTCGCGCAGATGCGTCAGCGAACAAGGCCCCGAACCAAAGTCATCCAACGCCACCCGCACCCCCAGTTGGCGCAGCAGACGCAATTGCTTTTGGGTTTCATCGGGGTTGCGCATCAGCGCATCCTCGGTCACCTCGACCTCCAGCTGCCGAGGCTTCAAGGCATGGCGCTCCAGAACCTGGCGCAACTCGGTCACCAGGTTCGGCATGCCGAATTGAGTGCTGCTCAGGCTCACGCCCAACACCAGGTCGTCAGCGAACAAGCGCTCCCAGACTTTGCGCTGGGCCGCGCTGCGATGATAGATCCAACTGCCCAGCCGACTGATCAACCGCGCCTCTTCCAGCAACGGCAGGAACAGCCCCGGCGGCACATCGCCGACGCTCGGGTGCTGCCAGCGCAACAGCGCCTCGAACCCGCGGATCCGCCCGTCGACGATGCTCACCTGCGGCTGGTAGACCATATTGAAATCACGGTTCTCGATAGCCGAGCGCACGCTCTCTTCCAGCATCAGCCGTGAACGGGCCCGACCGTTCATTTCGTGATCGTAGAAACGGTATTGCTGGCGGCCGGCACGCTTGGCTTCGTACATGGCGATATCGGACGCCCGCAGCAGCCCATCGAGGTTGGCGCCACAGTCGGGGTAGGTCGCAATGCCGATACTGGCGCCGAGCGCCACGTCCATGCCTTCGATCTGCTGGCAGATCGCGACGCGTTCAATGAGTTTTTCCGCGATCTTCGCCGCCTGCTCGGGAAACTCCAAGTCCAGCAGCGCCGTGAACTCGTCCCCACCCAGCCGTGCCAGGATATCGAAGGGCCGCAGGCAGGCCTTTAATTGCTCCGACACCCAGCGCAAGACCCGGTCCCCGGCGTCGTGCCCCAGTGAGTCGTTGACTCGCTTGAAACCATCGAGGTCCAGGTACAGCAACACCCAGTTGCTTTCCAGGCGCTCGCTGCGCATCAACAGGTTTTCCGCGGTCTGGTAGAAACCCCGGCGGTTGAGCAAGCCGGTCAGCGGGTCCGTGACGGCCTGGTATTCGAGTTGCTGGTGCAGGTGGCGCACAACGGACATGTCCTGGAGCGTTACCACCATTGCTTTCTGCTCCGAAGGCAATGGGGCGCAGGACAAGGCCACCGACACCTGCTGGCCGGGTGCCGTGCGCAGTACTGCGTCATGCAATCGCCAGGTTTCACCACGCTGATAGGCGTTGTGGATATCGGAACCGGCCCACTCGGGAATGTGCGGTTTCTGCAGGAAATCCAGGAATGGCATGTCCTGCAACTGCTCGGCGGTGGCATTGAGCAAGCGGCAGGTGGACGGGTTGGCGAAGCGGATGCAACCGTTCTCATCCACCACCAGGATGCCTTCGGCGGCGTTGTCCAGCACCGAGGCATTGAAGGCCCTGGCCGCTTCGAGATCCTGGCTCAGGCGCTGCAAGGCCCGGCGATTGCGCTGGTGCTCGAGCAACGCCTGGACCTTGGGCTTGAGGATTTGCGGATCGAATGGCTTGAACAGGTAGTCCACCGCGCCACTGGCGTAGCCCTTGATGACCGCGTCCTGGGACTGCTCGTTGGCGGTCAGGAAAATGATCGGCGTGAGCCGCGTGCGCTGGCTGCCGCGCATCAGGCGCGCCACTTCGAAACCATCCATGTCAGGCATCTGCACATCCAACAGAACCAGATCGATGTCGTGCTCGAGCAGCAGGTTAAGCGCCTCGACCCCCGAGGACGCGGTCATCACCCGCCAATCCTGACGCTGCAACAAGGCCCGCATGCTGAGCAGGTTTTCAGGGTAATCATCAACAATCAAAAGGACAGAGCTGTCTTCGCCGGGCGTTGGTTGCGCGCATTCCATGCTGCTTCTCTTATCGGGCGCCACGTCCGTTTTTACGTAGCAAAGCGGACAAATACTGTCCCCTCACTCTAGACCGGGATTTTGAAAAGCAGTAGGTGTCAACGCGCCATCATCCAGACAAAGCCCGAAATAGCCGACTAACGGTCACCCTACCCAGGCACAGAAACTGCAAAGACCTCATCGACGAACAATTGACGTCAAACATCCGCCGAACGGTCTACAAGAAAAGCCCAAGTCCAGCGTTCCGAAACGCTTCAAAAGGGCGGTTTAAAGCCTCCCGCTACGGCATTCACCTTTACACCTTTGATACGCAGGACCTGGACATGATCGATCTCGCAACCTGGAATTTGAGCATCCCCGAGGGCGCCCCACCGGCCACCATTGAAACCTCACAATTGGTTCAGGGCTTCAAGAACCAGTACTTCAACTCTGAAACCGGCACGGTGTTTTTCTGGGCTCCCGTGACAGGCGCCACGACGGCCAATGCTATTTACCCACGCAGCGAACTGCGCGAAACCAATAGCGACGGCACCTTGCGCAATTGGCTTTACCCGTCGGCGGACAACACCTTGCGCGCGACCGTCACAGTCAACCAGGTGCCCAGCACCGGCAAGATCGTGATCGGCCAGATTCACACCAAGGACAGCACCAGTCCGATGGTGAAACTGGAATACCAATACAAAACCTACAGCTCCACCGGAAATATCGTCGCCAAGGTGCGTCTTCGTCCGGACGACGCGACCGGCCAGGTCATTACCATCGCCACGGGCGTGACCCTCAACCGTAGTTTTTCCTACATGATCCACCTGAGCCCGAAGGGCGCACTCGGCATCACGGCGGCGGGCTACAACTGGCGAACCACCGTTGATCCGAGCTGGAAAGTCAAACCGCTCTATTTCAAGGCGGGTGTGTATGTGCAGGACAATACCGGCTACGTCACCGAAGGTGGGAAAGTGACGTTCAGCCTGCTGGAAATCAAACACACCACGCTTTGATTGCAGCCTGCTGCGTCGTAATAGCGGCACGGAACGCTGCTATCGGCGCCCCTCCTTAAAAGGCATCCGGCTTGGGTGCTTTTTTTTTGCCCTGTCCTAAGCAGCTGCCAAATAGCCATCGCCTAATGGTTCCAAGGAAAAGCCCGGCAGCCGACCAACGGTCGATTATCTCGGGCACAAATCCGGAAAACGCCACTCTGACGGTCTGCTGACGCCAACCCTCCGCCGGACGAATGCGCCAAATTCCCGTCCGCGCCCATTCTTGGCCTCAGCAAAAGTGCGTCCTAGAGCCTCCGGCGATGGCGTGAATCATTTCTTTTACAGTGGAAAGGATCCGAACATGGTCGACCTTGCAACCTGGAACCTGAGCATCCCTGAAGGCAGCCCGCCGAAAACCATCGAAACCCCTCGACTGGTGGATGGGTTCCAGGACAAATATTTCAACTCCGAAGGCAGCACGGTGTATTTCTGGTCTCCGGTCACCGGCACCAAGACTGAAAACGCCATCTACCCCCGCAGCGAATTACGCGAGACCTACCGGGACGGCACCTTGCGCAACTGGGTTTATCCCGACGCCGACAACCAGCTGCGGGCAAATTTGGTGGTCAATCAGGTGCCCAGCAGCGGCAAGATCGTGATCGGCCAGATCCATGCCAAGGACAGCAGCAAGCCCATGGTCAAGCTGGAATACCAATACAAGGAAGACAGCGCCACCGGGAACATCGTCGCCAAGGTCCGCATGCGGCCCGATGACAGCGAAGGCAGGGTGATTACCGTGGCCACTGGGGTGAAGCTCAATCGGTCCTTCTCTTACCGGATTCATCTGGATCGTACCGGCGACCTGGGCATTACCGCTGCGGGTAATAGCTGGTACACCACCGTCGGCGCGGCGTGGCGCGACAAGCCGTTGTATTTCAAGGCTGGGGTGTATGTGCAGGACAACACGGGCTATACCAGTGAAGGTGGGAAGGTGACGTTCAGCGTGCTGGATATCGATCACAACACCTGAACTTTTACGTCCTAAAATCTCGTAGGAATTTACACCCTGTGGCGAGGGAGCTTGCTCCCGCTGGGCTGCGAAGCGGCCCCTCTTTCCGCCAGACCCAACGCATGCACCGGTTTTGCGGCGGCTGCGCCCCCGAGCGGGAGCAAGCTCCCTCGCCACAGGGGGCCGGTGCGTCCTACAGGGCCGATTTTGGCCTTGGGAATCTGCTCTATAGTTCGGTGGGTCTGCTGGCTTTGGTCAGTGGGCAAGGGTTTCGCAGCCCGACAGAGAACAATGACTTTGCACCGCGAAATGAAAACTCAGGCAAAATTGCCAGCGTTCATTTATGGCGGTTGCGCGTGGGAGACCTCTGGGTCTGCCGGGTTTGGTCATTCTCGGTCTGCGAACCCGCGCGTAGCTGCCACCCACTTTGTTTCGCAGCAAAAAGGTGGCAATTCTTTTTCTATAGGGAATTTCATCTATGACCATGCATCAATCGACTAGCCGCTTCACGCCCTTGACCCCGATCGCCAGCACCCAACCCGTCCTATTCATCGATAAAACGGTCCCATTGACCGAGCTCCACGCCTGCGCCAGCGAACGTCTGCACGCTACTCTCGACTACCTGACTCTCATGGCCTGCGCCACCTTGCGCGATTCGGCCGCCAGCGACCTCAATACCCTCACCAACGTCGCCCGGATCCTGGTCCAGGATGTCACCGACGTGTTCGGCGTCATCGAACAACGCGGCCTCGAAGACCAATAAAGCCCTCCTGGCGGGAGACGATCCCCTGTGGGAGCGAGCCTGCTCGCGATGCGGTGGATCATCTGCATGGATGTCCACTGACACAGCGCGAGCAAGCTCACCTCTAAATCCACCAGCAAAGTCATCGAGAATGACAGGAGGTCATGTGCATAATCTTTTGGGCAGAGTAGGATTAAATCCTATCTTATCCCGGAGGCTCATCATGCGTAGCACTCAACAGTTCAGCATCACGCTGCCTAACCAGATGGCCGACGTAGTGAAAGCCAAGGTGGCTGCCGGCGAGTACGCCACTGAAAGTGAAGTCATTCGTGATGGCCTCAGGGCGCTGCTGGCTCGTGATCGGGCTTTGGAAAACTGGCTCGTAGGCCAAGTAACCCCAGCTTACGATGCCTTGAAAGCTGATCCCTCGTGTGCGCTAAGCGTTGATGAGGTGCGCTCCCGATTGGCTGCTGAGCACCAGAACGCCACTGTAAAATCGTAATGACCTATACCGTCGAGTTTGCACCGCAAGCCCTTGAGCAGTTAGCTGCGCTCTATCGCTACATTGCCACAGAGGCTTCGCCAGAAATTGCCCATCGGTATACCGACGCCATCGTGACCTATTGTGAAGAACTACAGACGTTCCCGCACCGAGGAAACCCGAGAGACGATATACGGCTGGGTTTGCGCATCACAAACTACCGTAAGCGGACAGTGATTGCCTTTGCCGTTGAGGCCGAACAGGTTTTCATTTTGGGCATTTTTTACGGTGGACAGGATTTTGAGGGTGCGTTGCAGAGCGAACTGGACGATTGACGCAAGCCCGCCCGCGAAGAGGCCGGCACATTCAACAGCTTCATCGACTGTGATACCGCCGTCGCGAGCAAGCTCGCTCCCACAGGAGAAACGCGGTCCCACCAAGAGCCAGGTCGGCTACTAGGCCGCCTCGCGATGGACGTTGATCCGGGCGCCCCGTTAACCACGATGGCCGAACGTAGGCATTGTGGAGTGGGCATCCCGGCATGGCTGCCGGGATAGCCGCGCTGGGCCATGGATGGCCCTTCGCGGCGGCCCACGGAGCAATGCCGGAGTGAGGGTATGCCGAGCCCTAGCGAGGCACCGAGTGGTGGGGCAGAAGCGTTTTGGTTACTTTTGCGCTCTTCAAAAGTGACCCGCCGTCAGGGCGGAACCCTAAGCAGCCGTAACCCAAAAAACGGATATACACCCAAATCCCACCCATAAAAAAACCCGCATCACTGCGGGCTTTCTAACAACGCTAAAACATCAATTAACCTTAGCGTTCAACTCACCCTTCAAATACCGCTGATACATAGCCTCCAGAGAGATCGGCTTGATCTTCGAAGCATTACCCGCCGTACCAAACGCCTCATAACGCGCAATACAAACATCCCGCATCGCCGTCACAGTCGCACCAAAGAACTTACGCGGATCAAACTCGCTCGGGTTGGTCGCCATCAACCGACGCATCGCACCGGTGGAAGCCAGGCGCAGATCGGTATCGATGTTGACCTTGCGCACGCCGTACTTGATACCTTCGACGATCTCCTCAACTGGCACGCCGTAGGTTTCCTTGATGTCGCCACCGTACTGGTTGATGATCGCCAGCCATTCTTGCGGCACCGAAGAAGAACCGTGCATCACCAAGTGAGTGTTGGGAATGCGCTTGTGGATTTCCTTGATGCGGTCGATGGCCAGCACGTCGCCGGTAGGTGGCTTGGTGAACTTGTAGGCGCCGTGGCTGGTGCCGATGGCAATGGCCAGGGCGTCGACCTGGGTTTTCTTGACGAAATCCGCGGCTTCTTCCGGGTCGGTCAGCATTTGGCTGTGGTCGAGCACGCCTTCGGCGCCGATACCGTCTTCTTCACCGGCCATGCCGGTTTCCAGTGAACCCAGGCAACCCAGTTCACCTTCCACCGAGACGCCACAGGCATGGGCCATGGCGACGGTTTGCTGGGTGACGCGTACGTTGTATTCGTAGTCGGTCGGGGTCTTGCCGTCTTCGCCAAGGGAACCGTCCATCATCACCGAGCTGAAGCCCAGTTGGATGGAGCGCTGGCAGACGTCCGGGCTGGTGCCGTGGTCCTGGTGCATGCACACCGGGATGTGCGGGAATTCTTCGATCGCCGCCAGGATCAGGTGACGCAGGAATGGCGCGCCGGCGTATTTGCGGGCGCCGGCCGAAGCCTGGACGATCACCGGAGAGTCAGTCTTGTCAGCGGCTTCCATGATGGCGCGCATCTGCTCAAGGTTGTTGACGTTAAAGGCTGGAACGCCGTAGCCGAACTCGGCTGCGTGGTCCAGCATCTGACGCATGCTGATAAGTGCCATTGTGTCTCTCTCCCGGTCGAGGGTCGTTAATCGTGCCAGCCTGCCGGAGCGGCGGCGGCTATTCAAGTCATTGCGGATCGGGGGTTGGCCCGAGCTGCGTGTTCGGTATCGCTAAATCCAAATATTGACGCGGTCCCTGTGGGAGCGAGCTTGCTCGCGATAAGGGCGGCACATCCAACATGACTGTTGCCTGATAGACCGCTATCGCGAGCAAGCTCGCTCCCACAATGGATCTGCGTCCACGTTCAGATCTCGGTGAATCAGATCAATCCTGTCACTGCGCCTTGCAGCCACGCCCAATCAAGTCATTGGTGGCGACCCAGTACACCAGGCCTTCCTCACCCTTGACGTGAAACGCCAGCATGTCGTCGCTGTACAGCGAACCTTCGGCGCCCGGCTCCAGCGTGAGGCGATACACCTTATCGGCGCCGCCCAGGCGTACATCGACTTCCTTGCGTGCGGCATCGGTGTAGCGCCACAGCACTTTGGCCTCGCTGTCACAGGTCCAGCTTGTCCAGCCCTCTGAAACAGGTTCGGACGACTGCAAGAAACCCAGTTGCGAACAACCGGCCAGCAATGCCAACGCCACGACGGCGATCAAGCCTTTCATCCGTGTTCCTCGACGGACGGCACCTGCCGCCCGCCATGAGTTAAGTGTCAGACCCGTCAAGGACAACCATGTTCCTTGGCCGGGGTTTGCGTCTCGTATTTGTCCAGGCCGTCCGGTCCGGAACGCTTGTTCAGCACCGGATTGGTCTCGGCTTGCCAGTCGGCCTGGTAACAGCCTTCTTCGGGTGTCGGCGTGCCGGTTTGCGGGGCCGGGGCCTCCGGGCTGCTTGAGCAAGCCACCAGCATCGTCGCCGCCAGCAGCAACGTGAACGTCTTGACCATCAGAACACTCCTTTGCCTGGTCAACGCAGCGTCAGGCCTTGGCCCGGCTTTCCAGGACTTCCACGGCAGGCAGCACTTTGCCTTCGACGAATTCGAGGAATGCGCCGCCACCGGTAGAAATGTAGGAGATCTGTGCGGCCACGCCATATTTATCGATGGCCGCCAGGGTGTCGCCGCCACCGGCGATGGAGAACGCCGCGCTTTCAGCGATGGCTTGGGCCAGCACCTTGGTGCCGTTGCCGAACTGGTCGAACTCGAACACGCCAACCGGACCGTTCCACAGGATCGTCTGGGAGGATTTCAGCAGTTCGGCGAAGTTGGCTGCGGTTTGCGGACCGATATCGAGGATCATGTCATCGTCGGCCACATCGGCGATCAGCTTGACGGTAGCGGTGGCGCTTTCAGCGAATTCCTTGGCCACGACCACGTCCACCGGCAACGGTACGCTGACCTTGGCGGCGATTTCCCGGGCAGTGTCCAGCAGGTCTGGCTCGTACAGGGATTTGCCAACCGGGTGACCGGCAGCAGCCAGGAAGGTGTTGGCGATGCCGCCACCCACGATCAACTGGTTGCAGACTTGGCTCAGGCTATTGAGCACGTCCAGTTTGGTGGAAACCTTGGAGCCGGCCACAATGGCAGCCATTGGCTGGGCCGGCGAACCCAGGGCCTTGCCCAATGCGTCCAGTTCGGCGGCCAGCAGGGGACCTGCGGCGGCGACTTTGGCGAACTTCGCCACGCCATGGGTCGAGCCTTCGGCGCGGTGAGCGGTGCCGAAAGCGTCCATGACGAACACGTCGCACAGGGCGGCGTATTGCTGGGCCAGTTCGTCGGCGTTCTTTTTCTCGCCCTTGTTGAAGCGCACGTTTTCGAACAGCACCACGTCGCCGGCCTTGACGTCGACGCCGCCCAGGTAATCGGCCACTAGCGGCACTTCGCGGCCCAAGGCCTTGCTCAGGTAGTCGGCCACAGGCTTGAGGCTGTTTTCCGCCGAGAACTCGCCTTCGGTCGGACGGCCCAGGTGGGAGCAAACCATCACGGCCGCGCCTTTTTCCAAGGCCAGCTTGATGGTCGGCAGCGAAGCCAGGATACGCGCGTCGCTGGTGACAACACCGTCCTTGACGGGGACGTTGAGGTCTTCGCGGATCAGTACGCGCTTACCTTGCAGATCGAGGTCGGACATCTTCAACACGGTCATGGGTCGCAATTCCTGGGTAACTGTTTAGAGAGCAGGTTTTTTCGAAGCGGTTTGCAGGTAATGCTCGGCAACGTCCAGCATTCGGTTGGCGAACCCCCATTCGTTGTCGAACCAGGCCAGGATGTTCACAAGCCGCGGCCCGGATACACGGGTCTGGCTGGCATCGACAATGGCCGAATGGGGGTCATGATTAAAATCACAGCTGGCGTGAGGCAACTCGGTATAGGCCAGGAGGCCTTTGAGCGGGCCGCTGGTGGCGGCTTCGCGCAGGATTCGGTTGACCTCGGTGGCGTCGGTATCGCTCACGGTCTGCATCGTAATGTCGAGGCAGGACACGTTGACCGTCGGCACCCGCACGGCTTTGGCCTGAATTCGCCCGGCAAGTTCCGGCAGCAGCCGTTCGATGCCGCGCGCCAGACCAGTGGACACCGGAATCACCGACTGGAACGCCGAACGGGTGCGGCGCAAGTCCTCGTGGTGATAGGCATCGATCACCGGCTGGTCGTTCATCGCCGAGTGGATGGTGGTGATCGATACATATTCCAGGCCGATGGCCTGGTCCAGCAGGCGCAACAGCGGCACGCCGCAGTTGGTCGTGCAGGACGCGTTGGACACCAGCAGCTCTTCGCCGCTCAGGCAATCCTGGTTCACGCCATAGACGATGGTGGCGTCGACGTCCGCTTCGCTGGCCATCGGCTGTGAGAACAATACCCGTGGCGCGCCGGCGGCGATGAAGCGCAGGCCATCGTCGCGAGTGTTATAGGCGCCGGAACATTCAAGCACCAGATCGACGCCCAGGGACGCCCAATCGATGCCTTCGGGGGTGGCGCTGCGCAGGACCTTCACGCAATCACCATTAATATGCAGACAATCGCCCTCGACCCGCACTTCACCGGGGAACCGGCCGTGGGTGGAGTCAAAGCGTGTCAGGTATTCGATGCTGGCCATGTCGGCCAGGTCGTTGATCGCCACGATTTCGAAACCGGCCTTGGCCCCTCGCTCGAACAACGCACGCAAGACGCAACGACCAATCCGGCCGTAGCCGTTGAGTGCAACTTTGTAGGGACGCGGTTGGGGCATGGGGGTTCTCTGATCGGGTGAATCCGTTAAGACCAGCATTGCCTGCACCACCGCTATCGCGAGCAAGCTCGCTCCCACAGGGTCAGTGGAGATCCTTGTGGGAGCGAGCTCGCTCGCGATGGCGTCAGCACAGACAACCTTTTACAGATCAGTCTTCCAGCAGCTCTTCCGCCTGACCCAGGATGTTTTCCAGGGTGAAGCCAAACTCCTCGAACAGCGCCGGCGCAGGTGCCGATTCGCCGTAGGTGGTCATGCCGATCACGCGGCCTTCCAGGCCCACGTACTTGTACCAGTAATCGGCATGGGCAGCTTCGATGGCGATCCGCGCACTGACCTGCAGCGGCAACACCGCTTGCTTGTAACCGGCATCCTGGGCGTCGAACACGCTGGTGCACGGCATGGACACCACGCGTACGTTGCGGCCCTGCTCGGTCAGCTTGTCATAGGCCTGGACGGCCAGGCCGACTTCGGAACCGGTAGCAATCAGGATCAGCTCAGGCTCGCCAATGCAGTCCTTGAGCACGTAGCCGCCGCGCGCGATGTCGCCGATCTGGTCGGCACCGCGGTTCTGGTGCTGCAGGTTCTGGCGCGAAAAGATCAGTGCCGACGGGCCGTCGTTACGCTCGAGGGCGTATTTCCAGGCCACCGCCGATTCCACGGCATCGCAGGGACGCCAGGTATCCAGGTTCGGCGTGCAACGCAGGCTCGCCAGTTGCTCGATCGGCTGGTGCGTCGGGCCGTCTTCGCCCAAGCCGATGGAGTCATGGGTGAACACATACAGGATGCGTTTTTTCATCAACGCCGACATGCGCACGGCGTTGCGGGCGTACTCCATGAACATCAGGAAGGTCGCGCCGTAAGGCACCAGGCCGCCGTGCAGCGCAACGCCGTTCATGATCGCGCTCATGCCGAACTCACGAACGCCGTAGTACATGTAGTTGCCGCTGGCGTCTTCGGCGCTGACACCTTTGCAGCCTTTCCACAGGGTCAGGTTGGAACCGGCCAGGTCGGCCGAACCGCCCAGCAGTTCCGGCAGCAATGGGCCGAAGGCGTTCAGGGTGTTCTGGCTGGCCTTGCGGCTGGCGATGGTTTCGCCCTTGGCGGCGACTTCAGCGATATATGCCGAGGCTTTTTCGGCGAAATCGGCCGGCAACTCGCCGCTGAGGCGACGCACCAGTTCGTTGGCCAGCTCAGGGAATTCGGCGGAATAGGCAGCGAAACGCTGGTCCCACTCGGCTTCGAGGGCGCGGCCTTTTTCCTTGGCATCCCATTCGGCATAGATGTCGGCCGGGATTTCGAACGGGCCATGGTTCCACTTCAGCGCAGCGCGGGTCAGGGCGATTTCCTCGGCGCCCAGTGGCGCGCCGTGGCAGTCTTCCTTGCCCTGCTTGTTCGGCGAGCCGAAACCGATGGTGGTCTTGCAGCAGATCAGGGTCGGCTGGGTGCTCTTGCGCGCCGTCTCGATGGCAATCTTGATCTCTTCCGGATCGTGACCGTCGACGTTGCGGATCACTAGCCAGTTGTAGGCTTCGAAGCGCTTGGGGGTGTCGTCGGTGAACCAGCCTTCGACTTCGCCGTCGATGGAGATGCCGTTGTCGTCGTAGAACGCGATCAGCTTGTCCAGGCCCAGGGTGCCGGCCAAGGAGGCGACTTCATGGGAAATGCCTTCCATCATGCAGCCATCACCCAGGAACACGTAGGTGTGGTGATCGACGACGTTATGACCCGGGCGGTTGAACTGCGCGGCCAGGACTTTTTCCGCCAGGGCAAAACCCACGGCGTTGGCCAGGCCCTGGCCCAATGGACCGGTGGTGGTTTCCACGCCCGGGGTGTAGCCGTATTCCGGGTGGCCCGGGGTGCGGCTGTGCAGTTGGCGGAAGTTCTTCAGGTCATCGATCGACAGGTCATAGCCGGTCAGGTGCAGCAGCGAGTAGATCAACATCGAGCCGTGACCGTTGGACAGTACGAAACGGTCACGGTCGGCGAAGGCCGGGTTGCTCGGGCTGTGCTTGAGGTAGTCGCGCCAAAGCACCTCGGCGATATCCGCCATACCCATGGGGGCACCGGGATGGCCGCTGTTGGCTTTCTGCACGGCATCCATGCTGAGGGCACGAATGGCATTGGCACGCTCACGACGGCTGGGCATCGCTGTTCTCCTGCGGGTATTGAATCGAGAATGAATAAAACGAAACTGAAAAAGGCGAGCATTTTCCCTCACCCACCCGCCCCGGGGCAATGACAGATAGTCATCCATGAGCGTTTTTCCGGTGGATAAAGTCGCATTCGCCAGGTGAAACCTTTCCGCTGATGGGTTGTAGAGTCAAGCACGGATTGGGAAGTGCCATTTATCCACCAATATCAAAACTTTTTGATATTGACCTTGCGGCGATCCAAACCCCTCACTAGACTGCCGCTCATGAACTTACCCGCGCCCACCATTCGCCATGACGACTGCGATGAGCTGGCGGCCCTTTGCAAGGCCGGCGGCGATCCGTTGCGGCTCAATGTATTGCGCGCCCTGGCCAACGATTCGTTCGGCGTGCTGGAACTGGCGCAGATCTTCGGCATCGGTCAGTCCGGCATGAGCCACCACCTCAAGGTCCTGGCCCAGGCCGAGCTGGTGGCGACCCGCCGGGAAGGCAACGCCATCTTCTATCGCCGCGCCCTGCCCCACACCGACCTGTTGGGCGGCAAGCTGCACGCGGCGCTGCTGGACGAAGTGGACGCGCTGGCCCTGCCGAGCGACGTGCAGGCTCGCATCGCCCAGGTCCACGGCCAACGGGCCGCTGCCAGCCAGGACTTCTTCGCACGGGTCGCCGAGAAGTTTCGCGCCCAGCAAGACCTGATCGCCGGACTGCCGCAGTACCGCGAAAGCGTCGTGGCACTGCTCGATAAATTGAGCTTCGAGCCCACGGCCACGGCGATCGAAGTCGGCCCCGGCGACGGTGCGTTTCTGCCGGAGCTGGCGCGGCGCTTCAGCCAAGTGACGGCGCTGGACAACAGCCCGGCCATGCTCGAACTGGCGCGCCAGGTTTGTGAGCGCGAGGCCCTGGCTAACGTCCGCCTGCAACTGGCCGATGCACTGGATGGCATGAACCTGCAGGCTGACTGCGTTGTATTGAATATGGTGCTGCATCATTTCGCCGCGCCGGCCGAGGCACTCAAGCACATGGCCGGCCTGCTGCAACCGGGCGGCAGCCTGCTGGTGACCGAGTTATGCAGCCACAACCAGAGTTGGGCCAGGGAAGCCTGCGGCGATCTCTGGCTCGGCTTTGAACAAGACGACCTGGCCCGCTGGGCCACCACAGCGGGCCTCGTGCCCGGGGAAAGCCTCTATATAGGCTTACGTAATGGTTTCCAGATCCAGGTTCGCCACTTTCAGCGGCCACTGGCGACACTCACCAACGGTAACTTGTAGGAAAACATCGAGATGAGCGAATACTCCCTTTTCACCTCCGAGTCCGTGTCTGAAGGGCATCCGGACAAAATCGCCGACCAGATTTCTGATGCGGTGCTGGACGCCATCATTGCTGAAGACAAGTTCGCCCGCGTGGCGTGCGAGACTCTGGTGAAAACGGGCGTGGCGATCATCGCCGGCGAAGTCACCACCTCGGCCTGGGTCGACCTGGAACAGATCGTCCGCGACGTCATCCTGGGCATTGGCTACAACAGCTCCGACGTTGGCTTCGACGGCGCGACCTGCGGCGTGATGAACATCATCGGCAAGCAGTCCCCCGACATCAACCAGGGCGTTGATCGGGCCAAGCCAGAAGACCAGGGCGCCGGCGACCAGGGCCTGATGTTCGGCTACGCCAGCAACGAGACCGACGTGCTGATGCCGGCCCCGATCACCTTCTCGCACCAGCTGGTCCAGCGCCAGGCCGAGGCTCGTAAATCCGGCCTGCTGCCGTGGTTGCGCCCGGACGCCAAGTCCCAGGTGACCTGCCGCTACGAAGGCGGCAAGGTGGTCGGCATCGACGCTGTCGTTCTGTCGACCCAGCACAACCCTGATGTGTCCTACAAAGACCTGCGCGAAGGCGTGATGGAACTGATCGTCAAGCACGTGCTGCCTGCCGAGTTGCTGTCCAAGGACACCCAGTTCCACATCAACCCGACCGGCCAGTTCATCATCGGCGGCCCGGTGGGCGACTGCGGCCTGACCGGTCGCAAGATCATCGTCGACAGCTACGGCGGCATGGCCCGTCACGGCGGCGGCGCGTTCTCCGGCAAGGACCCTTCCAAGGTTGACCGTTCGGCCGCCTACGCCGGTCGTTATGTCGCCAAGAACATCGTAGCCGCCGGCCTGGCCGAGCGTTGCGAGATCCAGGTGTCCTACGCCATTGGCGTGGCCCAGCCTACGTCGATTTCGCTGAACACCTTCGGCACCGGCAAGATCGGCGATGACAAGATCATCAACCTGGTCCGTGAAGTGTTCGACCTGCGTCCGTACGCCATCACCAAGATGCTCGACCTGCTGCACCCGATGTACCAGGACACTGCTGCCTACGGCCACTTCGGTCGCACGCCACAGACCAAGACCGTGGGTGACGACACCTTCACCACGTTCACCTGGGAAAAAACCGACCGCGCCGACGCCCTGCGCGCCGCTGCCGGCCTGTAATACCCGCCTGTAAAAAAGCCCCTGGCGACTCGGTCGCCAGGGGCTTTTTCATGCCTTGGGGTTTTCATGCTTTTGTGGCGAGGGAGCTTGCTCCCGCTGGGCTGCGCAGCAGCCCCAATCAGTCCTCCGGGGAAACCAGTGCGCCTGATGGTTAGAGGGGGCGCTTCGCACCCCAGCGGGAGCAAGCTCCCTCGCCACAAAGGCTTAGCGCAATGTTCACGATCGCCGTGCCACCAGCAAAAACGAAGCCGCGCTGGCGAGCAGTCCTGCACACATCCGATTGAACAGGCGCTTACCGCTGGGCCGGGCAAACAGCCGCCGTGCGTAAATGCCCATGTAGCAATACAGCCCGATGGCGATGCACTCCAGCACCAGGAACAAGCCACCCAGCACGGCGAATTGTTGGGTAACGGTGCCGGTACGGTCGACGAATTGCGGCAGGAACGCAGTAAACAACAGGATCGCCTTCGGATTCCCGATCGCCACCAGGAACTCCTGGCGTGCCAGGCCGGCTCGGCTCATCGAGGCGAGCCCGACTTCGTTGTCGGCCTCAGGCTGGGCCCGCCACAACTGCACGGCCAGGTAGAACAGGTAACCGGCACCGACGAGCTTGATCCCCAGGAACAGCAACTCCGAGGTGTGCAGCACAGCGGTGAGCCCCACCGCCGCCAGGGCGATCATGATTGCAAACGCCAGCAATCGACCGACACCGCCGCCGCACGCCCGGACGAAGCCATAACGCGAGGCGTTACTGATGGAGAGCAGGTTGTTCGGCCCTGGCGCCATGTTCAGCGCAAAGCAGGCCGGAATGAAAACAGCGAGGGTCGACAGGTCCATTCGAGCGTTCCAGGCGGAGGCGGATCGAAGGTTCATTCTGCACCGGTCATCGAGGGGTTCAAGGGACAGTTGCGCGGCTAAATCGCGTCGGACTGTACCGCCGCGATTTAGCCATCAGTCGCCGCAAAATCCGGTAACGCTCCGGCCTCGCAACGATCAAGACACTGACTAGCCTTGAGGTACTCAACCAAGCAAGGATGCTTCGATGCCACCGTACCTGCATGCCCTCGCCTGTCTCGTCTTCATCGCTATTCCCGCGGTTGCTGCGCCCTGTCCCGACTGGCCTGTTGAACGCGCCCAGGCCGAGATCGCCGCACTGCAACAGCAGATCGACACCTGGGACGACAGTTACCATCGCCTCGGCCAGACGCTGGTGGCCGATGAGCTTTATGACCAGTCCCGCAACCAGTTGGGCCAATGGCGCGGCTGCTTCCATCTCGCGGCGCCCGATGATCCCCTGCGCTCGGCGGGCGGAAAGGTGCCACACCCCATCGTCCATACCGGCCTGGAAAAACTCAAGGATGCCGACGCCGTGGAGGCTTGGCTGCAGGGTCGGGAGGATGTCTGGGCGCAGCCGAAGATCGATGGCGTGGCGGTCTCCCTGGTTTACCGCAAGGGCCGCCTGCACCAGGCGATCAGCCGCGGCGATGGCGTCCAGGGGCATGACTGGACCCCAAATGCGCGCAAGATCGGCGCCATCCCGCAACAACTGAGCCAGCCCGTGGACCAGGTCGTCCAAGGTGAGTTGTACTGGCGCCTGGAGGCGCATGTCCAAGCCCGCAGCGGCAGCCTGAACGCCCGTGCAACCGTGGCGGGCTTGATGGCGCGCAGCAGTTTGACGACGCAGGAGGCATCCTCCATCGGGCTGTTTGTCTGGGACTGGCCTGAAGGGCCCGACACCCTGCCCGAACGGATGACTGGGCTGAACGCACTGGGTTTCGCCGACACCCGCGACTACCACCAGCCCGTCCGGGCATTGGCCGATGCCCAGCAGTGGCGCGACCACTGGTATCGCACACCGTTGCCCTTCGCCAGCGACGGCATCGTTCTGCGCCAGAGCCGCCGCCCACCTGCCGACCGCTGGCAGGCCAGGGCGCCGTTCTGGAGCGTGGCCTGGAAATATCCGTATGCCCAGGCTTTGGCCGAAGTGCGCAAGGTGCACTTCAAGGTCGGTCGTACCGGGCGTATCACCCCCGTACTGGAGCTTGAACGCATCCGGCTCGACGACCGGTGGATTCGCCGGGTGAGCGTCAGTTCTCTCAAGCGCTGGGAGGAGATGGACATCCGCCCCGGCGACCGGGTCGCCATCAGCCTGGCCGGGCTGACCATCCCACGCCTCGACGAGGTGGTACTGCGCAGCCTCGAACGCCAGGACGTCAATGCCCCCACGGCGAGCGATCATCACTTCCTGAGTTGCTGGCAAGCGACGCCCGGTTGTGAAAGCCAATTCCTCGCACGCCTGAACTGGCTCAGCGGCAAGCACGGCCTTGCCCTGCCCCATGTCGGCCCCGGCACCTGGGAAAAACTCCTGGCTGCCGGTCGACTCAACGGATTACTGGATTGGTTGACCCTCGATGCCGCCGAGCTTGCTAACATTGGCGGCTTCGGCGAGCGCAGTAGCGCCCGCCTGCTCGCCAGCCTGGACAGCGCCCGACAACGCCCTTTCGGACACTGGCTCAAGGCCTTGGGCCTGCCGCCCAGCGGTCAGGCACGACTGGAAGGGCCGTGGCAGAAGCTGGCCGAACGCAGTACCGAACAATGGCAAGCCGAAGCCGGCATCGGACCGGGACGCGCCGCGCAATTGAGCGCCTTTTTTCGCGACCCACAGGTACTGGCCTTGAGTGACGAATTACGCACCGCCGGGATCGACGGTTTTTAATCCGACCCCCGTGCGGTTGAACCCAAGGGGCAAGCATGCGTTCCAACAGCGCATCTGCACCGACCGCTCGCGATTTTTTACGGAGTTGCTATGAATTTCCTGTCCCCCGCTGCCCTGCTGCTCTTGTGCAGCGCCATGGCCGCCCCTTTGATGGCGGACGAGCAAACCCCGGAACTCACCGGTTGCGCGGCCAAGCGCCAGGGCATCATCAACCAGATCGAACTGGCCAAGTCCCGTGGCAACCAGGATCAGCAGGCGGGTCTGGAAACTGCGTTGAACGAAGTTACCACCCATTGCACCGATGCTTCCTTGCGCAAGGAGCGGGAAAACAAGGTGCTCGATGCCAAGCACGAGGTCAGCCGGCGCCAGGCCGACCTGGAAAAAGCCATGAAGAAAGGCGATGCCGAGCGGATCAACAAGCGCAAGGACAAGCTGGCTGCTTCCCGCAAGGAGTTGCAGGAAGCGGTGGATGAGTTGGATAAGTGAACAAAGATCGCAGGCTCCTACAGGGAATCGCATTCAACCTGTAGGAGCTGGCGAAGCCTGCGATCTTTCAAGACATGTCAATAATCCCGAAACTCTTTATGACAGGCACTGCACGCATCCTCGACCTTCTGCACCGCCGGCCCCAGGTTGCTGGCCCGGTAGGGCTGGACCTTGCTGACGATCAGCAACTCACCGGTGGCTGCTTCAAGGTTGCGGGCCAGTTCCTGGAAGCGCGCCTGTTTTTGCCAGACTTCATCCCGGGCGCTGGTGTGGTCTTGCTCGCGTACTTGCGGGAAATGTTTCCACGGCTCATGGGACAATTGATCCAGTTGTGCCGCACCCTCGGCGAAACGTGCGCCGTCAAACGGTACTCGGCCACGCAACATACCGCCCAGTTCTTCGTTGGTCTTGAGCATCTGCTTGAAGATCGTCTTGCGCTGGCCCAGGGGAGAATTGGGATCGACGCCGCCACAGGCGGACAACATCAGACAGGCCAGCATGGCCATGGAAAATCGTTTTACAAACATCTTGGCCTCGGGGCAGGAAACGGCGATTAGTATCCTCGGATCACCGTTAAAGACCAATGCCCCTATCAACAATACGGGTTGTTCGAGCACCTGACAGTGTTCGAATGGCTGCAAAGGAAATCTTCATGAACAGCCGCATCAAGCCCTGGCACAAAGGCCTGGCATTGACCCTACCGCTGATCGCCCTGTTGGCCGGTTGCAATCGCGGTGAAAAGGTCGAGGAACCGCAGACCCACGCCCTCGCCACCTACGTCAGCGCCCCCTGGGAGGCGTTGCCAACGGTGTCCGATGCAGACCTGCTGGCCGGTTTCGGTTCCTGGCGTAGCGCATGCACCCGGCTCAAGGCCGACGCGGTGTGGGGCGCGACCTGCGCGGCGGCGGCCAACGTGCCGCAGACGGCTGTGGCGGTACGCAGTTTCCTGAAACAAAACCTGGACGTCTATGGCCTGCGCTCGGGGGACAACAGCCCCAACGGCCTGATTACCGGCTATTACGAACCGGTCTACCCCGGCAGCCTCACCCAGACCGCCACGGCGAATATCCCGGTCTACGGTGTGCCGGACGACATGATCATCGTGTCGCTGGATAGCATCTACCCGGAACTCAAGGGAAAACGCCTGCGCGGCCGTCTTGAAGGCCGGGTGCTCAAGCCGTACGACGACGCGGCCACCATCGAGACCAATGGCGTAAAGGCACCGGTCATTGCCTGGCTGACCGACCCCATGAACCTGCAATTCCTGCAGATCCAGGGTTCGGGGCGCATTCAACTGACTGACGGCCGCCAGTTGCGCATTGGCTATGCCGACCAGAACGGCCACCCTTACCGCCCCATCGGGCGCTGGCTGGTCGAACAGGGCGAACTGAAGAAAGAAGATGTGACCATGGGCACCATCAGCGCCTGGGCCAAGGCCAATCCGAATCGCATTCCCGAATTGCTCGGCAGCAACCCCAGCTACGTGTTCTTCAACCGCAACCCCGACAGCAACGAAGGCCCGCGAGGCTCGTTGAATGTACCGCTGACCGCCGGCTACAGCGTGGCGGTGGATCGCAAGGTGATTCCACTGGGCAGCCTGTTATGGCTATCCACCACGCGCCCCGACGGCAGCGTCCTGAACCGGCCCGTCGCCGCCCAGGACACCGGCGGTGCAATCACCGGCGAAGTGCGGGCGGACCTGTTCTGGGGCACGGGCGAGGCGGCCGGACAGTTGGCCGGGGACATGAAGCAACAGGGCCAGATCTGGATGCTCTGGCCCAAGGGCATGGCGTTGCCGTCAGTGCCACAGGTGGCGAATGCCGCCAATCCCTGAAGAGATGTGGTGATGGTCCCGGCCCCATCGCGAGCAAGCTCGCTCCCACATTGATCGGGTGAGTACACAAGACGTGCATTCACTAAAGACCAACTGTGGGAGCGAGCTTGCTCGCGATGAGGCCAGCAAAGCCCTAAAAATCCAAACCAGGCTCAGACCGAAACAAAGAAGAAACTCAGGACCAACCCCACCCCCACGAACCACACCAGCGACCGCAGAATCGCCCAGTCCGCCAGATAGCAAATGATGTAGAGCAAGCGACTGGTGATGAACAGCACCGCCAACACGTTGATGGTGACCAGTTCGGCATTCCCGGCCAGGTGAGCGACGATCACGGCGGCGGCAAAGAACGGGCTGATTTCAAAGCTGTTCAGTTGCGCGGCGAAGGCACGTCGGGGCGCGCCTTCGAGGGAATCCAGAAAATCCCGTGGATCATGGTTATCCTGCAACCGGTATCTGCCACCAGCCTTGGCGATCCCGACACACAGATAAGGCAGGAGAAAAGCAATCAACACACACCACAGGGCAACCGTCATACCGCGTTTTCCTTTTTGAGTTTTATACAGAATCGAGCATCAGGCGCCGGTCAGGATTTCATCACCAGCATGCCAATCAGCACCAGCCCGCAGGCTAAGAGCCGTGGCCGGCCAAAAGGTTCTTTAAGGTAGCGCATGCCAAAGAGCACAACCAGGATCACGCTGATCTCCCGCAGCGCCGCCGCTTCGGCGATCGAGCCCAGTTGCATGGCCCACAGCACCAGAGCGTAGCTGAACAATACGCAGAATCCGACCGCCAACCCCAGCCGCCATTGTTCGCGCCAGAACCGCATGAACGCCGGCCGTTTGCTCACCAGCGCCAGTAACGGGAAAGGCCAGGCGCTGAGCAGCGTGACCCAGACCAGGTAATCCAGCGGATGGGACCAACGCCGCAAAGCATGTCCGTCGATAAAGGTGTAGCAACCGATGCACAGGCCGATCAGCGCCACCACCGGCAGCATCGACCAAGGCAGCCGGTCGCCGCCACCGCCCTGCCACAAAAGGCAAAGCATGCCGAACGGGATCAGCAAGATACCGATGACCTGCTGGGTCGTCAGGGCTTCACCGGCGAAAATAAACGTCAGGGCCAGCACCACCAGCGGCGACAGGCCGCGCATCAGGGGATAGACCAACCCCAGGTCACCGACCCGATAAGCCTGGATCAGCAAATAACGGTACAACAGCTCGAACGCCGCCGACGCCACGATCCACGGCCAGATTTCCAATGGCGGCCATGCCACGAAACCCAGGGCCAACGCGACGAACAGCAGCGCAACGCTGTCCATGCACGCCACCACCAGCAAACGCTCGCCACTGAACTTGATCAGCGTATTCCATGCCGCATGCAACAGCGCCGCTACCAACACCAAGGCCGTCGCAAGCACGGCACGCTCCTTGTCTTGTCCCACCGCCCCCGTAGGAGCTGCCGAAGGCTGCGATCTTTTGATCTTTCGCTTCAGACTCAATTGTCGGCGGAAAGATCGCAGCCTCGTTGCACTCGTCAGCTCCTACGCCAGTAAGGCTCATGAATTGATTCGCTATCGTTTATACTGCAAACCGATCACGCCGCACTCAGTTGCGCATACACCAATACCAATAATTTTGCTGTTGTCCCGTTCACTCGAACCGGGGCGCCGGCATGCGTATGCCTGATCCGGGCGTCAAGACTACAGACAGAGACCTTGCGCATGCCACTCGCCTTGCTTGCTTTGGCCGTTGCCGCTTTTGGCATCGGCACGACTGAATTCGTCATCATGGGCCTGTTGCCCGATGTCGCCCGGGACCTGGCCGTGAGCATTCCCCAGGCCGGGCTGCTGATCACCGGCTACGCCCTGGGCGTGGTGTTCGGCGCGCCGATCCTGGCGATTGGCACCGCCAACATGCCGCGCAAGGCCACGCTACTGGGCATGACCCTGATGTTTATCCTTGGCAACGTGCTCTGCGCCCTGGCGCCGAACTACACCACGCTGATGGCCGCCCGGGTCATCACTGCGTTGTGCCACGGCGCGTTCTTTGGCATTGGATCGGTGGTGGCGGCCGGGCTGGTGGCGCCGAACAAACGGGCCCAGGCGATTGCCATGATGTTCACCGGCCTGACCCTGGCCAACGTGCTGGGCGTCCCGTTGGGCACGGCCCTGGGTCAATACGCTGGCTGGCGCTCGACCTTCTGGGCGGTCTCGATCATCGGCGTGATCGCCGCCATCGCCCAATGGGTCTGGCTGCCCAAGGAAATCGCCATGGACAAAGCCAACCTGGCCAGCGAATTCAAGGTCCTGGGCAAGGTCAACGTATTGCTCGCCCTGGGCATGAGCGTGCTGGCCTCCACCAGTTTGTTCAGCGTGTTCACCTACATCGCGCCGATCCTGCAGGACATCACCGGTGTCAGCCCCCATGGCATCACCGTCATGCTGCTGTTGTTCGGCGTCGGCCTCACGGCCGGCAGTTTCCTCGGTGGGCGCCTGGCGGACCGGCGCCTGCTGCCTGCGCTGGTGGGCATGGCCCTGGCCGTGGTGCTGGTGCTGGCCGCGTTCAGCCAGACCAGCCGGTCGGTGATCCCGGCGGCGATCACGCTGGTGCTGTGGGGCGTCTTCGCCTTCGCCCTGTGCCCGATCCTGCAATTGCTGATCATCGACCAGGCCCACGAAGCACCGAACCTCGGCTCTACGTTGAATCAGAGTGCGTTCAATCTCGGCAACGCGGCCGGGGCCTGGATGGGTGGGTTGGTGGTGGCCAGCGGTGCCGACCTGGCGGATCTACCATGGGCCGGGGCCGCTGTCGGCGGCCTGACGGTACTGACCGCGTTGTATTTTATTTACCGTCAGCGTCGTCATCGCGGCGTGGCGGCAGGCCTTGCCGACTGAGGGGTGTATTGGTCTCGCTGCGCACCTGTGCGTGACTGATCAGGGCGAAAATAAAACTGCCACCGATGATGTTCCCCGCCAGGGTCGGCGCGGCGAACACCATCCAGAAGTCTTCCCAGGACAATTGCCCGGCAAAGACCAGGTAGGACACTTCGGCCGAGCCGACGACGATGTGGGTGAAGTCCCCGAGCGCCATGAGGTAGGTGATCAGGATGATGATCCACATCTTGGCGCTTTCCATGGACGGAATCATCCAGACCATGGTGGCGATCATCCAGCCGGAGATGATGCCCTTCGCGAACATCTGGCCAGTGTCGTTCTCCATGACCTTGCGACCGATCTCCAGGAAGGCCAGATCGGTGCGCCGATCAAAAATCGGCAGGTGCAGCATCACATAGGCCACCAACAAGGTGCCGCACAGGTTGCCCACCAGCACCACGCCCCATAACCGGAACAATCGGCCGAAATTGCCCAAAGTCGGCTTGCTCATGATCGGTAGCACGGCGGTCAGGGTGTTTTCGGTGAACAATTGCTGGCGCGCGAGAATCACCGCTAGAAAGCCTGCGCAGTAACCGAAACTGGCGATCACTTTGAAACCTTCGTGATCCGGTAATCGAGAATTGAGCAAGCCCATCGCCATCAGGGACAGGCCCATGGTCAGCCCGGCCGCCAGCGCCGACCACCACAGCGCGGCAACGCTGCGCTCCAGCTCCAGATTGCCTTGGGTGCGGATGATTTCATGCAGCACGGCCGCCCGCGGCGGCTGGTTACGGTCGACTTCGTGCTGTTCCTGAGCCGAAAGGTCCGGGGTCTTGCCTTCTTTGTGGGTGTCCATACAGCTCCTGAAGCCGTGGCGTGATGTACCTACGACACGCGGCGTCCAGCGCTGTTCAGTGACAACCCATACATGACATGTGGGAGCGAGCTTGCTCGCGATAGCAGCGCCGCCGACCTCACTCGACGACATCATCCTTGAACTGATCCTTGACGTACTTGATCTCGGTCCGGCCATGAGGTGCGGGCAGGCCGTCTTCGCCGAGGTTGACGAAGACCATTTTCTCCACGGTCAGGATGCTCTTGCGGGTGATTTTGTTGCGCACCTCGCAGGTCAGGGTGATGGACGTGCGACCAAACTCAGTGGCGGTGATGCCCAGCTCGATGATGTCGCCCTGGCGCGAAGCACTGACGAAATTGATTTCCGAAATGTACTTGGTGACCACGCGCTGGTTGCCGAGCTGGACGATGGCATAGATCGCCGCCTCCTCGTCGATCCAGCGCAACAGGCTGCCGCCGAACAGCGTGCCGTTGGGGTTGAGGTCTTCGGGCTTGACCCATTTGCGGGTGTGGAAATTCATGATCACTCCTGAGCGTCTGGCCGATGGATTGCCGCATCATGGCAGACCCCACGGCCGAGCTCTACGTCGCGGGCCCTATGACGGTCATCGGCATTTTTGATTTGCCGACAGAAACCCTTTTGGAAGATCCGATTAGCCCGTTATAATCGCCACCGCTTTACCGGTCCACCCTTTGGACCGTTCCCGCCACCTGTCCGAGGGGCGCTGCAGCAGGCTCGACCTGTCAGGCTCGGATGGGGCGTTGTTTGTACGGGGCTACCCGCACGGACACTAAACGCACAACGGCGCCCATTCGCATACATTACGAATGGAGGCTCTTCATGAGCGCTGTCATCACGCCTGCTGCTTTTACCGACTACAAAGTCGCCGACATGTCCCTGGCTGCCTGGGGCCGTCGCGAAATCATCATCGCCGAATCCGAAATGCCAGCCCTGATGGGTCTGCGCCGCAAGTACTCTGGCGAACAGCCATTGAAGGGCGCAAAAATCCTCGGCTGCATCCACATGACCATCCAGACCGCCGTGCTGATCGAAACCCTGGTTGCCCTGGGTGCCGAAGTGCGCTGGTCGTCCTGCAACATCTTCTCGACCCAGGACCAGGCCGCTGCCGCCATCGCCGCCGCCGGCATCCCGGTATTCGCCTGGAAAGGCGAGACCGAGCAAGAGTACGAGTGGTGCCTGGAGCAGACCATCCTCAAGGATGGCCAGCCGTGGGACACCAACATGATCCTCGACGACGGCGGCGACCTGACCGAGCTGCTGCACAAGAAATACCCAGCCGTGCTGGATAAAGTCCACGGCGTGACCGAAGAAACCACCACCGGCGTGCACCGCCTGCTGGACATGCTGGCCAAGGGCGAGCTGAAAATCCCGGCCATCAACGTCAACGACTCGGTGACCAAGAGCAAGAACGACAACAAGTACGGCTGCCGTCACAGCCTCAACGACGCCATCAAGCGCGGCACCGACCACTTGCTGTCCGGCAAGCAGGCCCTGGTGATCGGCTACGGTGACGTGGGCAAGGGTTCGGCCCAGTCGCTGCGCCAGGAAGGCATGATCGTCAAGGTGTCCGAAGTTGACCCGATCTGCGCCATGCAGGCCTGCATGGACGGTTTCGAGCTGGTTTCGCCGTTCATCGACGGGATCAACGACGGCACCGAAGCCAGCATCGACAAGGCCCTGCTGGGCAAGATCGACCTGATCGTGACCACCACCGGTAACGTCAACGTCTGCGACGCCAACATGCTCAAGGCCCTGAAGAAGCGCGCCGTGGTCTGCAACATCGGCCACTTCGACAATGAAATCGACACCGCCTTCATGCGCAAGAACTGGGCATGGGAAGAAGTCAAGCCGCAGGTCCACAAGGTGCACCGCACCGGCACTGGCAGCTTCGACCCACAGAACGATGACTACCTGATCCTGCTGGCCGAAGGCCGCCTGGTGAACCTGGGCAATGCCACCGGTCACCCAAGCCGCATCATGGACGGCTCGTTCGCCAACCAGGTCCTGGCCCAGATCTTCCTGTTCGGCCAGAAATACGCCGATCTGTCGCCAGCCCAGAAAGCCGAGCGCCTGACCGTGGAAGTGTTGCCGAAGAAACTCGACGAAGAAGTGGCCCTGGAAATGGTCCGCGGCTTCGGCGGCGTGGTCACCAAGCTGACCAAGCAACAGGCTGACTACATCGGCGTCACCGTCGAAGGCCCGTTCAAGCCGCACGCTTACCGCTACTGATCGGCACTGCCCTTTGCGGGGCATGCGCTTTTGTGGGAGCGGGGGGGGGGGGGGGTGGGGGGGGCGGGGGCAGTAAGTGCGGGAGGGGGGTGTGGAGAGGGAGGGGGGGGGGGG
>NZ_JBIXJT010000002.1:27211-183373 GCF_052871455.1 Pseudomonas sp. LARHCG127
CTTTGGGGGGCGCCCGCCGGCGCCCGATTGCCGCCCCCGCGGCCGGCCCGGCCGATCGAGGTGTCTGCATCGCGAGCAGGCTCGCTCCCACACTGGCCCGCCTCCACAGGGGGCTCTGCAAGCCTCTCCGGCCTACGAGTTTCCAAGGATATGACCATGTCCCAAGACCGTCGCTACAGCTTCGAGTTCTTCCCGACAAAGACCGATGCTGGGCATGAAAAACTGATCGCCACTGCCCGTCAGTTGGCCCGCTACAACCCCGACTTCTTCTCCTGCACCTATGGCGCCGGCGGTTCGACCCGTGACCGCACCCTGAACACCGTGTTGCAGCTCGAAAGCGAAGTCAAAGTCCCGGCCGCTCCGCACCTGTCCTGCGTCGGCGACAGCAAGGACGACCTGCGCAGCCTGTTGACCCAGTACAAGGCCGCTGGCATCAAGCGCATCGTTGCCCTGCGTGGCGACCTGCCGTCGGGCATGGGCATGGCCAGCGGCGAGCTGCGCCACGCCAACGAATTGGTGAACTTCATCCGCGAAGAAACCGGCGATCACTTCCACATTGAAGTGGCTGCGTACCCGGAGATGCACCCGCAAGCGCGTAACTTTGAAGACGATCTCAACAATTTCGTCCGCAAGGCCAATGCCGGCGCCAACAGCGCGATTACCCAATACTTCTTTAACGCCGACAGTTACTTCTACTTTGTCGAACGTATCCGCAAGCTGGGCGTCGATATTCCGGTCGTGCCGGGCATCATGCCGATCACCAACTACAGCAAGCTGGCGCGTTTCTCCGACGCATGCGGTGCGGAAATCCCACGCTGGATCCGCAAGCAGCTGGAAGCCTATGGCGACGATTCCTCGAGCATCCAACGCTTCGGCGAGGACGTCATCACGCAAATGTGCGAACGGTTGTTGCAAGGCGGCGCACCGGGGCTGCATTTCTATACCCTTAACCAGGCCGAGCCCAGCCTCGCGGTATGGAACAACCTCAAGCTGCCGCGTTGAATGACTTGATGCGGTTGTACAAAGAGGCCTTGGCGAAAACCAAGGCCTTTTCCATTCAGCGCTCCTCAGCCTCAAGCAAATGCGTTCGCATCGGATGAATGCCACGAGGCCTCAATGAGCACCAAAGGCAAGCAAAAGGCAATCAAGGCGCAGGCCAGAGCGCTCTAGCTATTTGATGAGTTCTCGTCGTAACCTCAGGCCATGCCCGTCATTGTCCAGCTGCTGACCTTCTTTTTTCTCTTGTGCCTGAGCATGACCGCTCAGGCCGAGAAGTTGCGCATTGTCACCGAGCCCTGGGCCCCGTATGTCTACGAAGAGAACGGCAAGATGCTCGGCCTGGACTACGAAACCACGGCCATTGTGTTCAAGCGCCTGGGCATCGACGTGGAATGGCAGTTTCTGCCCTGGAAGCGTTGCCTGGCGATGCTCGAACAGGGGTTGGCGGACGGCGCGCTGGACATTTTCCACAGCAATGAACGCGATGCGACGCTGCTTTATCCCAGCGAACCGCTGTCGGACGTGGAATTCGTGATGTTCTACGCCAACGCCCGGCCCCACCCATTTCGCACGCTCGATGACCTGGCCGGCCTGACGGTTGGTACCTCGCCCGGCTACCTGTACAGCCAGGCCTTCAGTGAGTCGCCCCGGTTCAGACGTGAAGCGGCGCCCACCCACGAAGCCAACTTCGGCAAGTTGCAACTGGGCCGGATCGACTTGCTTATCACCGACCGCAGGGTCGGTCGCCATGTGCTCGAACAAATGCAACTGGGCGACCAGATCACCGAAAACCCTATGGTGGTGAGCCGTCAAAGCCAATACCTGGCGGTGCGGCGCAACGCCGGCATGGATTTGCTGGTGCAACGCTTCGGTGCCGAACTCAAGCGTTTCAAGCGCGAACCGGCCTATGCCGAACTGAGCGCCCGCTACGGCGCCGGCCCCCTGGCGAAGACCGCTCACCCAGCCAGTCCAGTGCTGAAATAAACCGTTGAGCAGCAGGAAAGCGGCGCGCGGCGTTTGCTCTGTTATACTCCGGCCTTCCCGCCAGGCTCACGCCCGGACGCCCGGTCTTGCAAAAGGCATCCCGACACCGCTACAGCGCAGCCTACAGCCCGCGCGAGCCTTGTCCGGACCCGCCTTCGAGGCCCGGCAGGACCGGACGGGATGACGTCTTTTTGTTGAACGTCATTCGCGCCCGGCAAGACTATCCCATTGGGCCAGGCCCTCACTAAAACAGGATTACTCATGTCCTTTGCTTCCCTCGGTCTCTCCGAGGCTTTAGTCGGCGCCATCGAAGCCGCCGGCTATACCCAGCCTACCCCGGTGCAACAGCGGGCCATTCCCGCCGTGTTGCAAGGTCGCGACTTGATGGTCGCGGCGCAGACAGGTACTGGCAAAACCGGCGGTTTCGCCCTTCCGATCCTGGAGCGGTTGTTTCCCAACGGTCACCCAGACAAATCCCAGCGTCATGGCCCGCGCCAACCGCGCGTACTGGTCCTGACCCCCACCCGCGAACTGGCGGCCCAGGTACACGAGAGCTTCAAGATCTACGCTCGCGACCTGAAGTTCGTCAGCGCCTGCATTTTTGGCGGCGTTGGCATGAACCCCCAGGTCCAGGCCATGTCCCGTGGCGTCGATGTACTGGTGGCCTGCCCCGGTCGCCTGCTGGACCTGGCCGGCCAGGGCAGCGTCGATTTGTCCCACGTCGAAATCCTCGTGCTGGACGAAGCCGACCGCATGCTCGACATGGGCTTTGTCCATGACGTGAAGAAAGTCCTCGCCCGCCTGCCTGCCAAGCGCCAGAACCTGCTGTTTTCAGCGACGTTCTCCAAGGACATCACCGACCTGGCCGGCAAGCTGCTGCACAACCCGGAGCGCATCGAAGTCACGCCGCCGAACACCACGGTCGAGCGGATCGAGCAGCGCGTGTTCCGCCTGGCGGCCAGCCACAAGCGTGCCCTGCTGGCGCACCTGATTACCGCCGGCGCCTGGGAACAGGTCCTGGTCTTCACCCGCACCAAGCACGGCGCCAACCGCCTGGCCGAGTACCTGGACAAACATGGCCTGCCGGCCGTGGCGATCCATGGCAACAAGAGCCAGAACGCTCGCACCAAGGCCCTGGCCGATTTCAAGGCCGGCGAAGTGCGCATCCTCGTGGCCACCGACATCGCGGCCCGTGGCCTGGACATTGACCAGTTGCCCCACGTGGTCAACTTCGAGCTGCCGAACGTCGATGAAGATTACGTGCACCGTATCGGCCGTACCGGCCGGGCCGGTCGTTCCGGCGAGGCGATTTCCCTGGTCGCGCCGGACGAAGAAAAACTGCTCAAAAGCATCGAGCGCATGACCAAGCAGAAAATCGCCGACGGCGACCTGATGGGCTTTGATGCCAGCACCATCGAGGCCGAGAAGCCTGAAGTGCGCGAACGTCCAGACGTGCGCAATCCACGCAACGCCCGCGGCCCACGCGGCGACGGCCCGAATGGCGGCGGTGGCGGCGGCGGTCGCAAAGACAAAGGCAAGGACAAGGGCAAGGAAAAATCGGCCAGCAACAGCAATGGCCGCGGCGAACGCCCTGCCCGCGAGCAAAAGCCTCGCGAAGGCACTCCGGCCCGTGAACAGCAGCGCCCAGCACCGCGTGCCGCAGCCGATCGTGCTCCGGACGAGTTCCTGGATGACGATGTGGATAACTTCGGTAACCGCGTCGACTACGTGCCTCAGCAGAAACCGGCCCAAGGCCGCGGTCGCCGCCCAGGTGCCCCGGCACAGGGCACCGGTGCAGGCGCTCCGCGCACCGGCCAGCCACAAGGTCGCCAGAACGGTCCGCGCAACAGCAACGGCTCTTCCACCGGCACGCCACCGGCCAAGCGCAACGGTCCACGCAACGGTGCCCCCCGTGACGGTCAAGCCCGCCGCGACGACACCCGCCCGCGCCGCCCGGCCCGTGACGACCAGCCTCGCCAGGAACCCGCCGTGCAGAACCCGCGCAGCAACCAGCCGAAGATCATGCACAAGGAATCGAAAGCCGATCGTTTCCCGACGCCTGAACAGCTGGATCAACTGCCAAGCCGCCCACGGGGTGAAAAACCGGCCTTGCTGACACGCAATCGTTGAGTTTTTCCAAGCCTTGAGAAATGCCCCGGGCCTTGCGACCCGGGGCATTTTTTTGGCCCAACACAATTCCAAATGTGGGAGCGAGCTTGCTCGCGATAGCGGTGTATCAGTCAACATCGAAATTGACAGGCAGGGCGCCATCGCGAGCAAGCTCGCTCCCACAGGGTCTTCTGTGACACCGGAATCCGCGCAATAAAAAACGCCCCTGATCGCAAGACCAGGGGCGTTTTTTTGTCAGGCGCGAAAGTTACTTCGCTTTGACACCTTCGAACGAGACGTACAGTTCGACCGCGTCGGATTTTGGTCCCAGGTCTTTCTGCTTGCCGAAGTCGGAACGCTTGATGGTAGTGGTGCCTTCGAAGCCGGCACGGTAGCCGCCCCACGGATCCTTGCCTTCACCCAGGAAAGTCGCCTTGACCACAACCGGCTTGGTCACGCCCAGCAGGGTCAGGTCACCGGTCACATCGGCCGTGTTTTCGCCGGTGGACTTGACGCTGGTGGACACGAACGTGGCCTTGCCGAATTTGCTGGCATTCAAGAAGTCAGCGCTGGCGATGTGCTTGTCACGCTCGGCGTGATTGGTGAACACGCTGGCGGTGTTGACGTTGAACTCGATCTTGCTGGCTTCAGGCTTGGCGGCATCGAAACTGAACTTGCCGTCGATGTCCTTGAAGGTACCCGTGATGTAGCTATAGCCCAGGTGGCTGATCTTGAAGTCGACGAAGGCGTGCTGGCCTTCCTTGTCGACCACGTAGTCGGCAGCCATGGCCTGGCCGGCGGACAGCAGGGCAGAACCGATTGCCAGGGCGGCGAGCGTCTTTTTCAACATGCTTTCTATTCCTTTGGAGTCAAGGTTGAACATCAGGCTTCGCGCCCCAGCATTCGCTTGAGGGTCGCGTCACGGTCGATAAAGTGGTGTTTCAATGCTGCCAACGCATGAAGGCCGGAAAAAATTACCAACGCCCATGCCAGGTAAAAATGGATCTGGCCGGCGACGTCTGCCTGATCGGGCAGTCCGGACACCAGCGCGGGTACTTCAAACAGGCCAAACACCGGAATCCCGACACCGTCTGCGGTGGAAATCAGGTAACCGGCAATCATCACGGCGAACAGCCCGAGATACAGTGCGCCATGGCCAAGCTTGGCACTGACGCGAGTCAGGCGTCCGTAGGTTTCCAGGGTCGGTGGCGGCGGGCTGACAAAACGCCAGATCACTCGCAGCAGCATGACCGCCAGCAGCACCAGGCCGATGCTCTTGTGCAGGTCCGGCGCGTCTTTGCGCCAGGTGCTGTAGTAATCCAGGCCAACCATCCACAGGCCCAGGGCGAACAACCCGTACACCGCCAGGGCAACGGCCCAGTGGGAAACGATGCTGACCCAGCCATAACGAGAAGAAGAGTTGCGAAGCTGCATTGCTCATATCCTGTAAAAACTGCGCTCAAGACTAGCGACTTATCTATCGATTTAAAGCGGAAAATTTCGCTTTGAAATATCGAGAAATACGATCATCAGTCTGGAGGCGGTGGGTTAAGGAAAGATTAAAGCGAATGCGCTGCGTAATGGCGAGGGGGAACCAGGAGATCAGCTCGGCTGGAAGCCGTCATCGCGAGCGGGCTTGCGAGCCAGCGTGGGGCAGCATCTGACACCTTGCAATCGTTTGGTAGCGAGTTTGCTTACTTATTGACGCACTCAGGCCTGTAAGGATCCATGTCACATCTATAAGTTAATTGAGGGTCGTGCTTTTTCAGCACCAAACGACCATCAGCAGTGCAACCACTGACACCGAATTCTGCCAATAGCATTAAAGCCGTTATTAGGTTCATGTTCGCTCAGCTTTCATGACCTTGAATTATCAGTTCACCGAGCATTCAGGCTTGTATGGGTCAAACGTGCACTTGTACGCCGACTGAGGGCCTCGTTCTGGAACCATCGGGATCATCAGAGGATCCCGACATTCACCATACACACACCCATACATCGAAACCAATACGACCATCGCCATGAGTATTTTCATACGCGCTCCTGTTTTTTTGGAGAGCCTAGTCTCATGACTTGATGCGCTCTATCGCCTGCTTCCGGTTAAAGGGTGGGAAGTTTCCGATATATCACCGAGGCGTGTAGGACGTCAGCAAGCCGTGGCGAGGGAGCTTGCTCCCGCTGGGCTGCGCAGCAGCCCCAAAACAGGGACGCTTCGCGACCCAGCGGGAGCAAGCTCCCTCGCCACAGGTTTGTCGACTGCCTTAAGTGAACAGCATTCGGCCTTTGTGCCGCGCTCTTTCCACCTGACCGTTACTGAGCCTTGGTCTCAGTAGCCGTCGCCGGTTTGACGGCTGGCTTCTTCACCGGCTCGGCCTTTTTCACCGGAGCCTTGGCCGGGGCTTTTTTAGCCGGGGCCTTGGCGGCTGGTTTTTTCGCCGCAGGTTTGGCCGCTGCTTTCTTGGCGGGCTCAACCTTCGCCGGGGCCGGCGCGGGAGGTTCCACCGGGGCCGGTGCTGGGGCAGGCGTTGGAGCTGGCGGCGGTGCTACCGGCTCTGGCGCCTTCACCGGCTCGGGTTTCTTGTCGTCATCCGAACCGCCAAACAGGTTGCTGAAGAAGTTGCCCTTCTTCGCCGCCACCGCACCGGCCGCCGCTGCGGCAACTGGTGCTACCTTGGCCGGTTCGAACGACTTGCCGGCCGCCAGATCTTGGACCTGGCTGGCTGCCCGCTCGCCGCTGCGCAACGCGCCTTCCAGGGTGCCTGGGTACAAGGTGTCGGTGTGTTCACCGGCAAAGGCTACGCGCTGCAACGGTTTTTCCCACAGGCGCCAGTACTTGCTGATCTGACCGGGGCCAAAGGCCAGGTAGGCGCCGCCCATGGACGGGTCGGTGCTGTAGCGGCGGATCTCATAGCCGGTGAACGCGCCACGGGCCTGTGGATAAAATGCGTGCAGGCGGATCAGCACCTGGTCGACCATCTGCTTGTCGCCGAAGGCCTGCATCACCCGGGCGTTGTCGCCGGACAGGTTGATGACAACGTTGGCGCCGCCCTTCATGGCCGGCTCGATCCACATCATGCCCAGGCCGGTGTTGCTGTAGATCTCACCCGACATGCGCGCCTTGCTGTCCCAGACCGGGGTTTTGAACTTGAGCATGATCTGGTCGCGCCAGCCGTAGTTGGTGCCTTTGATCGCACCTTGATGCTGGGCATCCAGGGCCGGGGTCAGCTGGATCTTGTTCAGGGCCCGCAATGGCACCGCCAGCACCACGTAGTCAGCCTGGTAGCCGACGCTGCCGACCTTGACGGTCACGCCGTCCTTGTCCTGGGAGATGGCCGACACGGGCGAGTTGGTCTTGATGGTTTTCAGTTGCTTGACGAACGCCTGGGCCAGGACCGGACTGCCACCGAGCAAGCGCGAGGCCCGCAGGTCGCGGTCGGACACGCCGCGATAGACACGGTTCTGCTGAGCGAAATACAGCAGCGACAGGCGCGAAGGCTCGTCGTAGCGCGTGCGAATTTCCTGATTCACCAACTGACGGGCCGTGGCTGGCAATTGCAGGCGGTCGAGCCAGTTGGACACGGTGATCTGGTCCAGCGCATGCAAGGTGTTGGTGGCCGCTGGGTTCTGCGGGTCATCGATGGAGCGCGCCAGGTCGTCCAGGGTGGTTTCGTAGCGCTTGAGGGCTTCGGCGGTGGCCGGCTGCTTGGTCGCCAGGTCCGCGGCGGTGAAATACGTACCGTCGATCAGGTAGCTGGGGGTCCGCACGAATTCCGGGGCCGGCGTGGTGCTCAGCTTGAAGGTGGAGACGTACTTGTTCAGCACCGGCTGGGTCTTTTCGTTGCCGATCCACTCGCTGGTGGCCATGCCCGAGCGGCCACCCAGGCTCGGCTTGGCTTCCAGCAGGGTCACGGCCCAGCCCTTGTTTTGCAGCTCGTAGGCCGCCGTCAGTCCGGCCAACCCGCCGCCGATGACGATGGCCGTCGGTTGCTTGTCCTTGGCCAGCGCCGAAACGCTGAACAGCCCTATCATCACCAGCGCACAGGCGCGCAGCCAACCAGCAGACATTCAACGAACTCCGGATTAAAACCTAGGAAATTTCAGCTTCGAGCCAGGCGGCTCGCGATTTTTCGAGCCAGTCGGCCCAGGGAACGGCGAAGAATACGTCAGCCATCAAAACGCCGCCAGCGACGTCTATCGCCTGGCTCAAAGTAGCGCGAATGACACAATGGGTTGTCCCCACGGCCGCCATTGCATAGGCTTGCGCGATTGTTTTGCCCGCGCCCGCCGCGAGCCGCCTCGAGGAGACTGTACATGGGCCTGAATAACCAGTGGATGCAACGCGACCTCGCGGTGCTGTGGCATCCCTGCACCCAGATGAAAGACCACGAACAGCTGCCCCTGATCCCCATCAAGCGCGGTGAAGGCGTGTGGCTGGAAGATTTCGAAGGCAAGCGCTACCTCGATGCCGTCAGTTCCTGGTGGGTCAACGTGTTCGGCCACGCCAACCCGCGCATCAACCAGCGCATCAAGGACCAGGTCGATCAACTGGAGCATGTGATCCTTGCCGGCTTCAGCCACCAGCCGGTGATCGAGCTGTCCGAACGCCTGGTGAAGATGACGCCCGAGGGCCTGACCCGGTGCTTCTACGCCGATAACGGTTCGTCCTGCATCGAAGTGGCGATGAAGATGAGCTTCCACTACTGGATCAATCGCGGCCAGCCGGACAAGAAGCGCTTCGTCACCCTGAGCAACAGTTACCACGGCGAAACCATCGCGGCGATGTCGGTGGGCGACGTGCCGTTGTTCACCGAAACCTACAAGGCGTTGCTGCTGGACACGATCAAGGTGCCGAGCCCCGACTGCTACCACCGCCCCGAAGGCATGGGTTGGGAGGAGCATTCGCGGAATATGTTCGCCGCCATGGAGCAGACCCTGGCCGAGCACCACGACACGGTGGCGGCGGTGATCGTCGAGCCGCTGATCCAGGGCGCTGGCGGCATGCGCATGTACCACCCGGTGTACCTGAAGCTGCTGCGCGAGGCCTGCGACCGCTATGGGGTGCACCTGATCCACGACGAAATCGCCGTCGGCTTCGGCCGCACCGGGACGATGTTTGCCTGTGAACAGGCCGGCATCACCCCGGATTTCCTCTGCCTGTCCAAGGCCCTGACCGGCGGTTACCTGCCGCTGGCGGCGTGCGTGACCACCGACGAGGTCTACAGCGCGTTCTACGACGACTACCCGACCTTGCGCGCCTTCCTGCATTCCCACAGCTACACGGGCAACCCGCTGGCCTGCGCGGCGGCCCTGGCGACGCTGGATATCTTCGAAGACGACAACGTCATCGAAAACAACCGAGCCCTGGCCCAACGCATGGCCAGCGCGACCGCCCACCTGGCCGACCATCCGAACGTCGCCGAGGTTCGCCAGACCGGCATGGTGCTGGCCATCGAGATGGTCAAGGACAAGGCCAGCAAGACTGCTTATCCATGGCAGGAACGCCGCGGCCTGGCCGTGTTCCAGCATGCCCTGGAGCGCGGTGCATTGTTGCGACCGCTGGGCAGCGTGGTGTATTTCCTGCCGCCGTATGTCATCACCCCGGAGCAGATCGACTTCCTCGCCGAAGTGGCCAGCGAAGGCATCGACATCGCCACCCGGGACAAGGTCAGCGTGGCGGTGCCGAAGGACTTTCACCCGGGTTATCGCGATCCGGGCTGACGACAAATTTCTCTGTGGCGAGGGAGCTTGCTCCCGCTGGCTGCGAAGCGGCCCCTCCTGGCGATTGCTGCGCAATCGAGCGGGAGCAAGCACCCTCGCCACAAAAGCTCCCTCGCAGCAATGGCGAATTCAGATTCAATAGAGAACAAAACATGAGACTGTCCCGCTTCTTCATCGATGCCCCCCTGAGCCTCGGCGATCACGAGCTGCCTGAGGCCCAGGCCCACTACATAGGCCGGGTGCTGCGCATGGCCGAGGGCGATGCGGTGCAGGTGTTCGACGGCTCCGGCCAGGAGTTTCGCGGCACCCTGGCCGAAGTCGGCAAGAAACGCGTGCGGGTGCAACTGGACGAGCAATTCGCCGGACAGCCTGAATCGCCGCTGCGTATTCACCTCGGCCAGGGCCTGTCCCGGGGCGAGCGCATGGACTGGGCGATCCAGAAGGCCACGGAATTGGGGGTCAGCGAGATCACGCCGATTTTCAGCGAGCGCTGCGAAGTGCGCCTCAAGGACGAGCGCGCCGACAAGCGCTTGCTGCACTGGCGCCAGGTGGCGATCAGCGCCTGCGAACAGTGCGGGCGATCGACCGTGCCGGTGATCCACCCGCCGCTGTTGCTGGCGGACTGGTTGAAGCAGGCCGAGGCCGAACTGAAACTGGTACTGCACCCGGTGGCCGAGCCGCTGGTCGGCCATGACAAACCGTCCACACTGGCCTTCCTGATCGGCCCCGAGGGCGGCTTGTCGGATGCCGAGGTCGAGCAGGCCAAAGCCGCCGGCTACCACGCCGCCCGCCTCGGCCCCCGCGTGCTGCGCACCGAAACCGCGCCGGTAGTGGCGTTGGCGGTGGCGCAGCAGTTGTGGGGGGATTTCTGAAATCAGATACATCTCCTGTGGGAGCGAGCTTGCTCGCGATGGCGGTGGGTCAGTCAATATCGATGCCGACTGATCCGGCGCTATCGCGAGCAAGCTCACTCCCACAGGGCATCGTGGATGTCTGGACGGCCTATTGCACCGGCTCACTCGTCGGCTTGGCAATGATCGCCTTCAACTCGCTGGTCATCGGAAACTCCAGGTTCAGGCCCTTGGGTGGAATCGGTTTCTGGAACCAGCGATCGTAGATCTCGTTGATTTCCCCCGACTTGTACAAATCGGCCAGGGTCGCGTTGACCAGCGCCAGGAATTGCGGATCGTCCTTGCGCACCATGCAGCTGTAGATTTCCCGCGATTGCTCCTGCCCCACCACCACCCACTTGTGCGGGTCGCGGGCCTTGGCCCGTTCGCCGTAGAGCAGCGCATCGTCCATGTAGAACGCCGCCGCCCGGCCGGTCTCGAGCATCTGGAAGGACTCGCCGTGGTCCTTGGCGCTGATGATGAACATGTCGGCCTTGTTGTCCTGGTTGTAGCTTTTCAGGAAGCGTTCATTGGTGGTGCCGGCGGTGGTCACCACGTTCTTGCCACGCAGGTCGGCGAAACTGCGAATGCCGCTGTCCCTGGCCGTCAGCAACTGGCCCTTCACGTAGATAAAACCATAGGAAAACGCCACTTGCTTCTGCCGCTCGGCTGTCACCCCGGTGGAGCCGCACTCCAGGTCCACGGTGCCGTTCTGCACCAGTGGAATGCGGGTCTGGGAGGTGACCAGGTTGTACTTCACGTTCAGTTGCGGCAATGCCAGTTGCTGCTTGATGCGCTCGACGATCTTGCCCGCCAGTTCCACCGAATAACCCATCGGTTTGCCGCTGTTATCCGCGACATAGGAAAACGGCACCGAGGCGTCGCGATAGCCCAGGGTGATGGTCTCGCTGCTAGCGATCTTGCCCAGCGTGCCCGCCGCTGGCGCCTCATTGGCAAAAGCCGGGGCGCTCAATAGCAGGCTCAGAGTGCAGCCGATCAACGTGATTTTTTGCATTGTTATTCTCCGTTGGGTAAGTCAGGCGGCGCGGGGCGTCAGGCCCTGCAAGTCGATGGAAGGTGTGTGCTGGCGGATCAGCTCGCTGAGCACGCGAGCGCTGCCACACGCCAGGGTAAAACCCAGGGCCCCATGGCCCAGGTTGAGCCACAGGTTACGGTAGCCGGTGGCGCCGATCAGCGGCACGCCGCTGGGGGTGGCCGGGCGCATGCCGGCCCATTCGATGGCACGGGAATAATCCCCAGCCTGGGGAAAAGTTTCCAGGGCCTGGCGCTTGATCAAGGCCAGGCGCTTGGGGTCCGGTGTCGGGTCGAAGCCGACGATGTCGACCATCGCCGCGATTCGCAATTGTTCGCCGATCCGCGCATAGACGACCTTGCGGTCGTAGTCGGTGATGCTCAACTCCGGCGCCTGATGCTCGGGACCAATGGGCACGGTCAAGCTGTAGCCCTTGAGCGGATACAGCGGCATCCGCACGCCGGGCAAGGCGAGCGCGGCGCTGCGGTGGCCGGCAGCGATCACCAGGTGCTCCACCGGCAGCCGCTGCCCGTCCAGCACGATGGCCTGCACCGCGCCATTGGCGTGTTCGATGGCGCTGACCGGCTGCCCCAACACGAACTCGCAGCGCCCCGAAGCGCGCAAACGTGCCGCCAATTGCTGGCAGAACCCATGGCAATCGGCGACCTCCTCATCCGGTGTGTAGATCCCGCCTACATACGGCACGCCGGCCAGGGCCGGTTCCAGGATCGCGCACTCGGCGGGGCCAAGCATCTGCTGAGAGGCACTGTCCGCCAACCCCTGCCGCGCGCGCCGGAAATGCCCGGCGTCGCGAAACGTCACCAGCTTGCCGTTGCGCCGCCACTCGAAGCCGTCGAGGTGGTCCTGCTCGCGCCAGCCCTGCAAGGTCGCCTGGCTCAACAGCGCCAGGCGCAGCAGGTGGGCGCCGTTGCGCCGATTGACCGAAGTCCGGCACGCGCCAATGAACGCAGCCATCCAGCGCCACTGCGCCGGGTCCAGGCGTGGCCGCAGCTTGAGCGGCGAGTCACCGCGCAGCATCCAGCCCAAGGCCTGCCAGGGCACGCCGGCATCCGCCAGCGGAGCGACATAGCGATAGGACAGCTGGCCACCGTTGGCGAAACTGGTTTCGCTGCCCAAGGTCTCCCGGGCCTCCACCACCGTCACGTCGATGCCGTCGCGCACCAGCGCATAAGCCGTCGCCAGCCCCACCACGCCACCGCCGATGATGCAAACCCGCTGAGCCATGTCCGTCTCACATCTGTTTTGAATGGCTTCAGGTTAGGACCAGGTGACAGGCCGCGAACAATGAATAAAGATGGGGCCCCTATAAACAAAGGTTATGGGCTTGCCATGCGCCTTCGTCATATCGAGATTTTCCAGGCCATCCGCCAGACCGGCTCCATCAGTGGTGCGGCCCAACTGCTGCACGTTTCGCAACCGGCGGTGACCAAAGTACTGCAGCATGCCGAGCAGCAATTGGGGTTTGCGTTATTCCTGCGGGTGCGCGGCAAGTTGCAGGCCACCCCCGAAGCGTTGGAGCTGGAGCGCGAAGTCGACAAGGTCAGCGAGAGCCTGCAAGGTGTCCGGCGTCTCGCCCAGAGCCTGCGCCGCGAGCCGGGCCACAGCCTGCGGATCGGCGCGACACCGGCCCTGGCCTTGTCGCTATTGCCGGCGGCGATCCATCAATGGACCCGACGCTACCCGGACATCGTCTGCGAGTTGTCCAGCGCCCACAGCCGCGAACTGACGCAGAACCTGCTGATGCGCGAAATCGACGTGGCCCTGACCCTGCAACCGCCCGATCATCCGGGACTCAAGGCCCAGGCCCTGGCCAGCGGCGTATTGGTCGCCCTGGCGCCGAGCGGTCATTGGCCCGAAGCGCAGGTGGGCCAGCCGATGCCGTTGCAGGCCCTGGCCGGCGCACCGTTGATCGGCCTGTCCAGTGCCGATCCGCTTTCCGCCAAGCTGGACGGCTATCTCAAGGCCGTGGAACCGCCGCCGCGCATCAGCATCGCCGTACAGACCTATTCACTGGCCCGGGCCATGGTCGAGTCCGGCGCCGGGCTGGCGGTGATCGATCCGTTCACGGCGCTCGGCGCTTCGAGCACCCGCACGGCCATCCGGCCATTGTCGCCACCGCTGCCCATTTCGCTGTACGCCGTGACCCGAGCCGACGAGGCCCCGGTGCATACCCTCGGCGCGTTGCTGGAGATTGTTGCCAGCCAGGCCCAGGCGCAACTGGATCGCCTGTTCGCCGCCGCTCAGAGCACGTAGAACAGAATCGCCACGAAGTGCAGCAGACTGCCGGCCATGACAAACAAGTGCCAGATGCCATGGGCGTGGCGCAGCCGGTGGTCGAGGGCGAAAAAGATGATGCCAACGGTGTACAGCACGCCGCCCGAGGCCAACCAGGCGAACCCGCTGCCGCCCAGGGCCGCCAGCAGGGGTTTGACCGCCACCAGCACGATCCAGCCCATCACGGCGTAGATCACGATCGACAGGATCCGCGCTTCGGAACGCGGCTTGATTTCCTGCAGGATCCCAATCACGGCCAGCCCCCAGACGATCCCGAACAACGTCCAGCCCCACGGCCCGCGCAGGGTCACCAGGCAGAACGGGGTGTAGCTGCCGGCAATCAACAGGTAGATCGAAAAGTGATCGACCTTCTGCATGATTTCTTTTTTGCGCCCGCGCACGCTGTGGTAGACCGTCGAAGCGCTGTACAGCACCAGCAAGGTGAACCCGTAGATCGCCACGCTGACGATCTTCCAGGGATCGCCCGCCATCCCGGCGATCACCAGCAACCACACCGCGCCGATAAACGCCGCGACCGCCCCCACCAGGTGCGTCCAGGCGTTGAGTCGTTCCCCGTGATACATCCACTACCACCTCACATTTAGAAACAGGGGGCCAGGCTCAGGCCTGGCGCGTGAAAGTGCAATGGTTTGCTTTTTAAACCTGGAGACATACCTTGTGGCGAGGGGATTTATCCCCGCTGGGCTGCGAAGCGGCCCCAATACACCTGAATGCGATCAGCCTGACACCCCGAGGTGACAGGATTTGGGGCTGCTGCGCAGCCCAGCGGGGATAAATCCCCTCGCCACAGATTAACCCTCCAAAAAAAGTCGATTGGGGCACAATCGGGCCATACGAATAAGAGTCCGCCCCATGCTGATCGACGAAGAATTGACCCTGAAGAAACTCGAGGTGTTCCTGGCCTTCATGCGCACCGGCAACCTGGCGCGGGCGGCGGCCGAGTTGCAGACCAGCAACGTCAGCGTGCACCGGGCCATCCATTCGCTGGAAAGCGCCCTGCGCTGCCCGTTGTTCAAGCACGAAGGCCGCAACCTCACGCCGCTGGAAAGCGCCTATGTACTGGAGGAACGGGCGCAGAAGCTGATCCAGGACGTGGTCGAAAGCGTGCGCCTGACCCGCGAAGCCGCCGGCTTCTCCGCCGAGCGCTTCAAGCTCGGCTCGCTGTATTCGCTGACGGTCAAGACCGTGCCGCAATTGATCATGGGCCTGAAGATCCGCCGCAGCGAACTCAATATCGACCTGATCATGGGCTCCAACATCGACCTGCTGTACAAGCTCAAGAACATGGAAGTCGATGCGATCCTGGTGTCCCTGGACGACAGCGTCAACGACCCGGATTGCGAGCAGATCGCGCTGTTTTCCGATGACATCTTCCTCGCCACGCCGGCCGACTCGCCCTTTGCCCAGCGCAGCGAAGTCGACTTGGCCGAGGTCCGCGACGAGACGTTCATCACCCTGACCCAGGGCTTCGCCACGCATCAGGACGGTGTACGGGTGTTCAAGCAGGCGGGCTTCGAGCCGAAGGTGGCGATGCAGGTCAACGACATCTTCACCCTGCTGAGCATGGTCAGTTCCGGGGTGGGCTACGCTTTGCTGCCAGGCCGGATTGCGGCGGTGTATGAAAACCGGGTGAAGCTGATCCCGTTGCAGGAAAAGTACCGGTTGCAGCAGCACATTGGCGTGGTGTTCCTCAAGGCCAAGGAGCGCGATCCGAACCTGCTGGCGTTGCTGGCGGAGTGCCGGATGTATGCCAATCGTCAGGCTTGAAACCCGGTTGCCCCCAATCGCGAGCAAGCTCGCTCCCACAGGGACATGCGGTCAACTGTGGGAGCGAGCTTGCTCGCGATGGCGACAGTCCTTTCAATAAGGATTCAAGCCCTACCCCATCAACCCCCGCATAATCAGGAACAACAGCGAAGGCCCGAGCAAGCACCCAAGGGCGGTATAGAACGCCGCCGTCAGACAGCCATACGGCACCAGCTTCGGATCGGTCGCCGCCAGGCCACCGGCCACGCCACTGGAAGTACCCATGAGCCCGCCGAAGATCACCGCGCTACGCGGGTTGTTGAGGCCGATGTACGGCGCCACGAACGGTGTCGCCACCATCACCAGGATCGCCTTGATCAACCCGGCGGCAATGGACAGGGCCATCACCTCGGAAGTGGCCCCAATCGCCGCCCCGGTCACCGGCCCGACGATGTAGGTCACGGCTCCCGCACCGATGGTGGTCAGGCTCACCGAATCGGTATAACCAAAGGCCATCGCCACGCCAACCCCGGCAATGAACGACGTACCGACCCCGACGAACAAGGCCAGCACTCCAACGAAACCGGCGCGCTTGAGTTCCTCGACACTCACGCCGAATGCCGTGGCGACGATGGCGAAGTCCCGCAGCATGGCGCCGCCCAGCAAGCCAATCCCGGACAGCAGCGGGATGTCCACCACGCCCTTCTGCCCGCCGGTCATGGCCCCGCCGATGTAGGAAAGCACCAGTCCCAGCAGAATGGCGATGGCCGAGCCGTGCAGGCGACCTTTGGTGAACGTGTTGCTGATCCAGTAGGACACCCACATGGTGATGCCGACGATGGCAAAACCGCTGATCAGGCCGTAGCCGGTGATGACTTTCATCATGGATTCGTACATGGCAATCACCCGACCGTCTTGACGGAAACGTCGGCCTGAGGCCCTTTGTTGCCAATGCGCACCAGCACCGGCACCAACGCAAAGGCAATCACCACCGCGAGGGTCCCGGCCAGGATCGCCATCGGCCCGCCCTTGAGCGCACCGTAGACGTTTTGCTGTGCCGCCATCGCGACCACGATGGGGATGTAGACCGCGCTCCAGAATTCCACGCCGGCCTCGGATTTGCCCGTGAACAGGCCGCGTTTGTTCAGGTAACTGCCCAGGCCGATCAACAGCAGCATCGCAATGCCGACGCCGCCGACGTTGGCCGGCACGCCAATCAGCTTGCCCAGCAGCTCACCGATGAAAATACCCGCCAGGGTACAAAAGGCCAGGAACGCCACACCGTAAATAATCATTGTCGTAGTCCTCAAAATGCATCGTCGAAGTTGTTGTTTTTGTGCTTCGCCAGCTTGAGTCGGTGGTCTAGGGTTGGCGGTTTCCCTCCTCACGCAACAGCGCTTGCAAGGTATCGAGCCGGGCACCGTCATAAGCCATGACAGAGCCCTGGTCGAACACCCGGCGCGCCAGGGCGCTGAGCACCGCACCGGGCGGCAGTTCGATCTGCAGCCGCACGCCTCGTTCGTAGGCGCTTTGCACCGTGCCGCGCCAATCGACGACGCGGCACATGTTGAAGGCCAGGTCGTCGCGCAAGGCCTCGACCTTGATCACTGGCCGGGCGCGGCTGCCGCTGAGATAGCCCAGGACAGGCGCTTTCAACGGCACCTCGGCAAACGCCTCGGCCAACGTCCGTGCCGGCGCTTCCAGCAACGGGCAATGGGACGGCACGCTCACCGCCAACCGGCAAGCCTTGCCAGCGCCTAGGCTCCGAGCCTTTTCGGCAACCAGGCCCATGGCGCCGTCGCTACCGGCAATGACCACTTGGTTATCGGCATTGATATTGGCCAGGTAGACCGGCGTTGTTTCACTGTGCACCTGGGCCAGCAAGGCTTCCACCATCGCGAGGTCCAGGCCGATGATCGCCGTCATGCCGTAGCCTTGCGGGTAGGCCTGCTGCATCAGTTCGCCGCGCAGGCTGACCAGTCGCAACGCATCCTCGAAAGCCAGCGCCCCGGCCACTACTGCCGCCGGATACGCACCGATGGACAGTCCCGCCACATAGTCAGGCGCGGGAACCTGTTCCAGCAATCGACGGGCCGCCGCCACGCCGGCGATCAGCAGGCACAGCTGCACGGCGCGGGTCGATTGCAAGGCTTCAGCGCTGTCCAGCCGCAAGACGTCTTCACCGAGCACAGCACCTGCCTCGTCCAAGATCCACGGCGCCACCCCATGGAGCATGCCCACGCGCTGCGCACCCTGGCCGGGAAAGACGAAGAGGCTGCTCACGCGACCTGCTCCAACGAAGGCTGCCAGGGATCGCTCACCAGCCGGGCCCGGACATCATCCTTGAGCAAGACCCGACGGGACGAGCCCGCCCATTCGCGCAAGGCCACGGCGCCGCAAGGGGTTTGCAACTGCATGTCCACGGCGCATACCGAAGCCTCCAGTAGCGCCAGCAACTCCTTGGCCTGGAGCCGATCCAGGCACTGCGGCGTGCGCAAAATCAGATCCAGGTCGCTGCGCTCATGCAGTGCCTCGACACCGGTGGCGAGTTCGAACCCGGCGCTGCCGCTGACACCCCAGGCCCAGCCGCTGGCATCGAGCAGCGGGCGCAGGCGGGCCAGCGTGTGCAGGGCCGGCAGGTCGCGAGTCGACTCGACGTGGCAGAGGTCTTCCGGCCTGACGCAACGGGAAATCGCCGCGACCGACATCGACGTTGCATAACGCTGCTCGCGCAAGCGCCCGCGCACGCCGATCGCGATTCGATCCGGTGCCGTCAGCGAGCGCCGAACCACCACCGGTTGACCGGCGGCCATCGATTCAACCACCCATGCCGGCGCATCCGCAGGCACTTGCTCCGGGGTCATCCCCCAGAGCAGGTCATGGGCCATGTACGTATTCACCACTGCGCGCTCAACAATTGGCGAACCGTGCTGGAGGCCGCCCGATGGGTCGCACCGAGGCGGCTGCTCAAGTCGCGGGGCGCCGCGGCGACATCATTGATCGCATGTTTCAGGCAAGCGGTGACTCGGGCCAGATCACTCGCCGAGGGCTGTTCGATCTGCTCCACCGACAAGGTTTCCCACAGCAATCCCAGGCTGGCAAAGCTGTCGATGTCATAGGCCATCGGCGGCACGCTGGCAGCCAGCGCTTCAAGCTCCTCGACACTGCGCAAGGTCACCCGCGCCGCCGAAGCCTTGCCCATGGCGTGGACCATCACGCCCGGGTCGCGCAGGGCAATCAACCGGTTGGCCTGGTAGCCGTGGGCCAGGAACGCCCCCGACATCGCCTTGCCCACCAGCAAGCCAATCACCGGATGCCCGGCCAACCGGGCGCGGGCGTAACTGTCGGCGGCGCCGGCCAGGGCCTGGTGAATGCCCAGCGCTTCTTCGCGCCGGCCATAGGCCTGGCTCGGTACGTCGACAATGGCGATCAGCGCACGCTTGTTGACCGCATCGCGGTCGGCGTCGATGGCGTCATCCACCGCCTTGGCCAGGCCCCACCCTTCCAGCAAGCCGACTTCGCCATTGCGCGCCCGAGGAAAACGGTTATCGGGATCGGCCACCACCGCCAGCAGGCGCACGGTTTGTTCGCCCAGGCTGACATCGGCGACTTTCAACGAAGCGGGTAAACCTTGCACCGTCCTGGCACCACCACTCAAGGCCTCGAACCAGCGCAAGCCTCTCAACGAATAAGCACTCATGGGCGTTCTCCCTGGTACAGCTGGCGAACCGCTTCCGGTTCGATTTGCACGTCGGTGTCCAAACGGGCCAGGCGTTGCAGGAACAGTTCGGCCTGGCCACTGCGGTGCTGCGCGGGCACGCCCAGGTGCAGCAACTGGCTGACCTGCTGGCGGATCTGCGTTACATCGTCGGCCGCGTAACGGTCCACCAGTCCGGTGGCGAAACGCTGCTCACCGCCGGTCAGGCTCCAGATGAAGGGCCGGTCGCGGGAGTCGTATTCGTCGAGGCCGGCTTCCTGTTCGATCACTTGCGGACCGTTCAGGCCCAGCCGTGCTTCCCGGGTCACCAGCAGATAGCTGCACAGCCCGGCGGCAATGGACATGCCGCCAAAGCAACCGACGCTGCCGGCGACCACACCCACCACTGGCTGGTACTGGCGCAGATCGACTATCGCCGAGTGAATCTCGGCAATCGCCGCAAGCCCGAGGTTGGCTTCCTGCAACCGCACGCCGCCGGTTTCCAGCAGCAACACGGCGCGGGTCGGAATGCCTTTGCGGTTGTCCTGCGCCGCCAATTCCAACGCACCGGCAATTTTCGCCCCGCCGACTTCGCCGAGGCTGCCCCCCTGGAACGCCCCTTCGATAGCGGCGATCACCACGGGCAGGCCATCGAGCATGCCCTTGGCGATCACTACGCCGTCGTCGCTTTGCGGCACCACGCCTTGGCGCAACAGCCACGGTGACATGATCCGCTGGAACGGGTCGAGCAATTCGCGGAACGTACCAGCATCGAGCAAGGCCTTGGCCCGTTGCCGGGCGCCGAGTTCGACGAAGCTGTGCTTGTTGAGCAACGCTGCGCTGTCAGTCATGGCCGATCTCCTCGAAGCCTTGTTCCAGACGCAGGCGCACCACGCCGGGGGTGGCGCCGAAATCATGGATGTCGATGCTCATCGCGGCCGGTGTCTGACCGTCGAACATCCGGGCAAACAGATGCCGCCAGCGCTGCTCGCTGCCATTGACCGAGGTCTGCACCTGGATGGTCAGCTTGCCCGCCAGGCCAGGCTCGATGAGCACTTCCAGATCGCCCGAGCCGACACAGCCCACCAGCGCCCTGCCCCGTGGCGGCTGCCCGGCGGGGAATTCAAAGGATAAGGTTTCCATCAGCACACTCCTGGGAAGAAGCCATCGCCGCGCTCGATGCGATCGAGGAACAGGCAGGCGGCGAGCAGGTCGGCAGCGCCGCCGGGCGAGGCGTTCAAGGCAATCAGTTGTTGGTCCAGCGCATGCAATTGGCGACGGCCGCCCAGGCTCGCACTGCCACCGACGTCGAGCACCGCTTTGGCACCCTGCTGCATGGCTTGCAGACCCGCTTCGCCGGCGCGGTAAAGCACGCAGGTGTCGGCCAGTGTTGTCATGATCGCCAGCAAGGCATCCAGGCGAGCGTTCTGCTCGCCCACCCCCGCCGCGCGGCTGCGCTTGAGTTGCGGCAAGCCCAGGCCCGTCACCGCCGGGAACGCCAGTTGCGCTTCTTCCCGGGCGCCGCGCACGCCGTAGCGCTGGGCGACCTGGGCGCCGTGGCTCAAGGGCTGGGGCGCATAACGGTCGGTGAGCAAGGCCAGGCGGGCGGCACGTAGCGTGACGGCGCCCGCGACGTTGGATTCAGGCTCCAGCGCCGCCGCCGCGACGAGCAAGCCCAAGGCCCAGATCGCACCACGATGCGTATTGACGCCGCCCGTGGTAACAAGCATCGCGGCTTCACCTTCTCGGCCGATCCGGCCGAGGGCCTCGCGCAATGGCAAACCGATCTTGCCGCAGTCGAGGGCGGCCTCGGCCATTTCCTTGAAGGCCGGCCACAGCGACAGTGCCGAGGCGTGCATCAGGCCCAGGTGCAGGTCGGTGTGGGCGCCGCTGCCGCGCCGGTCCACCAGGGCCGGTTTGGGTGAGAGGTCGGCTTCGTCGATCAGCGCGTCCACCGCCAGATCGGCCAAACGTTCAGCCAGGGATAACGTCTTGGGTTGCAGATTAAGGGCGCGCATTTACCAGCTCCTGAACTTGGCGGGCGGGTTGTAGAGGCCACCAGACCATTCCACCAGATCGGCCACGCTCTTGGCCGCGAGCAGCTCGCGAGTGGCGTCGGTGCGGCGGATGCCGAGGTCTTCGGGCAAGGCGATCAGCCCTTCGCGGCGCATGCGTGCGGTGTCTTTCGGGTCATGGCGCAGGCCGATGGCAGTGACGCCGGCCACGGCGGCGATCATCGCCTGGCGCTCTTCCAGGGAGCGGGCCTTATACAGATAGGCGATGCCCTCTTCGGTGAGCAGGTGGGTGACGTCATCGCCGTAGATCATGATCGGCGCCAGGGGCATGCCGGCTTTCTTCGCCACGTCCACCGCGTCGAGGGTGTCGACGAAGGTGGGCTTGCCGCCCTCCTGGAACGTCTCGACCATCTGCACCACCAGCTTCTTGCCGCGTTCGAGCAACGGTGCCTCGCCATCGCTGTGGCGCATGTCGAGCCAGGCCGACGTGCCATGACGGCGACCGCGGGGGTCATGGCCCATGTTCGGCGCACCGCCGAAGCCGGCCAGTCGACCGCGGGTCACCGTGGAGGAGTGGCCGTCGCCGTCCACTTGCAGGGTGGCGCCGATGAACAGGTCCACCGCGTACTGCCCCGCCAGTTGGCAGACCATGCGGTTGGAGCGCAGCGAACCGTCATGGCCGGTGAAGAACACGTCGGGGCGCGCGGCGATGTAATTTTCCATGCCCAACTCGGTGCCGAAGCAATGCACGCTTTCGACCCAGCCGCTCTCGATGGCCGGGATCAGCGTCGGGTGCGGATTGAGGGTCCAGTTGCGGCAGATCTTGCCTTTCAAACCAAGGGATTCGCCGTAGGTCGGCAAGATCAATTCGATGGCGGCGGTGTTGAAACCAATGCCGTGATTGAGGGACTGGACGTTGTGTTTTTCGTAGATCCCACGGATCGCCATCATCGCCATCAGCACATGCACAGGCTTGATATGGCGAGGGTCGCGAGTGAACAACGGTTCGATGTAGAACGGTTTGTCGGCCACCACCACGAAATCCACCCAGGACGCCGGGATATCGACTCGCGGCAAATCGCTGACATCGTCTACCAACTGATTGACCTGGACGATAACGATGCCGTCGCTGAAGGCCGCCGGTTCGATCAGCGCCGGTGTGTCTTCGGTGCTGGGGCCGGTGTAGATATTGCCGGCGCGGTCGGCCATGAAACCGGCCGAGAGCACGACGTTGGGAATCAGGTCCACCACCAGCCGGGCATACAATTCGATGTAGGTGTGGATCGCACCGATTTCCAGCAGGCCATCTTCCAGCAACTGGCTGATGCGCAGGCTCTGGGTACCGGCGAAAGAAAAATCGAGCTTGCGGGCGATGCCGCGTTCGAACAGGTCCAAGTGCTCGGAACGACCGACGCTGGGCATGATCATGTGCAGGTCATGCAGCTTCGAAGGGTCGACTTTCGCCAGGGAGCGGGACAGGAAGTCCGCCTGCTTCTGGTTGTTCCCTTCCAGCACCACACGGTCGCCGGGCAGGATCAACGCCTCCAGCGCCGCGACGATCTTGTCGGTGGGCAGCACCACACCGTCGGCAAGCCCCTTCACCAGCCCGAGACGCCGCTGCTTCTCGCTGCGCCGCCGCGTCCAGCGCGAGTCGGGGGATATTGTTGTTGTCATGACCACTCCACGGGTTCGCTGTCGTGGAGCTCACCTTAGAAGTGTTGTGGCGTGGGCATCAATCAAGCTCAGCGGCGGATCATTACGGTGGGAGTAATGGTTGAATGCCGCAGCGGACAAAGCTTCTGTGGCGAGGGAGCTTGCTCCCGCTCGGCTGCGCAGCAGTCGTCGCTTTTGGGGCCGCTTCGCGGCCCAGCGGGAGCAAGCTCCCTCGCCACGGATATCAAGTCTTGGCCATCAATTGCCGGACCCGTTTGAGCAGTTCCGCAGCGCTCTCAATCAGTTGAGTAAGCAGCGCATCATCTTCATCCATATACCCCTCGTACTCGGCAAGGTTGCGCCGCTCATGGCACAACACGAATAACCGAACCTGTACTTTGCTGACGTCCGCCGTGTGAGTCAGGCATTGGAAGACCAGATAGCGCTTGTCCGAGCGGTAACCATTCAAGCGTAGCGCCGTGAGCGCCAAGGCATGGGCGGCGTTGTATGCCAGGTCGAACCGGCTGGCGAAAGAAAGGGACGTTGTCTGTGCATCCTTCAAGCGATCCGTCGCCGAACGCATCAGGCCCTCACATTCCTGACGATCCGGTGGTTCGGCTTTCAGGCCGCCGCTACGTAACAGGTTTTCCAGGTTTTCTTGCTTGCCCATCCTTGGCTTCCAAAGGGTTCTCACCCAGCAAATTGATCTTGTCCTGTTGCGCTACACGCACCACGAAACTGTTGCCAGCGGCAAATTTCGCGAGCCAGTCCTGGGGGGTGTAGAGCGTTGGGTTTAGCGGGCGGCCCAGTTGTTCTTCCAGAGGCAGGAGCTGCTCCATGACTTCACTGTAGTGCAGGCCTTCGCCGATCAGCATGAGGTCTATGTCACTGGATGTGTTCGCTTGGCCTTTCGCGATGGAGCCATAGACGAACGCCCAGCGCAGTCGTTCTGAAAACGGCGCCAATGCCTGGCGCAACGGTTCGGCGATGCCGATGGTCTTCTGCACGATACCCAACAGTTCAGCGTAAATCGGACAGAGGGGGTTGGCTTGATAATGGGTTTGATTGCCCAGACGAGTCATGGTGAGCACGCCTGATCGTTGCAGGCGCTCCAGCTCGCGCATGAGGCTGCCCTTGCCTATTTGAGCCCAGCGGGCAATTTCATTGGTGTAGAAACTTTGATCTGGCTTACCGAATAGCAAACCCAAGATCCGCTGCTGGGTGGCGGTGAACAAAGCATCGCCGAGAGAGAGATGATTCATGGAAGCAGTCTGTAGTCCCAAAAAGGGAACGATAGGTCCCTTATTGGGACTTTACAAGTCCTGAAGCGTTTATACAGGGGTTCAGTTGCTGACCAGCCCCGCTGCAACCACCAACTCTTCCAACGCCAACAGATCCGGCACTTTCGCCACATGTTCCCCCACTTGCACCGCCGCCTGTTCCAGCCCGCACAGCGGCACGTCGACGTAGCTCAACTGGCTGTCGAGCTTGCAGGAGCGGGGGATGCCTTGCACCAGTAGCGCGATGAAGCGCAGCTCCGGCCGGCCGCCCAGGGCATTGAGCACGACGATGCGCACACGCTCGCCCATCACGGTTTTCTGGCCGCAGGCCGACTCGAAGCTCAGCAGCGGGATTTGCCGTTCGCGCCAGCTTACCCAGCCCAGGAACCACGGCGGGGTGTCCAGATCGAAGGCGCTGCTTTGGTAATCGATCAATTCGGCCACCGCCACGTTGGGCAGGATCAGGTGTCGGTCGGCCAAGGGCAGCAGTAACCCGGTGAGGTGGCTGGTGCGATGTTCATGCATGGGTTTTGCTCCAGTAGGCGATGCTGTCGAGCAGCACCGACTCCTGGTACGGCTTGCCCAGGTAGTCGTTGACGCCAATGGCCATGGCGCGGTCGCGGTGTTTCTGGCCGGTACGGGAGGTGATCATGATGATCGGCAGGTGCGCCAGGCGCGGGTCGTTGCGCACTTGGGTGGCCACTTCGAAACCGTCCATGCGCGGCATTTCGATGTCCAGCAGCATCAGGTCCGGCGCGTGTTCGCCCAGCAACGCCATGGCATCCACGCCGTCCTTGGCGGTCAGGACGTGCATGCCGTGGCGTTCCAGCAGGCGGCTGGTGACCTTGCGCACCGTCACCGAATCATCCACCACCAGCACCAGCAACGGCCGTTGCGGCTCGCCCTCGCCGTCGGCCGGCATCGGGCGGCGTGGAACCTGATGGGGCAAGGCGCGGATCGGCGCCAGCAGGTCGAGGATCAACACCACCCGGCCATCCCCCAGGATCGTCGCCCCGGACAAGCCCTGCACCGTCGCGAATTGCGGCCCCAGGCTCTTGACCACGATCTCCCGGGTCCCGGCGATGGCGTCCACCTGCACGGCGACGTGCCGCTCGTTGCATTGCACCAGCAGCACCGGCAAGGGTTGGCTCTGGCCCAGCAATTTCGGGCGACCGCCGGTTTTCAGCAACTCGCCGAGATAGCACAGCTCATAGCGTTGCCCGGCGTAGGTGTAGGTCGGCGGATCGAGCTGGTAATAGCCGTCCAGTTCGGCCGGCAACACCCGGACCATGCTGTCGATGGCGTTCAGTGGGATCGCGTACTGGTCGTCGTGACAATGCACCATCAACGCCCGGTTCACCGCCACGGTAAACGGCAGGCGAATGCGGAAGTGCACGCCCTGCCCCGGCGTGGAATCAATCGTCATGCTGCCACCCAGTTGCCGCACCTCTTCGTGGACCACGTCCATGCCCACGCCACGCCCGGAGATCTGGGTGATTTTTTCCGCGGTGGAAAATCCCGGTTGCAGGATGAACTGCAGCACGTCGCGGTCACTGATGTCGCTGTCCGGCGCCAGCAGGCCACGCTTGATCGCCTTGCGCCGCACCGCTTCCAGCGGCACGCCGGCGCCGTCGTCGCGGATGTCGAAAATGATGTCGCCGCCTTCCCGGGACAGGTCGAGGCTGATGCGCCCCCGCGCGGGCTTGCCGGCGGCGATGCGCACGTCGGCCGACTCCAGGCCGTGGTCGACGGCGTTGCGCAGCATGTGTTCCAGCGGCGCGGCCATACGTTCCAGGACATTACGGTCCATCTCACCGTCGGCATTGCCGACCACGAATTCAACGTCCTTGCCCAATTCCTGCGCCACTTGCCGGACGATGCGCTTGAGCCGCGGCAACATGCGCTCGAACGGCACCATGCGCGTGCGCATCAGGCCTTCCTGGAGCTCGGTGTTGATCCGCCCCTGCTGTTGCAGCAGGACTTCGGCGTCGTGGTTGCTGCGATCCAGGGTTTCCTTGAGTTCGAGCAAGTCCGACGCGGACTCGAACAGCGCCCGGGACAGTTGCTGCAACTGGGAATGCCGGTCCATTTCCAGCGGGTCGAATTCTTCGTAGCCCAGGCGCTCGACCTCCACCTGCTGGCGGCTGAGAATCCGCCCCTGGGTCTCGGTGTCCAGGCGCCGCAACTGGTCGCGCATGCGCTCGATGGTGGTTTCCATTTCGCCCAGGGCCACGCGCGCGTCGTTGACTTGCTGTTCGATGCGCCCACGGAAAATCGACGTTTCGCCCGCCAGGTTCACCAGGTCGTCGAGCAGTTCGGCAGAGACCTTGACCATGTCCGCACCGTCGCCCGCTGCGCCAGGGTCCGGTCTTGCCGGCGCCGTGGGAAGACTTACGCTAGCGGTGGGGACCGGCTCCGGTGCCGAAACAGCCTGTGGCGCCGCGCTTTCCTGGGGATGATTCACCGCCTGGATCTGCGCGATCAGCCGGTCGGCCAGTGGGCACGGGTGACCGGCGCGCACCGCATCGAGCATCTGCGCCAGTCGGTCATGGCTGCTTTGCAACAAGGCAAACAGCGCCAGGGTCGGCTGGAGCAGGCCCGCCGACAGGCCTTCGTAGAGGTTTTCCAGCTCGTGGGCGAGGTCGCCGATGGGGCCGATTTCCACCATCCGCGCGCCGCCCTTGAGGGTGTGCAAATCCCGCAGCAGGGTTTCCACGGCCTGGCGGTTCGACGGTTCTTCCTGCCAGCGCAGCAGCGCCGCGCCTGAGCTGTCGAGGATGTCGAAGCCTTCTTCAAGGAAGATTTCCAGCAACTCGGGATCATGGCCGGTGCCGTCGGCCTGGGCCGCGGCGCTCGTCTCGATGGCGTTCGGCTTGTCCTGGCGAAACCTGCGGATGGCGTCGATCAGCGCAACGGGATCGCCCAACGGCTGGCCCTGTTGCAACTGCCCAAGCAACAGGTCGAGGCGTTCGTGGCTGTTATCGAGCAACTGCGCCAGTTCCTCGCTGTAGCTGTAGCGCCGGTCCACCAGCCCTTCGTAAAGGCTTTCCAGCTCCTGGGCCAGGTCGCTCACCGGCCGGATGTCGGCCATCCGCGCGCCACCCTTGAGTGTGTGCAAGTCACGTTGCAGCGAGGACAACGGCGCGCCATTGTCCGGATCGGCCAACCAGCGTTGCAAGGCCTGGGCGGCGCTTTCGAGAATGTCCTGGGCTTCTTCGAGGAAAATCGACGCGAGGTCATCTTCCATCGAGGTCTCGGCGGGCGCGTCACGTTCCATTTCCGCCGTCGCGTGGCCCAGTTCGCGGATGCTCAAGGTGCGGCTGCCGTCGCTGCGGATCAGGCCGGTGGCCGAAGGGTCGAGGCTCTCCTGAAGCAAGCGACGCAAGGCCTGTACCCGCTCGGGTTGCGGACGCACGTGCTGCCCGGCCGCCAGCTCATCGAGCATGTCGATCAGCGCTTCATGGGCGCGCTGCGCTTGCTGGAAAAATTCATCGCTGACCGCCAGGCTGCTTTCTTCCACCGCGCCGTAGAGGTCCAGCAGAGCTTCGCAGAGTTCGTCCACCGGGTGCAGGTCGGCCAGGTGCGCGCCTTCGCCGAGGGTGGTCAGTTCATCCAGCAGCGCACTCAATTCCTGGCCTTCGCCAGGGTGCTGCTGCCAGCGCTGCAAGAGGCTCTCGGCGTCCAGCAAGATGTCCATGCCCTGGGCAAGGAAATTATTGATCAATTGTGGGTCGCGCTTGGTCCTCAGGGCTTTGCCCGGCGCACTGTTGGCGGCGTGCAGGCGCTCGGCCAGCAGCGCCTGGGCGCGCTGGATCAGGTCCCCGGCGCCGGGGATCGGCGTCAGCGGTTCGCTGTGCAACCGGCGCAGGCCCAGGCGCAGCAGTCCCTCTGCCTCCAGCAGCAACTCCACCTCATCCAGGTCGAGGGCGATCAGGTGCGCCCGGTATTCCCGGGCCAGCTCATCCATCGCACCGGCCAGCTCGGCGATGGGCAGCACGCCGGCCATGGACGCACTGCCCTTGAGGGTGTGCAAGGCCCGCTGCAATTCATCGCTGGCCTGCAACGGCAGGTGGTCGGCCGCCTGGTCGAGAAAACGATTGAGACTGGCGAGGTGGCCCTGGGCTTCGTTGTCGAAGATCTTCAACAGCAGCGGATCGAGAGCGGCTACATCCTGCTCGTCGTCATCGTCTTCATCGCCGCCCTTGGCCAGGCCATGGGCGCGGGCGGCCAGGCGGTCGACGTCGTCACGCTGGCGCTGGCGATTGGCGGCGAATTCGGCCACCAGGTCCGGCAACAATTGCACGGTATCTTCGATCAGCTGACGGACCGACGCCCCCGGCTCGACGCTGCGCTCCAGCACCCGGTTGAGCAGGTTTTCCACGGCCCAGGCCAGCTCGCCCAGCACCAGCGCCCGCACCATCCGGCCGCTGCCTTTCAAGGTATGGAACGCCCGGCGCAGTTCGCCCAGGGCAACAGCATCGTCGGGATGCGCGCCCCAGCGCGGCAGGTACTCACGCAGAACGTCGAGCACCTCGGCGGTTTCCTCGAGGAAGACCTCGCGCAATTCGTCGTCCACCGGGCTTTCGTCCAGTGGTGGCGGCAACAGGCTGCCCGGGGTGCTCCGGGCCGGCGGATTGACCGCCGAGACCGGGCTGGCCAGCACCTCGGCCAAGGACTGCACGGTCTGCGGGTCGTCCAGCTCCTGCAAATCCTGCATGACCTGGGCTTCGTTGGGGCTCAACACATCATCGAGCACCGGCACCCGCGCTTCGTCAGGGTAATAGCCGAGCGCGGCCAGGCTCCGCTCGACCCCATCGAGCAACGGCTCGCCAGGGGTTTCCGGGTCTTCGCTCAAGCGCTCCAGGTAGTATTCCAGGCCGGTGATCACGTCGGCCAGGTGGTCGAGTTCTTCCCACCCCGGCTGGGCCTGCTCCAGCAGCAGGTGGTCGCGGATGAACGCGTTGCAGGCCTCCACCAGGCTGGCGGCGCGGCCCAGGGGGATCATCGCCAGCGCGCCGCGCACCTGGGTCAGCAGTGCCGGCAAGGGCTGAAGTTGCTCGCTGTTCCAGTCCGCGTCGATGTAGTCGACGATCATGTCCTTGGCCTGTTGCAGGCAGGTGTGGGCTTCCTTGATGACGATCTGGTGGATCTGGGTCAGGTCGGTGGTGGGCAGGTGCGTGTCTTCGCGGCTCTCGGGCTCGACGGTGCCGACCATGCCGGCCAGGGTCGCCTCGACGTAGAGCAAGGCCCCGGCAACGTCCATGAGGGTCGCGTCATCCGGCGCGCGCTGGCCTTGGGCAAGGCTCAGGACCACCGCCAGTTGATCGATGATGACCTTGCGCGGCTGGCCGAAGCCCAGCACCGCCAGGGTGTCGGCGATCTGCCGCAGCGGCGCCAGCAGGCTGTCCAGTTCCGAGGCGTGCTGGCGGTCGCTGCGTACGAACAAGTCCAGGCGTTCCTTGACCCGCACCAACTCCTCGCACAGCGCGGCGAGCACCGAGCGCATGGCATCGCGGTCGGGCCCGGCCAGGCGCGCGCGTTCTTCGTCGACCATGGCGCTGTCGGGCAGCGCGTCGTCCAGTGAGTAGCGTTCTTTCATGATCTGCATCTGCCCGCTGGGATGTTCGGCCTTGGCAATATAGAACAACAAGCTCTTGAGCAGGTGCGGCGGTGCCGGCTGATTGATGCCGGGCATGCCTTGGTCCAGCAGGCGCTTGAGTTCCTTGTCGGCTTCCTTGAACAGGCTGCGCAGCGCTGGGCTGTTGGCGATGCGCCCGTCACGCATGCCTTCGACCAGCGCCGAGGCCACCTGCCATAACGCATTGAGCGGCGCGCCGGCGCACAAGGTTTCCAGGCGCTGGAAGACCTTGGCCAGGTAACCGAGGTGGGTCGCGTCGTCCTGTTCGCGCAGCAGGCCCACCAGGGCCATTTGCAGGGTCTGGCGCCATTTGCGCAAGGTGTTTGGCAGGTCGGCGGGTTCAAGGCGCTGCAAGGCCTCGTCGTCAAGCGGCGTAATATCGGGCAGTTCGGGGCTGAACAGGCTGGTTTCCGACAGCAGGCTCTCGCCCCGGGCACTGCGCAGGTCGTTGATCAAGGGCAGTACCACCAACGGCAGGTCACGGCGGGCACCTTGTACGCGCTCAAGGTAGATCGGCAACTGCCCCAGGGCCTGGCTCAACAGGCTGATGGCTTCGTCGCGATGGGTGACGCGGTTGTCCTCGAGGGCGGCGCACAGCTGCTCCATCTCCTCGGCCAGCAGCGCCGCGCCGTAGAACTCGACCATCTGCAGGCCGCCGTGGACCTGGTGAATGCAGGCCAGGCACTGCCCGAGGGCATCCGCCGCCTGGGGATCGTCCACCAGGCGGTTGAGGGCCAGATGAGCCTGCTTCAGCGTTTCGGCAATCTCGCCCTTGACCCATTCCAGGGCCACGTAGTCGTGCCGATCACCCATAACCACTCCAAATCAACAGTCATATGCCGAGGGCAAAAATAAAACCCTGTGGTGAGGGAGCTTGCTCCCGCTTGAGTGCGCAGCGCTCACAAAATCTTTGGGGCGGCTGCGCCCCCAGCGGGAGCAAGCTCCCTCGCCACAAAAGCTTCCTCGCCACATGCCCCTTCTCAATATGCAGATCCGGCCAGTCACACCTTGTCCTCATCCGCCACAGGCGTCGCCGGCAAGGTAAACCCCGACACCGAACGGCGCAGTTGGCTGGCCATTTTCGCCAGGTTGCCGATGCTTTCGGCAGTGGCGGTGGAGCCCGACGAAGTCTGCGTGGTGATCTGCTGGATCACGTTCATGGTCAAGGAAATCTGCCCCGCCGAGGTGGTCTGTTGCTGCGCCGCGTTGGAGATGCTCTGGATCAGCGCCGCCAGGGTCTTGGACACGCCTTCGATTTCTTCCAGGGCGACGCCGGCATCCTGGGCCAGTCGCGCGCCGCGCACCACTTCGGTGGTGGTCTGCTCCATGGAAATCACCGCTTCGTTGGTGTCGGCCTGGATCGCTCGCACCAGGGTCTCGATTTGCCGGGTCGCCGCCGAAGAACGCTCGGCCAGGCGCTGCACTTCATCGGCCACCACCGCGAACCCGCGCCCGGCATCGCCGGCCATGGACGCCTGGATGGCGGCGTTGAGGGCGAGGATGTTGGTCTGGTCGGCGATGTCGTCGATCAGGCTGACAATGTCGCCGATTTCCTGGGACGACTCCCCTAGGCGCTTGATGCGCTTGGCGGTGTCCTGGATCTGTTCGCGAATGTTGTCCATGCCATGAATGGTGTTGTGCACCACCTCGTTGCCCTTGTTGGCGATTTCCACCGAGCGCTCGGCCACCGCCGACGATTCGGCGGCATTGGCTGACACTTGGTCGATGGATTGGGCCATTTCATTAATTGAAGTCGAAGCTTCGGAAATTTGCTGGGCCTGGTGTTCGGAAGCCTGGGCCAGGTGCATCGCCGTGGCCTGGGTTTCCTGCACGGCGGCGGCAACCTGGCCGGCCGTGAGGTTGATGGTCGCAACCAGGTCGCGCAGTTGGTCCACCGAGTAGTTGATGGAGTCGGCGATGGTGCCGGTGAAGTCCTCGGTGACCGAGGCCGTGACGGTCAGGTCGCCGTCGGCCAGGTCTTCGATTTCATCCAGCAGCCGCATGATCGCGTTCTGGTTGCGCTCGTTCTTTTCCGCGGTTTCGTGGAGCTGACGGTTGGTCTCGCGGACCATCACCAGCCCGATCAGGATGATCGACATCAGCGCCATCAGCCCCAGCACATAACCGCCAATGGTGTTGACGGAGCGCCCGCCGGCCAGGTTTTCGAAGGCCGTGGCCAGGTGCGAAGCCTCGTCGAGCAGGGTCTGCGACAGGTTGAAGATGTTGCCGGCCGACTCGCGGACCTTGAACAGCTCCGGCGAGGTCTCGAGGATTTCATCCACCGAGCCGGAGACAAACTCGAACAGCTCGCTGATTTCACTCAGGCGTGCCCGGGCATCGCGGTCCTGGACCTGGGAGATCTTCAAGGCCGGATCACCTTGCAACATGCCATTGAGCACCTGGCCAAAACGCGCTGCGTCGCGACCAAAGGTGTCAGCCGCCTGGCTGGCATTTTCGTCCCCCGCCAGCACGGTATTCACCGCGCCGAGAATCCGTTCGGCCAGCAGCGATTGGCGCTGGGCCATGGCCACCTGGGCAGCCGGCGCGCCACGTTGCAGCAGGATCTCGACGACTTTTTCGTACTCGACCTGCAACTGCGGCACGGTTTCGGCCAGGGTGGCCGCCACCTGGTGCAGCGACAGCACGGTCTGCTCGCTGGAGAGGATGGCATCGGTGTTCTTGAGCAGGCGTTCCCAATCCAACTGCACGGCGCGCATCTGCGGGCGCAGGGTCGCGGGCGCAGGCGGCAGGCCGGTCACCGGATCGCCCTGCTTCAGGTAGCCCCAGCGCTGGGCGAAATCATTGCGCGCATCGCTCAGCAGCTTGAACGCCGCGGGCTTGCCGGCGGCCGCCTCGGTGGCGTTCTTGGCGATGCGCTGGGACAGCACCCGCAGCTCACCGGCATGGCCGATGTACTGTTTGTCATAGGTGGATTGAGTGTTGAGGTAAGCGAAGTTGGCGAACAGCAGCATGATGAAGACGATCAGCGCGACGAACAGCACGATGATCTGCGAACGACTGCGCGACGCTTCCAGTGGCTTGCCTGTTTTTGCTTTGATCATCGATTTTCGCCTGCCCAAGACCCCAACCCGCCGCCGTCCCAATGTGGGAGCGAGCTTGCTCGCGATGGCGCCAGCACAATCAACATTGATGCAAGCTGTACCGCTGCTATCGCGAGCAAGCTCGCTCCCACAGGGGCCGCACTACGGCTTGTCAAATCGCCACATCCATGAACCCCGGCGACCGCGCCAGGGCAAACGGGCTGAACACCTGCCACTCTCGCTCGCCGCCGAACCGGCCCTTGACGAAGGCCGCTTCCGGGCCGTCGTGGTCGTCCACCAGCGTCGGTTCCAGGCTGTCCTGGGCAAAGTGCTGCAGCCCCAGGACTTCGTCCACCAGCAACCCGGCGAACACCTCGTCGTGGTCCACCACCAGCACGCGCCGCTGCTTGCGTACGGTGGACAGTTCGTGGCCGAAAAACCCGCACAAGTCCATCAACGGCAACAAGCGCCCACGCAGGTTGGCCACGCCACGCACCCACGGCTTGACCCCGGGCAAAGGCGTATGACGTGGCTCGTGCAGCACTTCGCTGACTTCGCCCATCGGCGCCACGTACCAGTGCTCGCCCAGGCGAAAGCCGATGCCGCTCCAACCGGCGCGGTGGGTCGGCTGGGAGGGCAGGTCCGCCCCCAGCAGCCGGCAACGCCGGTCGATCTGCAGCAGCAGTTCGAAGGCCGTCAGGGACTGGCTCATGGCCGCGCCGTCAACCCGCCAATACTTTGTTCAGGGTCGCGATCAGGGTTTCTTCGTCCACCGGCTTGGTCAGGTAGTCCTTCGCGCCCTGGCGCGTCCCCCAGACCTTGTCGGTGTCCTGATCCTTGGTGGTGATGATGATCACGGGGATATGGCCGGTGTCCGGGTCCTTGGTCAACTGGCGCGTGGCCTGGAAACCATTGAGGCCGGGCATGACGATGTCCATCAGCACCGCATCGGGTTTTTCCTGGCGGGCCAGGGCCACGCCATCGGCGCCGTTCTCGGCCTTCAGAACCTCATGGCCGTGCTTTTCCAGCATGCCGGTCAGTTTGTACATTTCAGTCGGCGAATCATCGACGATCAGAACTCGTGCCATGGTGTTCCCCATTTTTCTTGTTGACCCCGGGCCCGTTGGCCGAGTGTCATTAATGTGCCTGGTGCGGCTGGACAGCGGCAAAGCCCGGGACATGGGCCTGTATCGCCCCCAGCAGTTCTTCCTTGCTGAACGGCTTGGTCAAAAACTGATCGGAACCGACGATGCGCCCCTTGGCCTTGTCGAACAACCCGTCCCGGGACGACAGCATGATCACCGGCGTGGCCTTGAACGCGCTGTTGTTCTTGATCAGGGCACAGGTCTGGTAGCCATCGAGGCGCGGCATCATGATGTCGACAAAAATGATGCCCGGATGATGGTCGGCGATCTTGGCCAGGGCATCGAAACCGTCGATGGCCGTGATCACCTCGCAGCCCACGTTGCGCAGCAAGGTTTCGGCGGTGCGGCGGATGGTCTTCGAGTCGTCGATGACCATGACCTTCAAGGCGCTGGGTTGCTGCTGCGTGAGATGCTCTGCCATTGCCACTGCGGACCGATTTTTAACGCGTAAGTGTGAACGACAGCGCAAACCCTTGATGTTCAAGGCCCGCACGTCACATGGCAGCCTTTTTAGCACAGTCTCCATCGCCGATCTATCGGCCGCTCGGCGCGGTGGTTTTTCCTTGACCGCCAATCTTCCGGGCGCCACTCTGACGCCACTTTTTCACGCCATTATGTGCCCATCATATTTCGAGGAACCAAGCCATGAGCGTACGCGTCGGCATTGTCATGGACCCTATCGCCAGCATTTCCTATAAAAAGGATAGCTCGCTGGCCATGCTGCTGGCCGCTCAGAAGCGCGGCTGGGAGCTGTTCTACATGGAGCAGCGCGACCTCTACCAGGCCGAAGGCCAGGCGCGAGCGCGGATGAAACCGCTGAAAGTCTTCGCCAACCCCGAGGAGTGGTTTGAGCTGGGCACCGAGAGCGACGCGCTGCTCAGCGACCTGGACGTGATCCTGATGCGCAAGGATCCGCCGTTCGACATGGAGTTCGTGTACTCCACCTACCTGCTGGAACAGGCTGAAAACGCTGGCGTGCTGGTGGTCAACAAGCCCCAGAGCCTGCGCGACTGCAACGAAAAGCTGTTCGCCACGCTGTTCCCGCAATGCACGCCGCCGACCATCGTCAGCCGTCGCCCGGACGTGTTGCGCGCATTTGCCGACCATCACGGCGACGTGATCCTCAAGCCCCTGGACGGCATGGGCGGTTCCTCGATCTTCCGGCACACCGCCGGCCACCCGAACCTGTCGGTGATCCTGGAAACCCTGACTTTGCACGGCCAGCAACAGATCATGATCCAGGGCTACCTGCCGGCCATCGTCGATGGCGACAAGCGCATCCTGATGATTGACGGCGAACCGGTGGACTATTGCCTGGCGCGCATTCCGGCAGCCGGCGAAACCCGCGGCAACCTGGCAGCCGGTGGCCGTGGCGAGGCGCGACCGCTGACCGAGAAGGACCGCTGGATCGCCGCCCAGGTCGGCCCGACCCTGCGTGAAAAAGGCCTGCTGTTCGTGGGCCTGGACGTGATCGGCGAGCACCTGACGGAAATCAACGTCACCAGCCCGACGTGCATTCGCGAGATCGACAACGCCTTTGGCACGGACATCGGCGGCATGTTGATGGATGCCATCGATCAGAAGCTCAAGGCTCGTTGATCCAGATCTGCTGAAGGAAACCCACATTGCGTTATCATGCCCGGCCTGAAAAAAACGCGATGTTGGTTTCCTTGTCATGACACTCCCGTCCGATCTGCCCCAAGAGCTCGCCCATCGTGGCGTGCGCCCGGCTGATCGCCTCGGTTTTACCCTGTTCCTGGCGGCATTGATCCATCTGGCCTTGCTGCTGGGCGTCGGTTTCGCCACGGTCGAGCCCAAGCAGATCAGCCAGACCCTGGAAATTACCCTGGCCACCTTCAAGAGCGAGGCCAAGCCCGAGAAGGCCGATTTCCTTGCCCAGGAAAACCAGCAAGGCAGCGGCACCCTGGAAAAAAAGGCGACCCCCAAGACCACCGAAATCGCGCCGTTCCAGGACAGCACGGTACAGAAAGTCACCCCGCCGCCGGCGGCCAAGCCCGAAGTACGGGAAACAGCGCCCAAGGCAGCCGTGACCACCGTGGCGCCGAAGCCGAAAAAAGCCCCGGTCAAGGAAGAGGTCAAGCCCGATCCCAAGCCCCAGGCCCCGGTGCCCACCTTCGACAGCTCCCAGCTGTCCAGCGATATCGCCAGCCTGGAAGCCGAACTGGCCCAGGAGCAACAGCTCTACGCCAAGCGCCCGCGCATCCACCGCCTGAGCGCCGCCTCGACCATGCGCGACAAGGGTGCCTGGTACAAGGACGAGTGGCGCAAGAAGGTCGAGCGCATCGGCAACCTCAACTACCCCGACGAGGCCCGGCGCAAACAGATCTACGGCAACCTGCGGCTCATGGTCTCGATCAACCGCGACGGCTCGTTGTATGAAGTGCTGGTGCTCGAATCCTCCGGCCAACCGCTGCTGGACCAGGCAGCCCAGCGGATCGTGCGCCTGGCCGCACCGTTCGCACCGTTTACCGGGGACCTGTCGGACATCGACCGGCTGGAAATCATCCGCACCTGGAAGTTCGCCCGGGGTGATCGGCTTTCCAGTAACTGAGCCTGATCGATGCCTGAACCCGCCGCAGATCCCTTGTGGGAGCGAGCTTGCTCGCGATGGCCATGGATCATTCAACATAGATGTCGGCCGACAGCCCGCCAACGCGAGCAAGCACGCGACCCCCGGGTGTTTTTGGTGAACGGGCCATTTGTACTCATTCCCACAGGGGAGATCTGGGTCATTCTGAGGCATTTCCTGCACATCCCCAGCTTGTCAGTTCGCCCCTGCGCCGCCACACTAGCGCCTATGAAAAACGTCAGCCCCACCTACCTCAAGCATCACTTCCTGATTGCCATGCCGCACATGGCCGATCCGAACTTTGCCCACACCTTGACCTATATCGTCGAGCACACGGCCAATGGGGCCATGGGGCTGGTGGTCAATCGGCCGCAGGAGCTGAACCTGGCGGACATTCTCGAGCAGTTGCGGCCCGAGGTGGAACCGCCACTCTTGTGCCAGCACGTGCCGATTTTTATCGGCGGCCCGGTGCAGACCGATCGCGGTTTCGTGCTCCATCCGTCGGGCCCCAAATTCCAGGCGACGGTGGACCTGGACGGTTTATCGCTGTCCACCTCCCAGGACGTGCTGTTCGCCATCGCCGATGGCGTCGGCCCGGCGAAAAGCCTGATCGCCCTCGGCTATGCCGGCTGGGAACCCGGGCAACTGGAAGCCGAACTGGCGGATAACGCCTGGCTGACCTGCCCGTTCGACGCCGACATCCTGTTCAACACCAGCAGCGAACTGCGCCTGGAAGCGGCGGCCAGCCGGTTGGGGGTCAACCTCAGCCTGCTCACCAGCCAGGCAGGACACGCCTGATGGCCCTGCGCTTGCTGCTGGGCTTCGATTACGGCACCAAACAGATCGGCGTAGCGGTCGGCCAGGTCATTACCGGCCAGGCCCGCGAGTTGTGCACCTTGAAGGCGCAGAATGGCGTGCCGGACTGGAACCAGGTCGAAGCGCTGATCAAGGAGTGGAAACCCGATGCCGTGGTGGTCGGCCTGCCCCTGAACATGGACGGCACGCCCAGCGACATGTGCCTGCGGGCCGAAAAATTCGCCCGCCGGCTCAACGGCCGCTACAACCTGCCCTTCTATACCCATGACGAGCGCCTGACCACCTTCGAGGCCAAGGGCGAGCGCCTGGTGCGCGGCGGACAGAAAGGCAGTTACCGCGACAACCCGGTGGACGCCATCGCCGCCGCCCTGCTGCTGCAAGGCTGGCTCGACGCCAACGCCGCCCTGTTCGAAACCTGATTTTTTGAAAGCGCCGCCAAGGCGCTTTCTTTTAGCGATAAACCGAGTCACGAACACCGACCCGGAAACTGAAGGAGCCAGCATGAGCCTGCCCAATCCTGCCGAACTGATCAGCCAGATGGCGATTCGTCTCACGGCACACCTGGAACAACGCGGCATCAGCGAACCGCGCTACATCGGCATTCGCACCGGTGGCGTCTGGGTCGCCCAGGCCTTGCTCCAAGCACTGGGCAGCCAGTCGCCGCTGGGCACCCTCGATGTGTCCTTCTACCGTGACGACTTCAGCCAGAACGGCCTGCACCCGCAGGTACGCCCCTCGGCGCTGCCGTTCGAGATCGAAGGCCAGCACCTGGTGCTGATCGACGACGTGCTGATGAGCGGCCGGACCATCCGCGCCGCCATGAACGAACTGTTCGACTACGGTCGCCCGGCCAGCGTGACGTTGGTGTGCCTGCTGGACCTGGACGCCGCCGAGCTGCCGATCCGACCGAACGTGGTCGGCGCGACGCTGACGCTGGCCGCCCACGAGCGGGTCAAGCTCTCCGGGCCGTCGCCGCTGCAACTCGAACTGCAAGACCTTGCCCTTTAACTGCCCTTGTAAGAGTCCATCGCGATGACGCCTCTCGAAACCAAGCGCCCGCTGCAGCTCAACGATCAGGGCCAGCTGCGCCACTTCCTGTCCCTCGACGGCCTGCGCCGCGAGCTGCTGACGGAAATCCTCGACACCGCCGACTCGTTCCTCGAAGTCGGCGCCCGGGCGGTGAAAAAAGTCCCGTTGCTGCGCGGCAAGACCGTGTGCAACGTGTTCTTCGAAAACTCCACCCGCACCCGCACCACCTTCGAACTGGCGGCCCAGCGGTTGTCGGCGGACGTGATCACCCTCAACGTGTCCACGTCCTCGGCGAGCAAGGGCGAAACCCTGCTCGACACCCTGCGCAACCTCGAGGCCATGGCCGCCGACATGTTCGTCGTGCGCCACGGCGACTCCGGCGCGGCGCACTTCATTGCCGAACATGTGTGCCCGCAAGTGGCGATCATCAACGGCGGCGACGGCCGTCACGCCCACCCGACCCAGGGCATGCTCGACATGCTGACCATCCGTCGGCACAAGGGCAGCTTCGAGAACCTGTCCGTAGCGATCGTCGGCGACATCCTGCACTCGCGGGTGGCCCGCTCGAACATGCTGGCCCTCAAGACCCTCGGTTGCCCGGACATCCGCGTGATCGCGCCGAAAACCCTGCTGCCCATCGGCGTCGAGCAATACGGCGTGAAGGTCTACACCGACATGACCGAAGGCCTGAAGGATGTGGACGTGGTGATCATGCTGCGCCTGCAACGCGAGCGCATGACCGGCGGCCTGCTGCCCAGCGAAGGCGAGTTCTACCGCCTGTTCGGCCTGACCACGGCGCGCCTGGCCGGGGCCAAGCCGGACGCCATCGTCATGCACCCGGGGCCGATCAACCGCGGCGTGGAGATCGAGTCGGCGGTGGCCGACGGGCCGCACTCGGTGATTCTCAACCAGGTGACCTACGGCATCGCCATCCGCATGGCCGTGCTGTCCATGGCCATGAGCGGACAAACGGCCCAGCGCCAATTCGACCAGGAGAACGCCCAGTGAAGCTCAGCATTCTCGGCGCACGCGTGATCGATCCAGCCAGCGGCCTGGATCAAGTGACTGACATTCATATCGATGCCTGCAAGATCGTCGCCCTTGGCACGGCGCCGACAGGTTTCGTCGCCGCCGAAATCCTCGACGCCCAAGGCCTGGTGGCCGCGCCCGGCCTGGTGGATCTGAACGTTGCCCTGCGCGAACCGGGCTACAGCCGCAAAGGCAGCATCATCAGCGAAACCCGCGCCGCCGCTGCCGGTGGCGTGACCAGCCTGTGCTGCCCGCCGCAGACCAAACCGGTGCTGGACACCTCGGCCGTGGCCGAACTGATCCTCGACCGCGCCCGTGAGGCCGGCAACACCAAGGTCTTCCCGATCGGGGCCCTGAGCAAAGGCCTGGAAGGCGAACAACTGGCCGAGCTCATCGCCCTGCGTGACGCCGGGTGCGTGGCGTTCGGCAATGGCCTGAACAGTTTCCGCAACACCCGTACCCTGTGCCGCGCCCTGGAATACGCGGCGACTTTCGGCCTGACGGTGATCTTCAACTCCCAGGATCACGACCTGGCCGAAGGTGGCCTCGCCCATGAAGGCCCGACCGCCAGCTTCCTCGGCCTGCCGGGCATCCCGGAAACCGCCGAGACCGTGGCCCTGGCTCGGGACCTGCTGTTGGTGGAACAAAGCGGCGTGCGCGCTCACTTCAGCCAACTGACCAGTGCCCGCGGCGCCGCATTGATCGCCCAGGCCCAGGCCCGCGGCTTGCCGGTGACCGCCGACGTCGCGCTGTACCAGTTGATTCTCACCGACGAAGCGCTGATCGATTTCAACAGCGTCTACCACGTCCAGCCGCCGCTGCGCACCCGCGCCGACCGCGATGGCTTGCGCGAGGCGGTGAAATCCGGGGTGATCTCGGCCATCTCCAGCCATCACCAACCCCACGAGCGCGATGCCAAGCTGGCTCCGTTCGGCGCCACCGAACCAGGCATCAGCAGCGTCGAACTGCTGCTGCCGCTGGCCCTGACGCTGGTGGAAGACGGTTTGCTGGATTTGCCGACCTTGCTGGCGCGCCTGAGCGCCGGCCCGGCCCAGGCGCTGCAACTGCCGGCGGGGAAACTCGCGGTGGGCGCCGCGGCGGACCTGGTGCTGTTCGACCCCGCCGCCTCCACCGTGGCCGGCGAAGCCTGGCGTTCCAAGGGCGACAACTGCCCGTTCCTCGGCCACAGCCTGCCGGGTGTGGTGCGTTATACGCTGATGGATGGGCGCATCACTCACCAGGCCTGAAAAACCGCGCCGCTCCTATCGCGAGCAAGCTCGCTCCCACAGGGGATCTTCGGTGAACACAGGATATGTGAACACCTCCGATCCAATGTGGGAGCGAGCTTGCTCGCGATGCAGGCGACTCGGTCTTAATGAAAAGCCCCACGCTTCTGCGCATTCCGAATCGACACCTGATCATTCAGCGTCCAGAAGTCATACAGCACCCCAAGGAAAAACACCCCACCGGTCAGCAGGTAAAGGATCCCGCTGAGCCACTTGCCCTGATACATCCGGTGTACGCCCAGCACCCCTAGGAACGTCAGCAGAATCCAAGCCACGCTGTACTCGATGGGCCCGGGGGTGAAACGCAGGTCCGCTTCGCGGTCCATGGCCGGGATCAGGAACAGGTCGATCAACCAACCGATGCCCAGCAGGCCGAAGGTGAAAAACCAGATCGTGCCCGTGACCGGCTTGCCGTAATAGAAACGGTGAGCGCCGGTAAATCCCAAAATCCACAGCAGATACCCGATGACTTTGCTGTGGGTATCGCGGATTGCGTCCTGCTGATAGCTGTTCATGAATGCCTCTTTTGCCTCGATAGAAAAATTTGTTCTGACTTTTTGTGACTTTTTTGTGTCTCGCCGACAAGCGGTCCTGGACGACTCGGACCGAGGAAACGCCCGTGGTACCGGGCTTCTGTCGGACAATCAAGTCAAATTGCCGCAGTGGTGCAGGGTTTACGCTGGGTTTCGGATCGACAAACGGCCTCGGAATGGCAAAAAAAGCTGTTATAAAGTTGCGCGCTAACCTTTATGAGCCCTGCCTAATGCGTCCATTTTTCAAGACATGGCTAACCATTTGCCTATTATTGCCACTGGCCGCCCACGCCACCAATCGTGAGCAACGTCTTCCCAACGTCAACGGCTACACCCCGAAATCCCATGTTTCTGCTCCTTCGAGCAAGAACAAGCAGGGCGTCCAGCGCGTGAGCACCGCTCACGGTCGCCTGGTGCCACCCATGGCGACCAAGACGACCAGCAACGTGCTGAGCCGCGCCGTGAATGTCCTCGGCACACCTTATCGTTGGGGCGGCAGCAGCCCAAGTAAAGGTTTCGATTGCAGTGGCTTGGTGAAATACGCGTTCAACGACGCCACGTTCGACCTGCCGCGCACCTCCAACGCCATGGCTGCCGGTCATGGCGAGAAAGTCGAGCGCAAGGACCTCAAGCCCGGCGACCTGATTTTCTTCAAGCTCAAGAGCCGCCGTGTCAACCACGTGGCCATCTACCTGGGCAACGACCGTTTCATCCACGCCCCGCGCCGTGGCAAGTCGGTGACCATCGACACGCTGAACAAGCCGTACTGGAACACCCATTACGTGGTCGCCAAGCGAGTGCTGCCGAAAGAACCGGGCGCGATGCGCGTGGTTCAGCGCTGATCCAGCATTTGTGTTGCAACTGATTGCCTCATCGCGAGCAAGCTCGCTCCCACATTTGATTTGCGGCGAACACAATTTCTGTGGTCACTGAAGATCAAGTGTGGGAGCGAGCTTGCTCGCGATGAGGCCTGCAAAAACACCCCATCTCTAGAAATTATCCGGCGTACGCGCCCGCTCCCGGGCATGTTCGCGGCTGATCAGCCCCTTGTTCACCAAATCTTTCAAACACATGTCCAGCGTCTGCATCCCCAGCGAGCCGCCGGTTTGGATGGACGAGTACATCTGCGCCACCTTGTCTTCCCGGATCAGGTTCCGAATGGCCGAGGTCCCCAGCATGATTTCATGGGCCGCGACCCGGCCGCCGCCGATCTTCTTGATCAGCGTCTGGGAAATCACCGCTTGCAACGACTCCGACAACATCGAGCGAACCATGGACTTCTCGTCGCCGGGGAACACGTCCACCACCCGGTCGATGGTCTTGGCCGCCGACGTGGTGTGCAGGGTGCCGAACACCAGGTGCCCGGTTTCGGCGGCGGTCAGCGCCAGGCGGATGGTTTCCAGGTCGCGCATCTCGCCCACCAGGATCACGTCCGGGTCCTCCCGCAAGGCTGAACGCAGGGCCGTGGAGAAGCCTTGGGTGTCGCGGTGCACCTCGCGCTGGTTGATCAGGCATTTGCGCGGTTCGTGAACGAATTCGATAGGGTCTTCGATGGTGAGGATGTGATGGTGCTTGTGGCTGTTGAGGTGGTCGATCATCGCCGCCAGGGTAGTGGACTTGCCTGAGCCGGTCGGCCCGGTCACCAGCACCAGCCCGCGAGGCGCCTCGGTGATTTTGCGAAACACTTCGCCCATCCCCAGGTCTTCCATGGTCAGGACTTTCGATGGAATGGTCCGGAACACCGCCCCCGCGCCGCGATTCTGGTTGAAGGCGTTGACCCGAAACCGCGCGACGCCCGGCACGTCGAAGGAAAAGTCGGTTTCCAGAAACTTTTCGTAATCCACCCGCTGCCGGTCGTTCATGATGTCGTAGATCAATTCATGGACCTGCTTGTGGTCCAGCGCCGGCAGGTTGATCCGCCGTACGTCACCATCCACGCGGATCATCGGCGGCAGCCCGGCGGACAGGTGCAGGTCCGACGCCCCCTGTTTGGCGCTGAAGGCCAGCAGTTCAGTGATATCCATAGCGCTCCTCAATTCCAGTAGAATGCCGCGAACCTCACCGCTGGCGCTCCTTTATGTCCACGATAGCAGACAACATTGCTCAGGTTAGTTCGCGTATCCGCACTGCGGAGCAGACCGCCCAACGTGCCGAAGGCAGCGTCCAACTGCTGGCCGTGAGCAAGACCAAGCCCGCCCAGGCCCTGCGTGAAGCCTATGCCGCCGGCCTGCGGGACTTCGGCGAAAACTACCTGCAAGAGGCCTTGGGCAAACAGGTCGAATTGATCGACCTGCCCTTGATCTGGCACTTCATCGGCCCCATTCAATCGAACAAGACGCGTGCTATCGCCGAACACTTCGATTGGGTGCATTCCGTGGATCGCTTGAAAATTGCACAGCGCCTGTCCGAGCAGCGCCCGGCCGAATTGCCGCCGCTGAACATCTGCATCCAGGTCAATGTCAGCGGTGAAGCCAGCAAATCCGGCTGCACCCCGGCGGACCTGCCCGCCCTAGCGAGTGCCATCAGCGCATTGCCGCGCCTGAAGCTGCGTGGGCTGATGGCAATTCCCGAACCCACCGATGACCGCACCGCCCAGGATGCGGCCTTCGCAGCCGTTCAACGCCTGCAAGCCAGCCTGGCCCTGCCGCTGGACACACTTTCCATGGGCATGAGCCACGACCTTGAGTCGGCCATCGCCCAAGGCGCCACCTGGGTGCGCATCGGCACTGCCCTGTTTGGCGCCCGCGACTACGGTCACTCCTGAACCATGGCCGACTCATCTCTTTATAAGGACCTGTCATGAGCAACACGCGTATTGCTTTCATCGGCGCCGGCAACATGGCCGCCAGCCTGATCGGCGGCCTGCGGGCCAAGGGTCTGGACGCTTCTCTGATCCGCGCCAGCGATCCAGGTGAAGAGACCCGCACCCGAGTCAGCGCCGAGCACGGCATCGAGACCTTTGCCGACAACGCCCAGGCCATCGACGGCGCGGACGTCATCGTGCTGGCGGTCAAGCCGCAAGCGATGAAAACCGTCTGTGAAGCCCTGCGCACAAGCCTCAAGCCCCATCAACTGGTGGTGTCGATTGCAGCGGGTATCACCTGCGCCAGCATGAACAACTGGCTCGGCGAGCAGCCGATCGTACGTTGCATGCCCAACACCCCGGCGCTGCTGCGCCAGGGTGTCAGCGGCCTGTTCGCCACCGAACAGGTGAGCGCCGAGCAACGCCAGCAGGCCGAAACGCTGCTGTCGGCGGTGGGCCTGGCCCTGTGGCTGGACACCGAACAGCAATTGGACGCCGTCACCGCCGTCTCCGGCTCGGGCCCGGCGTACTTCTTCCTGCTGATCGAAGCCATGACCGCCGCTGGCGAGAAGCTGGGCCTGAGCCGGGAAACCGCCGCCCAGCTGACCTTGCAGACCGCCCTCGGTGCCGCGCACATGGCGGTTTCCAGCGACGTCGATGCGGCCGAGCTGCGCCGCCGCGTGACTTCGCCGGCCGGCACCACCGAAGCGGCCATCAAATCGTTCCAGGCCGGGGGCTTCGAAGCCCTGGTGGAAAAAGCACTCGGCGCCGCCGCGCACCGCTCGGCCGAAATGGCCGAACAACTGGGCCAATAAGGAGCCATTCATGATTGGATTGAACACTGCAGCGGTCTACGTGCTGCAAACCCTCGGCAGCCTGTACCTGCTGATCGTGCTGCTGCGCTTCGTGCTGCAACTGGTGCGCGCCAACTTCTACAACCCCCTGTGCCAGTTCATCGTCAAGGCCACCCAGCCGCTGCTCAAGCCGCTGCGCCGGATCATCCCGAGCCTGTTCGGCCTGGACATGTCGTCGCTGGTCCTGGCGATCCTGGTGCAATTGGCACTGATGGCCCTGACCTTGCTGCTGACCTACGGCACCACCGGCAACCCGCTGCAACTGCTGATCTGGTCGATCATTGGCGTGACCGCGCTGTTCCTGAAGATTTTCTTCTTCGCCATGATCATCAGCGTGATCCTGTCGTGGGTCGCGCCGGGCAGCCATAACCCGGGTGCCGAACTGGTGAACCAGATCTGCGAGCCGGCCCTGGCACCGTTCCGCCGCATCGTGCCGAACCTCGGCGGCCTGGACATCTCGCCGATCCTGGCGTTCATGGTACTCAAGCTGATCGACATGCTGGTGATCAATAACCTGGCGGCGATGACCATGATGCCGGAGATCCTGCGGTTGCTGATCTAAAGCACGCTGCAGCTTTTCCTGTGGCGAGGGAGCTTGCTCCCGCTGGGCTCTGTAGGAGCTGGCGAAGCCTGCGATCTTTTGATCTTGATCTTGATCTTTCGCTCACGACTCAATTGTCAGGGGAAAGATCGCAGCCTCGTTGCACTCGGCAGCTCCTACACAGCTCCTACGGGGCCGCTTCGCGCTGGAGCGCCAGCCCGCCCCAGCGGGAGCAAGCTCCCTCGCCACAGATTGATCCGGTCACCACAGGGTTTGCATCAGCGGACAATCAGCGCCGCCGTTTGCTTGCCGCTAACCCCAGCGGTCTTTAGACTTACGCCTCATTTCAACGCGAGCAGGGTCGATGCCAGCTGCCTTTCCCCCCGATTCCGTTGGTCTGGTGACGCCGCAAACGGCGCATTTCAGCGAGCCCCTGGCCCTGGCCTGCGGCCGTTCGTTGCCAGCCTATGACCTGATCTACGAAACCTACGGCACCCTCAACGCCACGGCGAGCAATGCCGTGTTGATTTGCCACGCCTTGTCGGGGCATCACCATGCCGCCGGCTACCACAGCATCGACGACCGCAAGCCCGGCTGGTGGGACAGTTGCATTGGCCCGGGCAAGCCCATCGACACCAGCAGGTTCTTCGTGGTCAGCCTGAACAACCTCGGCGGCTGCAACGGCTCCACCGGCCCCAGCAGCCTCAACCCGGACACCGGCAAGCCCTTCGGCGCCGATTTCCCGGTGCTGACCGTGGAAGATTGGGTCCACAGCCAGGCGCGCCTGGCCGACCGCCTCGGCATCGGCCAGTGGGCGGCAGTGATCGGCGGCAGCCTGGGCGGCATGCAGGCCCTGCAATGGACCATCACCTATCCGGACCGCGTGCGCCACTGCCTGGCAATCGCCTCGGCGCCCAAGCTGTCGGCGCAGAACATCGCCTTCAACGAAGTGGCGCGCCAGGCGATCCTCACCGACCCGGAATTCCACGGCGGTTCGTTCCAGGAACACGGTGTGATCCCCAAGCGCGGGCTGATGCTGGCGCGCATGGTCGGGCACATCACCTACCTGTCCGACGACTCCATGGGCGAGAAATTCGGCCGTGGTCTCAAGAGCGAGAAGCTCAACTACGACTTCCACAGCGTCGAGTTCCAGGTCGAGAGCTACCTGCGCTACCAGGGCGAAGAGTTCTCCGGGCGTTTCGACGCCAACACCTACCTGTTGATGACCAAGGCGCTGGACTACTTCGATCCGGCGGCCAACTTCGACGATAACCTGGCGAAAACCTTCGCCAATGCCACCGCCAAGTTCTGTGTGATGTCGTTCACCACCGACTGGCGCTTCTCCCCGGCGCGCTCGCGGGAGCTGGTGGATGCGCTGATGGCCGCGCGCAAGGACGTCTGCTACCTGGAAATCGACGCACCCCAGGGCCACGACGCCTTTTTGATCCCGATCCCGCGCTACCTGCAGGCGTTCGGCAACTACATGAACCGTATAACGCTGTGAGGACGCCATGAGAGCCGATCTGGACATCATCCAGGAATGGATCCCCGCCGGCAGCCGCGTGCTCGACCTGGGCTGCGGCAATGGCGAACTGCTGACCTGGCTGCGGGACAACAAGCAAGTCACCGGCTACGGCCTGGAAAACGACCCGGACAACATTGCCGAGTGCGTCGCCAAGGGCATCAACGTCATCGAGCAGGACCTGGACAAGGGCCTGGGCAACTTCGCCAGCAACAGCTTCGACATCGTGGTCATGACCCAGGCCCTGCAAGCGGTGCACTACCCGGACAAGATCCTCGACGAAATGCTGCGGGTCGGACGCCAGTGCATCATCACCTTCCCCAACTTCGGCCACTGGCGCTGCCGCTGGTACCTGGCGAGCAAGGGCCGCATGCCGGTCTCGGATTTCCTGCCCTACACCTGGTACAACACGCCGAACATCCACTTCTGCACCTTCAAGGATTTCGAAGCGCTGTGCCACGAACGTGAAGCCAAGGTCATCGACCGCCTGGCCGTGGACCAGCAGCACCGCCACGGGTGGGCCAGCAAGCTATGGCCTAATCTGTTAGGGGAAATAGGCATCTATCGGGTCAGCAGCCCAGGCCTGGCCGATCATCAGGTCGCGGTGTGAGCCCCGGCCTCACCAGGAGCACGACATGAAACGTCTAGCGTTGTTTTTGATCACCGCTTGCCTGAGCGTTGGCGCCATGGCCGCCGACGCCATCAAGGCCGAGCGCAAGGAAGTGTTCGGTGACGTCACCGTGCACTACAACACGTTCAACTCCACCTTCTTGACTCCCGAGATCGCCAAGGGCGCCGAGCTGATCCGCAGCAAGAACCAGGGCGTGATCAATGTGTCGGTGATCAAGGATGGCAAGCCCTTGATGGCCCAAGTCAGCGGCACGGTGAAAGACCTCACCAGCCAGAGCATCCAGCTGCAATTCAAGCAGGTGATCGAGCAAGGCGCGATCTACTACATCGCCCAGTATCCGGTGCCCCAGCAGGAAAACCGCATCTTCGAGATCAAGGTGCAGACCGGCGACAAGATCAACACCCTCAACTTCAACCAGGAACTGTTCCCGGGCCAATGATCAACCTTACCCAACTCGTGCTGGCCAGCCACAACGCCGGCAAACTCAAGGAACTGCAGGCCATGCTCGGCGGGTCGGTGCAGTTGCGCTCCATCGGCGAATTCAGCCAGGTGGAACCGGAGGAGACTGGCCTGTCGTTCGTCGAGAACGCCATCCTCAAGGCCCGCAATGCCGCGCGTATCTCCGGTCTGCCGGCGCTGGCCGACGATTCCGGGCTGGCCGTGGATTTCCTCGGCGGTGCGCCGGGCATTTACTCGGCCCGTTACGCTGACGGCAAAGGTGACGCGGCGAACAACGCCAAGCTGCTCGACGCCCTCAAGGACGTGCCCGAAGCCGAGCGCGGCGCGCAGTTCGTCTGTGTGCTGGCCCTGGTCCGCCACGCCGACGATCCGTTGCCGATCCTCTGCGAGGGCCTGTGGCACGGGCGCATTCTCACCGAGGCCAGCGGCGAGCACGGTTTTGGCTACGACCCGTTGTTCTGGGTGCCGGAGCGCAATTGCTCCAGCGCCGAGCTGGGGCCGGTGGAAAAAAACCAACTGAGCCACCGCGCCCGCGCCATGGCCCTGCTGCGTCAACGCCTGAGCCTGCAATGATCGATGACACTCCCGCACCGCTGATTCATGGCGGTGTCCAAACGCCTCGGGCGCCGCTGCCGGTGCTGCCGCCCCTGGCGTTGTACGTCCACATCCCGTGGTGCGTGCGTAAATGCCCGTATTGCGACTTCAACTCCCACACCGCCAGCCCGCAGTTGCCGGAAGAAGAGTATGTCGACGCCCTGCTGGCCGACCTCGACCAGGACCTGCACGCGGTTTACGGTCGCCCGCTGAGCTCGATCTTTTTCGGTGGCGGCACCCCGAGCCTGTTCAGTGCCCAGGCCCTAGGCCGGTTGCTCAAGGGTGTCGAGGCGCGGATACCGTTCGCCCAGGACATTGAAATCACCCTGGAAGCCAATCCCGGCACGTTCGAGCAGGAAAAGTTCGTCGCTTACCGGGCGCTGGGCATCAATCGTCTCTCCATTGGCATCCAGAGCTTCCAGCAGGCCAAGCTCGAGGCCCTGGGCCGGATCCATAACGGTGACGAGGCGGTGCGCGCCGCCGGCATGGCCCGCCAGGCCGGGTTCGACAATTTCAACCTGGACCTGATGCATGGGCTGCCCGACCAGTCCCTCGACGACGCCTTGAGCGACCTGCGCCAGGCCATCGCCTTGAAGCCGACCCACCTGTCCTGGTACCAATTGACGCTGGAGCCGAACACAGTGTTCTGGAACCAGCCGCCGACCTTGCCCGAAGACGACACGCTGTGGGACATCCAGGAAGCCGGGCAGGCCTTGCTGGCCGAACACGGCTACGCCCAATACGAAGTCTCGGCCTACGCCCAGCCCGGTCGGGCGGCGCGGCATAACCTCAATTACTGGAGTTTCGGCGACTTCATCGGCATCGGTGCCGGCGCCCACGGCAAGCTCAGCCATCCGGACGGGCGCATCGTGCGCACCTGGAAGACCCGCCTGCCCAAGGACTACCTCAACCCGGCCAAAAGCTTCCAGGCCGGCGAGAAAACCTTGGCCAATGAAGAACTGCCGTTCGAGTTCCTGATGAACGCCCTGCGCCTGACCGCAGGCGTGGAAGCGCAGCTGTACCCGGAGCGCACCGGGCTGCCACTTGAAAGCCTGGCCGAAGGCCGGCGCGAGGCCGAACAAAGCGGGTTGTTGCAGGTCGAACCGACACGTCTGGCGGCCACCGAGCGCGGACAGCTGTTTCTCAATGACTTGCTGCAGACATTTCTGAGCTGATCAACACAAGGAAATCGAATGGATCTGGTACTCGACCTGCTGGCCACCGTGTCCCGCTGGAGCCGCAGCAACCTGTCGGAAATCTCCCTGGCATTGGTAGGCTGTTTGCTGGTGCTGTTTGGTGCCGACATCAAGGGCTGGGTCGAACAGCGCCTGGGCAGCATCGCCGGCGCCTTGCGCGTGCCCTTGATCGCCCTGCTGTGCATGATCGGCAGCGGCGCGGCGCTGATCTATGCCACACCATGGATCGTCAGGGGCTTGAGCCAGTTCAACAACTACAGCCTGGCGCCGGTGTTGTTGGTGGTGCTGGTGTTGATCGGAGTGGTGGCTGACCGCCGCTGATCCAGCCGCAACCAAAAACAACTGTGGGAGCGAGCTTGCTCGCGATAGCGGTGTAACAGTCAACATTGATGTTGAATGTCATGCCCTCATCGCGAGCAAGCTCGCTCCCACAGGGGATCCCATTTCACCATGGGTCTTTTGGTGTTTACGCCAATTTCTCGAACTTCAAATCCCACACCCCATGCCCAAGCCGTTCGCCACGGCGCTCGAACTTGGTGATCGGCCGTTCGGCCGGACGCGGCACGCACTTGCCGTCTTCAGCCAGGTTGCGATAACCCGGGGCGACGTTCATCACTTCCAGCATGTACTCGGCGTAGGGCTCCCAGTCGGTGGCCATGTGCAGCACCCCGCCGACCTTCAACTTGCTACGCACCAGCTCAGCGAACGACGCCTGGACGATCCGGCGCTTATGGTGACGGCTTTTGTGCCAGGGATCCGGGAAGAACAGCATCAGCCGATCGAGACTGTTATCGGCCACGCAGCGGTTGAGCACTTCGATGGCGTCGCAATCGTAGACCCGCAGGTTGGTCAACCCTTGGGTCAGCACGCCATTGAGCAGCGCACCGACGCCTGGACGGTGGACTTCCACACCAATGAAATCCTGCTCAGGTGAAGCGGCGGCCATCTCCAACAACGAGTGGCCCATGCCAAAGCCGATTTCCAGCGAGCGCGGGGCCGAGCGGCCGAAGACCTGGTCAAAATCCACCGGCGCATCGGCCAGGGGCAGGACAAACAGTGGCGCGCCTTGCTCCAGGCCACGCTGCTGGCCTTCAGTCATGCGCCCGGCGCGCATCACGAAACTCTTGATGCGGCGGTGCTGGCGCTCTTCGCCTTCTTCCGGCAGGACCGGCGTGTCGTTCGATTCAGTCATCAATGGCTCTTACTTGATCAGACCATCCAGCGGCGAGGAGGCGCTGGCGTAAAGTTTTTTCGGCATGCGCCCGGCCAGGTACGCCAGGCGACCGGCGACGATGGCGTGTTTCATGGCTTCGGCCATCAGGATCGGCTGCTGGGCGTGGGCGATGGCCGAGTTCATCAGCACCGCTTCGCAACCCAGTTCCATGGCAATGGTGGCGTCGGAGGCGGTACCGACACCGGCATCCACCAACACCGGGATCTTGGCTTCTTCCAGGATGATCTGCAGGTTGTACGGGTTGCAGATCCCCAGGCCAGTGCCGATCAGGCCAGCCAGTGGCATGACCGCGATGCAGCCGATTTCCGCCAGTTGACGGGCGATGATCGGGTCGTCGCTGGTGTAGACCATCACGTCGAAACCTTCCTTGACCAGGGTCTCGGCGGCCTTGAGGGTTTCGATCACGTTGGGGAACAAGGTCTTCTGGTCCGCCAGCACTTCCAGCTTCACCAGGTTGTGGCCGTCGAGCAGCTCACGGGCCAGGCGGCAGGTGCGCACGGCCTCGATGGCGTCGAAGCAGCCGGCGGTGTTCGGCAGGATGGTGTAGCGATCCGGCGGCAGGATATCCAGCAGGTTCGGTTCGCCCGGGTTCTGGCCGATGTTGGTCCGGCGCACGGCGACGGTCACGATCTCGGCGCCCGAGGCCTCGATGGCCAGGCGGGTTTCTTCCATGTCGCGGTATTTGCCGGTGCCTACCAGCAAGCGCGACTGGTAGGTACGACCGGCCAGGACGAAGGGCTTGTCGCTACGAACGATGCTCATGGGAAATCCTCTGTTGGGGTGAGGTTCTTGCGAAAGGCTGCGAAATCGAGGCGACTAGCCGCCGCCGATGGCATGGACCACTTCGACGCTGTCGCCATCGTTCAACGTGGTTTCGGCATGCTGGCTGCGCGGGACGATATCCAGATTGAGTTCCACCGCGACGCGGCGTCCGGTGAGTTCCAGACGGGTCAGCAGGGCCGCAACGGTTTCACCGTCGGGCAGTTCAAGGGGGTCGCCGTTCAACTGAATGCGCATGCCGGATGCCGCCATCATTTTTAGGGGCTGGCATTCTAGCCCGATCAGTCTGGGCGACCCAAGCCATTCGTCATGAAATGGACTTGCTGGTCAGCCCAGCCGCCAGGCGGCAAGCCCGGAACAATCCGGAAACAACTCCAGGGTTCAAGCACTCGTCCAAGCCTCCTATATTCGTTGCCTTGAGCTAGACCTGATCGAATAACGCGTGTGAGGAGCCTGTGTCCAACCTCCATCCAACGCCGAATAACCCCGCCATCGACGGCCTGCGCGCCGTTGCGGTCCTGAGCGTGATCGTTTTCCACGCGGACTTCCTGAACGTACTGCCCGGTGGATTTACCGGCGTCGACATCTTTTTCGTCATCTCCGGCTACGTGATCAGCCAGTCGCTGTCCGCTCACGCCCACCGCAGCTTTCCAGCCTTCCTGATGGATTTTTATCGCCGCCGGTTCCTGCGTATCGTGCCCGCGCTGCTCTTGGTTCTTCTGGTTTGTAGCCTGCTTTCGGCGATGTTCGTGCCCCAAGCCTGGCTCAGCCAGCAGAATGACCGTACCGGGCTGGCCGCCTTCTTCGGCCTGAGCAATTTTGTGCTGGCCTGGAACACCGACACCTACTTCGCCCCGTCCACCCTGCTCAACCCCTATACCCATACCTGGACCTTGGCGGTGGAAGAGCAGTTCTACCTGCTCCTTCCATTCCTCTATTTCATCTGGTTGCGCTACCGGCAATACAGCCGGCTCGCCTGGGCCTTGCTGCCCCTGCTGGCACTGGCATCGCTGGCGTTCAGCGCCCTGCAGACCCGGGGAAATCCGCTCGAGGCGTTCTACCTGTTACCCAGTCGGTTCTGGGAACTGGCCGCCGGCGCGACGCTTTTCCAGTTGATGGCTACGGGGCGTTTCACGCTGCATTCAACGGCCGCAAGCCGGGTCGTGCTGCTCGCGGGCTTCGCGCTGGTCACTGGCGGACTGTTCCTCGCCGATAAAAACCAGTTTCCCTTCCCTTGGGCGCTGCTGACGGTTTGCGGCACTGTGCTGATCCTCACCGCCCTGGTCCAGAAAACCCACGATCACTTCCTGCCCCGGCGCCTGCTGCAATCGGCGCCCGTCGTCTATGTTGGCAAACTGTCCTACTCGTTGTACCTGTGGCACTGGCCGGTGCTGGTGTTCCTGCGCTGGACCACGGGCCTGGAGCAACTGGCGGTACAGTTGGCCTACCCACTGATCGTCATGGCGCTTGCCGCGGCGTCCTACCATTGGGTCGAAACACCCTTGCGCAACGGCCACTCGCTGTTCCAACGCCGCGCCTGGATCACGATTGCCTCTTGCCTGGCAGCCATCGGCCTGGGCTGGTCCGGCGCACGCTGGGTCAGCGAAAATCCCCAGGCCCTTTCACTCAGCCAGACCCGGGATACCTACACCTGGTTCTCCAGGCGACTGCCACAACGCTCCGTCGACGAACCCGCCCAGAACCCACCCTTGCAGGGCCGCCAATTGTTCGTGATCGGCGACTCTCACGCGGCGGCCTATCGCACCATGCTCAGCCTCGCATCACGGCAACTCGGCTTCAAAGTTCGGGAATATGAACGCGGCGGCTGCGCGGTGGTCAGCCTCATGGCGCCCGATCCGCAAGGTGCCTGCGCCCGAGCTCGGGAAAAGGCCCTGAGCGACATCGAAGCACGGGCAAGACCCGGTGACATTGTGTTCCTGGCGTCGCTGCGAATGCCGGAGCTGGCTGGGCGCAACTGGGCTCGCAGCGAAGAGGAAGCATGGGGGGAAGCCCTTTCCGAGCTGACGTCCGAACAGATTGAAGGCGCCCGGATTGCCGCCGAAGCGGTGCTGACACGCTTGATGACCGCCAAGGTGCGGGTACTGATCAATGCGCCCATGCCTCTGTTCAAGGCGCCGCCCTATCGCTGTTCGGACTGGTTCAACCGGATGAATCCCATCTGCACCCCGGGATTCACCATTGCGCGGCAACACATCGAGCAACTGCGAACGGCGCAAATGACCCTGCTCGATCATTTGACCGGCCAGTATCCGACGCTGCTTGTCTGGGACCCGCTCCCCCTGTTGTGCCCAGGCGCAACCTGTTCTGCCTACGACGATGATAAACCACTCTTCCGCGATGCCGATCACTTGAGCGGGCACGGCAACCGCGTCCTTGCGCCGTCCTTCACACAAACGTTGCTCAATGGCTGGAAGAACGCCAGCTGACCTCTACCGTCAATTCAGGCGCCAGGCGGCAAGGCCCAGGCACAACCAGCCGATCAGGAACGCTACGCCGCCGAACGGGGTGATAATGCCCAGCTTGCTGATACCCGTGAGTGTCAACAGGTACAGGCTGCCGGAGAACAACAGGATGCCAACCACAAATGAAATCCCGGCCCAGGTGACGATGCGACCGGGAATATGCGTGGCCAGCAGCGCAACGCCCAGCAACGCCAGGGTGTGGACCAACTGGTAGGTGACGCCGGTGTGGAAAATCGCCAGGTAATCGGCGCTCAGGCGGTTTTTCAGGCCATGGGCGGCAAATGCTCCCAAGGCGACGCCGGTGAAGCCGAAAAAAGCCGCCAGCATCAGAAAGCTACGCAACATGGGAACTCCAGTCAGACTCGGTGGGCAGGGTCTGTATAATGGCCCGCTCGACGGGTTCGGCCAAGCCATCTCTATGCTGCGTACATTGTTTCGACGATTCCTTAAAGCCCTGCTCTGGTTCGCCGTCGGCAGCGTTGTGCTTGTGCTGCTGTTTCGCGTGGTGCCGCCACCGTTCACCGCGCTGATGATCGAGCGCAAGGTTGAATCCTGGTTCAACGGCGAGCCGATCGACCTGCAGCGCGACTGGCAACCTTGGGAGCAGATATCCGACAGCCTCAAGGTTGCGGTAATTGCTGGCGAAGACCAGAAATTCCCCGAACACTGGGGCTTCGACATCGGTGCGATCCAGGCCGCCTTCGCCCACAATGGCCGTGGCGGTTCGATTCGCGGCGCCAGCACCCTCAGCCAACAAGTCTCGAAAAACCTGTTCCTGTGGTCGGGCCGCAGCTGGCTGCGCAAAGGCCTGGAGGCCTGGTTCACCGCACTGATCGAAGTGTTCTGGCCCAAGCAGCGGATCCTCGAGGTGTACCTCAATAGCGTGGAGTGGGACGACGGCGTGTTTGGAGCGGAAGCGGCGGCGCGGCATCATTTTCGCGTGGGCGCGGGGGCATTGTCCCGGCAACAGGCCAGCCTGTTGGCGGCGGTGTTGCCCAACCCGCGCAAATGGAGCGCAAGCCGGCCGAGCCCCTACGTGCTACGGCGGGCGGGTTGGATTCGCCAGCAGATGAGCCAGTTGGGGGGCGCCGGTTATTTGCTGGAGCTCGATCGGGCGCGGCGGGCGCCTTGGGCGCAGTAGCAGCACTGAATACCCCTGTGGCAGCGAGCTTGCTCGCGATGACAATTGAGCACTCAGCAGAGATGTCGACTGACCCACCGCCATCGCGAGCAAGCTCGCTCCCACAAGGGACCCGGGTCGAATCCAACACCGCGCACAAACAAAAACGCCCCGATCATCACTGATCGGGGCGTTTTTTATTGTCGCTATCGCAGGTCAAGCCGCGATCGAGACCTTGAGCTTGTTCATCGCGCTCTTCTCAAGCTGGCGAATCCGCTCGGCCGACACGTTGTACTTCTGCGCCAGGTCGTGCAGCGTGGCTTTTTCCTCGGCCAGCCAGCGCTGGTAGAGGATGTCGCGGCTGCGCTCGTCCAGCACTTCCAGTGCTTCGTGCAGGTTGGTGTTGGAGTTGTCGCTCCAGTCGGCGTCTTCCAGTTGACGCGCCGGGTCGTAGCGGTGGTCTTCCAGGTAGTTGGCCGGCGATTGGAAAGCGCTGTCGTCGTCCGCTTCAGCGGCCGGGTCGAAGGCCATGTCATGGCCGGTCAGGCGGCTTTCCATCTCGCGCACTTCCCGAGGCTCCACGCCCAGGCTTTCGGCAACGCGATGGACTTCCTCGTTGTTCAGCCAGGCCAGACGCTTCTTCTGGCTGCGCAGGTTGAAGAACAGTTTGCGCTGGGCCTTGGTGGTCGCGACTTTCACGATGCGCCAGTTACGCAAGATGAACTCGTGGATTTCCGCCTTGATCCAGTGCACGGCAAACGACACCAGGCGTACACCCATTTCCGGGTTGAAACGCTTGACCGCCTTCATCAGGCCAACGTTGCCTTCCTGGATCAGGTCGGCCTGGGCCAGCCCGTAGCCGGAATAGCTGCGGGCGATATGTACGACAAAACGCAGGTGGGCGAGCACCATCTGCCGAGCCGCCTCAAGATCCTGCTCATAGTAGAGACTCTCGGCCAGTTCACGCTCCTGCTCGGGGGTCAGCAGCGGGATGCTGTTGACCGTGTGCACATAGGCCTCCAGGTTCGCACCCGGGACCAGAGCATAAGCAGGTTGCAAAGAAGTGGTCATACGAAAAAACCTCCAACTTACATAACTCGTGCAGTTCAGCACTGCGAAAATTGACCGGGAACCGTAGGACAAGTTCCCACAAAAACCGAAAGGTCAATACGCGCAAAAAACACTATTTTGGCGCAAGCTCACGCAAGTGGCGTGCGACCGCAATCCATGCACCGATATAACCCAACAGCACCGCGCCAAGCAAGAGCGACAGACCGTCGGCGACTGGCACTCCGGCCAGCGAGAAATCACTGCCGTACAAACCGGCCAGCCCCACTACCGCATCGTTCAGCCAGTCCAGGCCAAACGCCAATACGCCCCAAGACAGAATGCCGGCACCGAAGCCATACAGCGCCCCCATATAAAGGAAGGGCCTGCGTACATAACTGTCCGTACCGCCGACGAGTTTAATCACTTCTATCTCGGTGCGGCGGTTTTCAATATGAAGACGAATGGTATTGCCTATCACCAAAAGTAATGCAGAAACCAGCAGCACTGTCAGACCGAAGACAAACCGGTCGCCCAGCTTGAGGATCGCCGCCAGACGCTCGACCCAGACTAGATCAAGTTGCGCCTGTTGTACCTTCGGCAACTCGGAAAGTCTTTGTCTTAATGCTTCAAGGGCCGGCTTGTCGACCTCGTTCGGCGTCACCAGCACCACGCCTGGCAGCGGATTCTCCGGCAATTCCTTGAGGGCATCGCCCAGGCCGGACTGCTGTTGGAACTCTTCAAGCGCCTGCTCGCGCCCGATGTATTCGGCATCGGACACGCCTGGCATGGCCTTGATTTGCTCACGCAACGCCTGGCCTTCACCAGGGCTGGCGTCCATCTGCAGGTACAGGGAAACCTGAGCGGCGCGCTGCCAGGAACCGCCGAGGCGCTCCACATTATTTAGCAATAATGACAGCCCCATGGGCAGGCTCAAGGCAACCGCCATCACCATGCAGGTAAAGAAGCTGCCGATGGGCTGCTTGCCCAGGCGCCGCAGGCTGTCCAGCAAACTGGCGCGATGGCTTTCGATCCAGGCGCGCAGCAGCGTGGCGAAGTCCGGGCCGTCGTCATCGTCGCGCTTTTTCTTTTGCGGCTGCGGATCGGAGGCCTTCGGGGCCACGCGTTCGGCCACTTTCGGGCTGCGAGTAGCACTCATGCGCCGGCCTCCCCGTCACCGATCAGTCGACCGCGTTGCAAGGTGAGCATGCGGTGACGCATGCGTGCGATCAGGGCCAGGTCGTGACTGGCGATCAGCACGCTGGTGCCCAGGCGGTTGATGTCTTCGAACACACCCATGATTTCCGCCGCCAGGCGCGGATCGAGGTTACCGGTGGGTTCGTCCGCCAGCAGCAAGGCCGGGCGATGGACGATGGCGCGGGCGATGCCGACGCGCTGTTGCTGGCCGGTGGACAGGTCGCCTGGGTACAGGTCGGTCTTGTCCGACAGGGCCACGCGCTCCAGGGCCGAATCCACGCGTTTGATGATCTCGGCCTTGGACAAGCCGAGGATCTGCAACGGCAACGCCACGTTGTTGAACACCGTGCGGTCGAACAGTAATTGGTGATTCTGGAACACCACGCCGATCTGCCGCCGCAGATAGGGGATCTGGGCATTGCTGATGGTGCTCAGGTCCTGGCCGGCCAGCAGCAGTTTGCCAGTGGACGGTCGTTCCATCGCCAGCAACAGGCGCAGCAGGGTACTTTTACCGGCGCCGGAATGGCCGGTGACAAACAGAAACTCGCCCCGACGGACCCGAAAGCTCAGCTCATGCAAGCCGACGTGACCGTTCGGATAGCGTTTACCGACCTGTTCGAAACGAATCATGAATGCTCCCGCTCGGCAAACAGTGCCTGGACAAAGGGCTCGGCTTCAAAGGTGCGCAAATCGTCGATGCCTTCGCCCACGCCGATGTAGCGAATGGGCAGGCCGAACTGCTTGGCCAGGGCGAAGATCACCCCGCCCTTGGCCGTGCCGTCGAGCTTGGTCAGGGCCAGCCCGGTCAGTTCGACGGTCTGGTTGAATTGCTTGGCCTGGTTGATGGCGTTCTGGCCGGTACCGGCGTCCAGCACCAGCAGCACTTCGTGGGGCGCGTCGGCGTCGAGCTTGCCGATCACCCGGCGCACCTTTTTCAATTCTTCCATCAGGTTGTCTTTGGTGTGCAAGCGACCGGCAGTGTCGGCGATCAGCACATCGATGCCACGGGCCTTGGCCGCTTGTACGGCGTCAAAGATCACCGAGGCGGAGTCGGCACCGGTGTGCTGGGCGATCACCGGGATCTTGTTGCGCTCGCCCCACACTTGCAGCTGTTCGACCGCGGCGGCGCGGAAGGTGTCGCCCGCGGCCAGCATGACTTTCTTGCCTTCGAGCTGCAGCTTCTTGGCCAGCTTGCCGATGGTGGTGGTCTTGCCGGCGCCGTTGACGCCAACGACCAGGATCACGAACGGCTTGTTCTGCGAGGCAACGACCAGGGGTTTTTCCACCGGCTTGAGCAGGCTGGTCAGTTCGCCTTGCAGGGATTTGTACAGGGCATCGGCATCGGTCAACTGCTTGCGCGCGACCTTCTGGGTCAGGCTCTGGATGATCACCGACGTGGCCTCGACACCGACATCGGCGGTCAGCAGGCGGGTTTCGATGTCTTCCAGCAATTCGTCATCGATGACTTTCTTGCCCAGGAACAGGCTGGCCATGCCTTCGCCGATGCTGGCGCTGGTCTTGGACAGGCCCTGCTTGAGGCGGGCGAAGAAGCCGACCTTGTTTTCTTCGGCCGTGCGTGGCGGCTCGGCCGGAGTCGGAACCACAGCCGGAGCAGGCTCTGGCTCAGGAACGGGTTGAGGCGCGGCGGGCGTAATGACGGACACTGGCGCTTCGGCAACCGGCGTCTCGACCGGCTTCTCGACAGGTTGCATCGTTGCCGGAATCGGTGGCGGGGTATGCGCAGCCTCGCCCTCGACCAGCGCAACCGGTTCTTCCGCCACCGGCAAGGTCAGCCAAGGGGTTTGCCCGGCCGGCGGGGTCAGCGGCTGTTCGGCCACTGGCTCAGGCGCGGCTTCAGGCTCAGGCTCGACCGGCTGCAGCACCGGCTCGGCGATCGGCAGGACGATGGGCGCGGCCTCTTCGGCCACTGTCTCGGCGGCGGGCTCAGGCAGCGCTTCTGGCTGTTCGACGACGGTTTCCTGCGGCTTCTTGCGCAGCCATCCGAACAGGCTTTTTTTCTCGCCAGCCGCAGCTGGGGTCTTCTTGTCGTCGTTGGAACCAAACATGGAGGACGGCTATCTCACGGTAGCGACGCGCCACGAGGGCGCCTCGGTGATAAATATTCGATGCTGAACAGACTGCGTTTCATCCAGCTTGTTCACGCGCAACATTTTGTCGAAGCGTCCCCAGGACGCCTCAAAGTCGATTTTTTCGAAGGACTGGTACGGCATCATCGGCGAAAACGCCGGGATCAACGAGCAAACCCAGCGTTTCTCCGTAGAACCCAGACAACCCCGGGCCGATAAAAGGCCCGATAGGCGTGGCCGCCAGTAAAACGGATCAGTATCCTAGCACCCTCTCGCCCGCCGACGCTAAGACCTAGCGGGCAACCCAACAGGTTTAAACACGAATGAATGCTCTTGCCCGCCGCGCCGCAGGCCTGCTGCTCAGCACAGTTTGTCTGCCCTTTTCAGCCTTGGCTGCCGACCCACAACCCACCCATGAATTCACCCTCGACAACGGCCTGAAGGTCGTCGTGCGCGAAGACCATCGCGCGCCGGTGGTGGTGTCCCAGGTCTGGTACAAGGTGGGCTCGAGCTACGAAACGCCAGGCCAGACCGGTTTGTCCCACGCCCTCGAACACATGATGTTCAAGGGCAGTGAAAAAGTCGGCCCCGGCGAAGCGTCGCTGATCCTGCGCGACCTGGGCGCCGAAGAGAACGCCTTTACCAGCGATGACTTCACCGCCTACTACCAGGTGCTGGCCCGTGACCGCCTGGGCGTGGCCTTCGAATTGGAAGCCGATCGCATGGCCAGCCTGCGCCTGCCGCCGGAGGAATTCAGCCGCGAGATCGAGGTGATCAAGGAAGAGCGGCGCATGCGCACCGACGACAAGCCCATGTCCAAGGCCTACGAGCGCTTCAAGGCCATGGCTTACCCGGCCAGCGGCTACCACACGCCGACCATCGGCTGGATGGCAGACCTGGACCGGATGACCGTCGAAGAGCTGCGTCACTGGTACCAATCCTGGTACACCCCGAACAACGCGACCCTGGTGGTGGTTGGCGACGTCACGCCGGATGAGGTCAAGTCCCTGGCCCAGCGTTATTTCGGCCCGATTGCCCGGCGCGCGGTGCCGGTCGCGAAAATCCCCCTGGAGCTGGCCGAACCCGGCGAGCGCCAGATCACCCTGCATGTGCAGACCCAACTGCCCAGCGTGATGCTGGCTTTCAATGTGCCCAGCATCGCCACCGCGACAGACAAGGCGTCGGTCAACGCCCTGCGGCTGATTTCGGCCTTGCTGGACGGCGGCTACAGCGGTCGGATCCCGACCCAGCTGGAGCGCGGCGAAGAATTGGTGTCCGGCGGTTCGTCGAGCTACGACGCCTTCACCCGTGGCGACACGCTGTTCACCTTGTCGGCAACGCCCAACACGCAGAAAAACAAAACCCTGGCCCAGGCCGAAGCCGGCCTGTGGCGCTTGCTCGAACAGTTGAAAACCACCGCCCCGACCGCCGAGGAACTGGAACGCGTGCGCGCCCAGGTCATCGCCGGCCTGGTGTATGAGCGCGATTCGATCACCAGCCAGGCCACCGCCATCGGCCAGCTGGAAACCGTCGGTTTGTCCTGGAAGCTGATGGACACCGAACTCGCCGAACTGCAAAGCGTGACCCCGCAGGACATCCAGAAGGCAGCCCAGCTGTATTTCACCCGCTCGCGTCTAAGCGTTGCGCACATCCTGCCCGAGGAGAAAGCTCATGAGTGAGCGCAAATCATCGCGCCTGGTGCCGATCGGCCTGGTGTCGATCGCCCTGGCCTGCGCCCTGGCCTTTTACCTGACGCCGTCCAGCGACTCCAACGCCAGCCAGGCCTTGGACAAGGCCAAGTCCGGCAACAAGCTGCAATCCTTGGCTGAACTGAACGACAAGGCGCCCAGCCGGCGCCAGCTCGACGTGCAAACCTGGCAAACCGCCGACGGCGCCAAGGTGCTGTTCGTCGAAGCCCGGGAATTGCCGATGTTCGACCTGCGCCTGACCTTCGCCGCCGGCAGCAGCCAGGACGGCGACGCCCCTGGCCTCGCCCTGCTGACCAACGCCATGCTCAACGAAGGCGTGGCCGGCAAGGATGTCAGCGCCATCGCCCAAGGCTTCGAAAGCCTCGGCGCGGACTTCGGCAACGGTGCCTACCGGGACATGGCCGTGGCGTCCCTGCGCAGCCTCAGCGTGGTCGACAAACGTGAGCCTGCCTTGAAGCTGTTCGCCGAAGTCGTCGGCAAACCGACCTTCCCCGCCGACTCCTTTGCCCGTATCAAGAATCAGATGCTGGCCGGCTTCGAGTACCAGAAGCAGAACCCCGGCAAACTGGCGGGCCTGGAACTGATGAAACGCCTGTACGGCGAGCATCCTTATGCCCACTCCAGCGACGGCACCGCCGAGAGCATTCCACCGATCACCCTGGCCCAGGCCCGGGCGTTCCACGCCAAGGCCTATGCCGCCGGCAACGCCGTGATCGCACTGGTGGGGGACTTGTCCCGCGCCGAAGCAGAAGCGATTGCCAACCAGGTTTCCACCGCGCTGCCCAAAGGCCCGGCCCTGGCGAAAACCCCGCCACCGGTGGAGCCGAAGGCGAGCATCGGTCACATCGAGTTTCCGTCCAAGCAGACCAACCTGATGCTCGCGCAACTGGGCATCGACCGCGACGATCCGGACTATGCCGCCGTGTCCCTGGGCAACCAGATCCTCGGCGGCGGTGGCTTCGGCACGCGGTTGATGACCGAAGTTCGCGAAAAGCGCGGCCTGACCTACGGCGTGTACTCCGGTTTCACGGCGATGCAGGCCCGCGGCCCGTTCATGATCAATTTGCAAACCCGTGCAGAGATGAGCGAAGGCACTTTGAAACTGGTGCAGGACGTGTTCGCCGACTACCTCAAGAACGGTCCGACCCAAAAAGAACTCGATGACGCCAAGCGCGAGCTGGCCGGTAGCTTCCCGCTGTCCACCGCCAGCAACGCCGACATCGTCGGCCAGCTCGGCGCCATGGGGTTCTACGACTTGCCGCTGAGCTACCTGGAGGACTTCATGCGCCAGTCCCAGGAACTGACCGTCGAGCAGGTCAAGGCCGCGCTGAACAAACACCTGAGCACCGACAAGATGGTTATCGTCACCGCCGGCCCGAGCGTGCCGCAAAAGCCGTTGCCGCCCCCCACTGACAAACCTGCCGAGCAGCCGCTCGGGGTTCCGGAGCACTAATGGCCCGCCCATCCAATTCCAGCAAGAAACCCGTGCACAACGGTGTGAACCAGTTGCGCATCATCGGCGGCGAATGGCGCAGCCGGCGCCTGAGCTTCCCGGATGCCCCGGGCTTGCGCCCGACCCCGGACCGCGTGCGGGAAACCCTGTTCAACTGGCTCGCGCCCTACGTGGCGGGTGCCCGGGTGCTCGACCCGTTCGCCGGCAGCGGCGCGCTGTTCCTCGAAGCCTTGTCCCGCGGCGCCGCCATGGGCCAGGCCCTGGACGCCAGCAATCTGGCGGTCTCCAGCCTGAAGGAGCACCTGGGCACCCTGCGCTGCACCGTCGGCCAGGTGCAAACCGCCGATGCGCTGCGCTACCTCGACAGCCAACCGGCAACACCTTTCGACCTGGTATTCCTCGACCCGCCGTTCAACCAGAACCTGTTGCCGACGGTCTGCGCCTTGCTCGAAGAACGCCAGTGGCTGGCCGAGGATGCCTGGGTCTACACTGAAAGCGAGACCGCCCCGTCCACCCTGGGCTTGCCGGGCAACTGGCGCTTGCACCGCGAGCAGAAATCCGGACGGGTGTATTACGCGTTGTGGCAGCGTTTGACAAAGGACATGGGCTGAACGGCTGACCCGTACATCGAGAATAATAATGATGTCCGCCGCACCTGAACGTTTCGTCCCTGCTACGGGCCTTGGCAATCCGCACCTGCAAACCTTGTGGGGCCCCTTGTGGCGCCCGACCACCCACATCGCGCGCCAACGCGAGCGCTTGTGGTTGGAAGACGGTGATTTCCTCGACCTCGACTGGCATGGCCCCCACAGCGCCGAGGCCCCCTTGGTGCTGGTGCTGCACGGGCTGACCGGCTCTTCCAATTCGCCCTACGTGGTCGGGTTGCAGCAGGCGCTCGGTCGCCAGGGCTGGGCCAGTGCGGCGTTGAACTGGCGCGGCTGCTCGGGGGAGCCGAACCTGTTGCCCCGCAGCTATCACTCGGGCGCCAGTGAAGACCTGGCCGCCGCCATCGCCCACTTGCGCGCCCGACGGCCCTTGGCGCCGCTGTTTGCGGTGGGCTATTCGTTGGGCGGCAATGTGTTGCTCAAGCACCTGGGAGAAACCGCCGGCGACAGCCAGTTGCAAGGGGCGGTGGCGGTCTCGGTACCGTTTCGCCTCGACCAGTGCGCCGATCGCATCGGCCAGGGTTTTTCCAAGCTCTACCAGGCCCATTTCATGCGGCAACTGGTGGCCTATGTGCGCAACAAGCAACGCCAGTTCCAGCACGACGGGCGTCACGAAGGCCTGGCGACCCTGGCGGCGCTGGGTCCGCTGGAGAACATGCGCACCTTCTGGGACTTTGACGGCCGGGTAACGGCGCCGCTGCATGGGTTCTCCGACGCAGCGGATTACTACCGCCGCGCCTCCAGCCGCTATTTCATGGCAGGTATCAGCACGCCGACCCTGGTCATCCAGGCCGCCGACGATCCTTTTGTATTCCCCCACAGCCTGCCCGAACCGGGCGAATTATCGGCCTCGACCCGGATTGAATTGCATGCCCGGGGTGGGCATGTGGGGTTTGTCGACGGAACCTTGCGACGCCCCGGGTATTACCTGGAGCGGCGGATTCCCCATTGGCTGGCCAGCCTGGAGCGCGGCTGAACGTGGCAAGGTTTGTAGCCCACACAAATCCCCTGTGGGAGCGAGCTTGCTCGCGATAGCGGTGGATCAGCGACATTGAAGTTGACTGATACACCGCAATCGCGAGCAAGCTCGCTCCCACAGTTTTTGGGGGGGTCACCCCTATTGATTCCAGGTGTCTGTTATTCGCCCTTCGCCACGCCCCGCTGGGGATCATTGATCCATTCACTCCACGAGCCGGCGTACAGCCGTCCCAAGGGATAGCCTGCCAGGCACAAGGCAAACAGGTTATGACACGCCGTCACGCCGGAGCCGCAGTACGCCACCAGTTCGGTGGGCGAACGCTCGCCCAGTTTTTCGGCGAAGCGTTGCTTGAGCTGTTCGGCCGGCAGGAAGCGGCCATCGGCGCCCAGGTTGTCGGTGAACGCTGCGCACTGGGCGCCCGGGATATGCCCGGCTATCGGGTCGATTGGCTCGACTTCGCCCTTGAAGCGCGGCAATGCCCGGGCATCCAGCAAGGTCATGGCCGGCTCGCCAAGGCGTTGTTGCAGGGCTTGCGCATCGATCAACAAACTCGCGTCCAGTGCACCGCTGAAGGTCCCACGACCGTTCTGCGGCGGATCAAGACTCAGGGGCAAGCCCGCGGCATGCCAGGCCTTGAGCCCACCGTCGAGGATGTACACGCCGTCGCGCTTGCCCAGCCAGGCCAGCAACCACCAGGCCCGCGCGGCATAGGCGCCGGGACCGTCGTCGTACAGCACGACCTCGCTGTCGTTATCCAGCCCCCAAGTCTTGAGACGCTCGATCAACGCCTCGGGCTCGGGCAACGGATGACGCCCGGTCACGCCCTTGGTCACCGTTCCACTCAAGTCGCGCTCAAGGTCTGCGAACGACGCCCCGGCAATGTGGCCCTCGGCATAACTGCGCTGACCGTAATCCGGGTCTTCCAGGGCGAAACGGCAATCGAGGATCACCAGCCCGGGCTGGGATCGCCGCTGTTCGAGGGCTTGGGGGCTGATGAGTTGCGCGATGGGCATGGTGAGCTCCTGTGACTGAATCGGGGATCGATTCCTACTGCCCTTCCTCCAGGGTCTGGGCCAGCGGGACGTAATATTCCTTGAACAGTGCATCCACCTCCTCGCGGGCCTGGTCGGTCACGAAACCGGCCTCCAGCACCAGCACCTGATAGACGCCGCGCTTGATGGCCTGCTCGCTCAGGTGGCTGAAATTTTCCCGCGTGGTGCACAAGAACCGCACCCAGGACGTGAGGATGATCCAGGCGTTGAGGGTCAGGGATTCGATCTGCACCCGGTCCATCTTCAGGATACCGGCGGCAACGAATCCCTCGTAGATCGCGGTGCCGTGGATCAGGCAGCGCTGGGAAAACCGACGATAGCGGGCCGCCAGGTCAGGATCGCTATCGAGCAGATGCTCCAGGTCCCGGTGCAGGAAGCGATACCGCCACATGGCCGCCAGCAGTTCCTGCAGGTAAAAGCGTTTGTCATCCACTGTGGCCGCCCGGCCCTGGGGCGGTCGCAGGAAACTGTCCACCAGGTTCTCATACTCACTGAACAGCACGGCGATGATCGCCTGCTTGTTGGGGAAGTGGTAATAGAGATTGCCCGGGGACATGTCCATATGGGCGGCGATGTGGTTGGTGCTGACGCTGCGCTCGCCTTGCTGGTTGAACAGCTCGAGGCTGTTTTGCACGATGCGCTCGCTGGTTTTCATTCGTGGGGCCATGGTTTGGGCTTTAATTCGACGAAGGCATTGAACGCATCTTACGACCTATCCGCCACAGGAAAAACCCAAAGCCGCTAAGGATGCCATTGACTTTCTAGAGTACAAGCTCTAAAAAACATCCACTCTAATAATATCTGGTGCCTGACGATGCCTGCCGACGTGGCCTACCTGCACGAGTCTCAACAACAACTGGACGAGCTGCGGTCGCGCTTCGATGCCCAGCGCCAGGCCTACGCCGCCCACCCGATGCCACCGGCCGTACAGCGCCGCCAATGGCTCAAGGCACTGCGGGAGGTATTAAGCAACGAACGCCAAGCCTTGATCGACGCCATCAGCCAGGATTTCAGCCACCGCAGCGCCGACGAAACACTGTTGGCCGAGCTGATGCCGAGCCTGCATGGCATTCATTACGCCAGCCGTCATCTCCAGGGCTGGATGAAACCCTCCCGGCGCAAAGTGGGTATGGCCTTTCAACCGGCGTCCGCCAAAGTGATCTATCAGCCGTTGGGCGTGGTCGGGGTCATCGTCCCGTGGAATTACCCACTGTTCCTCGCCATCGGGCCGCTGGTAGGGGCATTGGCGGCGGGCAACCGGGTGATGCTCAAGCTCAGCGAATCGACACCGGCGACCGGTTTGCTGCTCAAGCAATTGCTGGCCCGGGTCTTCCCCCAGGACCTGGTGTGCGTGGTGCTGGGCGAGGCGGAGGTGGGCATGGCGTTTTCCAAGTTGCCCTTCGATCACCTGTTGTTCACCGGCGCCACCAGCATTGGCAAGCATGTCATGCGCGCCGCGGCGGAAAACCTGACGCCGGTCACCCTTGAGCTGGGTGGGAAATCGCCGGCCATCGTGTCGGTCGATGTGCCGATCAAGGACGCCGCCGAACGCATTGCCTTCGGCAAAACCCTGAATGCCGGGCAAACCTGTGTCGCCCCGGACTATGTGCTAGTGCCGCAGAACCGCGTCGGCGAGTTCGTCGAGGCTTATCGCGAGGCGGTTCGAGGGTTTTATCCGACCCTGGCGGACAACCCGGACTACACCGCCGTCATCAACGAACGACAACTGGCGCGGCTCAACGGCTACATCGGCGACGCCACCAGCAAAGGCGCGTTGCTGATCGAGCTGTTCGAGCAAGGCCAGGGTCGCCGCATGGCCCACAGCCTGCTGCTCAACGTCAACGATGAGATGACCGTCATGCAGGACGAGATCTTCGGCCCGCTGCTGCCCATCGTGCCCTATGACAATCTGGACCAGGCGTTTGCCTACATCAATCAGCGACCCCGCCCGCTGGCGCTCTACTACTTCGGCTACAACAAGGCCGAACAGCATCGCGTGCTCCACGAAACCCATTCCGGCGGCGTCTGCCTGAACGACACGTTGCTGCATGTCGCCCAGGATGACATGCCATTCGGCGGCATCGGGCCCTCGGGAATGGGGCACTACCACGGGCATGAGGGTTTCCTGACCTTCAGCAAGGCCAAGGGCGTGCTGACCAAACAGCGATTCAACGCGGCGAAGCTGATTTATCCACCCTATGGCAAGCCGTTGCAGAAACTGATCCAGAAGCTGTTTGTCCGCTGACGCGTCTCTTGCCGGGTAATAACAATAATGAACCCAAGCCTCATCGATACCCCCGCGCTGTCACGGCGCGGCCTGCTGAAATTCAGCCTCGGCGCCAGCGCCTTCCTGGCCACCGTCGGGCTCGGCATCAGCCTGAGCGGTTGCTCGCCAAGCCAACCGGCCGCGGGCTTGATCGCCCTGCGCGACAGCGACCTGCCATTTCTACGCAGCGTCATCCCCGTGATGCTGGAGGGCGCAGTGACCGTCGAACAAGTCCCTGCCGCCACTGACGAAACCCTGAAAAGCCTGGACAACGGCCTGGCCCACTTGTCCCCCGCCATGCTCAAGCTCACGCATCAGCTGTTCGATGTGCTCACCCTGGGCATTACCCGTGGACCACTGACTGGGGTCTGGGGCTCATGGGAGAACGCCAGCGCCGATGACATCCGCCAGTTCCTCGCCCGGTGGGAAAACAGTTCACTGGACCTGCTGAGACAAGGCCACAGTTCATTGCTGCAACTGGTGATGATGGCCTGGTACAGCCGCCCCGAGTCCTGGGCGCGTTGCGGGTACCCAGGACCGCCAACGGTCTGAAAAACCAAGTTGCACCCTGTGGGAGCGAGCTTGCTCGCGATGGCGTCGGATCAGCAGCATTTTTGTCGACTGACACACCGCAATCGCGAGCAAGCTCGCTCCCACAGGGTTCCTCATCGTCGACACATAACAATAAGAGAGCCCCGAACATGCCCGTACCCGATCCCTTCCGCGAAGGCCTCGCCCGTGGCTGGACCACCTACAACGGCGCGCATCTGACCGAAGACCTGACCCTGGAAGCGGACGTGGCCATCGTCGGCAGCGGTGCCGGTGGCGGGACCACGGCGGAAATCCTCAGTGCCGCCGGCTACCGTGTGTTGCTGATCGAGGAAGGGCCGCTCAAGACCAGCCATGATTTCAAGCTGCTCGAAGACCAGGCCTACAGCAGCCTGTACCAGGAAGGCCTCGGGCGCATGAGCAAGGACGGCGCCATTATCATTCTCCAGGGCCGGGCCGTCGGTGGCACGACGCTGATCAATTGGACCTCCAGCTTCCGCACGCCCGACCAGACCCTCGACCATTGGGCCGCCGAGCACAACGTCAAGGGCCACGGCCGCGCTGACATGGCACCCTGGTTTGCGCAGATGGAACAACGCCTGGGCGTGGCGCCGTGGCTCGTTCCGCCCAACGCCAACAACGACGTGATCCGCAAAGGCTGTGAACAACTGGGCTACGCCTGGCACGTCATCCCGCGCAACGTCCGCGGTTGCTGGAACCTGGGTTATTGCGGCATGGGCTGCCCGACCAACGCCAAGCAGTCGATGCTGGTCACCACCATCCCGGCCACGCTGGACAAGGGCGGCGCGCTGCTTTACCTGGCGCGGGCCGAGCGCCTGACGATCAAGAACGACGCCGTCGTCGGTCTCGAATGCCAAGCCATGGACGAACGTTGCGTGGCGCCGACCGGGCGGCGCATCACCGTCAAGGCGCGGCACTACGTGCTGGCGGGTGGTGGCATCAACAGCCCGGGCCTGCTGCTGCGCTCCGAGGCGCCAGACCCGCACGAACGCGTGGGCAAGCGTACCTTCCTGCACTTGGTGAACATGTCCGTCGGGCAATTCGACGAGGTCATCAATCCGTTCTACGGCGCGCCGCAATCGATTTATTCGGACCATTTCCAATGGCAGGACGGGACCACCGGCAAGATGGCCTACAAGCTCGAAGTCCCGCCCCTGCACCCGGCCCTCGCCACCACGTTATTGGGCGGGTTCGGCGCTGAGAACGCCGTGCACATGTCCCAACTGCCCCATACCCACGCCATGCTGGCGCTGTTGCGCGACGGTTTTCACCCGGACAGTCCCGGCGGCAGCGTCGAGTTGCGCAGCGACGGCACGCCCGTGCTCGACTACCCCGTTTCGCCATATACCTGGGATGGCCTGCGCCGGGCTTTCCACAGCATGGCCGAAATACAATTCGCCGGCGGCGCCAAGGCGGTCATGCCCGCCCATAGCGATGCCCACTACGTGAAGACCCTGGCCGAAGCCCGCGCGTTGATCGACGGGCTCGACCTGGCCTTGTATCGCACGCGCCTGGGCAGTGCCCACGTGATGGGTGGCTGCGCCATGGGCGAAGACCCGAAAACCGCCGTCGCCGACAGCCTGGGCCGCCATCACCAACTGGGCAACCTGTCGATCCATGACGGCTCGCTGTTCCCCACCAGCATCGGCGCCAACCCGCAGTTGTCGGTGTACGGGCTGACCGCACAACTGGCGACGGCCCTGGCCGAACGCCTGGAAAACCCATGAACCCTGTATTGAAACCGTGGCGAGGGAGCTTGCTCCCGCTTGAGCGCGAAGCGCTCACAAAATGGGTCTGCTGCGCAGCCCAGCGGGAGCAAGCTCCCGCGCCACAGGGTTACCGAACGTCTGAATATCCGGGTTATTCGCAGCGTCTATAGTGCTTTCTTACGCAACAGCCGACTTGGCCGACCGAGAAGGCTGCGATACCATCCGACTCCCCAACGGACTCCCGCCAGGACGACGCGATGAACCGAGTGTTGTACCCAGGTACCTTCGACCCTATTACCAAGGGCCATGGCGATCTGGTCGAACGCGCCGCGCGCCTGTTCGACCATGTGATCATTGCCGTGGCTGCCAGCCCGAAGAAAAACCCGCTGTTCCCGCTGGAACAACGTGTGGAACTGGCCCGCGAGGTCACCAAACACTTGCCCAACGTGGAAGTGGTCGGCTTCTCGACGCTTCTGGCCCACTTTGCCAAGGAAAAGAACGCCAACGTGTTCCTGCGCGGCCTGCGCGCGGTCTCGGACTTCGAGTACGAGTTCCAATTGGCCAACATGAACCGCCAATTGGCACCGGACGTCGAAAGCCTATTCCTGACGCCGTCGGAGCGCTACTCGTTCATTTCCTCGACCCTGGTGCGGGAAATTGCGGCGTTGGGCGGTGATATCACCAAGTTCGTCCACCCGGCCGTGGCCGATGCGCTGACCCTGCGCTTCAAGAAATAGCTGGCGGATGCTGCGAGCCGCCTCGCAGCACAGCGCAGTCCATCGCGCCCGCGTGCACTGCGCTCGTCAATGCGGCACAATTGCGCCCATACGTTTTCAGATGCCCGGGCCCAACGCCCCGGCAGGAGCCTGCATGTCCCTGATCATCACCGACGACTGCATCAATTGCGACGTCTGCGAACCCGAGTGCCCGAACGCCGCCATTTCCCAAGGCGAGGAAATCTACGTCATCGACCCGAACCTGTGCACCCAGTGCGTCGGCCATTACGACGAACCCCAGTGCCAGCAGGTTTGCCCAGTGGATTGCATCCCGCTGGACGAGGCTCATCCGGAGACGGAAGAGCAGTTGATGGAGAAATATCGCAAGATCACTGGCAAGGCTTGAGCCAGGTGGTTTTGTGGCGTCTTTGCCGGCCTCTTCGCGAGCAGGCTCGCTCCCACAAGGGATTTGCTTAGGACACAGATTGTGTGAACTCAATAGATCCCTGTGGGAGCGAGCCTGCTCGCGAAAGGGCCAGCAGCCACACCACAAATGCAGATGCTGACAATTACTCCTGCCGCTCAAACCCCTCCCCCACACACCCCAGGCATCGCACAAACGTGGCTTTCGCCGGGTCCACCACCAGCGCCTTCCCCGCATCGCCGACCCCACCGCCCAGCGCGGTAAAGGGCAACGACACCACGAACGCCCCCGCCCCGATCACCGTGGCGGCGAGCAGCAGTGGGCGGGCGATCAGCAGGTCGCCGATCATGGCGAAGGCCGGCGGATTCTGGATGGTGTAGCGCGGGTCGCCGCTGCCGCTGTTGGCCTGGGCAGGCAAACCGACACTCAGCAGCAGCGCGAGAACGACAGGTCGAAGCAGATTCATGGTCGATCCTTCGGCTAAAACAGTATGAATACTGACTATAGACCGTAGGACCGATCAGCTCTGGCAGCGAGGGCACCAGACGCTGGCGCGCTGGCCCAGGCGAATTTCCCGCAGCCCCGTGCCGCAGACCTTGCACAGCTCCCCGCCCCGGCCATAGACAAACAGTTCCTGCTGGAAATAGCCGGGCTGGCCGTCCCCACCGATGAAATCCCGCAACGTGGTGCCGCCGCGCTCGATGGCATGGGCGAGGATGCGCTTGATCTCGATCGCCAGCTTCAGGTAACGCGCCCGGGAAATGCCTCCGGCGGCCCGGCGCGGGTCGATTCCGGCGGCGAACAGCGCCTCGGTCGCGTAGATATTGCCCACGCCCACCACCACCGCGTTGTCCATGATGAACGGCTTGACCGCCATGGAGCGCCCTCGCGAAAGCTGGAACAACCGCTCGCCATCGAACAGGTCGGTCAACGGCTCGGGACCGAGGCGAATCAACAGCTCGTGATTGAGCGGGTCGAGGCTCCAGAGCATCGCGCCAAAACGCCGGGGGTCGGTGTAGCGCAAGGCCAAGCCGGACTCCAGCTCGATGTCCACGTGCTCATGCTTGAGGGCGGGCATGCCGACCTCCACCAGGCGCAAGTTGCCGGACATGCCCAGGTGGCTGATCAACGTGCCGACCTCGGCGTTGATCAACAGGTACTTGGCCCGCCGCTCCACCTGCACGATGCGCTGGCCCGAGAGCCGCACGTCGAGATCTTCCGGGATCGGCCAGCGCAGGCGGCGGTCACGGACCACCACGCGACTGACCCGCTGGCCTTCAAGATGGGGCGCGATGCCGCGGCGGGTGGTTTCGACTTCCGGCAGTTCTGGCATGGTGTTCTCGCATCAGGCGACGCCGCGCGCTCAACGAGAGGCGAGGTCGCGAATTTCCTGTTTCTGGGTCTGGAAGTCGTATTCCGACAAACCGATGTAGTCGAGCACCAGGCCCCCGACGCTCTCCCACTCGTGGTCTTCGGCCTGGTTGCCGAGTACCCGGTGGGAGGCACAGATGTTCTCGGACATCTTCAGGATCGCCAGCAGGTTTTTCAGCGGACTGTTGTTGCGTGAAGACTCGTCGCTGAACACCGCCAGGGCATTGTGGTGGTTGGCAATGGCCTGGCTGACGTGATCCGGCAGGCGCCAGGATTTGGACGTGTAGTAACCGACCACCGCATGGTTGGTGTTGAACACGCGGTTCTCGGTGTCTACCACCCGGCACTCGGCGCTGGCACTGGCGTAGGCCTCTTCCAGCACGCTCATGTAGTTGGGAAACTGCTTGAGCATCAACGGCACGCCACAATCGTGGAACAGCCCCAAGGCATAAGCCTCGTCACCGTTTTCCAGGCCAACGCGCTTGGCCAGGGTCAGGCAGGTCATCGCCACGTCCTGGGCCGTATCCCAGAAGCGGTTCAGGGTGACGATGGCATCATCGTGCAGCTCGCCCTTGATCGACTGCGCATTGATCAGGTTGATGATCGAACGGCTGCCCAGCAGGTTCACCGCGCGCTGGATCGAGGTGATCTTGTTGCGCAGGCCGTAATACGGCGAGTTGACGATCTTGAGCAAGGCCCCGGAAAGGCCCGGGTCCTGGGAAATCAGTTTGGCGATGGTCTCCAGGTCCGGGTCGGGCATGTACTGCTCCATCTGCAGATCCACCATGATCTGCGGCTGGGGCGGCACGCTGATGCCTTGCAAGGACTGTTGGATCTGTTCGGCAGTAAGCTCTTTGGACATGAGTACACACTCTGGGTCAGGCGGGGATTCTAACCCTTAAAGATGGATCCGATACACCGCAAGGAAGATCGGCGGAACTTTCCTTCAGGCATCGGCTTCGGACTTTACAGGGCCGACAGCCGAGCCTGCATACAGGCTTTAGTCGGCAACCCAGCCACTCAGCTTGAGGAGATTTTTTCATGACTGGCTCCCTGAACAACAAACGTGTCGCCATCCTGGTGACCGACGGTTTTGAACAGGCCGAACTGACCGGCCCCCAACAGGCGCTGGAACAGGCCGGCGTCAAGGTGGACATCGTTTCGGCCCGTGAAGGCCAGGTCAAAGGCTGGAACCATGACCAGCCGGCCGACGATTTCCCGATCGACCTGACCTTCAAGGCCGCCAATGTCGAGCAGTACGACGCCGTGGTGCTGCCCGGTGGCGTGCAGAACTCCGATACCATCCGCATCGACCCCGACGCCCAGAAACTGGTCAAGGGCTTCGAGGCGGCGGGCAAGCCCATCGCGGTGATCTGCCATGGCGGCTGGTTGCTGGCGTCGAGCGGGCTGGTCAAGGGCAAGACCATGACCAGCTACAAGACCCTCAAGGATGACCTGGTCAACGCCGGGGCGAACTGGGTCGATCAGGAAGTGGTCAAGGACGGCACGTTGATCAGCAGCCGCCAGCCTGATGACATCCCGGCGTTCAACCGCGAGTTGCTCAGCGCGTTGTCCGCTTGAAGCCTGCTGCGCTCTCGCTCTGTAGGAGCTGGCGAAGCCTGCGATCTTTTGATCTTGATCTTGATCTTTCGCTCGCGATCCAATGGGCAGTGGAAAGATCGCAGCCTCGTTGCACTCGACAGCTCCTACACAGCTCCTACGGCCAAGCGAGAGTGTGCTTGCTCACCACATGTCCACCGCAAGCCCCGCCAAGGTTGCAACACGGTATACTCCCGCTCTTTTTTCCGGAGCGACGTCATGTCCCTGCCTAGCCTGCGCCTCAAAGCCAACGCCGACCGTCGCCTGCGCGCCGGCCACCTGTGGGTCTACAGCAACGAAATCGATGTAGCCGCCACGCCCCTGCACGGCTTCAAGGCCGGCGACCAGGCCATCCTCGAAGCCGCCGGCGGCAAGCCGTTGGGCATCGTTGCGATGAGCCCCAACAACCTGATCTGCGCCCGGCTGCTGTCCCGTGACGTGAAGCTGCCGCTGGACAAATCCCTGCTGGTACATCGCCTCAACGTGGCGTTGTCCCTGCGCGAGCGGCTGTTCGACAAGCCGTTCTATCGCCTGGTCTACGGCGACTCCGACCTGTTGCCAGGCCTGGTGGTCGACCGTTTCGGCGACATCCTGGTGGTGCAGATCGCCTCGGCCACCATGGAAGCCCACAAGGACGACGTGATCGCCGCCCTGACCCAAGTGCTCAAGCCCAGCGGCATCCTGTTCAAGAACGACTCCGCCGCTCGTGACGCCGAAGGTCTGAACCGCTACGTCGAGACCGTGTTCGGCTTGGTGCCGGAGTGGGTGGCCCTGGAAGAGAACGGCGTGAAGTTCGAAGCGCCCGTGATGGAAGGCCAGAAAACCGGCTGGTTCTACGACCACCGCATGAACCGCGCACGCCTGGCCCCGTACGCCAAGGGCAAGCGCGTGCTGGACCTGTTCAGCTACATCGGCGGCTGGGGCGTGCAAGCCGCGGCGTTCGGCGCCAGCGAAGTGTTCTGCGTCGACGCCTCGGCCTTCGCCCTCGATGGTGTCGAGCGCAACGCCGCGCTGAACGGCTTCGCAGAAAAGCTGACCTGCATCGAAGGCGACGTCTTCGAAGCCCTGAAGGAACTCAAGGCCAGCGAAGAGCGTTTCGACGTGATCGTCGCCGACCCACCGGCCTTCATCAAGCGCAAGAAAGACCTGAAGAACGGCGAAGGCGCCTATCGCCGCCTCAACGAGCAGGCCATGCGCCTGCTCAGCAAGGACGGCATCCTGGTCAGCGCATCGTGCTCGATGCACCTGCCCGAAGACGACCTGCAAAACATCCTGCTGACCAGCGCCCGTCACCTGGACCGCAACATCCAACTGCTCGAACGCGGCGGCCAGGGCCCCGACCACCCGGTACACCCGGCCATCGCCGAAACCCGCTACATCAAGAGCATCACCTGCCGGTTGTTGCCCAACAGCTGAGGCCTGGCGGGGCCAGTGCCGTAGCGCTGTGCACCCCTAATGGCACCCAGATCGCAGCCTTGGCTGCGATTTTTTTTGCGCGCCTGAATAAGTCTGTAGGAGCCCCCCCACGCAATTTCCAGAACCGTCCTACTCAATCTCCCCGTGACTGGCGGACATGACGCATTAGGATTGAAAGCGACCCTCAGGTACGCCTTGGAACGCCTCATGACTGATCCGCAAAACCGCTTGGCAGCCCGCAAACCGGCCACCGTCGGCTTGTTGCTGACGCTGACACTGCTCGGCGTCTTTCCAATCGATGTCGTGCTGCCCTCGTTCCCTGCACTGTCCGAACACTTTCAGAGCCCATCATCAGATATCGCCCTGTCTGTCAGCCTGTTCGCAGTGGGCATCGCCCTTTCGCAACTGCTGATCGGTCCGCTTTCCGACGTTATGGGACGAAAAAACCTGCTGTTGATCGGGATCGCCGTTTCAGCGGTTGGAGCAACAGGTTGCGTACTCGCCGACAGTTACTGGTCCTTTCTCTTCTTCCGTGTCGTCCAGGCCTTGGGGTGCGGTTGTTTCGTGCTGTCCCAAGCGCTGATCCAAGACCTGTTCACCGGACAGGAACAGCAGCGATTGCGAGTCTTGCTGGTCACCTGCGGCGGGATTTTCATTTCCGTTTCGCCCCTGGCTGGCACCGGACTGCAAAGCTGGATGGGCTGGCGCGGCAGCTTCCTGGTGTTCATTGCCCTGGCAGTTGGCGTATTCGCAAGCGCCTGTCATTTGCTTGAGCACTCCCCAGCCGGCAGTCAACCCAGGCGTTTCAATATCATCGCATCCTATCGAAAGGTCTTCGGTGACTTCAGTTTCGTCGCTTATTGGTTAACCTCGGCGCTGGCTTTTTCCTGCCACTTTTCGTTCATCGTCATTTCACCGCTGGCCCTGATCGACCAGTTGCACTTATCGCCCGAGGCTTTTTCGCTGGTACTGCTGGGCTATGGCCTGGCCTATATCGGCGGGGGCGCGGTGGCGTCCGTGCTGAGCAATCGAATCGATCCACAGGCGCAAATTGTCACGGGTCTGGGCCTGATCCTTGCCGCAGGCCTCCTGATGCTGGGGCTCGCCAATTACCTAGGCTTGTCGATCACTACTCTGTTAGCGCCCATGATCGTTTGCACCGCCGGAACGACCATTGCCAGGGCGGCAGCCAACAACCAAGCCATGACGCTATTTCCGGCGCAGGCCGGCACGTCCGCCTCGGCCGGTAGCGTACTGATCTTTATTGTCGGCGGGCTAACCAGTGCCGTGATCAGCCTCACCCCGCTGGACTTACAGCTGGCCCTGGCCCTCTGCCTGATCCTGCTCAGCCTGCTGGGGCTGGCACTCAATGGCCTGGTCCGGCAGCGCGATAGGGGGCTGTTAGCCGGCTGAACCCTGCCAGTCGTCATCCCGCGCACGACATTGGCGCCCGATCAGCGCTTTGCGTCATTTCATCCTGGCGCCAGCGGTGTAGAATCGTGGCATTCATCGCCATTCATCCCCGGCGGGTTTATGAGCTCATGCCGAGGCGCGCAGCGATCCTGCAAAGTCATCGGCCACTTCCGGACACACGGCCAAACCCGGGTGCTCCAGACGTCGACAGAAGCTCACTCCCATTGATACCTGATAAGTACCTGATTAGCCGCCCGGAGTGCTCCATGCCTGATTACCGCTCGAAAACATCCACCCATGGCCGCAACATGGCCGGCGCCCGTGCCTTGTGGCGCGCCACGGGGATGAAGGATGACGACTTCAAGAAGCCGATCATCGCCATTGCCAACTCCTTCACCCAGTTCGTACCGGGCCACGTCCACCTCAAGGACCTCGGCCAACTGGTTGCCCGGGAAATCGAACGCGTCGGCGGCGTTGCCAAGGAATTCAACACCATCGCCGTGGACGACGGCATCGCCATGGGCCACGACGGCATGCTTTATTCGCTGCCGAGCCGCGAGATCATCGCCGACTCGGTCGAGTACATGGTCAACGCCCACTGTGCCGATGCCATCGTGTGCATTTCCAACTGCGACAAGATCACCCCCGGCATGCTCATGGCCGCCCTGCGTCTGAACATCCCTGTGATCTTCGTCTCCGGCGGTCCGATGGAAGCCGGCAAGACCAAGCTCGCCAGCCACGGCCTGGACCTGGTCGACGCCATGGTGATCGCCGCCGACTCCAGCGCCTCTGACGAGAAGGTTGCCGAGTACGAGCGCAGCGCTTGTCCGACCTGCGGTTCGTGCTCCGGCATGTTCACCGCCAACTCGATGAACTGCCTGACCGAAGCCTTGGGCTTGGCATTGCCGGGCAACGGTTCGACCCTGGCCACCCACAGCGACCGCGAACAGTTGTTCCTGCAGGCCGGCCGGACCATCGTCGAGCTGTGCAAGCGCTACTACGGCGAGAACGACGAGTCGGTGTTGCCGCGCAACATCGCAAACTTCAAGGCGTTCGAAAACGCCATGACCCTGGACATCGCCATGGGCGGTTCCACCAACACCATCCTGCACTTGCTGGCCGCGGCCCAGGAAGCCGAGATCGATTTCGACCTGCGCGACATCGACCGTCTGTCCCGTCACGTACCGCAGCTGTGCAAGGTCGCGCCGAACATCCAGAAGTACCACATGGAAGACGTGCACCGTGCCGGCGGGATCTTCAGCATCCTCGGCTCCCTGGCTCGTGGCGGCCTGCTGCACACCGACCTGCCGACCGTGCACAGCAAGAGCATGGCCGAGGCCATCGCCAAGTGGGACATCACCCAGACCACCGACGAGGCCGTGCATCACTTCTTCAAGGCCGGCCCGGCGGGCATCCCGACGCAAACCGCGTTCAGCCAGTCGACCCGTTGGGAAACCCTGGACGACGACCGTGAAAACGGCTGCATCCGCAGCGTCGAGCATGCCTACTCCCAGGAAGGCGGCCTGGCCGTGCTGTACGGCAACATCGCCCTGGACGGCTGCGTGGTGAAGACCGCCGGCGTCGACGAGTCGATCCATGTGTTCGAAGGCAACGCGAAGATTTTCGAAAGCCAGGACAGCGCCGTGCGCGGCATCCTCGCTGACGAAGTGAAGGCCGGCGACATCGTGATCATTCGCTACGAAGGCCCGAAAGGCGGCCCGGGCATGCAGGAAATGCTCTACCCAACGTCCTACCTGAAATCCAAGGGCCTGGGCAAAGCCTGCGCCTTGCTGACCGATGGCCGCTTCTCCGGCGGCACCTCGGGCCTGTCCATCGGCCACGCTTCGCCGGAAGCGGCGGCGGGCGGCGCCATCGGCCTGGTGCGCGATGGCGACAAGGTCCTGATCGACATTCCGAACCGCTCGATCAACCTGTTGATCAGCGACGAAGAACTGGCCGGGCGCCGCATCGAACAAGACAACAAGGGCTGGAAACCGGTGGAAGTGCGTCCACGCAAAGTCACCACGGCCCTCAAGGCCTACGCCCTGCTCGCCACCAGCGCCGACAAGGGCGCGGTGCGTAACAAGGCGATGCTTGACGGCCTGTAAACGCTACCCATAAAAAAGCCCCGCCAAGTGCGGGGCATTTTTTTGGGCTTCAGTTCGACCCTTTGAGCCAAGTCATCTTTTGTGGCGAGGGAGCTTGCTCCCGCTGGGTCGCGAAGCGGCCCCCATAATTCGTCCCTCACCTCAATGCGTGGGCTGACGACCTTGGGGCTGCTGCGCAGCCCAGCGGGAGCAAGCTCCCTCGCCACGGGTTCATCCCCTTTCGAATCTCTGATGATCCCTGTGGGAGCGAGCTTGCTCGCGATAGCGGCGGATCAGCAACATTTTTGCTGGCTGACACACCGCAATCGCGAGCAGGCTCGCTCCCACAGGTTTGTGCATTTTTCCAGAACCTGGGGGATTACTGGATGTCTTCAGGCTTGACGATCACCCAGTTCTTGTCCGCCGTCACTGGCAACCCTTCCTTGGCTTGGGCCGCGGCGTGCTTGGCCATCATGCCGTTGATCTGGGTCATGTACTTGTCCTTGCGGTTGACCCACAGATGAATCCCGCCCTTGGCCACGTCCACATCGTGGAACAGCATGTAGCCGTCACTGGTCGGTGTGTCACCCGCCACCAGCACCGGTTTTTTCCATTCGTCGATGTACGTCAGGATCGCCGCGTGCTTGCCGGCCATCCAGGTTGCCGGGGTCCACAGGTACGGCGTGTACTCCAGGCCAAGGTTGGCTTTCTCGTCATATTTGCCGTTGGTGATCTGCTTGCGCGCGGTAGTCAGCTCGCCGGTCTTGCGGTCCTTGAGCAGCGTGGTCACGCCGATCACGTTCTGCGGCTTGAGGTTGTAGCCGTATTTCGGGTCCGCGGCGACCATGCGCACCAGTTCTTCGGAAGCGGCGGTCATGACATAGACCTCGATGCCGTTTTCCATCAGCTTGTTGTACAGCTCGGCCTGGCCGGTGAAGATCTTCGGTGGATTGACGTTGTACTGGACCACCTTATCGCCATCGTAATAAGTGGTCGGCACCGGCTTGCCGGACGCCATCAGCTCATCGACATAGCCCTTGAGCTCCTTGAGCGTGAAGCCCGAGAACACCTGGGCCACCCACGGGTAACAGACCATGTCGTCCACTTCGCACAAACGGTAGTAATAGCTGAACAGGCTTTCCTTATGGTCGGCCGTGTCCTTGAACGGCATCAGCTTCAAGGACGGGTCAAGGGTTTCCCGGGTGATGAGGCCCTTGTTCTCCATGAACGGCAGCAACGATTCCTCAAGGTCGTAGCGGTAACTGGTGTTGTCCATGTCGAACACCGCGTAGTTACCCTTGTTGGCGTTGGCGGCGATCATCGCGTCCAAGGCCTTGGCCTGCTCCGCTGGCCAGTGCTTGAGTTCGGTGGCAAGTGCCTGGCCGACGAGGCCAAGACTCAAGGCGACAGCGAGAAAACGAGGTGCGAGCTTCATCGGTATTTCTCCCGGGATCAAAGAACTCGACGCTAACAAATGCGTATGACAGTCCTCGCCCAGCCGCGACCGCTTGCGTCCTGATCACGCCAGCGACATACCCGCAAACGCCAAGTCCTTATTCCATAAACGACAATCAACATGCCTTTTTAGTATTAATTCATTAGATATCAGGCTGTTAGGCTTCCCGGCTCACAGTCGCGGCTTCGGGCGACTGGCACGTCTTATCGGAGTCTCTTTTGATGAATCTGCCGCTGATCCTCAACCTGCTGGTGTTCCTCGCCTTGCTGTTCGGCCTGGCGCAAACCCGTCACCGCACCTGGAGCCTGGCCAAGAAAGTGCTGCTGGCGCTGGTGCTGGGCGTGATGTTCGGTATCGCCCTGCACACGATTTATGGCACCGGCAATCCGGTGCTCAAGGCCTCTATCGGCTGGTTCGACCTGGTGGGCAACGGTTACGTGCAGTTGCTGCAGATGATCGTGATCCCACTGGTCTTCGCCTCAATCCTCAGCGCCGTGGCCCGCCTGCATAACGCCTCGTCCCTGGGCAAGATCAGCTTCCTGACCATTGGCACGCTGCTGTTCACCACCGCCATCGCCGCGCTGATCGGCATCGGCCTGACCAACCTGTTCGGCCTCACCGCCGAAGGCTTGGTGGCCGGAACCCAGGAGCTGGCGCGCCTGCAAGTGATCCAGAACGACTACGCCGGCAAGGTCGCCGACCTGAACATCCCGCAACTGCTGCTTTCGTTCATTCCGCAAAACCCCTTTGCCGACCTGGCGCGGGCCAAGCCGACGTCGATCATCAGCGTGGTGATCTTCGCCGCGTTCCTCGGCGTCGCGGCGTTGCAGTTGCTCAAGGATGACGTGGAGAAAGGCCAGAAAGTGATCAACGCGATCGACACCCTGCAAAGCTGGGTGACGCGCCTGGTGCGCCTGGTGATGAAGCTGACGCCATACGGTGTGCTGGCGCTGATGACCAAAGTCGTGGCCGGCTCCAACCTGCAGGACATCATCAAGCTCGGCAGCTTTGTCGTGGTGTCATACCTGGGGCTGGGCCTGATGTTCGTGATCCATGGCCTACTGGTGTCCGCTGCCGGCATCAACCCATTGCGCTTCTTCCGCAAGATCTGGCCAGTGTTGACCTTCGCTTTCACCAGCCGCTCCAGCGCGGCCACCATCCCGTTGAGCATCGAAGCCCAGACCAGCCGCCTCGGCATTCCCCGGGCGATTGCCAGCTTCAGCGCCTCGTTCGGCGCCACCATCGGCCAGAACGGTTGTGCCGGCCTTTACCCGGCCATGCTGGCGGTGATGGTCGCACCGACCGTAGGCATCAACCCGCTGGACCCGGTCTGGATCGCGACACTGGTGGCGATCGTGACGTTAAGTTCGGCCGGGGTGGCCGGGGTCGGTGGCGGCGCGACGTTCGCCGCGCTGATCGTGCTACCGGCCATGGGCTTGCCGGTGTCGCTGGTGGCCTTGCTGATTTCCGTCGAGCCCTTGATCGACATGGGCCGTACGGCGTTGAACGTCAGCGGCTCGATCACCGCCGGGGCGATCACCAGCCAGGTGATGCAGCAGACGGACAAGGCATTGCTTGATGCCCAGGAGCATGGGGAGTTGGTGCACGCTTGATGGGTGGCGCCTGATGGATAGCTATCGCGAGCAAGCTCGCTCCCACAGGGATCGGCAGTGATCACAGATTCTGTGTTCGCCAGAAATCCATTGTGGGAGCGAGCTTGCTCGCGATGCTTTTAACGCTTTTCCCACACCTCAAAGCTGTAGGCCGGCTTGTCGCCTTCAGCCGGGTTCGGCTGGTTCGAGACCCGCTGCCACTGGCTCGAATCGAACTCAGGAAACCACGCATCTCCCTCAGGGCTCAGCGCCACGCGGGTCAGGTACAGTCGATCCGCCTGCTCCAGGGCCTGGGCATAGAGCTGGGCGCCGCCGATCAACATCAATTCGTCGACACCCTGCTCCAGCGCCCAGGCCTCGGCCCGCGCCACGGCTGCTTCCAAGGTGGAAAACACCTCGGCACCTTCCAGCACCAGACCCGGCTGGCGACTGACGACGATGTTCAGCCGCCCCGGCAGCGGTCGACCGAGGGAATCCCAGGTCTTGCGCCCCATGATGATCGGCTTGCCCAAGGTGGTGGCCTTGAAGTATTTGAAATCCCCCGGCAGGTGCCAGGGCATGCTGTTGTCGACGCCGATCACACGGTTTTCACCGAGGGCTGCGATCAGGCTTAGGGGGAGAGTTTTGTTCATGGCCGCGAGGATACCAGAGGCCCGGCGTACCCCGACAGGCATCACAGCGGTTATGCTCAACCCTCATTCGAGCAACGGAAGCCCCCGTGACAGTACTGCAGAACCTCTGGTTGACCGAGACGATCCGCCTGCGTGAAGAGCACGCCGGCCCGCTCCAAGACCAGGAAGCCAATCGCCTGGCCCGTGCGTCAGGCGGCGATCTATCCGCCCGCATCCATCAGCGCGCCCGTTGGCTGGCCGAGCGCGATGGCCTCACGCAAGCCCTGCGCCATTGGCTGCAAGGGGCGCGCCTGGCGCTGATCGCCTTGGCGCTGCTCGCCGTCATCAGCGGCGCCGGCCTCGGGTTGGCCGCCCTCGGTGACGGCCAGGCACCGGTCAATGTGTTCTGGGCCTTGGGCAGCCTGTTGGGGTTGAATCTGGTGCTGCTCATCGCTTGGGCCATGGGCCTGGTCTTTGCCGGTGAGCAAGGTGCCGCACTGGGACGCCTGTGGCTGTGGCTCAGCGAAAAACTCGCCCGCGACGCCAAGGCCGCCCAACTGGCGCCAGCCCTGCTGCTGTTGTTGCAACGGCACAAACTCAATCGCTGGGCCCTCGGTGTGTTGGTCAATGGCCTGTGGCTGCTGGCGATGCTCAGCGCGCTGGTCATCGTCCTGCTGCTGATGGCGACCCGGCGCTATGGCTTCGTCTGGGAAACCACCCTGCTGGGCAGCGAAACCTTCGTCGCCATGACCCAGGCCCTCGGCACGCTGCCGGCACTGCTGGGCTTCAGCGTGCCGACCGAGGACATGATCCGCGCCAGTGGCGACGCCGCGCTGAACATCGAAAGCGCCCGCCAGGCCTGGGCCGCCTGGCTGGTCGGCGTGCTGCTGGCCTATGGCGTGCTGCCGCGCCTGGGCCTGGCGTTGCTGTGCCTATGGCGCTGGCGACGCGGTCGCGCCACGCTGCGCCTGGACTTGAACCTGCCCGGCTACGCACAGCTACGTGAGCGCTTAATGCCCAGCAGCGAACGCCTGGGCGTCAACGACGCCGCTCCCGCGCATTTGCATCGAGTCGAAAGTGCCGTCAGTGCGATGGACAGCGACGGCGCGCTGTTGGTGGCGATCGAACTGGATGATCGGCCCTGGCCGCCCAAGCTGCCCGAGACCGTGAAGAGCGCCGGCATCCTCGACAGCCGCGAGTCACGCCACAAACTCCTCGAACAGCTGTCGCGTTTTCCGCCGGCACGCCTGGCGATTGCCTGCGACCCACGTCGCTCGCCGGACCGTGGCAGCCTGGCGCTGATCGCCGAGCTGGCCCGCAGCGCCAACGCCACCCGCGTCTGGCTGTTGCAGGCGCCGCCCGGCGAAGCGCTGGACGCCGAGCGCCTGGGCGACTGGCACACCGCGCTGCAACAGCTGCAGTTGCCCTTTGCCGATTGCATGCCCTTGAACTGGCTGGAGAGCGGTCATGACTGACCCCGTGAAGCCGCTGAAACTGGCCGTGGTCGGCCACACCAACGTGGGCAAGACCTCGTTGCTGCGGACCTTGACCCGCGACGTCGGCTTCGGCGAGGTGTCCCACCGCCCAAGCACCACCCGGCATGTCGAAGGTGCGCGCCTGTCGGTGGACGGTGAAGCGTTGCTGGAGCTGTACGACACGCCGGGCCTGGAAGACGCCATCGCCCTGCTCGATTACCTCGAGCGCCTGGAGCGTCCTGGCGAACGCCTCGACGGCCCGGCGCGCCTGGCTCGCTTCCTCGAGGGTAGCGAGGCGCGACAACGCTTCGAACAGGAAGCCAAGGTGCTGCGGCAATTGCTCGCCAGCGACGCCGGTTTGTATGTGATCGATGCCCGGGAACCGGTGCTGGCCAAGTACCGCGATGAATTGGAAGTCCTCGCCAGTTGTGGCAAACCGCTGCTGCCGGTGCTGAATTTCGTCAGCAGCGCCCAGCATCGCGAACCCGACTGGCGCGAAGCCCTGGCGCGATTGGGGTTGCACGCCCTGGTACGCTTTGACAGCGTCGCCCCGCCCGAGGACGGCGAGCGACGCCTGTATGAAAGCCTCGCGTTGTTGCTGGAAAGCGCCCGTGGGCAACTGGAGCGACTGGTCGCCGACCAACAGGCCCAACGCCTGGCCCGCCAGCAGAGCGCGGCGCGCTTGATCGCCGAACTGCTGATCGACTGCGCCGCCTGCCGACGCAGCGTCGCCAGCGATACCGAACTGGAACGCCAGGCCATTGGCGAGTTGCGCAACGCGGTGCGTCAACGCGAACAGCGTTGTGTCGAAGCCCTGCTCAAGCTCTACGCGTTCCGCCCCCAGGACGCCGCCGCCAGCGACCTGCCGCTGCTCGACGGGCGCTGGGGCGATGACCTGTTCAACCCCGAAACCCTCAAGCAACTGGGTGTACGCGTCGGCGGCGGGATCGCGGCGGGCGCGGCGGCCGGTGCCGGGGTGGACTTGCTGGTAGGTGGCCTGACCCTAGGCGCCGCCGCCCTGGCTGGGGCGATTGTCGGCGGCACCCTGCAAACCGCCCGCAGCTACGGCAACCGGCTGATGGGCAAACTCAAGGGGCAACGGGAGCTGACGGTCGACGACAGCGTGCTGCGCCTGCTGGCCCTGCGCCAAGGACAGTTGCTGCAAGCCCTCAACCTGCGCGGCCACGCGGCGCTGGACAGCATCCGCATCGCCACGCCCCAGGACAAGACCTGGCGAGAGGGCAAGCTGCCCGAAGCCCTGAACAAGGCCCGGGCGCATCCGCAATGGTCATCCCTCAATCCCCAGCCGCGGTTGAGCCAGGCGGAGCGGCAGGAGCAGATAGAGCAGTTGGCCGAGCAGCTCTGAGCGACACAAGGTCTGGCCAAGTACCCTTTGGCAGTACACAAAACTGTTTGGTCCGAGGACATGGTTAACACCTGTGGCGAGGGAGCTTGCTCCCGCTGGGCTGCGAAGCGGCCCCAAAATGCCGGAACGCGATTGGCCTGACACACCGGGGTGTCAGGTTTCAGGACCGCTTCGCGGCCCAGCGGGAGCAAGCTCCCTCGCCACAAAAGCAATCAACGCCTGGGCAATCAGTCGTTGCTCAAGGCCTTCAGGGCCGCCGCCGCTTCAGGCAACTCCAACTCATTGAACACCCGCACGCCATGGCGCTTGAGCAACGCCGCCGTCACCCCTTCGCCGCTGACTTTCACACCGCTGAACGTCCCGTCATAGGTCAGCAGGTTGCCGCACGACGGGCTGTTGGCCTTGAGCACCGCGATGCGGATGCCATGTACTCGCACCTGTTCCAGCGCTTGATACGCGCCTGACAGAAATTGCGCGCTCACATCTTCGCCATCGGTGGTGATCACCGCGGCCTGACCGTCAAGCACTTGCCCGCCCTGCCCCCCAGGAATCTCCGCTGCCGCACGCGGGGTGGGCAAGCCGCCAGCGACTTCCGGGCACAGCGGTACGACCCGGCCTTGATCAAGCCACTGCTGGAGTTGATCGAACGGCCCGCTGGCACCGCCGTCGTAGCGCACGCGATGGCCGAGCAGGCAGCGGCTGACCAGGATTTTTTCCATATTCAGAACAACTCGTTGCCGCGACGGCGGAACCAACCGGTCAAAGACAGGCGATCCCGCGTGGCCGGCAGCACTTCGTGGGGGATGTCTCCCGACAGGAACACCACCAGGCAACCGCCGATGGGCACCACGTCACGCTCCACGCCGTCCTCCAGGTACATGCGCAACTGGCCGCCGTGTTCCGGCCACCAATCGTCGTTGAGATAAAGCACCGCCGACACCATTCGCCGGTCGTCGTCGCGAAAGCGGTCGACATGCTTGAGGTAGAACGCGCCGGGTGGATACAGGGCAAAGTGACTTTCGAAGTCTTCCAGGCCCAGGAACAACCCGCGATTCATCGCCTCTCGCAGGCTGTCCATCAGCGTCAGGTATTGGTCGCAGGCTTGCGCCTGGCCGGGCTCGATCCACTGGATGCGATCACCCCGGATCCCTTCGCGAATCTCCGAGAACGGCCCGCGTCCGACCGCCGCCGGGGCCAACTCACCCTCGGCGGCACGCTGGCGGCATTCGGCCGCCAGGGCGCGGGTCAGCGCGTCCGGCAGGAAGAGGTTCTGCTGCGACCAGCCGCGCTCGGCCAGGTCGTCGACGATACGTAACAGCAGCGGGTGATCAGAAGGTATTTGCATGGCGCGCATAGTATGCCGGCGCCTGCAAAACCGACAGCGCCACGCAGCGGTTCGCTGCGTCGGTTCTTTACCTCCAAGAGCACCGCCGTACGAACTTGATACGAATTCTCGACAAGACTCCACACCCCACGGAGAATAGTCGGCTGCTGACAGGAGTCCCTATGCGCCGTTTGCTTTTCTCACTGTTGATGTTCTGCGTTTTGCCCGCCTGGGCAGACAGCTACGACCAGTTGTACAAGGTCGCCGGCTGGCCGGAACAGCGGGCGCATTTCAATGATGCCTTGAGCGCCGCCCAGCAACGCTACCAGAGCAGCCTGCCGCCGGCGGTGTTCCAGGCGCTGGTGAACAACAGCAATCAACGTTTCGCCCCCCAGGCCATGGACCAGCGGGCCGAGGCGCAAATACGCAGCAAGCTTCGCGACCCGAACCCGGCCCTGGCCTTTTTCCAGTCGCCCCTGGGCCGCAAGGTCGTGGCGGCCGAATTGCTGGCGACCCGGCGCGACCAATTGGCGAAAAACGCCAAGGGCCTGCCTAAGATGCAAGCCAGCGACAACCGCCTGTTGATCATCGGCCACCTGGCCCAGGCCCTCCCCGCCCGCGAAGCCGGCGCCGAAGTCAGCCTGGCGATCGCCGGCGTGGCGGCCGACAGCCTGAGTTCGATGATCCCGGGACTCTTGGGTGCCGGCCAGGCCCAGGGCATGCTCAACGGCCAGCGCCAGCGACTGATGGAACAGATTGGCTCGGACCTGAACAACACGCTGCTGTACGTCTACCGTGACCTGACGGATACCGAGCTGGAAGAATTCGCCACCTTCGCCGAATCGACCGAGGGCCAGGCTTATTATCAGGCGGCCCTGGCGGCGATTCGGGCAGGGTTGGCGGTAGGGCAAACGCTGGGGCAGTAGTTCGGCACCGCTATCGCGAGCAAGCTCGCTCCCACAGTGAACTCAGGTTTTGTGATCGCCGAAGATCCTGTGTGGGAGCGAGCTTGCTCGCGATAGCAATAGCCCAGTCACCGCCTGACTCTGCTCATCCGCTTCGTCAAGAACCCAAACATCTCCTGCCGCATCGCCAGCGCCTCGTTCGCCAAGTGATGCCGCCCCTCAGGCAACATCAACACCTGCGGCCGGTCGAACTTGCTGCGCAGCACGTTCAGGTTGTGCACCCAGTCCACCGTCATGTCCGCCTGCCCCTGCACGATCAAGGGCTGGCGCGGGCTGCTCGGGGCGGCTTCGATACGCTTGATCCATTGCCCCAATGCCCCCACCCAGGCGGTGGGCAGGCGCAGCGGTTGCAACGGGTCGGCTTGCAAGAAAGGCAGGAACTGCGGGTCGGTGGAGTTCTCGCTGAAACGCCGGGCGATGCCGGTCACGAAGGGCTTGAGCAGGTAATAACTCAGGCGCGACCAGCCCCAGGCCCGCGGCCGCACCAGGGGCGACAGCAGGATGACCTGACCCTGGGCCGGGCTCTGCGCGCCGTGGTTGAGCACATGATCGACCACGATGGCGCCGCCAGTGCTTTGCCCACACAAGTGCCAGGGATGCGGCAGGTCCAGCGTCGCGGCCTCGGCCAACAGGCCCTGCAAGGTGGCCTGGTACTCGGCGAAATCCCCGATGCTGGCGCGTTCGCCGCTGGACAGGCCGTGGCCCGGCAAGTCGCAAGCAATCACCGCGAATTGCTGCTCCAGAGCCCACTCGATCAAGTACCGGTACAGCCCCATGTGATCGTAGTAACCGTGGAACACAAACAACGTCGCCACGGCTTTTTCCGGCCACCAGACCTGGCTGACCACTTCATACCCGCCCACCTCGAAGCGCCCTAATCCCTTGCGCACACTGCGCTGGGGGAAATCCAGCCCATAGAACCGCTGGTAGGCCTGGGCCTGCTCGGACAGGGCTTGCCACTGGGCCAACGGTTGCAGGCTGGCACGCAGGTGATCGGGATCGAAAGTGGCAGGCATCAAGATTTCCAGGCATGGGCGCAGCGCGCGAAACAGACTTTACAGGCCTGCGATATTCATCTGTCGCGGCAAGCATGGCAAGCTACGCGGCTTCAGAGGATCGACTCCATGCGCCCGCCCCACCGCACGACCTTGCTTGCCAGCCTGCTCGCCCTCGGATGCGCCGTCGTATTGTGGGTGGCCTACGACTGGTTCCAGGGCCGTTTCCTGCGGGCCTTCAGCCAACACACCGCGATATTTTCCGGCGACCCTCTGCGCCTGCCCGCCGACCTGGCCGGCCCCGGCGCGATCCGCCTGGTGCATTTCTGGGACCCGGCGTGCCCGTGCAACGTCGGCAATCAGCAGCACCTTTCCGAACTGGTGGATAAATACGTACCGCAAGGCGTCGAGTTCTATGCGGTACAAAAGCCCGGCAGCCAGGGTCAGTTACCGGCCACCCTGAACAACCTCAAGCCGCTCCCAAGCCTGCCCGGCTCCAGCCAGATCCCCGCCAGCCCGGCTGTGGCGATCTGGGATCGCAGCGGTCAGCTCGCGTATTTCGGCCCCTACAGCGAAGGCCTGACCTGTAATTCGAGCAACAGCTTCATCGAGCCGATTCTTGAAGCGTTGAGCAGCGGTCGGGCGGTCAATGCGACGCATACGATGGCGGTGGGTTGCTATTGTCCTTGGGCCCAGGACACATCAGGCAAGGAATAAGACGGGAAATCCTCCCGAGGAGCGATGCGAAGTCGCGCAGCGGCATGTTAAACAGGGAACGAACAGCGAGGCCATGGCAGCGCTGTCACCAGAATAAGGACTCACCATGAAACGCACCCTCATCGCCTTCCTCTCATTGATCGTCACCGCGATCATCGTCGCGGGCGGCTATCTCTACAGCAAGCAGCCCACCCGCCAAGGCACGATGCAGGTGCAAGGGCTGCTGGGCTCGGTGACGGTGCGCTACGACGAACGCGGTGTGCCGCATATTCGCGCCGAGAACGAAGCCGACCTGCACCGCGCCCTCGGTTATGTCCATGCCCAGGACCGGCTGTTCCAGATGGAGATCATGCGCCGCCTCGCCCGGGGCGAGCTGGCCGAGGTGCTGGGGCCGAAGCTGCTGGACACCGACAAGCTGATGCGCAGCCTGCGTATCCGCGAGCGTGCCGCGACCTACATCACCGAGCAGGACCCGCAATCCCCGGCCTGGGTCGCCATGCAGGCTTACCTGGACGGGATCAACGCCTACCAGGACAGCCACACCCGTCCCGTGGAGTTCGACGTGCTGGGCATTCCCAAGCGCCCGTTCACCGTCGAAGACACCGTGAGCATCACCGGCTACATGGCCTACAGCTTCGCCGCGGCCTTTCGCACCGAACCCCTGCTGACCTATGTGCGCGATGTGCTGGGTGCCAACTACCTGAATATTTTCGACCTCGACTGGCAGCCCCAGGGCGTGCTGGCTGAAGGACGCAAGGCTGGCCTGCCCCTGGCCGCCGCCGACTGGAAAGACCTCAACGCCCTGGCCCGCCTGAGCGAGCAAGCCCTGGCCGACAATGGCTTGCCGCAGTTCGAAGGCAGTAACGCCTGGGCGGTCGCCGGCAGCCGTACCCGCAGCGGCAAGCCGTTGCTGGCGGGCGACCCGCACATTCGTTTTTCCACGCCGTCGGTGTGGTACGAGGCACACTTGTCGGCTCCCGGCTTCGAGCTCTACGGGCATTACCAGGCACTGATGCCGTTTGCGACGCTGGGCATGAACAAGGATTTCGGCTGGAGCGTCACCATGTTCCAGAACGACGACCTGGACCTGATCGCCGAGAAGGTCAACCCGGACAATCCCGAGCAGGTCTGGTATCGCGATAAATGGGTGGACATGACCCGCAGCGAGCAGCAGATCGCGGTCAAGGGCCAGGCGCCGGTGACGCTGGTGCTGCGCCAGTCGCCCCACGGTCCGATCGTCAACGATGCCCTCGGCGCCAACGCCGGCAAGACCCCGGTCGCCATGTGGTGGGGGTTCCTGGAAAGTCGCAATCCGATCCTCGACGCCTTCTACCAGCTCAACCGCGCCGACACCCTCGCCAAGGCCCGCGGCGCTTCGGCCAAGATCCACGCACCGGGGCTGAACGTGGTCTGGGCCAATGCCAAGGGGGATATCGGCTGGTGGGCCGCCGCGCAATTGCCCAAGCGCCCCGCCGGCGTGAAGCCAGGCTTCATTCTCGATGGCAGCAGCCCGGAGGCGGAAAAGGAAGGTTTTTATCCGTTCAGCAGCAACCCGCAGGAAGAAAATCCGGCGCGGGGTTACATCGTCTCGGCCAATTTCCAACCGGTGCCGGCCAGCGGCATCGAGATCCCCGGCTACTACAACCTTGCCGACCGTGGCCAGCAACTCAACCACCAGCTCAGCGACAAGCAGGCGAAGTGGGATCTGGAAAGCACCCAGAAACTGCAGTTGGGCACCACCACCGCCTACGGCCCTCGCCTACTTGCGCCGCTGTTGCCGGTGCTGCGTGAGGTGGTCAGTGACCCGCAGCAACGCAAATGGGTGGAACAATTGGCCCAATGGCCGGGCGATTACCCCCTGGACTCCATCAGCGCCACGCTGTTCAACCAGTTCCTGTTCAACCTGGCCGATGCCGCCCTGCACGATGAACTGGGCGACGGGTTCTTCGAAACGGCCCTGTCGACCCGGGTGATCGACGCGGCCCTGCCACGCCTGGCAGCCTCCGAAGACTCACCGTGGTGGGATGACCGCACGACACTCGGCACCGAGACCCGTGCCGACACCGTTAAAAAGGCCTGGGACAAGAGCCTCGCCCATCTGAAGGCCACCCTCGGCGAAGACGCCACGCAATGGCAATGGGGCAAGGCCCACACCCTGACCCACGGCCACCCGCTGGGCCTGCAAAAGCCGCTGGACCGGATCTTCAACGTCGGCCCGTTCGCCGCGCCCGGCACCCACGAAGTGCCCAACAATCTCTCCGCCCGGATCGGACCGGCGCCGTGGCCGGTGACCTACGGGCCTTCGACTCGGCGCATCATCGACTTCGCCGACCCGAGCCACAGTGTCACCATCAATCCCGTTGGCCAGAGCGGCGTGCCGTTCGACAAGCATTACGAGGATCAGGCCGAGGCGTACATCGAGGGGCTGTATCACCAGGCGCATCTGGCAGAGGAGGAAGTGACGGCCAACACCCATGGCACCTTGAAGCTGTTGCCGGCCCGGGCGCCCTGAATCGGGCGTGCAGGACTTTTTTATCGTTAACCGGGCTTGATCGTCATGGATGGTCAAGACTACAGGGGCACACTTGCCCGTCTCTTCCACAGGAGTCAACGCTATGTTCAACAACTGGTCCGAGCTGCTGCCCACCATCAAGAGCGCCTTTGGTGCCCTGGGCAAAAGCAATCCGAAGATGGTCAAGGCCTACATGGCCTTGGACGAAGCCGCGGCCGAGAACAATGTGCTCGATGCCAAGACCCGGGAACTGATCTCCATCGCCGTGGCCATCACCACCCGCTGTGACGGCTGCATCGGCGTACACACCGACGCCGCCATCAAGGCCGGCGCCACCCGCGAAGAAATCGCCGCCACCCTGGCCACCGCGGTGTCCCTGAACGCGGGCGCGGCGTACATCTACTCCCTGCGAGCGCTGGAGGCTCATGACGCGTTGAAGAAGTGACGGACGAATAACCGCACAGTCCGCTATCGTCGGATCGCCGCCCGGAGCAAGCTCGCTCCCACAAGGGATCTGTGTTCGATCCACGGTTCTGCAAGCGACAAAAAACACCTGTGGGAGCGAGCTTGCTCGCGAAAGCGGTGTATCAGCCAACATAAGTGTTGAATGTACTGCCGTCTTCGCGAGCAGGCTCGCTCCCACAATGGGAACTGCGTTCGACCACGGTTTGCAGGCGACAAAAAACACCTGTGGGAGCGAGCTTGCTCGCGATGGCGGTGTATCAGCCAACATAAGTGTTGAATGTACTGCCGTCTTCGCGAGCAGGCTCGCTCCCACAAGGGGAACTGCGTTTGACCATGGATTTGCAGGCGACAAAAACACCTGTGGGAGCGAGCCTGCTCGCGATGGCGATCTGACATTCAGCATCTTCGCTGGCTGTCACACCGCTTTCGCGAGCAGGCTCGCTCCCACATGCAGGCCCAGCGTCGGGTCAGACCGGCGCGGTCTCGGCCCGGCGGACTTCCGGTTGTTTCCAGGAATCGGCGGCGCTTTCTTCGATGGCTTGCTGGATCGCGCGCTTGCGATTTTCTTCGGCGCGGCGGCTGAAGTACCAGACCAGGAAAGTCACCAGCGACACCGCCAGCAGGATCAGGCTCGCCACGGCGTTGATTTCCGGTTTCACCCCCAGGCGCACGGCCGAGAACACTTCCATCGGCAAGGTCGTCGAACCCGGACCGGAAACGAAGCTCGCCAGCACCAGGTCGTCCAGGGACAACGCAAAGGACATCATGCCCCCCGCCGCCAGTGACGGCGCGATCATCGGGATGGTGATCAGGAAGAATACCTTCCACGGCCGCGCACCGAGGTCCATGGCCGCCTCTTCGATGGACAGGTCCAGCTCACGCAAGCGTGCCGAAACCACCACCGCCACATAGGCCGCGCAGAACGTGGTGTGGGCGATCCAGATCGTGACAATGCCACGCTCCTGGGGCCAGCCGATCATCTGCGCCATGGCCACGAACAGCAGCAACAGCGACAGGCCGGTGATCACTTCCGGCATCACCAGCGGCGCGGTGACCAGGCCGCCGAACAGCGTGCGGCCCTTGAAGTGGGTGATGCGGGTCAGCACGAAGGCCGCCAGCGTCCCCAGGGCCACCGCGGCAATCGCCGTGTAGCAGGCGATTTCCAGCGAGCGCATTACCGAGCCCATCAACTGGCTGTTGTCCAGCAGACCGACGTACCACTTGACCGACCAGCCGCCCCACACCGTCACCAGTTTCGAGGCGTTGAACGAGTAGATCACCAAAATCAGCATCGGCGCGTAGATGAACAGCAAACCCAGCACCAGCATCAGGCTTGAAAAACTGAAGCGCTTCATTCCTTGCCCTCCATTTCTTTGGCCTGACTGCGGTTGAACAGGATGATGGGCACGATCAGGATCGCCAGCATCACCACCGCCAGGGCGGACGCCACCGGCCAGTCTCGGTTATTGAAGAATTCCTGCCACAGCACTTTGCCGATCATCAGGGTTTCCGGGCCACCCAGCAGTTCCGGGATCACGAACTCACCCACCACGGGGATGAACACCAGCATGCAGCCGGCGATGATGCCGTTCTTGGACAGCGGCACGGTGATTTTCCAGAAGCTGTTGAAGGTGCTCGAACCCAGGTCGGAGGCGGCCTCCAGCAGGCTTTGGTCGTGTTTGACCAGGTTGGCGTACAACGGCAGGATCATGAACGGCAGATAGGAGTAGACGACCCCGATATACACCGCCAGGTTGGTGTTGAGGATCTGCAGAGGCTCGCTGATCCAACCCATGCTCATCAGAAAGCCGTTGAGCAAGCCGTTGTTGCTGAGGATGCCCATCCACGCATAGACGCGGATCAGGATCGCGGTCCAGGTCGGCATCATGATCAGCAGCACCAGCACCGTCTGCATCTCTTTGCGGGCATTGGCGATGCCGTAGGCCATCGGGTAACCGATCAGCAGGCACAGGACCGTGCTGATCAAGGCCATCTTCAGCGAGCCGAGGTAGGCGGCGATGTACAACTCGTCCTCGCTCAGCATCACGTAGTTGGCGAGGTTGAGCAGCACCTGCAGCTTCTGGTCGACGTAGCTGTAGATCTCGGTGTAGGGCGGAATGGCCACGTCGGCTTCGGCGAAGCTGATCTTCAGGACGATGAAGAACGGCAGCATGAAGAACAGGAACAGCCAGATGAAAGGCACCCCGATGACCAGTTGGCGGCCACCGGGCGTTATTCGATCGAGTCGGCGTTTGAGTTTGCGCATGTTCATGAGCGAAGCACCACGCCGCTGTCGTCTTCCCACCAGACGAACACCTGGTCGCCCCAGGTCGGGCGCTGGCCACGGCGTTCGGCGTTGGCGACGAAGGATTGCACGAGCTTGCCGCTCGGCAGCTCGACATAGAACACCGAGTGACCGCCCAAATAGGCGATGTCATGGACCTTGCCGCTGGACCAGTTGTGCTCGCAGGTCGGCTGCTCGGAGGTGACCAGCAGTTTTTCCGGGCGAATGGCGTAGGTCACGGACTTGTCCTGCACCGAGGTGCTGATGCCGTGGCCCACGTAGATGTTGCGGTCCAGGTCCTTGCAGGTCAGCACCGCATGGCCTTCGGCGTCGTCCACCACTTCGGTCTCGAAGATGTTGACGTTGCCGATGAACTCGCAGACCAGCCGGCTGGTCGGGGTTTCGTAGATGTCGATCGGGCTGCCGATCTGGGCGATCCAGCCCAAGTGCATGATCGCAATGCGCTCGGCCATGGTCATGGCCTCTTCCTGGTCGTGGGTCACCATGACGCAGGTCACGCCGACCCGCTCGATGATCTCCACCAACTCAAGCTGCATTTGCGAACGCAGCTTCTTGTCCAGGGCGCCCATCGGCTCGTCGAGCAGCAACAGCTTGGGCCGCTTGGCCAGGGAACGGGCCAAGGCCACCCGCTGGCGCTGGCCGCCGGACAGTTGGTGCGGCTTGCGCTTGGCGTACTGGCTCATCTGCACCAGCTTGAGCATCTCCGCCACGCGGGCATCGATCTCGGCTTTCGGAATCTTGTCCTGTTGCAGGCCGAAGGCGATGTTCTGCGCCACGGTCATGTGGGGGAACAAGGCGTAGGACTGGAACATCATGTTGATCGGCCGCTCGTAGGGCGGCATGTCGGTGATGTCCACGCCGTCGAGGAAAATCCGCCCCTCGGTGGGCCGCTCGAAACCGGCCAGCATGCGCAGCAAAGTGGATTTGCCCGATCCCGAACCGCCGAGCAAGGCGAAGATCTCGCCTTTCTTGATTTCCAGGGACACATCGTCCACGGCAATCGTCTCGTCGAACTTCTTCGTGACCCGGTCGATTTTGACCAGCACCTGCTTGGGTGTCTGGTCGCCCTCGAGGGCTTTCTTATAGGCGCCGGAGGCAACTGCCATTTACGAAACTCCCACAGAATTTGCAGTTCGCCCCACGGAGGCGAACAAGAGTGTTGACGTTTATTTACCCGACTTGACCTTGGTCCAGCTGCGGGTCATGAGTCGTTGGATCTTGGGCGGCAACTCGGAGTTGACGTAGAGCTTGTCGACGACCGCTTGCGGTGGATAAACCGCTTCATCGGTGCGTACTTTCTGGTCCATCAGTTCGCCAGCCTTGGGGTTCGGGTTGGCATAACCGACAACGTCGCTGACCTGGGCGATGACCTCAGGCTTGAGCACATAGTTGATGAAGGCATGGGCTTGCTTGACGTTGCCGGCATCACGGGGAATCGCCAGCATGTCGAACCAGAGGTTGCCGCCTTCCTTGGGAATCACGTAGGCGATGTCGACGCCCTTGCCGGCTTCGCTGGCACGTTCGCGGGCCTGGAAGATGTCCCCGGAAAAACCGGCGGCCACGCAGATCTCGCCGTTGGCCAGGTCGGAGATGTATTTGGAGGAATTGAAGTAGGTCACGTAAGGCCGGATCTTGAGGAGTTGAGCCTCGGCCTTCTTGTAGTCTTCAGGGTCTTCGCTGTTGGGGTTCAAGCCCAGGTAGTTGAGCATCGCCGGGATCATCTCGTCACCCGAGTCGAGGAACGAAACGCCGCAGCTGGACAGCTTCTTGATGTTTTCCGGTTCGAACAGCATGGCCCACGAATCGATCTTGTCGACACCCAGGACTGCCTTGATTTTCTCGACGTTATAGCCGATGCCGTTGGTGCCCCACAGGTAAGGCACCGCGTACTGGTTGCCCGGGTCGTTCTTTTCCAGGCGCTTGAGCAGCACCGGGTCGAGGTTGGCGTAGTTGGGCAACTGCGTCTTGTCGAGCTTCTGGAACGCCCCGGCCTTGATCTGCTTGCCGAGGAAGTGGTTGGACGGCACGACCACGTCGTAACCGGTGCGCCCGGCCAGCAACTTGCCTTCCAGGGTTTCGTTGGAGTCAAACACGTCATACACCGGCTTGATGCCCGTGGCTTTTTCGAAATCCGCCAGGGTGGTCCCGCCGATGTAGTCCGACCAATTATAAATATGCACAGTGGAGGCAGCCTGGGCACTGACGGCGAGCGTCAGGCCGGCGCCCACCAGCAAGGCGTTGCGTAACAAAGAAAAGACTGGCACGTGGAGGTCCTCTTAAATAGTTGGGCCCAAGTTGCCCCCGTTACGTGACCCTTGCTGGGGCCCTGCAACAAAACCGGCGCGCAACTTACCCTCGATAAACCGATCCCGCAAAACTTTTAGTTATTTATGGGTTCCTGTTGCCGCCGCCGCGCTGGCCGCGACAACAGGAGGGTGCTTCAGGCCGGCTTATTTACCGGATTTGATCTTGGTCCAGCTGCGGGTCAGGATCCGCTGGGTCGCGGCTGGCAGGTCGGCGATGGCGTACAGCTTGGCCTTCACTTCGTCCGATGGATAGATGCTCGGGTCACCGGAGATTTCCTTGTCCACCAGAGCGGTGGCGGCCTTGTTGCCGTTAGGGAAACGCACGTTGTCGGTGATCTCCGCCATGACTTCCGGCTGCATGATGAAGTTCATCCACTTATAAGCGGCCTCGACGTTTTCGGCATCCTTGGGAATGGCGACCATGTCATAGAACGAACCGGCACCTTCCTTCGGAATGGTGTAGGCCACCTTCACTTTGCCGCCAGCTTCGGCAGCGCGGCTCTTGGATTGCTCGATATCACCCGAGTAACCCACGGCGACGCAGATGTTGCCGTTGGCCAGGTCGGAAATGTACTTGGACGAGTGGAAGTAACCGATCGATGGACGCAACTTGAGGAACAGCGCCTCGGCCTCGGCCAGTTGCTTCTTGTCTTGGCTGTCGGTCGGATAACCGAGGTAATGCAGGGCCACCGGAATCATTTCGGTTGGCGAATCGAGGAAGCTCACGCCGCAGCTCTTGAGCTTGGCGATGTTCTCGGGCTTGAGCAGGACGTCCCAGGAATCGATCTTGTCGACGCCCAATGCGGCCTTGACCTTCTCGGGGTTATAACCGATGCCGATGGTGCCCCACATGTAGGGGAAGGCATGTTTGTTGCCCTGGTCGCTGGCATCGCCGACGGCCTTGAGCAGGTCGGTGTCCAGGTTCTTCCAGTTCGGCAGCTTGGACTTGTCCAGCTCCTGGTAGACGCCGGCCTTGATCTGCTTGGCCAGGAAGTTGTTCGACGGCACCACGATGTCATAACCGGATTTGCCAGCCAGCAACTTGGCTTCCAGGGTTTCGTTGCTGTCGAACACGTCGTAGACAACTTTGATCCCCGTTTCCTTCTCGAACTTGGCAACGGTGTCCGGCGCAATGTAGTCGGACCAGTTATAGACGTGCAGCACTTTGTCGTCCGCCTGGACGGCGCCCGCCATCATGCCCATCAGGGACATGGCGAGGAGGGTCTTGCCAGCTATCTTCATACCTAATGTCTTCATGCCTAATGCCTTCATGAAAAAGTGCTCCAGTTATTCTTCTTAGCCACAGTTCAGTAGCCGGCTCTCTGGCAACTTGAACAGGCGGTAGTCTGGCAAGTTACAGGCCAGGCTTTCAACACAAGCCCAGCCTTTTGTTCACGCTGGGCGAGGCCCTCGCAGGCACCTCGCTCAGAGCCTAGCACTTAGCCTTGCAACGCACTGAGGGTCAGGTCCAGGCACTGCCGCGCCTTGCTCACCAACTCATCGATCTCGGCCTTGCTGATCACCAGCGGCGGCGCAATGATCATGGTGTCGCCCACCGCGCGCATGATCAGCCCGTTATCGAAGCAGAACTGCCGGCAGATCATGCCCACGCCCTTGCCTTCGTAGCGCTTGCGCGTGGCCTTGTCCTGGACCAGTTCGATCGCCCCCAGCAAACCGACCCCACGTACTTCACCCACCAACGGATGATCGTTCAGTTCCCGTAAGCGTTGTTGCAAATAGGGTGCCGTTTCGCTGTGGACACGCTCGATGATCTTCTCGTCGCGCAGGATGCGGATGTTTTCCAGGGCCACCGCCGCGGCCACCGGGTGACCGGAGTAGGTAAAGCCGTGGTTGAAGTCGCCGCCTTCGTTGAGCACCGCAACCACGTCGTCGCGCACGATCAGCCCACCCATGGGGATGTAGCCGGAGGTCAGGCCCTTGGCGATGGTCATCATGTGCGGTTTCAACCCGTAATGGTCGGTACCGAACCACTCACCGGTACGGCCGAAGCCACAGATCACTTCGTCGGCCACGAACAGGATGTCGTACTTGGCGAGGATTTCCTTCATGCGTGGCCAGTAGCTGTCCGGCGGCACGATCACGCCACCGGCGCCCTGGATCGGTTCGGCGATGAACGCACCGACGTTGTCCACGCCGATCTCCAGGATCTTTTCTTCCAACTGGTTGGCCGCCCACACGCCGAACTCTTCGGGGCTCATGTCGCCGCCTTCACCGAACCAGTAAGGCTGGGCGATGTGGACAATGCCCGGGATCGGCAGGTCGCCCTGCTCATGCATATAGGTCATGCCGCCCAGGCTCGCGCCCGCGACGGTCGAGCCGTGATAACCGTTCTTGCGGCTGATGATGACTTTTTTGTTCGGCTGGCCCTTGATCGCCCAATAGTGGCGGACCATTCGCAACATGGTGTCGTTGCCCTCGGAGCCGGAGCCGGTGAAGAACACGTGGTTCATGCCTTCAGGGGCGATGTCGGCGATGGCTTTGGACAGTTCCAGCACCGGCGGGTGGGCCGTCTGGAAGAACAGGTTGTAGTACGGCAGTTCGCGCATCTGTTGGCTGGCGGCATCGGCCAGCTCCTCGCGACCGTAACCGACGGCCACGCACCAGAGGCCAGCCATGCCGTCGAGGATCTTGTTGCCTTCACTGTCCCAAAGGTAGACGCCCTTGGCGTGGGTGATGATGCGCGGGCCTTTCTCTTTGAGCTGCTTGAAGTCGCTGAACGGCGCCAGGTGATGATCGTTGCTCAGGGCCTGCCATTCACGGGTTTGCGGGTTATTGCGGGTCATGCGAATTCTCCTGTAATCGGTGAGGGCGAAGCTGCCTGAAGCAGCCCCGCCCGGCGCTTCAGACGGCAAAGAGCAGGAATTCCCGCTCCCACGAACTGATGACGCGCTTGAAGTTTTCATGCTCGGCCCGCTTGACCGCGACGTAGCCTGTGATGAATTTCTTGCCCAGGTATTTCTCGATAGTGGTGCTGTTTTCCATGCGTTCCAGGGCGTCTTCGATGGTCAACGGCAAACGCAGGTTGCGGCGTTCGTAGCCGCGGCCCACCACCGGCGCGCTCGGGCTGATGCCTTCGACCATGCCGATGAAGCCACACAGCAGGCTGGCGGCAATCGCCAGGTACGGGTTGGCGTCGGCGCCCGGCAAGCGGTTTTCCACCCGACGGTTCTGCGGCCCGGCATCTGGCACGCGCAGGCCCACGGTGCGGTTCTCTTCGCCCCACTCCACGTTCACCGGCGCCGACGTATCCGGCAGGAAGCGGCGGAACGAGTTGACGTTGGGAGCGAACAGCGGCAACAGCTCGGGGATGAATTTCTGCAGGCCACCGATGTGGTGCAGGAACAGATCGCTCATGGTCCCGTCTTCATTGGAGAAGACGTTCTTGCCGGTTTCCTTGTCGATGATGCTCTGGTGCAGGTGCATCGCACTGCCCGGCTCGCCGGTCATGGGCTTGGCCATGAAGGTGGCGGCCACGTCGTGCTTGAGTGCCGCCTCGCGCATGGTGCGCTTGAACACCAGGATCTGGTCGGCCAGGGACAGGGCATCGCCGTGACGGAAGTTGATTTCCATCTGCGCCGTGCCGTCCTCGTGGATCAGGGTATCGAGGTCCAGCTCCTGCAATTCGCACCAGTCGTAGACGTCTTCGAACAGTGGGTCGAATTCGTTGGCCGCTTCGATCGAGAAGGACTGGCGACCGGTCTCCGGGCGGCCGGAGCGGCCAATGGGCGGCTGCAGCGGGAAGTCCGGGTCGTCGCTGCGCTTGGTCAGGTAGAACTCCATTTCCGGCGCGACGATGGGCTGCCAGCCTTTGTCGGCGTAGAGCTTGAGCACTTTCTTGAGCACATTGCGCGGTGACAGCTCGATGGGGTTGCCCTGCTTGTCGTAGGCGTCGTGGATGACCTGGGCGGTGGGCTCGATGGCCCAAGGCACAAGGAACACGGCGTTCTCGTCCGGGCGGCAGATCATGTCGATGTCAGCCGGGTCGAGCAGTTCGTAATAGATGTCGTCTTCGACATAGTCGCCCGTCACGGTCTGGAGCAGCACGCTCTCGGGCAGGCGCATGCCTTTTTCGGCGATGAACTTGTTGGTCGGCGAGATCTTGCCCCGGGTGATACCGGTCAGGTCGCCAATCATGCATTCGACTTCTGTGATCTTGTGGTCTTTCAACCAATCGGTGAGCTGGTCGAGGTTGTTACTCATAAATGCCTCTAGGCGTGAGTTTCCTGACTGCTATTAATCGTCAGGCGTTGTTTGACGCATCCGCGTCGCGTTGTGTTGCCCTTGCTCGGCAGGCATCGCCAAATGCCTGGAAAATCGCAAGGTAGTACGGGTTAGAGCTTACCTCCCATTCGGGGTGCCATTGCACACCTAAAGCAAAAGCCTTGCCTTCTGACACCGAAACCGCCTCGATCAAGCCATCCGGCGCCACTGCTTCGGCCCGCAGCCCTGGCGCCAGGCGCTCGATACCCTGGCTGTGGATCGAGTTGACCTCTATCGATTGAGGCAATCCCAGGCCTGCCAGTACACCGCCGGGCTGGATATGCACGGCATGGGCAGGACCGTATTGGACCTCCACCGCTTGAGTCTCGTCTTCACGATGATCGATGAAGGTTCCGACTTCATGAACTTTCTGATGCAGGCTGCCGCCAAAGGCTACGTTCATCTCCTGGAAACCACGGCAAATGCCCAGCACCGGGATGCCCGCCTCGACAGCGGCGCGGATCAGCGGCAGGGTAGTGGCGTCCCGTGCAGGATCATGGGCAGTGCCTGGCGCACTGGCTGGGCCCTGGTAGTGAAAAGGTTCTACATTGGAAGGAGAGCCGGTAAAGAGAATACCGTCCAGGGCGTCCAGAATATCGGACGGTTGGAACAGATCCGCCAAGGACGGAAGCAGCACTGGCAAGCCCTTGGCGGCTGTCGCGACAGCCCGGGAATATTTATCGCCACTGGTGTGATAAGCATGCAGACCGATCTGCTTGGAGCAGGTGGTGACGCCGATTAACGGCAGGCGAGACATGAAGCACCCCGGTATTATTGCTGTTATGGGTTTGAATCGAGCTTAGCCTTGTTCATTTTTTTACACAACACCCCCGTAAAAAATACAACACGGCCCGCTCAAGCCTGCGGGCGCCAAGGCCCCTAAAGGGAAAAAAACGCCCTAAATTGCCCCAAAAAAGCCTCGCAGGTGCTTTTTTAGGGCAAAAAAGGCCCTGCTTGACTTCGGCATGCCGTTCGGGTTGACTGGCTTTCGAAGAGATCAATGATTGATATTTTTAACAACAAAGGTGTTGCATCATGTCGGTACCCCCGCGTGCCGTTCAGCTTAACGAAGCGAACGCGTTCCTTAAGGAACATCCTGAGGTTCTGTACGTTGACCTTCTGATTGCGGATATGAATGGTGTGGTGCGCGGCAAGCGCATAGAACGCACCAGCCTCCACAAGGTTTACGAGAAAGGCATCAACCTGCCGGCCTCTCTATTTGCTCTGGATATCAATGGCTCTACGGTGGAAAGCACCGGCCTGGGCCTGGACATCGGTGATGCCGACCGGATCTGCTATCCAATCCCTGACACCCTGTGCAATGAGCCTTGGCAGAAGCGCCCTACCGCGCAACTGTTGATGACCATGCACGAACTCGAAGGCGAACCTTTCTTCGCCGACCCGCGTGAAGTCCTGCGCCAGGTCGTGACCAAGTTCGATGAACTGGGCCTGACCATCTGCGCCGCATTCGAGCTGGAGTTCTACCTGATCGACCAGGAGAACGTGAATGGACGCCCACAACCGCCCCGCTCGCCGATTTCCGGCAAACGCCCGCATTCGACCCAGGTCTACCTGATCGATGACCTCGACGAATACGTCGATTGCCTCCAGGACATTCTGGAAGGGGCCAAGGAGCAAGGCATTCCCGCCGACGCCATCGTCAAGGAAAGTGCCCCGGCGCAGTTCGAAGTGAACCTGCACCACGTGGCCGATCCGATCAAGGCGTGCGACTACGCGGTCCTGCTCAAGCGCCTGATCAAGAACATCGCCTACGACCATGAAATGGACACCACCTTCATGGCCAAGCCGTATCCGGGCCAGGCAGGCAATGGTTTGCACGTCCACATTTCGATTCTGGATAAAGACGGCAAGAATATCTTTGCCAGCGAGGATCCCGAGCAGAACGCCGCACTGCGTCACGCGATCGGCGGTGTGCTCGAGACCCTGCCCGCGCAGATGGCTTTCCTCTGCCCGAACGTCAACTCCTACCGTCGTTTCGGCGCACAGTTCTACGTGCCGAACTCGCCGACCTGGGGCCTGGACAACCGCACCGTGGCCTTGCGCGTACCCACCGGCTCGGCCGATGCCGTACGCCTGGAACACCGCGTCGCCGGCGCCGATGCCAACCCCTACCTGCTGATGGCCGCCGTGCTGGCGGGCGTGCACCATGGCCTGGTCAACAAGATCGAGCCCGGTGCGCCGGTGGAAGGCAACAGCTACGAGCAGAACGAGCAAAGCCTGCCGAACAACTTGCGCGATGCCCTGCGTGAGCTGGACGACAGCGAAGTCATGGCCAAGTACATCGACCCGAAATACATCGATATCTTTGTGGCCTGCAAGGAAAGCGAGCTGGAGGAGTTCGAACACTCCATCTCCGACCTTGAGTACAACTGGTACCTGCATACCGTGTAAGCGGTTGCGGTCAAAAAGAAACGCCGCAGGCCTTATGGCCTGCGGCGTTTTTTTTATGTCTGCCGCCGAACATTGTGGCGAGGGAGCTTGCTCCCGCTGGGCTGCGCAGCAGCCCCAAAAATGCTGAAGCGGTCAACCTGAACCACGGCGGCGGCTGGTTTCGGGGCTGCTTCGCAGCCCAGCGGGAGCAAGCTCCCTCGCCACAGGAGTTGCTCTGCTCACAAGTCCGGGTATGGACCATCCGCTCGCTCTGCGTACAATGCCCGGCAGCCCCGCAGGAGACGTCCATGACGCGCATCGCCACACCCCGCAAACCCCGCGCACGCAGCCAGGCCCGGATCGACACCATTCTCGATGCCGCCCGTACGCTGCTTGCCGCCGAAGGCGTGGCCAGCCTGTCGATCTACAGCGTCGCCGAGCGCGCCGGGATCCCGCCCTCTTCCGTGTACCACTTCTTCGCCAGCGTCCCGGCCCTGCTCGAAGCCCTGACCGCCGACGTCCACGCCGCCTTCCGCGCGGGCCTGCAAGCACCGATCGATCATGCCGCGCTGAACCATTGGCACGACCTGTCCAGGCTGGTGGAACAACGCATGCTCGCCATCTACAGCCAGGACGCCGCCGCTCGCCAGTTGATCCTGGCCCAGCACGGCCTGACCGAAGTCACCCAGGCCGACCGCCAGCACGACCTCGAGCTGAGCGACTTGCTGCACAAGGTCTTCGCTCACCATTTCGCCCTGCCGCCCCTGCCCGACGACGTCGATGTGTTCGCCCTGGCCATGGAACTGGGCGACCGCGTCTACGCCCGGTCGGTCCAACAACACGGCCAGATCACCCCACGCATGGCCGAAGAAGGCATGCGGGTGTTCGATGCGTACCTGGGGCTGTACCTGCCGCCGTACCTGCCCAAGCGCGAAGCTTCCTGATCCATGTGGCGAGGGGATTTATCCCCTCGCCACAAAGGCCCCCTCCTCACCTCAACAAAGTGCATGCGTGCGCTGCCTTAAAACCCAAAAGCCCCGAAGGGCTCTCGCCGTCCGGGGCTGTGGCTCAAGCATCGTTCACAACTTGGCGATAGACACCTCGGTGGATTTGACGAAGGCAATCACTTCGCTGCCGATCGCCAGTTCCAGTTCCTTGACCGAACGGGTGGTGATGACTGACGTGACGATGCCGGAGGCGGTCTGCACGTCGATCTCCGACAGCACGTCGCCCTCGACGATTTCCTTGATGGTGCCTTTGAACTGGTTGCGTACGTTGATGGCTTTGATGGTCATGGTGTCGATTCCTGTCTGGATGAAGTTATTGCGCCCAACGCAATTGCGTAGGCAAGGGTGAAACGGGTTCGGGTTCCGGCGGTTGGCCGGGCAAGGACAGCACACGGTTGAGGACTTCGGTTTCCAGGCTCGCCAGGCGATGAGAGCCGCGAACCCGTGGGCGTGGCAGGTCGATGGGCAGGTCGAGGCCGATCTGGCCGTCCTCGATCAGGATCACCCGGTCGGCAATCGCCACCGCCTCGCTGACGTCGTGGGTTACCAGCAACACGGTGAAACCGTGCTGCTGCCAGAGGTTTTCGATCAGTTGCTGCATCTCGATACGGGTCAAGGCGTCCAATGCGCCCAAGGGTTCGTCGAGCAACAACAGCCGTGGCTGATGAATCAGCGCGCGGGCCAGGGCCACCCGTTGTTTCTGGCCGCCGGACAGTGCCGCCGGCCACTCATGGGCACGGTCGGCCAAGCCGACGGCTTCCAGCGCCTGCAAGGCCTGCGGACGCCAGTCGCCCTTGAGCCCGAGGCCAACGTTGTCGATGACTTTTTTCCAGGGCAGCAGACGCGCCTCCTGGAACATCAACCGCGTGTCCTGTTGCGCCGCACTCAAGGCCGCCGAGCCCGCCAGCAGTTGGCCGTCGGTGGGCTGATCGAGGCCCGCCAGCAACCGCAGCAAGGTACTTTTGCCGCAACCGCTGCGACCGACCACGGCCACGAACTGCCCGGCCGGGATATGCAGGTCGATGTCACGCAATACCTGGCGCGTGCCAAAGGTTTTTTGCAGGTTGCGCACCGCCAGCGGAATGCCACGTAGCAGGCGCGGAGGTTGTTGGGCGGTCATGCGGCACCTCCCTTGTTCACTTGGTACGCCGGATGCCAGCGCAGCCAGACCCGCTCAAGCCCACGGGCGGCCAGGTCGGCCAACTTGCCCAGCACGGCGTACAGGAGAATCGCCAGCACCACCACGTCGGTTTGCAGGAACTCACGGGCATTCATCGCCAGATAACCGATACCGGAGCTGGCCGAGATGGTTTCCGCCACGATCAGCGTCAGCCACATGAAACCCAGGGCAAAGCGCACGCCCACCAGGATCGAAGGCAAGGCGCCCGGCAGGATCACCTGGCGAAACAGGCTGAAGCCGGACAATCCGTAGCTGCGGGACATTTCCACCAGCGCCGGGTCGACGTTGCGGATACCGTGGTAGGTGTTGAGGTAGATCGGAAACAGCGTGCCCAGGGCCACCAGGAAAATCTTCGCCGACTCATCGATGCCGAACCACAGGATCACCAGCGGAATCAGCGCGAGGTGCGGGACGTTCCGGATCATCTGCACCGAACTGTCCAACAGGCGCTCGCCCCATTTTGACAGGCCGGTGATGAAGCCCAGGGCCAGGCCGATGCCGCCGCCGATCAAGAAACCGACCGCTGCGCGCCAACCGCTAATGGCCAGGTGCGTCCAGATCTCGCCGCTGCGCACCAGGCTGACCCCGGCTTCGATTACCGCCACGGGTGCTGGCAGGATCCGCGTGGACAACCAACCGGCCGACACTGACAGTTGCCAGACCGCCAGCAACAGCAGCGGCACCGCCCAGGGCGCGAGGTTGTGGATGATTTTCTTCATGGCCGCCTCAGCTCTGGGACGCGGCTTTGGGCAGGATGTCGTTGGCGACCATTTCACCGAACGGGCTCACATAGCCCTGGCTTTTCGGTAGCTCCGGGCGCTCGACGTCCAAGTGTGGGAACAGCAGTTCCGCCACGCGATAGGACTCTTCCAGGTGGGGATAACCGGAAAATATAAAGGTGTCGATGCCTAGGTCGGCGTATTCCTTGACCCGCGCCGCCACGGTCGGGCCATCGCCCACCAGCGCCGTGCCGGCACCGCCGCGTACCAGGCCGACACCGGCCCACAGATTGGGGCTGACTTCCAGTTTGTCGCGACTGCCACCGTGCAGGGCGGCCATGCGTTGCTGGCCCACCGAATCGAAGCGCGCCAGGGAAGCCTGGGCCCGGGCGATGGTGTCGTCGTCCAGGTGGGAAATCAGCCGATCCGCCGCTTGCCAGGCTTCAGCGTTGGTTTCCCGCACGATCACATGCAGACGGATGCCAAAGCGTACGGTACGGCCCAGCTTCGCGGCCTTGGCGCGTACCTGCTCGATTTTCTGCGCAACGGCTGCCGGCGGCTCGCCCCAGGTCAGCACCATTTCCACTTGCTCGGCCGCCAAGTCCTGGGCGGCTTCCGACGAACCACCGAAATACAGCGGCGGACGCGGTTGCTGGATCGGCGGATAGAGCAGCTTGGCGCCCTTCACACTGATGTGCTCACCGTCGTAATCCACGGTCTCGCCTTCCAGCACGCGGCGCCAGATCCGGGTGAATTCCACCGAGGCCTGGTAGCGTTGCTCGTGGTCAAGGAACAGGCCGTCACCGGCCAATTCATCCGGGTCGCCGCCGGTCACCAGGTTGAACAGCGCCCGCCCGCCGGACAACCGGTCGAGGGTCGCGGCCTGCCGTGCCGCCACCGTCGGGGAAATGATCCCGGGGCGCAGGGCGACGAGGAATTTCAGGCGCTGGGTCACGGGAATCAATGAAGCGGCCACCAGCCAGGAGTCCTCGCAGGAACGCCCGGTGGGGATCAACACACCGCCAAAACCCAGTCGATCCGCCGCTTGGGCGACCTGCTGCAAGTATCCGTGATCGACGGCGCGGGCGCCTTCGGCAGTGCCAAGGTAATGGCCGTCGCCGTGGGTAGGCAGGAACCAGAAAATATTGAGGCTCATGGAGTGGTCTCCTAAGGGATCGAATTACTGCGCGTTCGCAACGGCCGCCGGCGGCGTCCAAATCACGTCCTTGATGCTCAAGGGCTTGGGAATCAATTTGAGCTGGTAGAAGCTGTCGGCGATTTTCTGCTGCGCCGCCACCACCTCCGGCGTGAGGAACAGCGCCCCGTAGCCTTGGCGTTTCACCGAGGTCAGGGTGATGTCCGCCGGCAGGCCGAGCAGCGGCGACACCTGTTTGGTCACGTCTTCAGGATTGGCCTTGGACCACTCCCCTACGGCACGCACCTCTTCCACCAGGGCGGTAATGACCTGGGGATTCTTTTGCGCATAAGGTTTTGTGGCGAGGTAGAACTGGTGGTTATCGACAATGCCTTTGCCGTCACGCAGGGTGCGGGCCTGCAACTGTTGTTCGGCGGCCGCCTGGTACGGGTCCCAGATCACCCAGGCGTCTACGCTGCCCCGTTCGAACGCGGCACGGGCATCGGCTGGCGGCAGGAAAACCGTCTGGATGTCGGAATACTTGAGGCCGGCGTCTTCCAGCGCCCGCACCAGCAGATAGTGGACGTTGGAACCTTTGTTCAGCGCGACTTTCTTGCCCTTGAGGTCTTGCACCGATTGGATCGCCGACCCTTTGGGCACGAGGATGGCTTCACTGGTGGGCGCCGGCGGTTCGTAGGCGACATAGAGCAGGTCGGCGCCCGCGGCCTGGGCAAACACCGGCGGCGTTTCACCGGTCACGCCAAAGTCGATGGAACCGACGTTCAAGCCTTCCAGCAACTGCGGACCTCCGGGGAATTCGGTCCATTGCACGTCCACGCCTTGGGCGGCGAGGCGCTTCTCCAACGAGCCCTTGGCCTTGAGCAGCACCAGGGTGCCGTATTTCTGATAACCGATCCGCAAGGTCTCGGCTTGAGCTTGGGTGATGACGCCGAGGGACACAGCCGCAGCAAACAGAGCGACCAGCCCGCGACGCAAAATGACAGTGCGCATGGCGCCTCTCCTTTTTGCTGTGGGGTTTTGGCTGCACCTGCTGGGCCGTTAGCGGCTGAGTAAGGTGAGTTGAATCAATGGTGTCCGGGGTTCAAATGCTCCAGCGAGCACTCAGCAAACGTTCGTTCAATACATGAGGGTCCAACGGCCTGGGCCGACGGGCCATGGCGCTGTAAAACTGTTCCAGCGCCTCGTCCAGGCGCTGCTGCAGGGCCGGCGTCAATTGCGCCTGGGCACTGCCTTCGCCATAAGCGATCTGACTGTCTTCGGCAAAAATCCCATGGAGCATTTCCTGGGCCTTGAGCGCCGACAACACCGGTTTAAGGGCGTAATCCACCGCCAGCATATGGGCGATGCTGCCGCCGGTGGCCATGGGCAACACCACTTTGTGAGCCAGGGCTCGTTCAGGCAGCAGGTCCAGCACGGTCTTCAGCGCGCCGGAAAAAGACGCCTTGTACACCGGCGTGGCGATTACCAGGCCGTCAGCGTTTTCGATCTGCTGGAGCAGGTCGATAACCTTCGGGCTGTCGAAACGGGCATGGAGCAGATCTTCGGCCGGGAAATCGCGCACCTGATAGCTCACCACCTCCACACCTTGCTGTTGCAACCAACGTTGCGAGCGCTCCAGCAGCACCCCGGAGCGGGAGCGTTGGCTGGGACTGCCACCGAGTGAGACGACCAACATGCCTACCCTTCCTTAACTGTCACTTGCGATTCGCGGCGGGCGATCTCGCTGCATGGGGCAAACCATAACAGGGGATTTATATATCTTTAAATCATATTTGTTCATTTGGTTATGCGATTAAGGGATATGCAATTCACTTTCCTTGGCGCAATAAAAAAGGCCGTCGAAACGGCCAAAACCCTTGGTGCACCGTGTTCTCATCTCTCCTGTGGGAGCGAGCTTGCTCGCGATAGCGTTGGATCTGCCGGCATCCATGTCGACTGATATACCGCCATCGCGAGCAAGCTCGCTCCTACAGATCAGTTCAGGTGTTGCGTCAACGGTTAGGCTGCGGTGTGAGGCGCAGGTAAGGCTTCACCGCGCGGTAGCCCTTGGGGAAGCGCTGCTTGAGTTCCTCTTCATCCTTGAGCGACGGCACGATCACCACTTCATCGCCGTCCTGCCAGTTGGCCGGGGTGGCGACCTTGTAGTTGTCGGTCAGTTGCAGGGAATCGATCACCCGCAGGATCTCGTTGAAATTGCGACCAGTGCTGGCCGGATAGGTGATGGTCAGGCGAATCTTCTTGTTCGGGTCGATCACGAACAACGAGCGCACGGTCAAGGTGTCGCTGGCGTTGGGGTGGATCAGGTCGTACAGGTCAGAGACCTTGCGGTCGGCGTCGGCCAGGATCGGAAAGTTGACCACGGCGTTCTGGGTCTCGTTGATGTCCTCAATCCACTTGTGGTGCGAGTCCACCGGGTCCACCGAGAGGGCAATGGCCTTGACCCCACGCTGGGCGAACTCGTCCTTGAGCTTGGCCGTGAGGCCCAATTCGGTGGTGCATACCGGCGTGAAATCCGCCGGGTGGGAAAACAGTACACCCCAGCTGTCACCGAGCCATTCGTGGAAGCGAATCTTGCCGGCGCTGGAATCCTGTTCGAAGTCGGGGGCGATGTCGCCGAGTCTGAGGCTCATGGTGCGGCTCCTGGATGAGTTGTTGTGAGCCCAAACTTTGCACCGGTTTCGATTGCTTTAAAAAGAATGAATATCCATTTATCTAGATCATTAGTGAATATAAAAAACTGTTCACTGGCGCCATTCCGCATACCGGCACAAGATCGCCAGCGAGGTTCGAGAAGGCCTCGATTTGCTGAAAAGAGGAGAAATTCGAGGAAGGCTACAGGGGTGGGCCCGACTCGAAAACGCAAAGCCCCGCCCGGCGTGTTGCCGGGCGGGGCTTTTTTTGTTTTGTACCCACACTACGGAAATTATTGACGCGATTTCAGGACGAGCGGCTAGGATAGGCAGCATGAACACTCAAGCCTTGCTGACTCACCTGCAAAACCACCTCCCTGGACTGCTGGCGGTTTACCTGTTCGGCAGCCATGCACAGGGCATCGCCGGGCCTGACAGTGATGTCGATTTGGCTGTTCTCTGGTCCGGTCAGGTCGACCCCGTGTTGTTATGGCAACTTTCCGGAGACTTGGCGGATATAGCCGGATGCCCAGTGGATCTGCTTGATTTACGGGCGGCAACGACGGTGATGCAGTACCAGATCCTGACCCGTGGTCGGAGGCTTTGGGCCAGAGACGTACAGGCGGGGTTGTTCGAATGTTTTATCCTCAGCGAAAAAACCGCTCTCGATGAGGCTCGAGCGGGATTGCTCAAAGATATTCAGGAAGAAGGCAGCGTGTACGGTCGATGATTACTGATCAACAAAGAGGCGAATATTGAGCGTTGTGTCGCCAGGGTGCGGGAATACGAGAAGGATCCCGCTACCTGACCCGAAAAACAAAAAGCCCCGCCCGGCGCATCAACGCTGTTAACTTAAGAAAAATGATGGAGACCTGTGGCGAGGGAGCTTGCTCCCGCTCGGCTGCGAAGCAGTCGTAAACCGGCGGGTGCGGTATGCCTGATGCTCCGCATTGGGCAGGTTTTGGGGCCGCTTCGCGGCCCAGCGGGAGCAAGCTCCCTCGCCACGGGTTTGTCGGTTGCCTTAAATGAACAGCATTGCCGGGCGGGGCTTTTTTTCGTCAGGCGAGCGCGTTGCTTACAGCAGCGGGATCGAGTAGCTGACGATCAGGCGGTTTTCATCCTGGTCGCGCTGACCTGGGATGTCGTTGCGCCAGGTAGCGTTTTTCCACATGACGCCAACGTTCTTCAGCGGACCTTCCGGTACGACGTAGCCAACAGTGATGTCACGTTCCCACTCGGTCTTGTCACCGGTGGCGTGGTCAATGTTGTCGCCGCGCAGGTAGATGACGCCAGCGGTCAGGCCAGGAACACCGAGCTTGGCGAAATCGTACGAGTAGCGACCCTGCCAGGTACGTTCACCGGCACGGGCGAACTTGGCGATTTGCATGTCGGTGGTCAGGTAAGCCGACGAACCGTCACCCTGGTTCAGCCAAGGGAAATCGCTGTCGCCGTTGCTGGCCTGGTAGCCACCGCCAAAGGTGTGACCGGCAACGGTGTACAGGAACAGGCCGCTGTACAGGTTGTTGTCGACTTTGCCCTTGGTGACGCTGCCGCCATAGTAGCCAGTGGTGTAGTAGGTGGAATCATGACCGTTGGCGCCGTCGCTGCGGCTGTTGAAATAACGCAGGTCGGACTTCAGCACGCCAGGACCGATGGACCAGTTGTGCACCAGGCCCAGGAAGTGTTGCTTGTAGAAATCTTCCAGGTTGCCGTAGTAGTACTGGGCAGTCAGGTCCTTGGTGATTTTATAGTCACCGCCACCGTAGATGAACTTGTTGCTGTCGCGACCGCTGGCGGTACGACCGTTCGCACCGGCAATGGACAACTCCTCGTTGTTGCTGGAGTTACGACCCTTGGCGTGCTCGATCTGGCCGCCGACGAGCGTCAGGTCCTTGATCTCGTTCGAGGTGATCTGACCACCTTGGAAGGTTTGCGGCAGCAGACGACCGTCGTTGGTCACGATGACTGGCAGTTTTGGTTGCAGGGTGCCCAGCTTCAGCTCGGTCTGGGAGATCTTCGCCTTGGCGGTCAGGCCCAGGCTGGAGAAGTTATCCACTGCTTCGCCGTTGGACTTGCTCGGGAAAACCGTGCCGCCATAGCTGTTATTGGAGGCACCGTTGGTACCGCCGCCCGAATCCAGTCTGATACCCAGCAGGCCGATGGCATCGATACCGAAACCGACGGTGCCTTGGGTGTAGCCGGAAATGAAGCGCAGGTCGAAACCCTGGCCCCATTCTTCGGATTTGTTCGTAGTAGCAGCCGAATCACGGTTATCCGTGTTGATGTAGAAGTTACGCAGACCCAAGGTAGCCTTGCTGTCCTCGATAAAACCGGCGGCGCCTGCCTGCTGCGCCAATACCCCAACGGCCACAGCCAGGGCCAAGGTGGACTTGTTCATGCTTCGCTCCTCTCGTTTTCTAATTCTTGTGCGTCTTTGGTTCCGGATCGAACGCCCGGAATCCGCGGATGCGCGATTAGCGCCAGACCATGACCGACAAGTCAATCGTAACCATTTGTGACTACGACCATGGTCTAACCCCCCTGCACCGGTCCGCAGGATAATGGATTCTTGTTACTTCCAAAAAGAATTGTTTCACCAGTTTTCAGCTCTTTTCGACATATAGCTGCCATCAAAGCTTCATCAACCGTGGTCCGGCGTATCGGCCAGCCGGCGAATTACTGAATGGCTTTTTGTCGAGAAGCGCTCAGCGGGAAACCCCGGCGTAGAGGGTTCCCTTGATCCTTTGGCGCCGAGGCTGCTTAAGATGGGAGCTTGATGGCTATGCGTCAGGCGATTCATTGTCTGAAATCAAAAAGACGCCCCCTGCGACACTCCCACGCAGGGAGCGCCCCCAGGGGTTACAGGGCTTTTTCGAAGATCTTCGAATTACGCTGATAGTTGTAGAGCGAGGCTCGCGCGGCCGGAAGACGGTCGACGCTGCTGGGCTCGAAACCACGTTCGCGGAACCAGTGGGCGGTACGGGTCGTGAGTACGAACAGCGTCTTGAGCCCTTGGGCGCGGGCGCGGGTTTCGATCCGCTCCAGCAGTTCGTCGCCCCGGCCACCGTGGCGGTACTCCGGGTTCACCGCCAGGCAGGCCAGTTCCCCGGCATCCGAATCGGCGATCTGGTACAGCGCCGCGCAGGCGATGATCATGCCTTCGCGCTCGACCACGCTGAACTGTTCGATCTCGCGCTCCAGCACTTCGCGGGAGCGACGCACCAGAATCCCCTGTTCTTCCAGCGGACTGATCAGGTCCAGCAGGCCGCCGACATCTTCAATGGCCGCTTCGCGCACCACTTCGAATTGTTCCTGGGCCACCAGCGTGCCGCTGCCATCGCGGGTAAACAGTTCGGCCAGCAGCGCGCCGTCCTCGGCATAACTGACGATGTGGCTGCGCGCAACGCCACCACGACAGGCCTGGGCCGCCGCGTCCAGCAGTTCGGCCTGATAGTCGCTGCCCAGGCGTTGCATGTGGCCTGGGACCTGTTGCGGACGTAATTCCCGCACCAGCCGTCCGTCCTCGCCGATAAGCCCCTGTTCGGCACCGAACAACAGCAGCTTGTCGGCCGCCAGGTCGATGGCCGCCCGGGTGGCGACGTCTTCACAGGCCAGGTTGAAGATTTCTCCGGTGGGTGAATACCCCAACGGCGACAGCAATACGATGGAGCGCTCATCCAGCAGGCGGTTGATGCCCTTGCGATCGACCCGGCGCACTTCGCCGGTGTGGTGGTAATCCACACCTTCGAGCACGCCGATCGGCCGGGCGGTGACCAGGTTGCCGCTGGCGACCCGCAGCCGCGAGCCCTGCATGGGCGAGGACGCCATGTCCATGGACAGGCGCGCCTCGATGGCGATGCGCAACTGGCCGACCGCGTCGATCACGCATTCCAGGGTCGCCGCGTCAGTGATGCGCATGCCATGGTGGTAGTGAGGCGTCAGGCCCCGCGCAGCGAGGCGGGTCTCGATCTGCGGGCGTGAACCATGGACCAGCACCAGGCGCACGCCGAGGCTGTGGAGCAGCACCAGGTCATGGACGATGTTGCCGAAATTAGGGTGTTCCACCCCGTCGCCGGGCAGCATGACGATGAAGGTGCAATCACGGTGGGCGTTGATGTAGGGCGAAGCGTGACGAAGCCAATTGACGTATTCGGGCATGAACCTGGACCTGTAATAAATAACAGCCAAAAAAAGACGAAACAGAACGCACAACGGGCTGGTGGTTATCGTCGGAACAGGCTTGGCGACACGCGCGCTCTCCTCATGTGATGAATACGGGCCCGCAAGGGCGCAATTTAATCGGCCGTGGCCGACGTCAGGCAGTAATGGCCGATCAACTGCCGCAACAGCTCCACGGTAGGTTGCAAACGTGACATTTCAAGGTACTCGCCCGGTTGGTGGGCACAGGCGATATCGCCAGGACCGAGCACCAGGGTTTCACAGCCAAGGCGCTGAAGATAAGGCGCTTCGGTGCCGAACGCCACTGCTTCGGCACGATGGCCGGTCAGTCGTTCGGCCACGCGGACCAATTCGGCGTCCTCGGCCTGCTCGAACGGCGGCACTTCGGGGAACAGCGGCGCGTAGTCGATCTTGACTTGATGGCGCTCGGCGATGGGGTTGAGCTTCTGCTGGATCGCCGCCCGCAGCACTTGCGGGTCCATGCCTGGCAAAGGCCGCAGGTCAAATTCCATGGAGCATTGGCCGCAGATCCGGTTGGGGTTGTCGCCGCCGTGGATGCAGCCGAAATTCAGGGTCGGTTGCGGCACGGTGAACTGCGGGTTACGGAATTCACGCTGCCATTGCAGGCGCAGGCCGCGCAATTCGCCCATGGCATCGTGCATGGCTTCCAGCGCGCTGTGGCCCAGGCGCGGATCGGACGAATGGCCGCTGCGCCCGAGAATGTCGATGCGCTCCATCATGATGCCTTTGTGCATCCGAATTGGCTTGAGGCCGGTCGGCTCACCGATCACCGCTGCCCGCCCCAAGGGCCGGCCGGCATCGGCCAGGGCCCGGGCGCCGGACATGGAGCTTTCTTCGTCGCAGGTGGCGAGGATCAGCAGCGGTTGCTTGAACGGTTGGTCCAGCAGCGGCTTGAGCGCTTCGATGGCCAGGGCGAAAAAGCCCTTCATGTCACAACTGCCCAGGCCGACCCAACGGCCATCGATCTCGGTGAGCTTCAACGGATCGGTCTGCCACAACGCGCCGTCGAACGGCACCGTGTCACTGTGGCCGGCCAGCACCAGGCCGCCGGGACCGCTGCCGAAACTGGCCAGCAGATTGAATTTGCCAGGGCTGACTTGCTGGATATCGCAGGAGAACCCCAGCTCAGTGAGCCAGCCGGCCAACAGCTCGATGACAGCGCTGTTGGACTGGTCGAGCCCAGGCTGGGTACAGCTGACCGAAGGCGTGGCGATCAGGGCAGCGAATTGATCTTTCATGGACGGCAAAGGCATCGCTGGCTCCGGGCATACAGATTGGTGTTCATCATAGAACCATCTGGACCCAGGAATAAACCTAGGGCGAGTCAGTCCTGTACACTGCACGGCCTTGGCAGCCACACCTTCCCCCGGCTGCGCACCCGATCCCTGGATTTTCCGGCCATGCAGAAAGAAACCGAAATCAAACTCCGCGTCAGCCGCGAGACCCTGGCAGCCTTGCGCGAGCATCCGCTGCTGAAAAAACGCAACAAGAGTGGCTGGGAACGCCACGAATTGATGAACCAGTATTTCGACACGCCAGAACGTGACCTGGCCCGGGCCAAGGTCGCCCTGCGCCTGCGTCGCGATGGCGAAGAGGTGATCCAGACCCTCAAGACCCGCGGCCAGAGCGTCGCCGGCCTGTCCGAGCGCAACGAATACGACTGGCACCTGCCCAAGGCCAAGCTCGACCTGAAGAAGCTCGACGGCGAATGCTGGCCCGAGGCCTTGGCCGAACTGGACAAGAAAACCCTCAAGGCCATCTTCACCACCGATTTCGTCCGCGAACGCGCTGAAATCGCTTGGGGCCGTGGCAAAAGCAAGGTGGTCATCGAAGCGGCCCTGGACCTGGGCCACGTGGTGGTCGGCAAGCAGAAGGAAGAAATCTGCGAACTGGAGCTGGAACTGCGCGAAGGCGAACCCGCCGCCCTGCTGGAACTGGCCGCCGAGCTGGCCATGACCCTGCCCCTGATGCCCTGCGACATCAGCAAGGCCGAGCGTGGCTATCGCTTGCATGACGCGGGCAGCTACGCCTTGAGCCTGCCGGCCCCGCAACTGACTGCCGAAACGCCGCTGGACGATGCCTTCGCCGCGCTGAGCTGGCATTTGCTCGGCAGCAGCCAACGCCTGGCCGAGCAATACCGCTTCAACGGCCATTGGCGCCTGCTGCAGGACTGGGTGGAAAGCCTCGCCGAACTGCGCGCCCTGCTCAGCAGCCTCGGCCAGGCCGCGCCGCGCCAATCGACCCACGACTTGCGCCTGGCCCTGGACGCGTTGCTGGAAGACTGGCGCCCATTGGTCCAGGCTGGCCTGGACGACGAAGACGTGCGCAAGGCCGCGCCGGAACAGTTCCTCGAAGAGCTGCAAGACCCGCGCTGGGGCCTGTTTTCCCTCAACACGTCACGCTGGCTGCTGGCCCGCAGCTGGGCCGTCGAGCGCAACACCCGCGGCAATCGCCAGGGCGCGGCGCAACTGGGCAGCTGGTTGCCACGCCTGTTGGGCGAAGAGTCCTCGTCCCTGCAATTGCAACGTTATCAACAGCAACCGGAAGACCTGGCCGAGCAACTGCCCCGCATCGAACGCATCCAGGCCTGGCTGCACCATGCCCGCCATGTGCTGGAGATCCCGGAAATGGATCGGCTCTACGGTGAGCTGAACAAGCTGGCACAACTGGCCAACCAACCGATCACCGACGAAACGCTGGATGCGCGCAAGCAACAGGCGATTGCGGTGTACCAGAACCGGGCTTGGAAGACCTTGTTGCGCCTGTGATGCCGCCATCGCGAGCAAGCTCGCTCCCACAGGAGTTCGGCGTTGTACCCACCTATTGTGGACGCTGAAATTCCCTGTGGGAGCGAGCTTGCTCGCGATGAGGCCAACCCGAACACCACAAAAACAAGCTTCAGCGCACCACCGGCAAACTCGTCGTCGACTTGATCTCCGACAGCGCCACGATCGAGTTCACCTCCTGGATCCCCGGCACCATCGACAGCTTTTCGAAAAAGAATCGCTCATACGCCTCGATGTCCGCCGTGACGATGCGCAGCAGAAAATCCACCGATCCCATCAGCACGTAACACTCCAGCACTTCGGGAAAGCCGCGGATCGCCTCGGTGAATTCGGTGAAGTTCGAACGGCCATGGGCGTTGAGTTTCACTTCGGCGAAGATCTGCGTGTTGAGGCCGATTTTCTTGCGGTCCAGCAAGGTCACCTGGGCGCGGATGATGCCCTCCTCCTTCATCCGCTGAATCCGCCGCCAGCACGGCGATTGAGACAAACCGACCTGCTCGGCGATCTGCGCGCTGGACAGCGAGGCATCCTCTTGCAGCAGGGCCAGTATCCTGCGGTCATAGCTATCCAGCTCGCTTTGCATAGACAAACCCAAAATTAATGATCTGGAGACTCAAGCGATTCGAAACATCGCCGAAAGCACCCATCTTAGATAAGAAATACCCGGCGACGCATGTAAATATTTCTCCGCCGCCAAGGAGACCGCACATGCCCCCACTTGAAGCCGTTGCCACCACCCCGACCCGCGCCGACGTCTGGCACGCCGCCAATGCCCATTGCCGCGTGCACTACCAGATGCTGGCCGAGGCCGAGCCGGACCTGCTCTGCCGGGCATTGAACCTGTTTGCCTTGCAAGGCCTGACCCCGCAGCAGGTTCGCGTCGAGCGCCTCGACGAGCTGCTGTCGCTGGACATCGTCATGGACGGCCTGAGCTGGCACCGTGCCCAGGTCATCGCAGAAAAATTACGTAACCTGATCGGCATGTGCTCGGTGGACCTGCAAGGCGCTGATATTGCGCGAGTTGAGCCGGCCCAAGCGGCCGGTTGACCCCCCACGGGCAAGAATTGGTAACGCATTGGTCGGGTAGTGGCCCAACGGACCACCGGGTCGGGACTATTCTTTTGCAGACCGAGCGAGGACGCCGAGGCGTCTGTATCGCGGCTTTGCTGCAATTGTCCAATAGGAACCCGCATGTCCACCAAACACGCCACTCAGGACCGCTGGCTGGACCTCAATGATCTGCTGCGCCAACTGGTCACCCAGGGCTTCATCAGCCAGGATTCGGCCGAAACCGCGCTCAACGCCCGCCGGCGCCACAGCGCCAACAGCCAGCTGCACCCGCTGGAGTTCATTGCCAACCAGCACCTGGACGACCTCAGTCGGCCCGGCAAGCGCCTGGACCTTGAGAACCTGACTCTCTGGTTGTCCCAGCAGGCCGGCCAACCCTACATGCGCATCGACCCGCTGAAAATCAACGTGGCGGCCGTAACGCCCTTGATGTCCTATGCCTTTGCCCAGCGCCACAAGATCCTCGCGGTGGCGGTCGATCGTGACGCCGTCACCGTCGCCAGCGCGCAACCCTACGTCAACAGTTGGGAAGCCGACCTGACCCATGTGCTCAAGTTGCCGATCAAGCGGGTGGTCGCCAATCCGGTGGATATCCAGCGCCTGAGCGTGGAGTTCTATCGCCTGGCCAAATCGGTCAGCGGCGCCACCACGGTCGATCAGCAACCGAGCAACCTGAGCAATTTCGAACAGTTGCTCAACCTCGGCGCCAGCGACCAGGAACCGGACGCCAACGACGCCCACATCGTCAACATCGTCGACTGGCTATTCCAGTACGCCTTCCAACAGCGGGCCAGCGATATCCACATCGAACCGCGCCGCGAGCAGGGCACGGTGCGATTTCGCATCGACGGGGTGCTGCACACCGTCTACCAATTCCCGCCGCAGGTCACGATGGCGATCGTCAGTCGCCTCAAGAGCCTGGGGCGGATGAACGTCGCGGAAAAACGCAAACCCCAGGATGGCCGGGTCAAGACCAAGACCCCGGACGGCGGCGAAGTGGAATTGCGCCTGTCGACCTTGCCCACGGCGTTCGGCGAAAAAATGGTCATGCGGATCTTCGACCCGGAAGTGCTGCTCAAGGATTTCGACCAGCTCGGTTTCTCCGCCGACGACCTGCGCCGCTGGCAGGACATGACCCGCCAGCCCAACGGCATCATCCTGGTGACCGGGCCGACCGGTTCGGGCAAGACCACCACCCTCTACACCACACTCAAGAAGCTGGCGACGCCGGAAGTGAACCTCTGCACCATCGAGGACCCGATCGAAATGGTCGAGGCGTCGTTCAACCAGATGCAGGTCCAGCACAACATCGACCTGAGCTTCGCCGCCGGGGTGCGGGCCCTCATGCGACAAGACCCGGACATCATCATGATCGGTGAAATCCGAGACCTGGAAACCGCTGAAATGGCGATCCAGGCAGCGCTCACCGGTCACTTGGTCCTGTCGACGCTGCACACCAACGACGCGCCGAGCGCCATCAGTCGCCTGCTGGAGCTGGGCGTGCCCCATTATTTGATCAAGGCCACCGTCCTCGGGGTCATGGCCCAGCGGTTGGTGCGCACCCTGTGCCCGCAATGCAAGGCGCCCCTGACCCTGAACGAAGACGACTGGCAGACCCTGACCCGACCCTGGCAGGCACCGCTGCCGAGCAATGCCCAGCAGGCCGTCGGTTGCCTGGAATGTCGCGACACCGGCTATCGCGGCCGCGCCGGCGTCTACGAAATCATGCAACTGACCGACAGCGTCAAGGCCTTGATCCACCCCGACACCGACCTGCTGGCGGTGCGCCGCCAGGCCTTCAAGGAAGGCATGCGCAGCCTGCGGCTGTCAGGGGCGCAAAAGGTCGCGGCGGGCTTGACCACCGTCGAGGAAGTGCTGCGGGTTACGCCCCAGAGCGAGCAGAGGTAACGGCGTGAAGTTGTTCCCGCGGAAGCCGTAGGAGCTGTCGAGTGCAACGAGGCTGCGATCTTGTACCAGAGAGTTGAGTCTCAAGCGAAAAATCAAAATCAAAATCAAAAGATCGCAGCCTTCGGCAGCTCCTACAGGGCTCAACGTATCGCTAAATCTCCACCCCACAAGGACTATAGGGAAGATAATGGCCGTTTGCCCTACACTCAGGGCTCGCAGGTCCATCTCAATTCGCACAGGGAACCGTCATGCAGATCGGTAGCGTACTTTTACTTTTCATCGGCCTGGTGGTCGTCATTCTCTTCATGGGCTTCAAGGTCGTACCCCAGGGCTACCAATGGACGGTCGAGCGGTTCGGCCGCTACACCAATACGCTCAAGCCCGGCCTGAATATCATCATCCCGGTGATGGATCGCATCGGGCGCAAGATCAACGTCATGGAAAGCGTGCTGGACATTCCGCCCCAGGAAGTCATCACCGCCGACAACGCCACGGTACAGATCGACGCTGTGTGCTTCTTCCAGGTGGTCAATACGGCCCAGGCAGCCTACGAAGTCAACAACCTCGAACACGCCATCCGCAACCTGCTGCAAACCAATATCCGCACCGTGCTGGGGTCCATGGAGCTGGATGCGATGCTGAGCCAGCGCGACGGCATCAACGAAAAACTGCTGCGCACCGTCGATGAAGCCACGGCGCCGTGGGGCATCAAGATCACCCGGATCGAGATCAAGGACATCAGCCCGCCGGCCGACCTGATGGCCGCCATGTCGGGGCAAATGAAAGCCGAACGGATCAAGCGTGCCCAGATCCTCGAAGCCGAGGGCCTGCGTGCGTCGGCGATTCTCACCGCCGAAGGCAAGAAGCAGGCGCAGATCCTCGAGGCCGAGGGCAGCCGCCAGGCCGCGTTCCTGGAGTCCGAGGCCCGCGAGCGCCAGGCGCAAGCCGAAGCACTGGCCACCCAGGTCGTGTCCCAGGCCATTGCCGACGGTAACGTCCAGGCCGTGAACTACTTCGTCGCGCAGAAATACATCGATGCGCTGGGCAAATTGGCGTCGGCCAACAACAGCAAGGTGATCCTGATGCCGCTGGAAGCCAGCCAGGTCATCGGTGCGGTCGGTGGCATCGGCGAGATCGTCAAGGCCACCTTCGACAGCAAGAAAGCCTGAGGCGCGCGTATGTGGGAGTTCCTGCAACACATGTCGTACTGGGACTGGCTGGCGCTGGGCGTGATCCTGCTGATCCTCGAAGTGTTCGGCGCCGGTGGCTACTTGCTGTGGATCGGCATGGCCGCCGCGGCAGTCGGCGTACTCACGTTCATCCTGCCGCAGCTGCCGTGGGAGCTGCAGTTCCTGTTGTTCGGCCTGTTTGCCATCGCCACGGCGCTGTACTGGTGGCAACGCCAGCGCAGCGCGGTGCGCCAAAGCGATCAGCCGCTCCTGAACCTGCGCGGACAGGAACTGATCGGCAAGGTCTTCCTGGTGCATGAAGCGATTGTCGAAGGCCGCGGCAAGCTCAAGGTGGCCGACAGCGTCTGGCTGGCCAAGGGGCCCGAGTCGCCCATTGGTACGCGGGTCAAGGTGGTGGCCCAGGAAGGCGCGGTATTGCAAGTGGAGCGGGCTGACTGACAAGTCATGGAACTGAATCGAGACGCAGGTAATCCAACGTCATAGTTAACCCAGTGGAGTCACCTATCATGCGTCTCAAACTTGCTGTCGCTACCCTAGCCTTGCTGTCTCTTCCTGTTGGCTCGGCAATGGCCGACACGTTTTGGCGTAACGTCATCTCATCCGGTGCGACCACCGGTTCCACCTACCTGACCTTCAAGGATCACAAACTGATCGTCGCCGCCCAGGACGATGCCGGCAGCTTCGTCGCCAGTGATGGCGGTATCCGCGGCCCTTACCTGGAGGCAGCGATGCAGAAAGTACGCGCCGACAACCCAGGCCTGCAAGCCACCGACATGGAACTGGCCAACGCGATCCTGGCGAAAAACGCCGTCGCCCAGGAGTGATTCCCGGCCCATGAAAAATGCCGCTCGATGAGAGCGGCATTTTTTTTGTCCGGTGAATAATCCCGAGACAGCCCCCAGTCCCCTGTGGGAGCGAGCTTGCTCGCGATAGCGGAGTGTCAGCCAACAACAATGCTGCTGATACACCGCTATCGCGAGCAAGCTCGCTCCCACAGGTACAGTCGGGTTATTCGCCGATAGCGGCCTTGTAGCCTGCCGCATCGAGCAGCTTGTCCAGCTCAGCCTTGTCGCTTGGCTTGAGCTTGAAGATCCACGCACCGTACGGATCGGAGTTCAGCAACTCCGGCGAAGCGCCCAACTCTTCGTTGATCGCGATCACTTCGCCGGCAACCGGGGAGTAGATGTCGGAAGCGGCCTTGACCGACTCAACCACACCGGCCTGGTCACCTGCGGCAAAGACCTTACCGATTTCCGTCAGCTCGACAAACACCACATCGCCCAAGGCTTCCTGCGCATGATCGCTGATGCCCACGGTGACGGTGCCGTCAGCTTCCAGACGGGCCCACTCATGGCTTTCGGCAAACCGCAGGTCGGCAGGGATATCACTCATATTCTGTGTCCTCAAGAGAAAGTGTCAGCGGCCAGCGGCCCGCCGCAAAAGGTTAGATCAGGGTTTTGCCATGGCGGACGAAGGTCGGTTTGACCACCCGTACCGGGTACCACTTACCACGAATTTCCACCTCGGCCCGGTCGGCGGTTGCCATCGGAACACGTGCCAGGGCGATCGACTTGCTAAGCGTAGGAGAAAAACTACCACTGGTGATCTCTCCTTCGCCAACATTGGCGATGCGAACCACCTGATGGGCGCGCAACACGCCCCGCTCTTCCAGCACCAGCCCGACCAGTTTGTGCTGCACACCGCTGGCAAGCTCGGCCTCCAGCGCACTGCGCCCGATGAACGGACGGCTCGCCGGTTCCCAGGCGATGCTCCAGGCCATGTTCGAGGCCAGGGGCGAAACGTCCTGACTGATGTCCTGGCCGTAGAGGTTCATGCCGGCTTCCAGGCGCAAGGTATCGCGGGCGCCGAGGCCGATGGGCGAAATGCCGGCCCCTACGAGATCGTTGAAGAAACTCGGAGCCTCTTGGGCGGGCAGCACAATCTCCAGGCCATCTTCACCGGTGTAGCCGGTCCGGGCGATGAACCATTCGCCGTCGGCGCGGCCTTCGAAAGGCTTGAGTTGCTGGATGATTTGGCCACGCGGTTGTGTGACCAGCTCGGCAATCTTTTGCCGGGCGTGGGGACCCTGGATCGCCAGCATCGCCAGCTCGGGGCGCTCATGTAACTGCACGTCGTAGTCACCGAGCTGCGCCTGCATCCAGGCCAGGTCCTGATCGCGGGTCGAGGCGTTGAAGACCAGCCGATAGCCGTCCTCGACACGGTAGATGATCATGTCGTCGACAATGCCGCCGCGCTCATTGAGCATCGCGCTGTACAAGGCACTGCCTGAGCCCTGCAAGCGGTCGACGTCATTGGCCAGCAAGCGCTGCAGCCAGACCTTGGCCTGGGGGCCGGCGACATCAATCACGGTCATGTGGGATACATCGAACACACCGCAGTCGCGACGCACCTGATGGTGCTCTTCGACTTGCGAGCCGTAGTGCAAAGGCATATCCCAACCGCCAAAATCGACCATCTTCGCGCCAAGGGCGAGATGAAGGTCATACAGAGGCGTACGCTGTCCCATGGGTTTCTCCTTCCGGGCTTGGCGAAGGTGCGGACGGACACTGCGTAGCGCGAACGCCTGAAAAAAAGGAGTTTTCTGACGCTCTCAGTTGCCCGGTCCGACAGACGGACCGCACCGAATGCCGCGCATTGTAGCCGCATGAGGTAGGACTGACACCTAGCTGTTTCGATGGGCCGAACGTCGTATCAATCCGATGACCGGCAACAACCCCACCAAGACCAACGTCAGCGCCGGCAACGCGGCCCGGGCCCACTCCCCTTCGCTGGTCATCTCGAAGATCCGCACCGCCAGCGTGTCCCAGCCGAACGGGCGCATCAGCAGCGTCGCGGGCATTTCCTTGAGCACATCGACGAACACCAGCAACGCCGCGCTCAATGTCCCGGGCAACAACAACGGCAGATACACTTTGAAAAACAGTCGTGTGCCACTGACCCCAAGGCTGCGTGCCGCTTCGGGCAAGGACGGACGAATTCGCGCCAGGCTGCTCTCCAACGGACCGTAGGCCACGGCCAGGAAGCGCACCAGATACGCCAGCAACAGCGCCGACAGGCTGCCCAGCAGCAACGGCTTGCCTGCGCCGCCGAGCCAGGCCGACAGCGGAATGACCAGCTCGCGGTCCAGGTAGCTGAACGCGAGCATGATCGACACCGCCAACACCGAACCGGGCAAGGCATACCCCAGGTTCGCCAGGCCGACGCCGGCACGAATCGGGCGGGTCGGCGCCAACCGCCGGGCGAACGCCAGCAGCAAGGCCACGCAGACGGTGACCAACGCGGCCAGGCCGCCCAAGTAGAGGGTATGGACGATCAGCCCGGCATAACGCTCATCCAGGTCGAAACGGCCGCGTTGCCAGAACCACACCACCAATTGCAGCACCGGGATGACAAACGCGCAGGCAAACACCAGGAAGCACCAGCCACTGGCCGCCACGGCCTTGAAGCCGCGCAACGTGTACAACGCCTTGACCCGGGGCCGCTCGTTGCTGGCTCGTTGGGCGCCGCGGGCCCGGCGTTCGCCGTAGAGCACCAGCATCACCGCCAACAACAGCAGGCTGGCCAGTTGGGCTGCGCTGGATAGGCTGAAGAATCCGTACCAGGTCTTGTAGATGGCGGTGGTGAAGGTGTCGAAGTTGAACACTGACACCGCACCGAAATCCGCCAGGGTTTCCATCAGCGCCAGCGCCACGCCTGCACCGATGGCCGGCCGGGCCATCGGCAGCGCCACGCGCCAGAACGCCTGCCATGGCGATTGCCCCAGCACCCGGGCAGCCTCCATCAAGCCCTTGCCCTGGGCCAGGAAGGCACTGCGCGCCAGCAAATAGACGTAAGGGTAAAAGACCAACACCAGCACCAGGATTACCCCGCCGGTGGAACGAACCCGAGGCAGGCGCAGGCCGCTGCCGAACCACTCTCGCATCAGCGTCTGCACAGGGCCGGCAAAATCCAGCAGACCCACGAAGACAAACGCCAGCACATAGGCCGGAATCGCAAACGGCAGCATCAGCGCCCAGTCGAGCCAGCGTCGCCCTGGGAACTCACACAGGCTGGTGAGCCAAGCGAGACTGACCCCCAACAGCGTCACACCGATCCCCACGCCAAGGATCAACGTGAGGGTGTTACCTAGCAAGCGTGGCATTTGCGTGTCCCACAAGTGGGACCAGATCTGTTGGTCGATGCTCTGCCAGGACAGCAGCAAGACGCTCAAGGGCAACAGGACCAACGCGGCGATGGCGAAGACCAGGGGGTACCAACGGCGTTGGGCGGGGTGGGCCAAGGAGAACTCTCGTTAAATGGTCACGTGGCGAGGGAGCTTGCTCCCGCTGGGCTCTGTAGGAGCTGGCGGAGCCTGCGATCTTTTGATCTTGATCTTGATCTTGATCTTGATCTTTCGCTTGAGACTCAAGTGTCTAGGGAAAGATCGCAGCCTCGTTGCACTCGACAGCTCCTACACAGCTCCTACAGGCTCAGCGGGAGCAAGCTCCCTCGCCACATGTTTTCAATGAACTGAACAGGACGGGTCTCAGTTCCAGCCAGCGCGATCCATCATGCGAATGGCTTCGGCCTGGCGTTTACCCGCGACTTCCACCGGCAGGGTGTCGGCCTTGAACTTGCCCCAGGCTGCCACTTCCTTGGACGGTTCGACTTTCGGGTTGGCCGGGAATTCCTGGTTCACGTCGGCAAAAATGCTCTGTGCTTCTGGCGTAGTCATCCACTCCACCAGCTTCTTCGCGGCTTCCGGATGCGGTGCATGCTGGGTCAAGCCAATGCCGGAGAGGTTGATGTGCACGCCACGATCAGCCTGGTTCGGCCAGAACAGCTTGACCTTCAGGTCCGGCTTCTGCTGGTGCAAGCGGCCATAGTAGTAAGTGTTGACGATGCCGACATCGCATTGGCCTGCGTTGATCGCTTCAAGCAACGCAGTGTCGTCGGAGAACACGTCAGTGGACAGGTTCTTGACCCATCCCTTGAGGATTTCCTCGGTTTTTTCCGCCCCGTGGGTTTCGATCAGGGTGGCAGTCAGGGACTGGTTGTAGACCTTCTTCGAGGTCCGCAGGCACAGGCGGCCTTCCCACTCTTTGCCAGCCAACGCTTCATAGGTGGTCAATTCGCTGGGTTTAACCCGCTCGGTGGAATAGACGATGGTCCGCGCCCGCAGGCTCAAGCCGGTCCAGGCGTGGGAGGACGCGCGGTATTGAGGCGGGATGTTGGCATCGATCACCGGGGAGGTGAACGGCTGGAGAATACCCATCTGCTCGGCTTGCCAGAGGTTACCGGCATCGACGGTGAGCAGCAGGTCGGCGGTGGCGTTTGCGCCTTCGGCCTTGATCCGCTGCATCAACGGCGCTTCCTTGTCAGTGATGAACTTCACCGATACGCCGGTTTTCTTGGTGTAGGCGTCGAAGACCGGCTTGATCAGTTCATCGATGCGCGAGGAGTAGACCACCACCTCATCGGCGGCCTGGGCGGCAGTGGTGCCGACCAGGGTCAAGGCGAGGGCGGACAGCAGGCGTTTGGTTGCCAACATGGTAGCGATCTCTGGATGGTGAGCGAAGCGCAAATGATAAGGACTCACATTTGGCACTACAATCGAACAGTAGGCGGACACATTTCCAAATGTTGCAACAGTGGGGTCGAGATGGCTGTTCCGGCCCCATCGCGAGCAAGCTCGCTCCCACAGGTTTCACCGAATCAACTGTGGGAGCGAGCTTGCTCGCGATGGGGCCATAAGCCCCAACCCACATTTCAGGCCTTGGCCAGATCCGGCAGATCCCCAATCAACCCCAGCGCCTCGCGCACGAACAGCGCCTTGGCCTCAGGCAAGCGGTCCACCAGTTTCAACCCGGTGTTACGCAACCAGCGCACCGGCAGCGGATCGGCCTGGAACAACCGCTCGAAGCCCTCCATCGCGGCCATCAGCGCCAGGTTGTGGGGCATGCGGCGCCGCTCGTAGCGGCTCAACACCTTCACGTCCGCCAAGCGCTCGCCCCGTGCGGCCGCTTGCAACAGCACTTCGGCCAGCACGGCGGCGTCGAGGAAGCCCAGGTTCACCCCCTGCCCAGCCAACGGATGGATGGTGTGGGCGGCGTCGCCGATCAGCGCCAGCCCTTCGGCCACGTAGCGCTTGGCATGGCGCTGGCGCAGCGGCACGCACAGGCGCGGGTCGGCGCTCAGTACCGGACCGAGCTGGCCTTCGAAGGCGCGTTCCAGTTCGTTGCAGAATCGAGTGTCATCGAGCGCCATCAAGCGCTGCGCTTCTTCGGGGGTGGTGGACCAGACAATCGAGCACCAGTCATGCTGGCCGTCACGCTCAAGGGGCAGGAACGCCAGCGGACCGTTGTCGGTGAAGCGCTGCCACGCCGTCATTCGATGCGGCCGGGCGCTGCGCACGCTGGTGACGATGGCGTGGTGCAGGTAATCCCATTCGCGCGTCGCCACGCCGGTCAGGCGGCGCACAGCCGAATTCGCGCCGTCGGCGGCAATGACCAGGGGCGCGCGCAGGGTGCGGCCATCGGCCAGGGTCAGCAACCAATCGTCGCCGGAACGACGCATCTGTTCCAGCCGGGCATTGGCCAGCAGGCCCAGGTCGCAGTCATGCAACCGATCCAGCAGCGCGTCCTGCACCACGCGGTTTTCAACGATGTGCCCAAGCGTCTCGGCGTGCAGGCTGGCGGCGGAAAAATGGATCTGCCCGGTGCCGCTGCCGTCCCAGACGTGCATGTCGGTATAAGGGCTGGCACGCCGGGTGGTGATGCCGCCCCAGACGCCCAGGCGGTCGAGGATTCGCTGGCTGGCCGTCGACAAGGCGCTGACCCGGGGCTCGAACGCGGCCTGGGGATCGAAAGGCTTGACGCTCATCGGGCTGCCGTCGAGCAACAGCACTTGCAGGCCACGGCCCTGCAACGCCAGCGCCAGGGCGCTGCCGACCATACCGGCGCCGACAATCAGCAGATCTGCACGCAATTCCATGCTCTATGCCTGTTTTGCTGGCGACGTCAGTCGCCCATGAAAAGAAGTGACCACGCCAGCCTCACGCATCGGGACGCGTCCCCAAGCCCATGGCCTGGCGGGCGAACCAGCGCTTGGCCGGCGGCAGCAGGTCGAGGCCCAGCAAGCCGAGGTTACGGCCCAGGGACACCAGCGGCAGGTTGCTGCCAAACAGGCGCGTGACCTGGTCGGAGAAGCCCACGGTCAGGGCCTGGTCCGTGCGCTGGCTCTCGCGATAAGCCTGCAACACGGCAAAGTCTCCAGGCTCGCCGTCGCTGTCGAGCAAGGCATCGGCCAGGGCCTGGGCATCGCGCAGGGACAGGTTGAACCCCTGCCCGGCAATTGGATGCAGGCTGTGGGCGGCATTGCCCAGGATCGCCAGGTGCGGACGGACCTGCTCTTCAGCCTCCACCAACGCCAGCGGGTACAAGTGCCGCACACCCACCTGCTTCAGCGTACCCAGGCGATAACCGAACACACCCTGCAATTCGGCGAGGAAGCTGCGCTCGTCGAGGGCTGCCAGCCGTTGTGCGTCCATGCCCTGGCGGGTCCAGACCAACGCGCAGCGATTCTCCGGCAGCGGCAACAAGGCCATCGGGCCGTCATCGGTGAAGCGTTCGAAGGCCATGCCATTGTGGGCTTCGCTGGGGGTGATGTTGGCGATCAACGCGCTTTGGTCATAAGGGCGACTGCGCACGCCGACGCCCAACTGCTCGCGCAGGCTGGAGCGACCACCATCGGCCAATACCGCAAGATCGCACTCCAGGGTGGTTTCGTCGTCGAGGGTCAGGCGATAACCGCCGACCAATGGCTCCATGCGCGTCACCTGCGCCGGACAGCGCCAACTGACCACTTCCGGGTCCAGGCCTTGCCACAGGCACTGGCCGAGCCAGGCGTTTTCCACCACATAGCCCAGCGCTGGCACACCTTCTTCCATGGCCGACAGCCGCGCCGTGGAAAACCGCCCGCGGTCGGACACATGGATCTGCTTGATCGGTTCGGCGCGGCGGGAAATTTCCTGCCAGACACCCAGGCGTTGATAAATCTGCCGGGCACCGTAGGACAATGCCGAGGACCGGGCATCGTAGCTTGGCTGCCAGGCGTCGCCAGGGGCGAAGGGCTCGATCAGCATGATCTTCCAGCCCCGGGCCTTGGCACCGGCCTGCAGGGCCAGGGCCAGGCTCGCGCCGACCAGGCCGCCGCCGATGATGGCCACGTTGATCCGGCTCATGCCGCTTGCGTCCGGGCGGCGGCCATCAGGGCCTCGATGTCGGCGACCGTTTTCGGCACGCCTCGGCTCAGGATTTCACAACCGGTCTTGGTCACTACCACGTCATCCTCGATGCGCACGCCAATGCCGCGCCATTTTTTCGCGACGCTGCGGTTGTTCGGGCTGATATAGATGCCCGGTTCCACCGTCAACGTCATGCCGATTTCCAGGACCCGCCATTCGCCGCCGACCCGGTATTCGCCCACATCATGCACGTCCATGCCCAGCCAATGGCCGGCGCGGTGCATGTAGAACGCCCGGTAGGCCTCGCTGGCAATCAAATCGTCCACCTCACCTTCCAGCAGTCCCAGGCGCACCAACCCTTCGGTAATGACCCGGACCGTCGCTTCGTGGGCCTGGTTCCAGTGTTTGTCCGGTGCGATCTGGGCAAACGCGGCTTCCTGGGCGGCCAGCACCACTTCGTAGATCGCTTTCTGCTCGGGCGAAAACTTGCCGCTGACCGGCCAGGTACGGGTGATATCGCTGGCGTAGCAGTCGATTTCACAGCCGGCGTCGATCAACACCAGGTCGCCGTCCTTGAGCAACGCGTCGTTCTGCTGGTAGTGCAGGATGCAGCTGTTGCGCCCCGCCGCGACGATCGAGCCGTAGGCCGGCATCTTCGCCCCGCCCTTGCGAAACTCATAATCGAGCTCGGCCTCCAGGCTGAACTCATGCAACCCCGGGCGCGCCGCCTGCATCGCCCGGATGTGCGCCTGGGCGGAGATCCGCGCCGCTTCGCGCATGACCTTCAGTTCCGCCGCCGATTTATACAGGCGCATGTCGTGCAGCAAGTGATCCAGGGCAACGAATTCGTTCGGCGGCTGGGCGCCGAGGTGGGCCTTGGAGCGAATCACGTTGATCCACTCCATCAGGTGCCGGTCGAATTCTGGGTTGCTGCCCATGGCCGAATACACCCGGTCGCGACCTTCGATCAGGCCCGGCAGGATGTCGTCGATGTCAGTGATGGGAAAAGCGTCGTCGGCACCGTAGTCACGGATCGCCCCTTCCTGGCCGGCGCGCAGGCCGTCCCACAACTCACGTTCGGCGTTGCGCTCGCGACAAAAGAGGATGTATTCGCCATGGGCGCGGCCGGGCATCAGCACCAGCACCGCTTGCGGCTCGGGAAAGCCGCTGAGGTATTGGAAGTCGCTGTCCTGGCGGTAGACATGCTCGACGTCGCGGTTGCGGATCGCAACGGCGGCGGCGGGCAGGATTGCGATGCTGTTGGGTTCCATCTGCGCCATCAAGGCCTTGCGGCGACGGCTGTATTCCGATTTCGGGATATGAATCATGGGCAGACGGGGTTCCCTCTAAAAATTAATGCAAGGACGGCTTGGGGGCCGCTGCATCGGTTTTCTTGGTCTCGGTGAACAGCAGCAATGGTGCGACCCGCAGGTACTCCATCACTTCCATGTAGTCGCTTTCGCCGTCGTCGGACTCTTCCAGGGCATCCTGGACCTGGGAAATCGCGGCCAGATCCTGCAGCACTTCCTTCGCCTCTTCGCTCAGCGCGTATTCGCGGCGGGTCAGGCCGAAGCCGGCGAGGAAGCCCTGGCACCACTGGCCCAGCGCCGCGGCGCGTTCGGCCAGGGGGGCGTCGTCAGTGGGCAACAGCAGGACGACGGTCATGTCGTCGCTGGTCAACTCGCCCTTGACCATTTCCTGCAGGCCGATCAGCGCGTTACGGACGTTGGCCGCCGGCTCGCCTTCCAACAGCTCGGCGGCGTCGGCCAACCAGCCGTCGGCCTCGAAGCCGGCGCCGGCGCAGCTGCGACCGAGCAACAGGCCATGCAGTTCGGCAGGCGAGACAGGATGACCGCTGGTGCTCAGCAGGGTGGCAAATGCTTGATACGGGGAATTCTGAATGGGCATGGGCAGCTAGGCGCCAGACGGCGCTATGTCTAGAATGGAGGCCTTGTATCCTACATCGACAGACTCGCCAAGACTATCAGAGGCTGTGCGACCTACATCCCTCCATCAGACACATTCTTCAGTGGACACAATGGAAGACACCGACCTGCAAGCGCTGATGGCCAGACTCGAACTGCTAATTGACCGGGTCGAGCAACTTAAGAGCCAAAACGGACTCCTATTAGCTCAGGAAAAAACCTGGCGCGAGGAACGCGCGCACCTCATTGAAAAAAACGAAATCGCCCGGCGTAAGGTCGAATCGATGATTTCGCGCCTCAAGGCCCTGGAGCAAGACTCATGAGTTCAAGCAATAGCGTTACCGTGCAGATCCTCGACAAAGAATATTCGATCATCTGCCCCCAGGAAGAGCGTAGCAACCTGGTGAGCGCCGCCCGTTACCTGGACGGCAAGATGCGCGAGATCCGCAGCAGCGGCAAAGTCATCGGTGCCGACCGCATCGCCGTGATGGCCGCCTTGAACATCACCCACGACCTGTTGCATCGCCAGGATACGCCGGACGTACAGGTCAGCGGCTCGACCCGTGAACAGGTGCGCGACCTGCTCGATCGGGTCGATCTGGTGCTCGCCACCGATCCAGACGTCGCCAAGGGCTGATTCGCGAAGCTGCCTGGGGTATACTCGCGTCACTCCCTGGGGTGCTTGCCAGTTGGTGATGTCCCTGAGCCGATACGCACAACCACGGGGGTTGCACGTTGGGGCCGGTGTGCATGTCCGCTTGACGGAAAGCCTTAACGCCTCCTGCAACTTCCACCTTGAACTTTCGGGTTCAAGGGCTAAGCCGACAGCGGTTCATCCGGGGAGCCTGACTCCAGACAATGCCAGTTCATATGAACTGGCATTGTCGTTTCTGGCGCAGGCATTTCTGGGCACCCTGTTTTGCGGTTACGCTGTGGCATCGCCACTGCGTGAAGCCTTGATATGACCGAACCCGCGCTGCTGCCCCGCCCGCAACTTCGACGCCTGCTGCGCCAGGCCCGTCGCGCTCTGACGCCCGCCCAGCAACGTCAAGCCGCCCGCGGGCTGTACAAACAACTGGCCCAGCACCCGCTGTTTCGCCGTGCAAAGCACATCGCCCTGTACCTGCCCAACGATGGCGAAATCGACCCGCGCCTGCTGCTGCGCGCGGCCCAGCGCCGGGGCAAGGCCACTTACCTGCCGGTACTCAGCCCGTGGCCGCAGACCAAGATGGTATTCCAACGCATCCACCCCGGCGAACAAATGCAGCCCAATCGGTTTCGTATCCCTGAACCGCGCAAGAACATCGCCCGGCAACGCAAGGTCTGGACGCTGGACCTGGTGCTGTTGCCACTGGTGGGATTTGACGATGCGGGAGGTCGGCTGGGCATGGGTGGCGGCTTTTACGACCGCAGCCTGGCGTACCTGGCGCGGCGCAAGCAGTGGCGCAAGCCGACGCTATTGGGGCTGGCCCATGAATGCCAGAAGGTCGAACGATTGGCGCAGGCAAGCTGGGACGTGCCGCTACAGGGGACGGTCAGCGACAGGCAGTGGTATATCGCGGGATAGACGCCGCGGTCATCCGCGGCGGCTGAAAAGCGGGTTCAGCGTTTGAGCGATGGCGCGGGTTGGGTGATATCCACCGGCGCCTCGGTCTTGTTGGCCCACAGGCTTTGGGCGTAACCCGTGGTCACGACACCCAGACCGAACAGAATGACCAAGATCCACAACAAATCCGGTTTGCGTTTCATCGATTGCCCCCCTCAAGGCATATCACACACGATGACAGCAGCGGTTTTCTTATTGGCCGTGCAGCAGCGTCAAGCTTGGAAGGCCGGCATTTTGCGGCAACCGGACCCTACACGCAAACTCTGGCGTCAACCGACTGTCGGTTTGTCATAAAATCGCTGAACTATTTTTTTCCACACCGCCAAGGAGTAGCAATCATGGCCTATTGGCTGATGAAGTCCGAGCCTGACGAATTGTCCATCCAGGGCTTGGAAAAGCTTGGCCAGGCCCGTTGGGACGGGGTTCGCAACTACCAGGCACGCAATTTCCTGCGGGCCATGGCGGTGGGCGATACATTCTTTTTCTACCATTCCAGCTGCCCCGAGCCCGGTATCGCCGGGATCGGCAAAATCATCCAGGCGGCCTACCCCGACCCGACCGCCCTGGACCCGGACAGCCATTATTTCGACGCCAAGGCCAGCCCGGACAAAAACCCCTGGACCGCGATCGACGTGGCCCATGTCGAGACGTTCCGCCACGTCCTGAAGCTCGACTACCTCAAGCAACAGACCGCCCTGGCGGAAATGCCGCTGGTGCAGAAAGGCTCGCGACTGTCAGTGATGCCAGTGACGGCGGAGCAGTGGGCGGCGGTGGTTGCGCTGAAGCCTTGAGTGATTCGCTGTCCGGTAGGCCGCTATCGCGAGCAAGCTCGCTCCCACAGGGGTCTCGGTTGTTCACAAAATAGGACCACTGGAGATCCACTGTGGGAGCGAGCTTGCTCGCGATAGGGCCCGCCCAGCCACCACAAAACCTATTGAATGATCAGGTTGTTGAACAACAAATCATCCACCATCGGCTTGCCAGTCTCGTCGTTCATCACCTGCTGGGTCTGCTTCAACGCTTCCTGACGCAGTTTTTCCTTGGCTTCGAGGTTGTTCATCCCCTCGGTGGTCTGCTGGGCAAACAACGCCACCAACTGGTTACGAATCAGTGGCTCGTTGGCCTTGACCGCCGCCGCGGCGGCATCACCGGTCACGCGCAGGGCCACGTCGGCCTTGTAGACCTTCAGCTTCGCCGTGCCGTCCAAGCCATAGTTGCCCACGAACGGCGGGCTGAGGGTGATATAACTGACTTTCGGTGCCTCGCCCTCTTTCGCTTCCTTGGCCTCTTCGGCCATCGCCGCCACAGGCAGCGACAGGGCCAGCATCAACATGATCCACGCTTTCACAATCGATTCCTCATCCGGTTTGCGGCCCAGCATACCGACCCGCCGTTCAAGCACAAGCTTATGGCCGGCTATCAGGGCGGGGCATGCTCGTTGACCCGTTGTCTCTCACACCTACACTTATCGGCCATCACTCCCAAAGGAATAGCCCTGATGAAAGCCGTGCTGTGCAAAGAATTCGGCCCCGCCGAATCGCTGGTGCTGGAAGACGTCGCCAGCCCCGTCGCCAAGAAGAACGAAGTGCTGTTGGACGTGCACGCCGCCGGGGTGAATTTCCCTGACACGCTGATCATCGAGGGCAAATACCAATTCAAGCCACCCTTCCCGTTTTCCCCCGGCGGCGAAGCGGCGGGCGTGGTCAGCCAGGTGGGTGGGAACGTCAGCCACTTGAAAGTCGGCGACCGGGTGATGGCGCTGACCGGCTGGGGCAGCTTTGCCGAACAGGTGGCGGTCCCCGGCTACAACGTGTTGCCGATTCCCGCGTCCATGGACTTCAACACCGCCGCGGCTTTCAGCATGACCTATGGCACCTCGATGCACGCCCTCAGGCAACGGGCCAACCTGCAACCCGGCGAAACCCTGCTGGTGCTCGGCGCCTCCGGTGGCGTTGGCCTGGCGGCCGTGGAAATCGGCAAGGCCATGGGCGCCCGGGTGATCGCCGCCGCCAGCAGCGCGGAGAAACTCGCCGTGGCCAAGGCGGCCGGTGCCGACGATTTGATCAACTACAGCGAAACCAGCCTGAAGGATGAAATCAAGCGCCTCACCGACGGCCAAGGCGCCGACGTGATCTACGACCCGGTGGGCGGCGACCTGTTCGACCAGGCCATCCGCGCCATCGCCTGGAACGGCCGGTTGCTGGTGGTCGGCTTTGCCAGCGGGCGCATCCCCGAACTCCCCGTGAACCTGGCCTTGCTCAAGGGTGCTGCCGTGGTGGGCGTGTTCTGGGGCTCTTTCGCCCAGCGCCAACCGAAGGACAATGCCGCCAATTTCCAGCAACTGTTCGGCTGGTTCGCCGAGGGCAAGCTCAAGCCGCTGGTGTCCCAGGTGTATCCGCTGAGCAACGCCGCCCAGGCGATCAATGACCTGGGGCAGCGCAAGGCGGTGGGGAAGGTGGTTGTGCAGGTGCGTTGAATGCGTCAAGGCGGTCAGGCCCCATGCGCCGGACCGCCATTGACCCGCACTAAAGCAACTCTCGAACTTCCTTCGGTAACATCCGCACATACCGCGCCGCAGGAAAACTCCCGCAACGCTGCACGATCGAGGGCAAGAGCCTGTTGAGCCGGGCGATCAAGGCCAGGCGCTCGGCTTCCGGTAACTGTTTGACGAAAAACACATTGGATAAGTAGAGGCGTGTGTAATGGAACGGGAGCAAGTCCTGCACCCATAGCTGGCCGTTGGCGTGGGCGTTAATGTCCGAGCATTTCCAGGTCTTGATCCATTTATTGGCGTCCAGTGGCAAGTCATCCAGGCGGAACTCGAAGGGCGCTACGACATGCGTCTTCGCCGGGTGTTCGAGATCAACCGACCAAGGCTTGAAGCGCCATTGGCTGACCGCTTCCCGTGCGGCTTCGGCGAAATCCGGATGATCGCTGTGCAGGATCGCGATCTCATCGACATGACCATCGGCATGCACCATGAAGCCGACCCGGGCCATACCCATGATGCCCTTGCGGACCAGGGCCGTCGGGTAATCCGGCCTGGGATTGTGCTCGGGCACCAACAACATTTCCGCTGCCCCGCTCGTACCGGACAAGCACAGCAACAGCATCACCACGGACCACCTCATTGCCCCTACCCCTCAGTTGAAATGCCAGACCTGGCAGAAACGTAAAGGGTAAAGGCCATGGCTCATGGGCCCTATAGCGAGACTTCCCATTTGGGCGAAGGACGTTTCCCACTGCTTTGCCCCGTATTCACCGATGCGGCGCATGAAAGGGCATCGCGAAGGCATTTCCTACGACGCCCTTCGCTTACGTCTGAACGACATGTTCACTTAAGAACATGACCAATCGAAATTTCTGCTTTTTATGCGCCAACGAGCGATGCTATTTTCGGTAACGAAACTGTAACATTCGCATCCGCCGCCATAACAAGAACCTGGAGCACTTGAATGTTTGCTTTCTTTCGACCTGCCGCACACCAGGCAGTCCTGCCTGAAGAAAAAATAGACAGCACCTACCGACGCCTTCGCTGGCAGATCTTCGCCGGGATCTTCATTGGCTACGCCGGGTATTACCTGCTGCGCAAGAACTTCTCCCTGGCCATGCCGTACCTGATCGACGAGGGTTATACCCGTGGCCAGCTGGGCCTGGCCATGTCCGCCATCGCCATCGCTTATGGGCTGTCGAAGTTCCTGATGGGCCTGGTGTCCGACCGTTCCAACCCGCGCTACTTCCTGCCCTTCGGCTTGCTGGTCTCGGCGGGAGTGATGTTCGTGTTCGGTTTCGCGCCCTGGGCAACGTCCAGCGTGACCATCATGTTCATCCTCCTGTTCATCAATGGCTGGGCCCAAGGCATGGGCTGGCCGCCAAGCGGACGGACCATGGTGCACTGGTGGTCGCAGAAGGAACGTGGCGGCGTGGTGTCGGTGTGGAACGTGGCGCACAACGTCGGTGGCGGCCTGATCGGCCCGCTGTTCCTGCTGGGCATGGCCTGGTTCAATGATTGGCACGCGGCATTCTACGTGCCCGCTACCGTAGCGCTCGTCGTTGCGGTGTTTGCCTTCGCGACCATGCGCGACACCCCGCAATCGGTGGGCCTGCCCCCGATCGAGAAATACAAGAACGACTACCCGGAAGGCTACGACGCCAGCCACGAGAACGAATTCAGCGCCAAGGAAATCTTCGTCAAGTACGTGCTGCGCAACAAGATGCTCTGGTACATCGCCATGGCCAACGTCTTCGTCTACCTGCTGCGCTACGGCGTGCTGGACTGGGCGCCGACCTACCTCAAGGAAGCCAAGGGCTTCACGGTGGACAAGAGCTCCTGGGCCTATTTCTTCTACGAGTGGGCGGGCATTCCCGGCACGCTGCTGTGTGGCTGGATGTCCGACAAGATCTTCCGTGGCAACCGTGGCCTGACCGGCATGGTGTTCATGGCCCTGGTGACCGTGGCAACGCTGGTGTACTGGCTGAATCCGGCCGGCAACCCGACCGTCGACATGATCGCCCTGGTTTCCATCGGTTTCCTGATCTACGGTCCGGTGATGCTGATCGGTTTGCAGGCACTGGAGCTGGCGCCGAAGAAAGCCGCCGGTACCGCCGCGGGCTTCACGGGCCTGTTTGGTTACCTGGGTGGTTCGGTCGCGGCCAGTGCCGCCATGGGCTACACCGTGGACCACTTTGGCTGGGATGGCGGTTTTGTGCTGTTGGTCGGTGCCTGCCTGCTGGCGATGGCATTCCTCGCGCCAACCCTATGGCACAAGCAAATCGCCAGTCAGAGCCGCGAAGCGGTCGCCTGATCCAGCGCTGATTGGCAGCGCTTGAGCCGCGCCTCCAGGTTCCGGTCTGGCATGGCGTGGCTGCGCAGGGCGTGTACGGTCTGCTCGACGTAATCGCGAGTAGTGCCGTAACGCCCACAGGCGCTTTCGAACACCTGGCTCAGCACATGGTCCGGCAAGTTGCCGGCATAGCTGGGCAGGTGTCGCTCCAACACAAAACCCAAGGCTTGCACCCGACTGCCATCCTCGAGACGGCAACTGAGCCAGTGCGGGCGATAGGACGGCACCGGCATCTCGCGCTGCCACAGGGCAAACAATGAGTCCTCGAGGTTCTCCTCCGGCAATCGATAGGCGAACCCGCTGCACGAACCGCCGCGATCCAATCCGAACACCAACCCTGGCAATTCCGGGGTGCCGCGGTGTTCGTGGGACCACAGGTATAAACCGCGATGGTAACCATGGACCCGGCCGCGCACCCGCTCCACCGCCGTACATTCCGGCCGCCAGATCAATGAACCGTACGCGAACAACCAGACCGGACCACCCTGGTGGAGACTCATGGTCAATTGCATCGAGGCGAGCAATTGTTCACGGGTCAGCTGCGGCCCCAGTTCGAGTCGTGGCGGGTACAAGGCACAGGTAATGGCGGATTCGATAGCGGTCATGGCCGTTAGCGGTTGGCTCCTCGCGGGGGCGGAAGGTAGTCGGGGTGCCGTCATGGTGTTGACGCTCGGGGGAATTCACGCAAGTTAAATGCCATTGCGCACCCTATATACGTTATCGGTATCTAGCCTCAAGGCTAAATATCGAAACGAAATATATGAAGTTATATCGACGGGTGGACATGCGCGCTGTTGTGGCGAGGGAGCTTGCTCCCGCTCGGCTGCGCAGCGACCGCAAGATCTTGGGGCCGCTGCGCAGCCCAGCGGGAGCAAGCTCCCTCGCCACAAAAAAGCTCACTAAGCCTGGGTGGGTGAATGCGATTCAACCCCGCGGCGCATACGCAAACACATCCGCGCGCATCTGATGAGCGTCCATGCCGGCTTCCACCAAGGCATCGAGCGTGGCATAGATCATGGCCGGCGAACCGCTGGCATAGACGTGCACACCAGAAAGGTCACTGATGTCCTCGCACACCGCTTCATGGAGCATCCCGCAGCGCCCTTCCCAGCCACACAAGTCGCTGACGACTTTATGCAGGAACAGGTTCGGCAGTTTTTTCCATTCGTCCCAATGCTCGATTTCATAGAAATCTTCCGGCCGCCGCACGCCCCAATACAGGTGCACCGGGTGCTTGAAGCCCGCCGCGCGGCAGTGCTCGATCAAGCTGTGCATCTGCGCCATGCCGGTTCCAGCGGCGATCAGCACCAATGGGCCTTCCGGTAGTTCGGACAAATGCGTGTCGCCAAACGGCATTTCCACGCGCACGCTGGGGTTGCGTCGCAGTTGCTCCAGCAGCGCCTGTGCACTGCTTTCGCGCACCAATACGTGCAATTGCAGCTCGCGCCCGGAATGCGGCGCCGAGGCCAGGGAAAAAGCCGATTTCTCGCCGTTTTCCCTCTCGATCATCAGGTACTGCCCGGCGTGATAGCGCGGTGGCTTGCCCGCCGGCGCACGCAGGCGCACTCGCCAGACATCACCGCCTACGTCGGCGCACTCGATGACCTGGCACGCCAGGTTGCGTACCGGCAGCTCTCCCGGCGACAGCACGCCGTCCCACAGCACCACGCAGTCCTCCAGCGGCTCGGCGATACAGGTGAAGATCTCACCGTGATCGCGCACCTCGCCCGCCTGTTGCACACGGCCTTCCACCAGCAACGCGCCACAGACGTGGCAGTTGCCGTTGCGGCAGCTTTGCGGGCATTCATAGCCCAGGCGCCGCGCGCCATCGAGAATCCGCTCCGCCGGCTGTATCTCCAGCACCGCGCCGGAAGGCTGCAAGGTTACACGCATCAATCTATTCCTAACTGATTCCAGATGGCATCGATCCGTTGGGTAACGGCTTCATCCTTGACGATAACCCGGCCCCACTCACGGGTGGTTTCACCGGGCCATTTATGCGTGGCATCGAGCCCCATCTTCGACCCCAGGCCAGACACCGGCGAGGCGAAGTCGAGGTAGTCGATCGGCGTATTCTCGATCATCACCGTGTCGCGCTTGGGGTCCATGCGCGTGGTGATGGCCCAGATCACGTCGTTCCAGTCCCGTGCATTGATATCGTCGTCGGTGACGATAACGAACTTGGTGTACATGAACTGTCGCAAAAACGACCAGACCCCGAGCATCACCCGCTTGGCGTGCCCCGGATACGACTTCTTCATGGTCACCACGGCCATGCGATACGAACAGCCTTCCGGCGGCAAATAGAAATCGGTAATTTCCGGAAACTGCTTTTGCAGGATAGGCACGAACACTTCGTTCAGCGCCACGCCGAGAATCGCCGGCTCATCAGGCGGACGACCGGTGTAGGTGCTGTGGTAGATCGGCTTGATCCGATGGGTGATGCGCTCGACGGTAAACACCGGGAAGCTGTCGACTTCGTTGTAGTAACCGGTGTGGTCGCCGTACGGCCCTTCGTCGGCCATTTCGCCGGGATGGATCACCCCCTCAAGGATGATCTCGGCGGTGGCCGGCACTTGCAGGTCATTGCCGCGGCATTTCACCAGTTCGGTACGGTTGCCCCGCAGCAGGCCGGCGAAGGCATATTCGGAAAGGCTGTCGGGCACGGGCGTGACAGCGCCGAGGATAGTCGCCGGGTCCGCGCCCAGGGCCACCGACACCGGGAAAGGCTGGCCGGGGTGTTTTTCACACCACTCGCGGTAATCCAGCGCACCACCGCGATGGCTCAGCCAGCGCATGATGACCTTGTTGCGGCCGATCACCTGCTGACGGTAGATGCCCAGGTTCTGGCGGTCCTTGTTCGGGCCTTTGGTGACGGTCAGGCCCCAGGTGATCAGCGGGCCGACGTCGCCCGGCCAGCAGGTCTGTACCGGCAGCATAGCCAAATCGACATCGTCACCCTCGATCACCACTTCCTGGCAGATCGCGTCCTTGACGACTTTCGGCGCCATGGAAATGATCTTGCGGAAAATCGGCAGCTTCGACCAAGCGTCCTTCAGGCCTTTGGGCGGCTCGGGCTCCTTGAGGAACGCCAGCAGCTTGCCGATCTCGCGCAGTTCGCTGACGGCTTCGGCACCCATGCCCAGGGCCACGCGCTCCGGTGTGCCGAACAGGTTGCCCAGCACCGGGATGTCATAACCCGTCGGGTTTTCGAACAACAGCGCCGGGCCTTTTGCGCGCAGGGTGCGGTCGCAGACCTCGGTCATTTCCAGGACGGGGGACACCGGCACCTGGATGCGCTTGAGTTCGCCGCGCTGTTCCAGCCCACTGATAAAGTCGCGCAAGTCGCGATACTGCATGCAAAAGCCTCATGGTCGCCGTGGCGTTCGGGGGCCCGAGTTTAACGCCGCCCGTCCAGAATAGTGAATGCACAGATAGCAAAAAGCCGGGTTTCCCCGGCTCTTGCTGGCCTGTCCTGATGATTTACTTGCGTTTCATCGACAGGAAGAACTCATCGTTGGTCTTGGTCGTCTTCAGCTTGTCGACCAGGAACTCGATGGCAGCGACTTCATCCATCGGATGCAGCAGCTTGCGCAGGATCCACATGCGCTGCAACTCGTCATCGGCGGTCAGCAATTCTTCGCGACGGGTACCGGAACGGTTGATGTTGATGGCCGGGAACACACGCTTCTCGGCGATACGACGGTCCAGGGGCAGTTCCATGTTGCCGGTGCCCTTGAATTCCTCGTAGATCACTTCGTCCATCTTCGAACCGGTTTCAACCAGTGCGGTGGCGATGATGGTCAGCGAACCGCCTTCCTCGATGTTCCGCGCGGCGCCGAAGAAACGCTTCGGTTTTTCCAGCGCGTGGGCATCGACACCACCGGTCAGCACCTTGCCGGAGCTCGGGATCACGGTGTTGTAGGCACGGGCCAGACGGGTGATGGAGTCCAGCAGGATCACCACGTCCTTCTTGTGCTCGACCAGGCGCTTGGCCTTCTCGATCACCATTTCGGCAACCTGCACGTGACGGGTTGGCGGCTCGTCGAACGTCGAGGCGACCACTTCGCCGCGCACGGTGCGCTGCATTTCGGTCACTTCTTCCGGACGTTCGTCGATCAGCAACACGATCAGGTGAACTTCAGGGTTGTTACGGGCGATGTTGGCCGCGATGTTCTGCAGCATGATCGTCTTGCCCGCTTTCGGCGGCGCCACGATCAGGCCACGCTGGCCTTTGCCGATGGGTGCGCACAGGTCGATGACACGACCGGTGAGGTCTTCGGTGGAACCGTTGCCGGCTTCCATCTTCATGCGCACGGTCGGGAACAGCGGGGTCAGGTTCTCGAAGAGAATCTTGTTCTTCGCGTTTTCCGGACGATCGAAGTTGATCGTGTCGACCTTGAGCAGGGCGAAGTAACGCTCGCCTTCCTTCGGAGGGCGGATCTTGCCAACGATGGTGTCACCGGTGCGCAAGTTGAAGCGACGGATCTGGCTCGGCGAGACGTAGATATCGTCTGGGCCGGCGAGATAGGAAGCGTCTGCGGAGCGAAGGAAGCCGAAGCCGTCCTGGAGAATCTCCAGCACGCCATCACCGGAGATTTCCTCGCCGCTTTTCGCGTGCTTCTTGAGCAGGGAGAAAATCACGTCCTGCTTGCGCGAACGGGCCATATTTTCTATGCCCATCTGTTCGGCCAATTCGAGCAGTTCGGTAATCGGCTTTTGCTTGAGTTCAGTCAGATTCATATAGGAATGACGTAATCATTTATGGAGGGGGGAAATTAAGCTTTTGGCTTAATGAGGCCGCGCCGCGGAGAAGGCGACAGGATCGCGTACTTATTCGAAAGGAGAGCGTCGGCGACGGCTTGCAGGGGGCAATGGAGAAACCAGTGCGGGGCCGAATGTACCACCTGGGTTTGCAAGCGTCTAGCCCCGAATAACGAAAAAGCCCCGCGATTTGCGGGGCTTTTCCAGTGGCATTCGGCGCTTAGATGTTGGCGTCGAGGAAAGCGGCCAGTTGCGACTTCGACAGCGCACCGACCTTGGTGGCTTCGACGTTGCCGTTCTTGAACAGCATCAGGGTCGGGATACCACGCACGCCGTGCTTGGCCGGCGTCTCCTGGTTTTCGTCGATGTTCAGCTTGGCAACGGTCAGCTTGCCCTTGTAGGTCTCGGCAATCTCGTCCAGGACCGGAGCGATCATTTTGCAAGGACCGCACCACTCAGCCCAATAGTCGACCAGTACCGCGCCTTCGGCCTTGAGAACGTCAGCTTCGAAGCTAGCGTCGCTAACGTGTTTGATCAGATCGCTGCTCATGGAAATCTCCGGGGTCATCAGCAAAAAAACGTGGCCCATCATAGCGGCCCTTCCCGGGTTCAGGAAGCCGCAGTTGATTGAGTCTCGCTATGGCGCACGATGTATTTGAGTATGGCCCGGTTCAAGAAGCTACGGGAGCGACAAAGGAAATGCCGGTACGCAGCGCAGCGTTACGTACATGTTCCTGCATGGCTTTTTGCGCGGCGCCTGACGCCCGACGCGCCAAGGCGCGCAGGATCTTGCGATGCTCCTGCCAGGTTTCCATCGCCCGCTCCGCCCGGATGAACGGTAGTTTCTGGCTCTCCAGGAAGATCTCGGCGCTGGCGGTGAGGATGCTCAGCATCGCCTGGTTGCCGCTGGCCAGCAGGATTCGCCGATGGAATTCGAAATCCAGCCGCGCGGCGGCGTCGAAATCCCCGACCTTCAATTCCCGGCGCATGGCTTCGACATTGTCTTGCAACCGGTCGAGCTCATCGGCGCTGAGCGTCACCGCCGCCAACCCCGCCGCGAAACCCTCCAGGGCGTAGCGCAACTGGAAGATGTCCACCGGCGAAGCCTGGGCCGCGAACGGCCAGCCCGGCGCCGACTCGCTGCGTGGAGCCTCTACCGGTGCCTGCACGAACACGCCCTTGCCCGGCTGCACGCTGATCATGCCCAAGGCACTCAGGGAGGACAGCGCTTCGCGCAACGACGCCCGGCTCACCCCCAGTTGCAGCGCCAGGTCCCGTTGCGACGGCAGCGCATCGCCGGGGCCGAAGCCTTCATCGACGATCAGTTTGCGGATGGCTTGCAGCGCCACTTCAGGAACGGCACGAGCGATGGAATTCATGATTTTTCAGACGAACCGGGCCAGTGAGCGGCTAGTTGTAAAGCTATTCGCCGCGCCCGGCAAGTCGTGCCCCAGCAGGGTTCGGCGGCAAATGCCGACGCTCGATAAAGGTGCGAAACGCGGCGCAACTGTTCAGACCAGTAAGACCGCCTCCCACCAGCAAAACCGTGGCTTTGACCGATTAAAAGCCGGCTTGGCATGGCCTGTGCTCTGTCCGAACGCAGAAATCACATCACCGATTGCGGAGATTCGCCATGATTCAGCGTTGCAGCGCCCTGCTCACAGCCCTGTTCGCCAGCCTGATGCTTTGTCAGCTGCCTGCCCACGCCGATGGCCTGGAAGACGTGGTCAAGCGTGGCACCCTCAAGGTCGCCGTGCCCCAGGACTTTCCGCCCTTCGGTTCGGTCGGCCCGGACATGAAGCCCCGCGGCCTGGACATCGACACCGCGAAACTGCTGGCCGACCAGCTCAAGGTCAAGCTTGAACTGACCCCAGTCAACAGCACCAACCGCATCCCGTTCCTGACCACCGGCAAGGTCGACCTGGTGATTTCCAGCCTGGGCAAGAATCCGGAGCGGGAAAAGGTCATCGATTTCTCCAGTGCCTATGCGCCGTTCTACCTGGCCGTGTTCGGCCCGCCTGATGCCGCCATCAACACCCTGGACGACCTCAAGGGCAAGACCATCAGCGTCACCCGTGGCGCCATCGAAGACATCGAGCTGACCAAAGTCGCCCCCGAAGGCGCCACCATCAAGCGCTTCGAAGACAACAACTCGACCATCGCCGCCTACCTGGCCGGCCAGGTCGACCTGATCGCCAGCGGCAATGTGGTGATGGTCGCCATCAGCGAACGCAACCCCAAGCGTGTTCCGGCGCTGAAGGTGAAACTCAAGGACTCGCCGGTGTACGTGGGCGTGAACAAGAACGAGCCGGCCTTGCTGGACAAGGTCAACCAGATCCTGGCCACCGCCAAGACCGATGGCAGCCTGGAAAAGAACGCCCAGACCTGGCTCAAACAGCCGCTGCCGGCCGATCTCTGACCGTCGCTTGAGAGGCTGAGCATGGCTTATCAGTTCGATTTTCTGCCGGTGGTGCAAAACACCGAGCTGCTGTTGCGCGGCGCGCTGTTCACCTTGGAACTGACGGCCATCGGCACGTTGCTCGGGGTTGGCCTGGGCATCGTCGGGGCCGTGGTGCGGGCCTGGAACATTCGTCCGTTCGCAGCGATCGTCGGCGTGTACGTGGAGTTGATCCGCAACACGCCGTTCCTGGTGCAGCTGTTTTTCATCTTCTTCGGCTTGCCGTCCCTGGGCCTGCAGATTTCCGAATGGCAGGCCGCGGTACTGGCGATGGTGATCAACCTCGGCGCCTACTCCACCGAGATCATCCGCGCCGGTATCCAGGCCATCCCGCGGGGGCAACTGGAAGCCGCCGCGGCCCTGGCAATGAGCCGCTTCGAGGCGTTCCGCCACGTGGTGCTGCTGCCAGCACTGGGCAAGGTCTGGCCGGCCTTGAGCAGCCAGATCATCATCGTGATGCTCGGCTCGGCGGTCTGTTCGCAGATCGCCACCGAAGAATTGAGCTTTGCCGCCAACTTCATCCAGTCGCGCAACTTCCGCGCGTTCGAAACCTACGCGCTGACCACGCTGATCTATCTGTGCATGGCACTGTTGATCCGCCAGTTCCTCAATTGGGTCGGGCGTCGCTACATCGCCAGGAGCAGCCAATGAGCGATTTCACTTTCTGGGACGTGGTGCGCAACCTGCTCACCGGGCTGCAATGGACCCTGGCCCTGTCGCTGGTGGCGTTTATCGGCGGTGGCGTGATCGGCTTGCTGGTGATGGTGCTGCGCATCTCCAAACGCGCCCTGCCCCGCAACATCGCCCGTACCTACATCGAGCTGTTCCAAGGCACACCGCTGTTGATGCAACTGTTCCTGGTGTTCTTCGGCGTAGCCCTGGCCGGGGTGGAGATTTCACCGTGGATGGCGGCGGCGATCGCCCTGACGCTGTTTACCAGCGCCTACCTGGCGGAGATCTGGCGCGGTTGTGTCGATTCGATTTCCAACGGCCAGTGGGAAGCCTCCGCAAGCCTGGCCCTCAACCCGCTGGAACAGCTGCGCTACGTGATCCTGCCCCAGGCCCTGCGCATCGCCGTGGCGCCGACCGTGGGCTTTTCCGTGCAGGTGGTCAAAGGCACGGCTGTCACGTCGATCATCGGCTTTACCGAACTGACCAAGACCGGCGGCATGCTCGCCAATGCCACGTTCGAGCCGTTCATGGTTTATGGCCTGGTCGCCCTCGGTTACTTCCTGCTCTGCTACCCCTTGTCCCTCAGTGCGCGTTACCTGGAAAGGAGACTGCATGCCTCTGCTTAGAATTACCGCCCTGCATAAATACTACGGCGATCATCACGTGCTCAAAGGCATCGACCTGAGCGTCGAGGAAGGCCAGGTGGTGGCGATCATCGGCCGCAGCGGCTCGGGCAAGTCCACCTTGCTGCGCACCCTCAATGGCTTGGAGTCGATCAACGACGGTGTGATCGAAGTCGACGGCGAATACCTCGACGCCGCCCGTGCCGACCTGCGCAGCCTGCGGCAGAAAGTCGGGATGGTGTTCCAGCAGTTCAACCTGTTCCCGCACCTGACCGTCGGCGAGAACGTCATGCTCGCGCCGCAAGTTGTGCAAAAAGTGCCCAAGGCCAAGGCGACCGAGCTGGCGCGGCAGATGCTGGAACGGGTCGGGCTGGGCGAGAAATTCGATGCGTTCCCCGACCGCTTGTCCGGCGGCCAACAGCAACGGGTGGCGATTGCCCGCGCCCTGGCGATGTCGCCGAAAGTGCTGCTGTGCGACGAAATCACTTCGGCCCTGGACCCGGAACTGGTCAACGAAGTGCTCAGCGTGGTGCGGCAACTGGCCAAGGAAGGCATGACGCTGATCATGGTCACCCACGAAATGCGCTTCGCCCGGGAAGTGGGCGACAAACTGGTGTTCATGCACCAGGGCAAGGTGCATGAAGTGGGCGATCCGAAGGTGCTGTTTGCCGATCCGCAGACGGCGGAGCTGGCGAACTTCATCGGTACGGTCGAGCCTGCCTGATCTTTACTGTCAAGGAAGTCCTCTGTGGCGAGGGAGCTTGCTCCCGCTCGATTGCGCAGCAATCGCAGGATCTGCCTGCCGATGTATCCCTGGTGTGCCGGGTTGACTGGTTTTGGGGCTGCTGCGCAGCCCAGCGGGAGCAAGCTTCCTCGCCACAAAGGCACCCTGCAGCCTGCTCTGGCTCAAGGGTTTGGTTCAGGCGCGTTGGCGTAAGCGGTCGATCGTGGCAGGATGGCGAGGTTATCGACCGAGACTTTTTGACCATGCCGCCATCCCAAGCCAAGAATCTGTCCCTGATCGCTGCCATCGACCTGGGCTCCAACAGCTTCCACATGGTCGTCGCCAAGGCCCAGAACGGAGAAATCCGCATCCTTGAGCGGCTCGGCGAGAAGGTCCAACTGGCCGCTGGGATCGATGAAGAACGCCAACTGAGTGAAGAATCCATCCAGCGCGGGCTCGATTGCCTCAAGCGGTTTGCCCAACTGATCAACGGCATGCCCCTGGGCGCGGTGCGGATCGTGGGCACCAACGCCCTGCGCGAGGCACGCAACCGGGGCGAGTTCATCCGCCGCGCCGAAGCCATCCTCGGCCATCCGGTGGAAGTCATTTCCGGCCGTGAAGAAGCCCGCCTGATCTATCTGGGCGTTTCCCATACTTTGGCCGACACCCCGGGCAAGCGCCTGGTGGCGGACATCGGCGGCGGCAGTACCGAATTCATCATCGGCCAGCGCTTCGAGCCGCTGCTTCGCGAAAGCCTGCAGATGGGCTGCGTCAGCTACACCCAACGTTATTTCCGCGACGGCAAGATTACTCCTGCCCGCTACGCCCAGGCCTATACAGCGGCGCGCCTGGAAATCATGAGCATCGAACACGCCCTGCACCGCCTGACCTGGGATGAAGCCATCGGCTCCTCGGGGACCATTCGCGCCATTGGCCTGGCGCTCAAGGCGGGTGGCCACGGCACCGGCGAAGTCAATGCCGAGGGCCTGGCCTGGCTCAAGCGCAAGGTGTTCAAGCTCGGTGAAGCGGACAAGATCGATTTCGAAGGCATCAAGCCCGACCGCCGGACGATTTTCCCGGCGGGCCTGGCGATCCTCGAAGCGATTTTCGACGCCCTCGAACTGCAACGCATGGACCACTGTGAAGGCGCCCTGCGCGAAGGCGTGCTGTATGACCTGCTGGGGCGGCATCATCACGAAGACGTGCGCGAGCGCACCCTGGGCTCGCTCATGGAGCGCTATCACGTCGATCAGGAGCAAGCTGTACGGGTCGAGCGCAAGGCCCTGCACGCCTTCGACCAGGTGGCTGACGACTGGGACTTGAACGACGGGGTCTGGCGCGAGTTGCTGGGCTGGGCCGCCAAGGTCCATGAAGTGGGCCTGGACATTGCCCACTATCACTACCACAAGCACGGCGCCTACCTGATCGAGCACTCGGACCTGGCGGGGTTTTCCCGGGAAGACCAGCAGATGCTCGCGCTATTGGTACGCGGCCATCGGCGCAACATTCCCAAGGATAAATTCGCCGAGTTCGGCGACGACGGCATCAAGCTGATTCGCCTGTGCGTGCTGCTGCGTTTTGCGATCCTGTTCCACCACATCCGTGGCACCCAGGAAATGCCGCAAGTGGCCCTGCATGCCGACGGCGATCAGCTGGACGTGATGTTCCCCGACGGCTGGCTGGAAGAGAACCAACTGACCCAGGCTGACTTCGCCCAGGAAGCGGAATGGCTGACGCGGGTCGGGATTGTGCTGAACATTCACTGATCCAGCTACAACACAGATCTTTGTGGCGAGGGAGCTTGCTCCCGCTGGAGGGCGAAGCCCTCCCAAGGCTTGGGGCTGCTGCGCCCGAAGCGTCGGACCGGCCCAGCGGGAGCAAGCTCCCTCGCCACAAAAGCCAAGCTCGCCCCAGGACGTTTAACGAACCGCCAACACCGGGCTGCTCAAGCGATCGAGCAAGGTCGCCTGGGCGCTGCGCGGGTTCTGGTTGCCGGTCGGCGTGTTGCGGATGTAGCGGCCATCCGACTGCAGGCTCCAGCTGTGGGTGTTGTCGGTCAGGTAGCTTTCCAACTCCTTCTTGACCCGCAGGATCAGCTTCTTGCCTTCCACCGGGAAGCAGGTCTCGACTCGCTTGTCGAGGTTGCGCTCCATCCAGTCGGCGCTGGACAGGAACATCTGCTCCTCACCGCCGTTGAGGAAGTAGAACACCCGCGTGTGCTCCAGGAACCGCCCGATGATCGAGCGCACGTGGATGTTGTGGGACACCCCCGGAATGCCCGGCCGCAGGCAGCACATGCCCCGCACCACGAGATCGATGCGTACGCCCGACTGGCTGGCCTTGTACAACGCACGGATGATCTTCGGATCGGTCAACGAGTTGAACTTGGCAATGATGTGGGCCGGCTTGCCGTCCAGGGCGAACTGCGTCTCCCGGGCAATCATGTCGAGCATGCCCTTCTTCAGGGTGAACGGCGCATGCAGCAGTTTCTTCATGCGCAAGGTCTTGCCCATGCCGATCAACTGGCTGAACAGCTTGCCGACGTCTTCGCACAAGGCATCGTCGGAAGTCAGCAGGCTGTAGTCGGTGTACAGGCGAGCGTTGGCAGCGTGGTAGTTGCCAGTGCCCAAGTGGGCGTAACGCACGATCTCGCCGGCTTCACGGCGCAGGATGAGCATCATCTTGGCGTGGGTCTTGAAGCCAACCACGCCATAGATCACCACCGCACCGGCCGCTTGCAGGCGGCTGGCCAGTTGCAGGTTGGATTCCTCGTCGAAGCGGGCGCGCAATTCGATCACCGCCGTGACTTCCTTGCCGTTTCGCGCCGCGTCCACCAGGGCGTCGACGATTTCCGAGTTGGCGCCGCTGCGGTACAGAGTCTGGCGCACCGCCAGGACGTGAGGGTCCTTGGCGGCCTGGCGCAGCAGGTCGACCACCGGCGTGAACGACTCGAACGGGTGCAACAGGAGGATGTCCTGCTTGCTCACCACGCTGAAAATGTTTTCGCTGTTTTGCAGCAGTTTCGGGATCTGCGGCGTAAACGGCGAATATTGCAGTTCCGGATGGCTGTCCAGGCCGGTGATGCTGAACAGTCGGGTCAGGTTGACCGGGCCGTTGACCTGATATAGCTCGGTCTCATGCAGGTTGAATTGCTTGAGCAGATAGTCGGACAGGTGTTTCGGGCAGGTGTCGGCCACCTCCAGGCGCACCGCATCGCCGTAACGCCGGGAGAACAACTCGCCGCGCAGGGCGCGGGCCAGGTCTTCGACGTCCTCGGTGTCCACCGACAGGTCGGCGTTGCGGGTCAGGCGGAACTGGTAGCAGCCCTTCACTTTCATGCCTTGGAACAGGTCATCGGCATGGGCGTGGATCATTGATGACAGGAAAACATAGTTGTCGCCCGGCCCGCCAACGTCTTCCGGCACGCGAATGATGCGCGGCAACAGGCGCGGCGCCGGGATGATCGCCAGGCCGGAATCGCGACCGAAGGCGTCGATGCCTTCCAGCTCGACGATGAAGTTCAGGCTCTTGTTGACCAGCAGCGGGAACGGGTGCGTCGGATCGAGGCCGATCGGCGTGATGATCGGTGCGATCTCGTCGCGGAAATAGCGGCGCACCCAAGTCTTGATCTTGGTGTTCCAGTTGCGCCGGCGGATGAAGCGCACCTGGTGCTTTTCCAGCTCCGGCAGCAGGATGTCGTTGAGGATCGCGTACTGGCGGTCCACATGGCCATGGACCAGCTCGCTGATGCGGGCCAGGGCCTGGTGCGGTTGCAGGCCATCGGCGCCGGCCTGTTCACGGGCGAAGGTGATCTGCTTCTTCAGGCCGGCCACACGGATTTCGAAGAACTCATCCAGGTTGCTGGAAAAGATCAGCAGGAACTTCAGCCGCTCCAGCAGCGGGTAGGACTCGTCCAGCGCCTGCTCCAGCACGCGGATGTTGAACTGCAGTTGCGACAGCTCGCGATGGATGTACAGGCTGCTGTCGTCCAGGTTCGGAATGGCAATCGCCGGGGCCGGGGCGGGCTCGACCACAGCCGGGGGAGCGGGCTCCAGCTCCGGCGGTGTCTCGGCGACTTGCTCGACCACGGGTTGAGCGTCTTTTACGGCAACTTCTGTGAGTCCTTCGGTATTCATCGCAAGTTCCTGGGAGGCTATTTCTGCTCTCGTAACAATTGGGCGGCGCGCACGGCAAAGTAAGTCAGGATGCCATCAGCGCCTGCGCGTTTGAAAGCGGTCAAGGACTCCAGGATCACCCCTTCGCCCAACCAACCGTTCTGGATCGCGGCCATGTGCATGGCGTACTCGCCGCTGACCTGATAAACAAAGGTCGGCACTTTGAATTCGTCTTTGACCCGGCAAAGAATGTCGAGGTAGGGCATGCCAGGCTTGACCATGACCATGTCTGCCCCTTCTGACAAGTCAGCCGCCACTTCGTGCAAGGCTTCCTGACTGTTGGCCGGGTCCATCTGATAGGAGGCCTTGTTGGCCTTGCCCAGGTTCAGCGCCGAGCCGACCGCATCGCGGAACGGGCCGTAATAGGCGCTGGCGTACTTGGCCGAGTAGGCCATGATCCGCACATTGACGTGACCGGCGACCTCGAGGGCTTCGCGGATCGCCTGGATGCGCCCGTCCATCATGTCCGACGGCGCGACCACCTGGGCACCGGCCTCGGCATGGGACAACGCCTGCCGGACCAGCGCATCGACGGTAATGTCGTTCTGCACGTAGCCTTCTTCGTCGAGGATACCGTCCTGCCCGTGGGTGGTGAACGGGTCCAGCGCCACGTCGGTGATCACTCCCAGTTCCGGGAAGCGCGTGCGCAGGGCGCGGGTCGCACGTTGGGCAATGCCCTCCGGGTTCCAGGCTTCGGCGGCGTCCAGGGACTTGAGCGCCGGCGGCGTGACCGGGAACAGGGCCAGCGCCGGAATGCCCAGCTCGACCCAGTGGGCGGCTTCTTCGAGCAGCAGGTCGATGGTCAGGCGTTCCACCCCGGGCATCGACGCCACCGCTTCGCGACGGTTCTCACCGTCCAGCACGAACACCGGCAGGATCAGGTCATCGGTGGTCAGCACGTTTTCACGCACCAGCCGACGAGAGAACTCATCACGACGGTTGCGACGCAGACGGGTAGCAGGGAACAGACGATTGGCGGGGGTAAAGCTCACGGCAGACTCCTGAGCCCGCAGACGGGCGAGCGTGACAGTTATAAGCGGCTATTATGACGAACGCATGACAGTTGTGCGAAAGCGCGACCGGTAGTCGCAGTCATTGTCTTCTGTAGGAATTGTTCACGTCGAGACACATTTCGATACTTTCCTGAATGTGCCCGAAGGGTTAGGCTGCGCGTTCATTTCGCCAGCACCCAGACAATGCTCCAACAATTTCTGCATGACTTCGGCTACTTGGCCTTGTTTATCGGCACGTTCTTCGAAGGCGAAACCATCCTCGTGCTCGCAGGCTTCCTGGCGTTCCGTGGCTACATGGACATCAACCTGGTGGTCGTCGTGGCGTTCTGCGGCAGCTACGCGGGCGATCAGCTGTGGTATTTCCTGGGGCGCAAGCACGGCCGCAAGCTCTTGGCCCGCAAGCCGCGCTGGCAGTTGATGGGCGATCGCGCGTTGGAGCACATCCGCCGGCATCCGGACATCTGGGTCCTGAGCTTTCGCTTCGTCTACGGCCTGCGCACGGTGATGCCGGTGGCCATCGGCCTGTCAGGCTATCCGCCGGGCCGCTACCTGCTGCTCAACGGCATCGGCGCGGCGATCTGGGCCACGGCCCTGGCCGCCGCCGCGTACCACTTCGGCGCAGTGCTGGAAGGCATGCTGGGCAGCATCAAGAAATACGAACTATGGGTGCTTGGCGCGTTGCTGGTGCTGGGCCTGGTCCTGTGGCTGCGCCGACGCATCAAGAATGCGCGGCTGGCCAAGAAAGTCCTCGAAGCCGAGCGACTCGAACAAGCCAAGTCTGCCGAGCCTACGACGCCAACCGAGTAAACCGGCTGCGGCAGCAGTACAGCCCGATGCCGCTGAGCAGGCTGTAGCTGAGCAGCCCGACCCAAGCCCCATGGCTCATCACAGCGCTGGCCGGCCACAACCCGGCCAAGGGCGCCAGCCATACCAGCGGCAGGTTCGACGCCAGCCGCAACAGCTCCAGCTTCAGCGCCCACGGGCGATTCTCCAGGGCCACGCCCAACACGAACAGACCGAACGCCACCGCGCCCCACCCCAGCACCAGGGCGGCCACCGGCAGGCTGCCTTCAAGGTTCATCAAATAACTGCCCAAGGCAATGTAGACGCCGAACTGCAGCCCTACGTACCACTGCTGGCGCAGGTCCAGCGGCACTTCGAATTTGCGGAACTGGCTCAAGTCCGGCTTGTTCAGCGGGTACCGGGCCGCGACATCCGCCGGACGCCAACCGGTGGGCATGAACCAGATTCGCAGCTTGTCCCACCAGCGCTCCGCTCGCCGCGCATCGGCCCACAGCTGGGCATAGAACTGCAGGTTGGCCCACAACGGATTCCAGCTCGCCAGCGGCGTGGTCACGCCAAAAACCACCGGCTCGTTATCGTCTTCTTCTTGGAAGGTGCCAAACAGACGGTCCCAAATAATGAACACCCCGCCGTAGTTGCGATCCATGTAGAGAGGGTTCTGTGCATGGTGGGCACGATGATTGGACGGCGTCACGAAACACCACTCCAGCCAGCCGAGCTTGGGAATGTGCTGGGTGTGGACCCAGAACTGGTACAGCAGATTCAACGCCGCAACGCTGACGAAGACCACCAACGGCACGCCCAGTACGGCGAGCGGGACATAGAAGACCCAGCTCAACAGGAAGCCGGTGCTGGTCTGGCGCAACGCGGTGGACAGGTTGTAGTCCTCGCTCTGGTGGTGCACCGAATGGGCGGCCCAGAGGATGTTGCGCTCATGGCCCATGCGGTGCAGCCAGTAATAGCAGAAGTCGTAGAGCACGAAGGCAAACACCCAGGTCCAGGCCCGGTCGGCAGGGAGCTCGATGACGGCCAGGTGCTTCAACGCAAAGGCATAGGTCACCAGTCCCACGCCTTTGGTCAGCAGGCCGGTGGTGGTCGACAGCACGCCGGTGCTCACGCTGTTGATCGCGTCTGCCACGCGGTAGTGGCTCACGCCCCGCCAGCGATCGGCCAACAACTCGACGGCAATCAGCACAAAGAAGAACGGCACGGCATACAGGATGAAGTTCATGACGCAACCCGGGCATGCGAGGCAGGGAGATAACCGGCAGGTTAGGTGTAGCTGCCCGATCCCCCTATGGCAACGAGTGACAAATTAGTAGACATTTAACGCCATGAATCTGGAGAAAAAGCCCATGAGCAAAAAAATTGCAGTGATCCTTTCCGGCTGTGGCGTGTATGACGGCGCCGAGATCCACGAAAGCGTGATCACCTTGCTGCGCCTCGATCAGCGCGGGGCGCAGGTCCAGTGCTTCGCCCCCAACATTGCCCAGTTGCATGTGATCAATCACCTGACGGGCGAGGAAATGCCCGAGAGCCGCAACGTGTTGGTGGAGTCCGCGCGGATCGCCCGGGGCAACGTGAAGGATTTGCGTGAGGCCAACGTCGACGATTTCGATGCGCTGATCGTACCCGGTGGCTTTGGCTCGGCGAAAAACCTCTCCAACTTTGCCGTCGAAGGCGTCGGTTGCACGGTCCAGCCAGAAGTCCTGGCCTTGACCGAGGCTTTTGCCGAGGCCAGTAAACCGGTCGGACTGATCTGCATCTCCCCGGCCCTGGCAGCAAAAATCTATGGCCCGGGGGTGATCTGCACCATCGGCAACGACCCGGACACGGCGGCGGCCGTGGGCAAAATGGGCGGCACCCACGAAGACTGCGCGGTGACCGACATCGTCGAGGACCGCGCGCGCAAACTGGTCAGCACCCCGGCCTACATGCTGGCGCAGAACATCAGCGAAGCGGCTTCGGGCATCAACAAGCTGGTGGACCGGGTGTTGGAGTTGACGCACGAGAACGACGCCTGACCCCACCGACTTTTCCCTCTCTGTGGGAGCGAGCTTGCTCGCGATGGCGTCAGTTCAGTTGCCTAGGTATTGGCTGACACACCGCCATCGCGAGCAAGCTCGCTCCCACAGGGTTATGCACAAGGCTTAAGGTAA
>NZ_JBIXJT010000002.1:183383-234400 GCF_052871455.1 Pseudomonas sp. LARHCG127
CGTGCTCGCGGCGCTGGCCGCTCTTGCCGTGCCTGTGTTTTGCCCACCCCCCCCCCCCCCCCCCCACCCCCCGCTCCCACAGGGTTATGCACAAGGCTTAAGGTAATCGAGCCAACCGCGTCAGGATCCGATCAAGCGCATTGGCAAACCCTTGCTTATCCCGCTCGCTGTACGCCGCCGGGCCGCCCCCCATATGCCCCTGCTCACGCAAATCGGTGAACAGGTTGCGCACCGCCAGGCGCTCGCCCATGTTTTGCGCATCGAACTCCTTCCCCCGCGGGTCCAGGGCGGCGACGCCCTTCTTTACCAAGCGGTCGGCCAAGGGCACGTCGCTGCAGATCACCAGCTCACCCGGCGCGGCGTGCTCCACCAGGTAGTCGTCCGCCGCGTCAGGGCCGCTGGGCACCACGATCAATTTCACACAGGCCAGGGCCGGCTTGATCTGCGGTTGGCCGGCCACCAGCACCACCTCGAACCGGCGCTTCAAGGCGAACTTGACCACCAGTTCCTTCGCCGCCTTGGGACAGGCGTCGGCGTCGATCCATACGCGCATCGGGGTCTTCCTCTTCTAAATGCATCGCGAGCAAGCTCGCTCCCACAGAGGACAGCCTACATCCTGTGGGAGCGAGCTTGCTCGCGATTATGAGCGCAGCGAATGCTTTTTCAGGAAACCTGCACCCGACGCTTCTCCGCCACCCAACTGCGCCCATACAGCACCACGATCGCCAGGATCGCCACCACTTGGGCGGCCAGCGAATAAGCATCGGCATGAATGCCCAGCCAGTCGAAGTCGAAGAACGCCACGGGATGGGTGCCGAAGATCCCGGCTTCCTGCAACGCCTTCACGCCATGACCGGCGAACACCACCGACAGCGCGCACAACAACGCGGCGTTGATGCTGAAGAACAGCGCCAGCGGCAGTTTCGCCGAGCCGCGCAGGATCACCCAGGCCAACCCCACCAGCAACACCAGCGCGGTCGCGCCGCCGGCCAGCACCGCGTTGTGCCCGGCAGGCCCCGCTTGCAGCCACAGGGTTTCGTAGAACAGGATCACTTCAAACAGTTCGCGATAGACCGAGAAGAACGCCAGGATCGCAAAACCAAAACGACCACCGCCGCCCACCAGGCTGCTCTTGATGTAATCCTGCCAGGCCGCGGCGTGACGACGGTCGTGCATCCAGACGCCCAGCCACAGCACCATCACACTGGCGAACAGCGCCGTCGCGCCTTCGAGCAGCTCGCGCTGGGCACCGCTGACGTCGATCACATAGGCCGCCAGGCCCCAGGTCGCCAGGCCGGCCAGCAGCGCCAGGCCCCAACCGACGTTGACGCTGCGCACCGCCGACTGCTGGCCGGTGTTGCGCAGGAATGCCAGGATTGCCGCCAGCACCAGGATCGCTTCCAACCCTTCACGCAGCAGGATCAGCAACCCGGAGATGTAGCTCAGCGACCAGCTCAAGCCATCGCCGCCCAGCAGGCCGGCGGACTCTTTCAACTTGGCCTTGGCCGCGTCCAGGCGCTGTTCGGCCTGCTCAACCGGCAGACCGTCCTGCAGCGATTGACGGTAGGCCATCAGGGCCTTTTCGGTGTCTTTGCGCACGTTGGCGTCGACGTTGTCCAGCGAGCTTTCCACCAGCTCGAAACCTTCCAGGTAAGCCGCTACCGACAGGTCGTAGGCCTGGTCATGGTCACCGGCGCGATACGCCGCGATGCTTTTGTCCAGGGTGGCGGCCGTGTAGTCGAGCAACTGCGCCGGACCACGTTGCACCTGTGGCGGCTGGGCGCGCTGGGCACGGAATGTCGCCGCCGCCGCCGGGCCTTGCGCGGCGAGGACTTCGCCCGGGGTCTGGCGCGCCAGGTCAGCGAGGTTAAAGACTTGTTCACTTTTGGCCGCGGCCGGGTCGGCGCTGAAGCTGGCGATATAGGTCGCCAAATCCCAACGTTGACGGTCGTCGAGCTGATCGGCGAAAGCCGGCATGTCGGTGCCTTCGATGCCCATGCCGAGGGTGTTATAGATCCCATAGAGGCTCAGGCGATCCAGGCGCTGGGCGTCCCGCAAGTTGGCGGGCGGCGGTTCCAGGCCAACACCGGCAGGACCGTCGCCGGCACCGCTGGCACCGTGGCACACCGAGCAATTCTGCGCATACAACGGCGCACCGCGAATGGGATCGGGAGTGATGACCGGCGCTTGGCTGACTTCATACGCCACCGCCAGCTTGGCCCCCAGCTGCCGCGCCAGACGGGCGACTTCGCCGCCGTCCTGGCGCTGGGTGATCGCCGTGCGCAAGCCGCCGATGCCCTGGACCAACTCGGCCTTTTCCGGTTTGGCCGGCAACCCGACGATCAACCCTTCCAGCGCCTGGGTGAACTCCAACTGCTCGCGGTACTCCGCGTCGTCGATGACCTTGCCCGCCTCGACCGTAGCCGGGTAATCCGCCCCGATGTAATCCAATAAATGCAGCGCCTGGGGGGCACTTTCGAGGGTGTCGGCCAGCAGCGAAGTGCTGCACAGCGCAAGCAATGGCAATACAAGCCAGGCCAGCAAACGGAACGGCGCAGTCATGAATGACTCTCGGTTGGTAATAAGAAGTAACACATTGTTCACTTCCAATGGCTTTGGCTCAAGGGCGCATGTGCCTAGGGAGCCGATTTTCATCGGATTTTCATGCTTTGGAGGTGATGTCACAAAAACAGCATTTCGCAATTGAAAAGCCATTACATAGCCAAGCGCCATGTTTATAATCCCGCGGCCTTCTTATCATTCGATGGCATAAAAGCTCCTCTTTTTATGAGGAACCGACAGCGTTTCGACGCTCGTCCGTGGATCGCTCCAGCCCGGCCCGCACACCCCCGGCTGCTATCAGGGAAGAAAATGTTCATGGCATCCCGTGCCGTTCTTTCGGTCGCCCTCGGCGCGATCACCTTGTTGTCCGGCTGCTCGGCCTTTCGCAATTACGACAGCGAATTGGCCCAGACCAACCAGCAGTTGGCGTCCGGCAACGTCGACGGCGCGTTGACCCTGCTGGAGAAGAACAATTCCAGCCAGGACAAAGACCTGCTGTATTACTTCGAGAAAGGTGAGCTGCTGCGCGCCAAGGGCGATTTGTCCGGCAGCCAGACCGCCTGGAACAGCGCCGATCAGCAGGTTGGCCAGTGGGAAGACGCGGTCAAGCTCGACACAGCCAAGTACCTGGCCCAGTTCGGCAGCTTCCTGGTCAACGATAAAGTCCGCCGCTACGAAGGCTACGATTACGAAAAGGTCATGCTGACCACGCAGATGGCCCTGAATCTGCTGGCAGTGAACGACTTCGACGGCGCCCGGACCCAGATCAAGAAGACCCACGAACGCGAAGCGGTGATCGCCGACCTGCGGGACAAGGAATACCTCAAGCGCGAGGAAGAAGCCGAGAAACAAGGGGTCAAGACCGAATACAAGGACCTCCAGGGTTACCCGGTGGCCAGCCTCGATGCCCCGGAAGTCGTCGGCCTCAAAAACAGCTACCAAAGCGCGTTCAGCCATTACCTGGCCGGTTTCGTCTATGAAGCCCTGGGTGAAAAGGACCTGGCCGCACCGGGTTATCGCAAGGCCGCCGAACTGCGCCCCAACACGCCATTGCTGGAGCAGGCCCTGCGTGACCTGGACAAACCTGCCGCCAAAAGCGATGACAGCGACATCCTGATCGTGGTGCAGAGTGGCCTGGCGCCGTCCCGGGACTCGATCCGCATTCCCCTTCCGCTGCCGATCAGCGGCAACCTGGTCATCACACCGTTGTCGTTCCCGCTGATCAAGCCTGACACCTCCACAGCCACCTTCGGCCAGATCGGTGTCGACGGCCGCCAGTTGGACCTGACCCAGCTCAACAGCACCACCGCCATGTCGCGTCGCGCCCTGCGCGATGACATGCCGGGCATCATCCTGCGCACCACCGTGCGCGCCATCACCCGTGGTGTGGCGCAAAAGCAGATCAACGAAACCAACCCCCTGGCCGGCCTGGCCGTGGGTCTTACCTCGGCGGTACTCGAAGGCGCCGACACCCGGACCTGGCGCACCCTGCCCGACTACACCCAGGTCGTGCGCCTGCGCCTGAAGAAAGGCGAGCACCAGGTCACCCTGCCAAGCGCGGTGGGCGGCTCGATGGTCAAAATCACCGTCGACCAGCGCTACCAGGTCATCACGCTGCGAGCGGTGGGTAACCAAGTGTTCGCCGGCGGCCTGGCGGCCCAGGTGATACCAAGCGCCAATCCGACCGCCATTGCCCTCAAGCAACCTTAAGAACGGAGTCTTGTTCACATGCGTTTAAAACTGATCGCCGTCGGCGCCCTGGCCTTGCTGGCCGGTTGCGCCACCCCGCCGCCACCGGAGCCGGGCAGCGCCGCCAGCAAGGTCGTGGCGATGGGCAAGACCAAGAACATCGTGGTCGGCGCCATGCGCGTGGCCAGGGAAAACGGCTACATGACCGTCAATGTCCAGTTGAGCAATACCAGCTACAACAACAAGACGATGTATTACCGCTTTGCCTGGCTGGGGCCGGAAGGCTTTCCGATCGCCGAAGAAGAAACCTGGAAAAGCCTGACGATGTATGGCGAACAGACCAGTTTCCTGCCGGCCATCGCACCGACACCCAAGGCCGTGGATTTCCGTTTGGAAATCAATACCCCTTGAGCCTGATCCCGGTCGGTCAAGCCAGCACCGGACCTGTGGCGAGGGAGCTTGCTCCCGCTGGGCCGCGAAGCGGCCCCAAGATCTTGCGGTCGCTGCGCACCCGAGCGGGAGCAAGCCCCCTCGCCACAGGGATCGTCGGCACAAGTTCCTTTACCGATCGGCATTGCACCTAAGCCCATATTCATTCAGTTTTCGAGAGCCCCCACATGTTCGTACGCATTTCCTCCCTCGCCCTCGCCGCCCTGCTGGTCAGCGGCTGTGCCAACAACTCGCCGGTCCTGGGCAACAAGAACATCAGCTACGGCGATACCAAGGCCGTGGAAACCGTGACCAACGAGTTCGGCTCCACCGACCTGCAAATGATCGCCGAGTCCATGACCCGCTCCCTGGCCCAGTCCGGCATCCTGCAGGGTCGCCCGGTTGTCCAGGTCTATGACGTGAAGAACAAGACCAGCGAATACATCGACACCCGCGAAATCACCACCAGCATCAAGACCCAGTTGATGAAGACCGGCGCGGCCCGTTTCGCCAGCGACAACACCGCCATGGAAAGCCAGGTCGACCAGCTCAAGCTGCAGAACCAGAGCGGCCTGTACAAGAAAAGCACCGTGGCCAAGACCGGCAACATGATCGCTGCCAAGTACCGCCTCGAGGGCTCCATCAGCTCGATCGTCAAGCGCAGCAGCGACTACAAGGACGTCTTCTACAAATTCAGCCTGCAATTGATCGACGTCGAGAGCGGTCTGGCCGAGTGGATGGACGAAAAAGAAATCCGCAAGACCACGGAGCGCTAAGCCATGCGCACATGGATAGGCATCATGGCCCTGGCCTGCGCATTCAGTGCCCAGGCGGCCCCAAAAGTCGCGGTAACCGACCTGGCGTACCAGGAACGGGTGGAGGAATACATCCACACCGTTTCGGCGCAGAGCAACTTCCAGGCGAACCCCTACAGCGCCAGCGCTTCCTCGAGCTACGACGAGATGGAAGCCACCAGCAGCTACATCGAGCAGGGCGAACTGCGCAAGTTCACCGGCGACATCAAGGGCGAGATCCTGCGCAGCGGCATGTTCCAGCTGACCCAGGGCACGCCCCACACGGCGGCATCCAGTGGCGACGTGTATGACGTGATCAAGCGCATCAAGGCCGGCAACTTCAAGGGTGCCGACTACGTGCTGTTCGGCACCGTGTCGGACATCGATTTCACCCGCGACATCAACGAGCTGGCCCATACCGACAGCTACTCGGCTGTGCTGGCGTTGACCCTGGTGGCGGACTTCAGCCTGATCAACACCAAGACCTACGAGATCACCTCGGCCTTCACGGCCATGGGTGAAGGCCAGGACACCAAGTTGCTGAACCACCGGGACGCACGCATCAGCCTCAACCGTCCGCGGGTGGTACGCGAAGTGTCCAAGGCCCTGGGTGAAGACGTGGCGCGGCAACTGAGCGAACAACTCGGCGGCCCGAGCTACGAGCAACCTGGCGAGCCGGTGCCGCGCAACAACCTGCCCCGGGACACGGCGCCGGTGATCTTGCGCTGAGGCATACCGTCGGGTAGCTGTTTAGCGGCTCTTGTGGCGAGCTAGCTGTTTTGGCTTCTGTGATGAGCTGAATGCTTTTGTGGCGAGGGAGCTTGCTCCCGCTGGGCCGGTCCGACGCTTCGGGCGAAGCGGCCCCAAGATCTTGCGGTCGCTGCGCAACCGAGCGGGAGCAAGCTCCCTCGCCACAAAAGCCCTCTACAAAAGCCAGCCACAAAAGCTACCTCGCCACAGGTTTTGCTTTATGCAGCAGCCTTTCTGATCGTCGCAAGCAAACCCGCCGCGCCAATGAACATACCCGCGAAGGCACGGTTCATCCGCCGCTGTTGTTTCGGTGTACGCAACAGACGCAGGACTTTAGACGCCAACCCGGTGTACCCGGCCATGACGATGAGATCGACGGCGATCATGGTGACGCCCAGGATCAGGTACTGCTGGATCAACGGCGCATGGGGATTGATGAACTGCGGCAACACCGCCAGCATGAACACCAGCGCCTTGGGGTTGCTGACATTGACCAGGAAACCGCGAAACACCAGCGCCAGGGGCTTACCTATGGGCCGTGGGGCCGCGTCGTCGGTCATGTCGCCGGGAATGGCTCGCCACTGCTTGACCCCCAGGTAGACCAGGTAGGCCACGCCGAACCACTTGATGGCATAGAACGCAGTGGCCGACGCCGTGAGGATCGCGCCAACACCGGCGGCAACGACCAGGATTTGCAACGCCAGGCCCAATTGCAGGCCCAAGGCGTTCCAGTAACCGCGCCAAAAGCCATATCGCAGACCGCTGGACATCGATGCAATCGCGCCGGCACCCGGCGAAAGACTGATCACCCAGCACGCAGCGAAAAACGCCAACCATGTTTCCAGCACCATTGCACTCCCCGGCTCGGATTCGTCGAAACGACTAAGCTAATGCGCCGTCACGTGGTTGACCACCGTTTTTTGCGCAAGCCTCAAGCGGGCATGAACCGTGGCGAGGGAGCTTGCTTCCGCTGCGCCGCGTAGCGGCCCTTTGCGTTATTCGACGAAACCGCCCACCGGGAACGCTTCGCTGCCGCGCCAGCGCCGCACCGAGCGCTGGAAGAACAGGCTGTTGGGCACTTGCACCATCGCGCTGCCGGTGCCGAGTTCCTCGGGTTCGATCAGCGTGGTGTACAGCAGATTGATTGCCACCACGCGCCCCTTGATACCGGGCTTGTCGGTGCTATCCACCAACTCGACCACATCGCCCAGGCGAAAGGGTCCGACGGTGTAGATCAAAACGGCGCAGAACAGGTTGGACAGCACGCTCCAGATGGCGAAGAACGCCACCGCTGCCACCGCGACAAAGCCCGACAGCGCCGTCCACAGCACCGTGGCCGAGACACCCAGGCGTTCGAGCACCACCAGCACCGCAGTGCCCATGATCAGCCAGCGCAGCACACCCCGCAGGATAATCACCAGTTGGGGTGGGAGCGGGTAACGCTCACCCAGGCCCGTGAGCGCACGCGCGACGAAGCGCTGCGAGACATAACCGGCCACCAGGATCAGCAGGATTTGCACACCGAGCCAGATCGGCTCGATCCACATGACAGGGACAGGCAACGCCAACGCTTCCATCAGGACAACGCCTCCAGCTCCGCTTGCAGGTTTTCCAGCCATTCCAGCGCTTGCATCCAAGCCTCCTCGAGCTCCGCTTCCCGGACCTTCAGCTTGGCCTGTTCGGCCAGCAGGTCACGCAACTCATCCTTGCGCGCGGCCTCGTAGAGACCACTGTCGCCCAGGCTGGTTTCGATTTTCTGCAATTTTTCATGCAGCTTGCCCAGCTCGGCTTCGAGCTTGTCGGCCTCGCGTTTGTGCGGCGCCAGTTGCTGGCGCAGCGCGGCGGCGGCCTGGCGCTGGGCTTTCTTGTCGGTCTTGTCCGGGTTGACCGGTGTGCTGCTGACCGGCGCGTTACGCTGGCGGTACTCCACCAGCCAACGGGCGTAGTCCTCCAGGTCACCGTCGAACTCCTCGACCTTGCCATCGGCGACCAGGAAGAAGTTATCCGTCGTGCTCTTGAGCAAATGCCGATCGTGGGACACCACCAATACCGCGCCACTGAATTCTTGCAAGGCCATGGTCAGGGCCAGGCGCATTTCCAGGTCCAGGTGGTTGGTCGGTTCGTCGAGCAACAACAGGTTCGGTCGACCCCAGGCGATCAATGCCAGTGCCAGGCGGGCCTTTTCGCCGCCGGAGAAATTCAACACCGGCTCGTCGATGCGCGCCCCGCGGAAATCGAAACCGCCGAGGAAATCGCGCAGGGTCTGCTCACGCTCGGTCGGCGCCAACCGTTGCAGGTGCAACAGCGGGCTGGCCTTGGAATCCAGGGAGTCGAGCTGGTGCTGGGCGAAGTAGCCGACGACGGTGTTTTCACCTCGGGTCAGGCGCCCGGCCAGAGGCTCGAGTTCGCCGGAAAGGTTCTTGATCAGGGTCGACTTACCGGCACCGTTGGGGCCCAGCAGGCCGATCCGCGCACCGGGGGTCAGTTGCAGCTTGACCTTCTCCAGCACGGTCTTGTCGCCGTAGCCCAGGCGTGCGTCAGACAGGTCGATCAACGGGCTGGAGATCTTGGTCGATTCGCGGAAGACAAAATCGAACGGTGAATCGACGTGGGCCGCCGACAGCTCTTCCATCCGCTCCAGTGCCTTGATCCGGCTCTGGGCCTGGCGGGCCTTGGTGGCCTGGGCCTTGAAGCGGGCGATGTAGCTTTCCATGTGCGCACGTTGCGCCTGTTGCTTCTCATAGGCTTGCTGTTGCTGGGCCAGGCGTTCGGCACGGGCGCGCTCGAAGGCGCTGTAGCCGCCACGGTACAAGGTGAGCTTGCGCTGGTCGACATGGGCCACGTGATCCACCACCGCATCGAGGAAATCGCGGTCGTGGGAAATCAGCAGCAGCGTGCCCGGGTAGCTCTTGAGCCAGTCTTCGAGCCAGATGATGGCGTCGAGGTCCAAGTGGTTGGTCGGTTCATCGAGCAGCAGCAGATCCGAAGGGCACATCAACGCCTGCGCCAGGTTCAGGCGCATCCGCCAGCCGCCGGAGAAATCCCCGACCTGGCGGTCCATCTGTTCATTGGTGAAGCCCAGGCCGGCGAGCAATTTACGCGCGCGGGCATCGGCGGTGTAGCCATCGGCACTGTCGAGTTCCGAATGCAGGCGGGCCTGTGCGGCACCGTCGTGGGCCGCTTCGGCCGCCGCCAGGTCACGTTGCACCTGGCGCAGGCGCAGGTCGCCATCGAGCACGTAGTCCACCGCCAGGCGCTCGAGGGTGTCGACCTCCTGGCGCATGTGGGCGATGCGCCAATCGGCCGGCAGCAGGCAATCGCCCGAGTCCGGGTGCAGCTCGCCTCGCAGCAAGGCGAACAGGCTCGATTTGCCGGCACCGTTGGCACCGATGAGGCCGGCTTTGTGGCCGGCGTGCAGGGTCAGCTCGGCGTCTTCTAGCAGACGTTGCGGGCCACGCTGTAAAGTCAGGTTCTGAAGTCGGATCATAATGGCGGCGGAGTCTACCAGCTTCGCTCGCAACTGGCGCGAGTAGCACGATGTCCCCTGACCTGTGGAGTTTTTCCCTCGACCTCTATGCCAAGCCTGGCGTAGAGCCTGCGTGCCTGGCGGCACAAGACGCCGGCGCCAACGTCTGCCTGCTGCTTTGTGGCCTGTGGCTGGCGCAGCGCGGCGTGGCCTGCAATGAACACAGGCTGCAGCGACTTCGACAAATGGCCGAGCCGTGGGAGGCCGAGGTGGTGCGGCCACTGCGTACGCTTCGCAATCAATGGAAAGCCGGAGCCCTCCAGGACGCGGCACTCAATGGCCTGCGCGAACAGGTCAAGCAACTGGAGTTGGCCGCCGAACGGCGATTGTTGGAACGATTGGAAGCGCTGGCCAAGGATTGGCCGAGGGCACAACAGAACGATTCAGCGCAATGGCTGCAAGGGCTGGCGGCGAATGCCGAACCCGCGAGCCGCGACGCGCTGCATCAGCTGCGCGTCGCGGTGTCCGGCACTTAGGAAGCGCTGGTTGGGGTGCTGCTGGCGGTCGGCGCAACGGCAGCTGGGCTGGTCGCCGCGGCCGGCGTGCTGGCGGTTGGCGCAGGTGCCGCGGTCGGAGCCGGAGCCGATGTTGCGGGCTTGGCGGCTGGCGCAGTCGCAGGTTTTGCAGCGGCTGGTTTTTTCACGGCCGGTTTCGCGGCGGGCTTGGCAGCAGCTGGTTTCGCGGCGGCTGGCTTGGCAGCCGTTGGCTTCGCAGCTGCAGGCTTGGCCGCGGCCGGTTTGGCAGCGGGTTTAGCCGCGGCTTTGGCAGCGACTGGCTTGGCAGCGGTTTTTGCAGCGGGCTTGGCCGCAGCCGTTTTGGTTGCCGCAGGCTTCGCTGCCGGTTTGGCAGCAGGCTTGGCGGCAGCCGGTTTTGCAGTGGCTTTTACCGGCGCTTTGGCAGCCGGTTTAGCGGCGGCGGTTTTCGTCGCGGCTGGTTTGGCGGCGGCGGTTTTAGCGGCAGGTTTGGCGACAGCTTTCGCCGCTGGCTTGGCGGCAGGTTTAGCAGCCGCTTTTACAGCGGGCTTGGCAGCGGCAGGTTTAGCGGCCGCCGTTTTTGCAGCGGGCTTGGCAGCCGCCTTGACGACTGGTTTTTTTGCCGCAGGTTTTGCAGCGCTGGCAGCGACGGGTTTGGCAGCCGGCTTGCTGGCGGCTTTGGCGGCAGGCTTGGCAGCGACTTTGGCCGGTGCTTTTGCCACGGCGGGTTTAGCCGCCGGCTTCTTGGCCGATACAGCGGCAGGCTTGGCAGCACGAAGCGACAGCGCCTTGCCCGCGGCTTCTTGCACGCGACCGACGCCCTGGGCCAGTTTCAGGCTTTCCTGGGCATCACGCTTGAGTTGCAGAATGTAGGCGCGGGTTTCGGACTGACGATCCTTCAAGGCATCGAGCAAGTCTTCGAGTTCTTTCACGACGTCTTTAGCCTTGGCTTGGGCCTTGGCCTTGCCAGCGGTGGCTGCGTCTTGCAGTTTGGTGCGCGACTTGTGCAGTTTTTCCTGCGCCTTGCCGCGTTGCTTTTCCAGTTTGGCGAGCAGTTTTTCAGCATCAGCCAGCGCTTGGGAGCAGGCATTTTCCAGATGTTCGAGCAGGCTGCCCGAGAGTTGTTGGAGCAAGTGCAACGGAGTGTTTACAGGCTTCTTGGTGGCCGACATGGTTTACCTCCTGACTGACGTGAGTGCGGCTCATACTAGACCTCTGCTGCAACCGCCGCTAGGGCATGTTGACAGTACACAAGACGTTGCGTTGCAAGGGAGGAAAAATCTTCTGCGCCAGTGCCTTGGCAATCCACCTCTACAGATATCGGCACTGGCATAATTCCTCGATTCGAGGCCGGAGAGCACACATGTCGCGTCACCTGTTTTTACTCCTGTGCATGGCTTGCGCCACGGTCCAGGCCGCTGAAAAAACCAGCGCAAACGATGCCCACGATTTGGCTTACAGCCTGGGCGCCAGCCTCGGCGAACGCCTGCGCCAGGACGTGCCGGACCTGCAGATCAAAGCCTTGGTCGAAGGTTTGCAACAGGCCTACCTGGGCAAGCCGCTGGCTCTCAAGGATGAACGCATCGAACAAATCCTGGCCGAGCACCAGGCGCAACTGAACGCGCCTTCGACAACGCCGCAAACCGAAGCCGCATTGAAAACCGAGCAACAATTTCTCGTCGAAGAAAAGAACCGCCCTGGCGTCCAGCAACTGGCAGACGGCATCCTGCTGACCGAAATCAAGCCAGGCCATGGCGCGAAGGCCGGCCCTCACGGCAAGGTCCAGGTGCTGTACACCGGTCGATTGCCGGACGGCACCGTATTCGACGCCAATCGCCAGGCACAGTGGTTCAACCTCGACAGTGTGATTGACGGTTGGCGCAGTGCGTTGCCGCAAATGCCGGTCGGCGCGAAATGGCGACTGGTGATTCCGTCGTCCCTGGCCTATGGCGCTGAAGGGGCCGGGGATGTGATCCCGCCGTACACGCCATTGGTGTTTGAGATCGAGTTGCTGGGCGCGACGACCTGACGTTTACCCAATAAAAAAACGGTGCGCAATGCGCACCGTTTTTTCATGACCGCGAGCCCTCAGGCCTGGACGGTATCTTCTTCCTTGTGAGCGTTGTGCAGCACTTCGATCAGGCAGTCTTCCAATTCGAAACGCTCGTGCAGCAAGCCGCCCAGCTCCTTGAATTTTTCCGCTACACACTTGCCCTCATCGCACAGGTCGTTGAACGCCAGCAGCTTCTCGGTGATGACATCGATGCGCGGGTAAATCGTCTCGGCCAGTTCCAGGCCGCGCTTGTCGTTGAAGGCCTTGGCCTCGCCCGTCAGTTGTTCATAGATCTCGAAATGACCGGCAGACACATAGTCGACCAGCACACCGCAGAACTCTTGCAAGGGTTTGCGGCTTTCGCCCAGGGCTTCAGGCTTGTCGCCAAGATCATCGTAGGCCCGAATCAGTTCGCGACGCTCTTGCAGCCAGCGATCGATCAACAGATGCACCCCACCCCAGCGTTCCTGAGCATTCTGACAACTTTCGAGCATGGTGATTTCTTCCCTTGTGAGTCATGCCCCTCGCAGCCTGTGCACGCCTGATGAACCAGGGACAAGCCAGACACAACATGATCGAGCGGCACAATTCCAATAACACGTGCGGGCCAGATTATGCCCGCACGACAACGGCTTCAAGGTACGCAGGAGATAAAGTTCATACAAGTGTTTAATCCACGGCCCGGACCAACTGCGACGTCTCGCCGCTGAGCGGTTGTACCAGAGCACTCCAGGCAAGGCGCAGCAGCAGATAGGTCATCACGCTGGACACCGCAAGAAAAAACAACAGGCTCCACTCGGGGATGCTCAGGTCGAACAACGTCCAAGTGATATTCGCGCAGTCAACGGTGCCATCGAGGACACGCTGCAACGCACACCACCACGAATCCATCAGCTTGGGCTGGGCAACACAATCAGCAAACGGCTCGAACGAATGGCTTTGCATCAAGACCTGACGCCAGGCCAGGGTCATTCCCCCCGTCGCAAAAACCAACCCTGCCGTACCGTAGAAGAGCGTGCCTCTTTGACCTGGACCCTGTACGCAGGCCACGAGACTGTTCACCAGGAACAGCATCAGGCACAACCGCTGCAAGACACACAGGCTGCAAGGCGTCAGGCCGACCGAATACTCCAGATACGTGCTGATGCCCAAAGCCAGGGCGGCGGCGATGGAAGCCATGAGAAACAAGAAACGTGAGCTGGCCAAAGACATGGCGATTCCGTAACAGAAGAGACAAGCTGTTACGGTAGAGGAAAGCCCTCGGGCCTTTCAAGGCAGCCCCGCGCAGACACTTCACCAGGAGTGTAGGGAATTCCCAACAGGCCGAGGAGGATACGGCGCGATGAGCTGTAGGACTTTACTGATGGTATGACCAAAGCCCCAAAACCGTATTCGCAACAGCGCATTTAAGGTTCACCAACCCGTGGCGAGGGAGCTTGCTCACTCGTCACGGGTTCTGGGTTGCCTGGGGTGACGTCATCGCGAGCAAGCTCGCTCCCACAGGGGGTTGGCGGTTACCAGGGATCGATGTGGGAGCGAGCTTGCTCGCGATGGCGATCTTCAATTCACCACAGGCCTCTCAGCCGAGTGGGAGCAAGCTCCCTCGCCACATGACTCATGCCACGTTCAAGAATAAGTCACGCCCCTCTCAAGTCGACAACACCTAAGCCGGAACCGGCAGCGGCGCGGCCAGCAGGCGCTCATCCAGCAACCCCAACCCCTCTTGGAACAATTGGTTGCTGCGCTCGGCATCCCCCAGTTGCGCCAGCAGGCGCGCCAGTTCGGCGCAGGCTTCGGGATTGCGCTGGGCCCGCAAACTGCTTTCCAGGTAATCCCGCGCCTTGCCCCACAAGCTGTTCTGCAAGCATAGGCGCCCCAGGGTCAGCAACAGACTTGGATCGGCCGGGTGATCCTTGAGCCAGCCCTCGGCCGTTTGCAGTTGGCGGATCGGATCGTTGCCACGAACCAGCCCATATAGACGCGCCAGGTGGCTGTCGTAATGACGCTTGAGCGCGCCGCGCAGCACCTCTTCGGCTTCGACCTGAGCGCCCAACTGACGCAGTTGCTCGGCATAGGCCAACACCAACGCCGGTTCCTGGCGCTGTGCGGAGGTCAGCTGTTGCCAGGCACGATTGAGCGACTGCAAACCGACACTGCCGTCCTCTTCACGGTGGGCCGCCAGAGTGAGGTTTTCGCCCCAGGCACGCCGTTCCAGTTCAGCCAGTTCAGCCGGCGGCAGGACTTTATCCTTGCGCAACTCCGGCAACAGCCGGATCACCGCCGACCAGTCGCCGCGCTGCTGATGCAGTCGCTGCAATTGGCGCAGGGCCTGGACGTTATGGGGATGACGCTCATGCATGGCCTGCAGCGTGCTCAATGCCCCGTCCGTGTCGCCCCGGTCCGTCTGCAGTTGCGCGTGCGTCAGGGCAATGGCCAGCTCCGCCTGGGGCTGACGCTCCAGGGCGCGCTCCAGCAAACTGTCGCTCTGTTCGTAAAGACCTTGTTCGTTAGCCGCGCGGGCGGCCCCCAGGTAATACAGCAGCGGTTGGCGCTCCGCTTCGGCGGCACGGTGCAGGTGGCGCTGGGCACTGGCCCAGCGACCTTCGGCCAGGTCCAACTGGCCGTGTTCGATCGCCACTTGCACCCGACGGCTGCGGTTGCGCCGCGACCACGGGTTGACCACGCCACTGGACGTGGTCACCAGCCCGATCAGGAATCTCAGGCCTCGCCACACCAGCCAGAGCACCGCCACCAGCGCCAGGGTGACCCACAGTCCGGCTTCATAACGGAAGTTCTTGTACGCCACCAGCACGTAACCCGAATGCTCGGCAATCGCCACGCCCAGCAAGCCGGCGGCGGCGATGACCATGAACAGAATCACGTAGAGACGTTTCATGGCGTGGCCTCCTGCGCGCCAGGCGCGGGCAGCGGCTTGACCGATTCCTCGGCATTGAGGTTGCGGCGCTCAAGGTAGGCCTGGACGCTGCTCAGCGTGCCGGTCAGGTCCGGGGTGACCACCGTCACCGGTTGCTTGGACAGCTCACCCACGCGCTCGAGCATGATTTTGCTTTGCGGGTTGTCCTGATTGAAATTGCTCTTCAACACATCCCGCGCCTCGGTCAGCGCCTGGGTGTAGACCGGCGCCTGGCCGTTGAGGGCGGCCCATTGCGCCTGCTCCAGCGCCAGGCTCAGGGCCAGGCGCACTTGCACGAGGCTCTGCCCGGCCAGCAGCGGACGAACGTTCTCGTCCGCGTTGAAATCGATGCGGATATAGCGCGAGATCTGATCCCACCACTGCGCCCACCGACTGGCTCCATCGCCATCGGCGGTCAGGCCCAGCAGCGATTCGCCGCGATCCTTGTACTCCGGTGCCAGTTCGGTCAGTTGCAGCACCTGGTCACGCAAGGCACCCAATTGCAGGAACAGCCCGGTGCGATCCGGTTGTTCGGTGCTGCGCAGCGCAGCGAGGGTCTTGGCCAATTGCTCGCGGGCGGCGAACGAACCAGGGTCGTTCTGCTCCCGCAGGATTTCGTCAGCGCCCTGGACCAGCGCCTGGGCACTGTTGATGTCTTGCAGCGCGGAAAGACGCAGGCTGGCCAGGCGCAACAGGTGCTCGGCCTCTGCCAGGCGCCAGTCCTTGCGACTGGCACCGAGCACGGTTTCCAGGCGCTGATTCAAGTGTTGCTGATCACTCTGCAACTGGGCCACCAGGCGCCGCCGCTCCTCCAGCTCTTCAGCCGGGGGCAATTGCGCCAGGCGCTCGCTCAGGCGTTGCTCGTTGAGCTTGAGGGCCTGGGACTGGTCGTTCAGCGCCTGGACCTGGGCGGACTGCTGCTGGTTATTGGTTTGCAGGTGACGCACCTGCCACACGCCCCAGCCGCCAACGGCTACGCCGGCAGCGCCGAGCAACAGTGCAACAACGGCCAGCCCGTTGCCACGACGCGGCGCTACGGGAGGTGGGGTTTCAACCGGCGCATCGATCGCTGGCTGGTCCAGATCTTCTTTTGGCAAGGCTGTTTCGCTCACGTATCCATCCTTTGCATTAGAAAACGGCACGGAGTGTTCCCGTAACGCCGCCAGCAAAGCCGCGGCATTGGCGCCACGGCAATCCACAACTGTTCGGGCCCCGGCGACACGCGCCATCTCGGCCACCCTTGGGCTTGGCACAAACAACGGTAAGCGCGCCAGGGCCGACCACGCATCGCCGGCCAGCCGCTGCAAATGCTCGAAGCCCTGCCCACTGCTGACCACCAGGGCGTTCAAGCGTTCCGCTTCGACTATTGCCGGCAATGCCCCTTCGCCATGACTGGGCAAGTGGCGTCGGTACAATTCCAGGTAATCGACACTAGCACCTTGCTCGCGCAAACGCTCTGCCAGCAAGCCGCGGCCGCCTTCGCCCCGCACGATCAAGACCTTGGGGTCGGGCCGCGATACAGCCTGGCGCAAGACCAAGTGTTCCAGCAAGGCTTCGCTGTCATCGCCGTGATCGGGATAAAACACGGTGAGGCCGGCATCGGCGAGGATCTGTCCGGTGGCCGCGCCCACGCTGAACCAGGGTTGGTCCGGAGGCTGGGGCCAGTATTGGCGCAGCAGCTCGACGCACAGGCGCGCGGCCGGTTTGCTGACCACGATCACGGCAGCGTATTGATCCAGCGCCTGGAATATCGCGCGCCCGGCATCGGACAGCGGGACCGGCTCGATCTCCAGCAACGGCAAGCTGCTGCTGTAGACCCCCGCTTCGGCCAGAACCGCCGCCAGCGCCGACGACTCGTCCGCCGGCCGGGTGAGCAACAGCCGCCAACCCGTCACGCGTGGCCGGCCTCGCCGTAGACCGCCTTGAGGATGTCGGCGGCACCCTGGCTCAGCAGGTCTTCAGCCACGCGCACACCCAGCGCCTCGGCATCGTGGCGCGGCGCCCGTGCCTGGGCGCTAAGCAGTCGGCCGCCGTTGGGATCCCCCACCAGACCGCGCAACCAGACCTGCTCACCCTCCAGCACGGCGTAACAGGCGATCGGCACCTGGCAACCGCCATTGAGATGTTTGTTCAGGGCGCGCTCGGCGAACACCCGCGTGGCGGTGTCTGCATGATGCAGCGGCGCCAGCAGGGCATGGATGTCGCTGTCGGCGCTGCGGCACTCGATACCCACCGCCCCTTGGCCACCGGCCGGCAGGCTGTCATCGACGCTGATGGCCGAGGTGATGCGGTCTTCGAAGCCCAGGCGGATCAAGCCGGCGGCGGCGAGGATGATGGCGTCGTATTCGCCGGCATCGAGCTTGGCCAGGCGTGTGTTGACGTTGCCACGCAGGAAGCGGATTTTCAGGTCCGGGCGCCGCGTCAGCAATTGTGCCTGGCGACGCAGGCTGGACGTGCCGACCACGCTCCCGGCAGGCAGCGCCTCAAGGCTGGAAAACGTGTTGGAGACGAACGCATCGCGGGGGTCTTCTCGCTCGCAGATGCAAAACAGGCCCAGGCCTTCGGGGAAGTCCATGGGCACGTCTTTCATCGAGTGCACGGCGATGTCGGCTTCGTTGTCCAGCAACGCGGTTTCCAGCTCCTTGACGAACAGGCCCTTGCCGCCGATCTTCGACAGCGGCGAGTCCAGCAGCTTGTCACCGCGACTGACCATGGGCACCAGGGTCACGCTCAGCCCGGGATGGGCCGCTTCCAGGCGGGCTTTGACGTATTCGGCCTGCCAGAGGGCCAAGGCACTTTTACGGGTGGCGATGCGGATCTCGCGAGGGGACATGGATCAATCCGTACTTAAAAGATACGGCAGATAATAACAGCTCAGCCAAAACCGCTTTGATTTGAATCACGACCCCAAGGCCTCCCTGGCCGCCAGATCCTCGAAATGAAACGCGTTGGACGCCTTGGACCGCCCGGTCAAAGCTGCTGCATCATCTTGCGCACGCCGGCCACGTGCCGCCGGCTGACAATCAGCGCGTCGCCATTGAGGCCTTTGAGGAACAGTTGGAAATGCCCAAGGGGGGTGCGCTGCAAGCGCTCGATGCGCTCGCGGGCCACGAGGGCGTTGCGATGGATGCGCACGAAGCGTTCGCCGAACTCGTCTTCAAGGGCCTTGAGGGGTTCGTCCAGCAACACCTCGCCACTCTCATGACGCAAGGTCACGTACTTATGGTCGGCAATGAAATAGACCACCTGGTTCAAGGGGATCAACTCGATGCCTTTGCGGGTGCGCGCACTGATGTGGCTGCGTGGGCCACTGCCGCTTTCGGCGGCCGGACGGGTCAGCGCCGCCAGTTGCACGCGGTTGGGCCGCTCGGCCTTGCGCAAGGCTTCGAGCAAAGCCTCGGACGCCACGGGCTTGACCAGATAGCCCACGGCACCGGCCTGCAACACCTCGGGTGGGAAGTCGTCCCGGGTGGTACAGAACACCACGGCGGGCGGCGATTCTCGTTCGCACAACTTCGCCGCCACCTGCAGGCCGTCCAGGCCAGGCATGCGAATGTCGAGCAGCACGATATCCGGCTTGTGGCTGTCGATAAGGGCCAATGCCTCGTCGCCATTGGTGGCGCTCGGCTCCAGGACACTGTAACCCTCGAGCTCGCCAACCATTCGGCTCAGGCGCTCGCGGGCCAGTGGTTCGTCATCAACGATCAGGACATTCATATTGCGCTGGATTCCTGCGTGAGTCTCGCACAAGGATAGCGTAGACAGGGGAAGTGACATCCGTCACCGCGATCCACGCTAAGACTCGTTCGAGGGCCAAAAAGTGCCGCGAGGCGGTTGCCTATCTTTACCAGCGCTTGCCGACCGATGCCCGAGGCCCGTTGTCGCACGGCGTCGCCGTAGGGATTGTTAACTGTCGATCTGACCAATATGAGCTCCCCCTTCTTCTATTTTTCCGGTGCGCCATGGATGGAAAAAGCAAAAGTCCTACCGTCCACTGTAGACGGTTGCCACGACGATATTGCTCAATCGAAAAATATCGTTGTGCGAAAACCTTCTTGGATCCCAAGGCCATATCGGAAAAACCTGCCGACCAGTGCCAGCGCCAGTCCCGGCAACCCTGCTATCATCCGCCGCAGCCTTTAACCGCTACTTTCTCCACAGCCGATCACGAGCGAATTCATGAGCACTGACAAGACCAATCAGTCCTGGGGCGGCCGCTTCAGTGAACCCGTCGACGCCTTCGTCGCCCGCTTCACCGCCTCCGTCAATTTTGACCAGCGCCTGTATCGCCACGACATCATGGGTTCGATCGCCCACGCCACCATGCTGGCCAAGGTCGGCGTGCTCACCGATGCCGAGCGCGACTGCATCATCGACGGCCTGAAGACCATCGAAACTGAAATCGAGGCCGGCCAGTTCGACTGGCGCGTCGACCTTGAAGACGTGCACATGAACATCGAAGCACGCCTGACCGACCGCATCGGCGTGACCGGCAAGAAACTGCACACCGGCCGCAGCCGCAACGACCAGGTCGCCACTGACATCCGCTTGTGGCTGCGGGATGAAATCGACCTGATCCTGGGCGAAATCACGCGCCTGCAAAAAGGCCTGCTGGAGCAAGCCGAGCGCGAGGCCGAGAGCATCATGCCGGGCTTCACGCACCTGCAGACCGCCCAACCTGTAACGTTTGGGCATCACATGCTGGCCTGGTTCGAAATGCTCAGCCGCGACTACGAGCGCCTGGTGGACTGCCGCAAGCGCACCAACCGCATGCCCCTGGGCAGCGCCGCGCTGGCCGGCACCACGTACCCGATCGATCGTGAATACACCGCGCAGTTGCTGGGCTTCGACGCCGTCGGCGGCAACTCGCTGGATAATGTCTCGGACCGCGATTTCGCCATCGAATTCTGCGCCGCCGCGAGCATCGCGATGATGCACCTGTCGCGTTTCTCCGAAGAGCTGGTGCTGTGGACCAGCGCGCAGTTCCAATTCATCGATTTGCCCGACCGCTTCTGCACCGGCAGCTCGATCATGCCGCAAAAGAAAAACCCCGACGTGCCGGAACTGGTGCGCGGCAAGAGTGGCCGGGTGTTCGGCGCACTGATGGGCCTGCTGACCCTGATGAAAGGCCAGCCGCTGGCCTACAACAAGGACAACCAGGAAGACAAGGAACCGCTGTTCGACGCCGCCGACACCTTGCGCGATTCGCTGCGGGCGTTCGCCGACATGATCCCGGCCATCAAGCCCAAGCATGAGGTGATGCGCGAAGCGGCCCTGCGCGGCTTCTCCACTGCCACCGACCTGGCCGATTACCTGGTACGCCGCGGCCTGCCGTTCCGCGATTGCCATGAGATTGTCGGCCATGCCGTGAAATACGGTGTAGACAGTGGCAAGGACCTGGCGGAAATGAGCCTGGATGAACTGCGCCAGTTCAGCGACCAGATCGAGCAGGACGTGTTTGCCGTGCTGACCCTCGAAGGCTCGGTCAATGCCCGCGACCACATCGGCGGTACCGCGCCGGCGCAGGTCAAGGCAGCCGTGGTGCGTGGCCAGGCTCTGCTCGCCAGCCGCTAAAAGCCCAAAGCATCGCGAGCAAGCTCGCTCCCACAATGGATCTTCGGTGAACACATATAATGTGTGGCCATGAAGATCACATGTGGGAGCGAGCTTGCTCGCGATGACTCACTTCAAAACAGCAAAAAGCTCACTTCTTGGCGGCAATCCTCGCCAAAAACGCCGGCATTTCTGCCTCCCTGTCCGCCGCGATCCGCTGCACGTTCGGGTTCTCCCCCAACCGTTCCATCAGCGCCTTGGCCGCCGGCATGTCCGCCAGCAGATCCATATCGAAGACCTTCTTGCCCACCTGCAGAGCCAGCGAAAGGCTGTAGTAGAAATACAGATCGGCAATGCTCAGGCTGTCGCCCGCCACGTAGGGCGAGAACTTGCCGTGTCGGCCGAGCGAGGCGAACCCCAGCAGCAATTCGGCCTTGGATTTTTCCTTGATGGCATCGGCCACCTGCATACCGAAGAACGCCTCGCCATAGCAGGCTCGTCCGGGCAGCTCGATGTACAACTCGATTTCCCGGCACAAGGCCAACACCTGGGCGCGCTCGAACGGGTCGGCTGGCAGCAAGGCTTTACCCGGCTGGGTCTGCTCGAGGTATTCGAGGATGACGCTGGTCTCGTTGATAAACCCGTGCTCGGTCTTCAATACCGGCACCTTGCCACGTGGGCTGATGGCCAGGGCTTCCGGGGTCTGGGCGCCGAAGAACTGGACCTCTTCGAAGGGCAGGCCCTTCTCCAGCAGCGCCAGCTTGACCATGTTGTAATAATTACTGACAGAGAAACCATAAAGCTTGAGCATTACAAAGCCTCCAGGCCGTGCGGGGTTGGCAGCCTTGCGTTATAGACCGTCGAGGCGTTTCCTGCCAGGCGCATCACGACGCTGAATGCAGGTAAACTGGCGGCCTTTCCTACAGGAGCCTGCCATGAGCGAGCCAACCGATATCGACAACGACGAAGAAGCGTTCGTCGAGAACACGCTGATCGAGGCGATTGAAAACCAGATCGAGAGTGACAATCCACCAGCGGCCAAGGCTGTTTTCAATAAATTGACCCTGGTGGGTTATGAGCGCGAAGAAATCCTCAACCTGATGGCCCATGTGCTCGCGGTGGAAATCGACGCGATCCTGGAAGAGGACCGTCCGTTCAATACCGAGTGGTACGAAGCCGCCTTGCGTGCCCTCCCCGAGTTGCCGCCGGAAAAAAACTGAACCGCTCTTGTGAAGACTGGACCGCTCTTGTGGCGAGGGAGCTTGCTCCCGCTCGGCTGCGCCCTGTAGGAGCTGTCGAGTGTAACGAGGCTGCGATCTTCCCCCTGACACTTGAATCCCAAGCGAAAGATCAAAAGATCGCAGCCTTCGGCAGCTCCTACAGGCCACAAAAGAATCGCTTTAAACAAAAAAAGCATGACACTGACACTGGACAGCTCGGCCGAGTGCGCTCACCTTAGTGACGCTGTCGACCAAATTCCTAGAAAGTCTGGAGTCCTTATGTCGCTTACCCCTGAGTTGGTTGCCGAACTGGAAATCCTCGCACTCTTCAACCTGGACAGTTCCCAGGAAGGCCTGAAAATTCATCAGACCGCTGCCCCTAAAGCGATTGCCGCTGCCCAACGCCTGTTCGAAAAAGAGCTGATCGATCAACCCGATGGTGGCTACCTGACCAGCCTTGGGCGTGATGCCGCGCAGAATGTACAAACCGTCCTGACTATTCTCAGCGTTCAAGAAACCGCCTGATCCCCCCTGTCGCCCACGGAAATCTCCTCTACGGGATTTCCGCCGGCGCACTGGCGCCCTGCGTAAAAAACCAACCTCAAAATCCTGTTTTCAGCTTAAGTATTCCCAAGACCGGGCGCTAACCTGCCATCACCCCACGTTCGACGCCGCGAGCCGGTTTGAGCCGACATGACCCGCAACCACGAAATACGCCCCGATCTGGACGAAGGAATCGACCGCAAGGTGCTGAGCCAATTGCGCGCACGTTTTCTCAAGCTCAACACCGTGCGGATGGAGCGCGCCCTCGAAGGCCTGTCGCCGCGCCAGCAAGGCGTGCTGACGTTGTTGCCGCTGTTCTTCCACGTCAACCACCCGCTGCTGCCCGGCTACGTCTCCGGCAGCACGCCTGCCGGACTGTCGAATTACGAGCCTGACGCCGACGTCCTTGCCGAAGCCCAGCGGCTGACCCGTTCGTTTTCCTACAAGCCTCGGCACGGCGGCAACCCGCCTCGCCCGATCCTGGGCCTGTTCCTGATGGGCAGCCTCGGCACCCTGGCCCAGGCCGATCAGAGCGACATGGACGTGTGGGTCTGCCATGGGCCGGACCTGAGCGACGATGAACTGGCCGAGCTGCGCAAGAAATGCCAGTTGCTGGAGATATGGGCCGCGACCCAGGGCGCCGAAGCCCACTTTTTCCTGATCGACCCGGCGCGTTTTGTGCGGGGCGAGCGGGACAACCAGCTCAGTTCCGACGATTGCGGCACCACCCAGCATTACCTGTTGCTCGACGAGTTCTACCGCACCGCGATCTGGCTGGCCGGGCGCACGCCGATCTGGTGGCTGGTGCCGGTCTATGAAGAAGAGAACTACGAGCAATACACCCATACGCTAATGTCCAAGCGTTTCATTCGTGCGGATGAAACCCTGGACCTGGGACATCTGGCCTACATCCCGCCAGGCGAATTCGTCGGTGCCGGGCTCTGGCAACTGTTCAAGGGCATCGAATCGCCCTATAAGTCCGTGCTCAAGCTGCTGCTGACCGAAGTCTATGCCAGCGAACACCCGAACGTGCGCTGCCTGAGCCTGCGTTTCAAGCAGGCGGTGTTTGCCAATCGCCTGGACCTGGAAGAGCTGGACCCATACATGCTGGTTTACCGCCGCATCGAGGAATACCTCAATGCCCGTGGCGAACCCGAACGCCTGGAGCTGATCCGCCGCGCGCTGTACTTGAAGGTCAATCGCAAACTCACCGGCCAGGCGCGCAGCGGTGGCTGGCAACGGGTACTGCTTGAGCGACTGGCCCGGGAGTGGGGCTGGGACCAGCGTCAGTTGGCCTTGCTGGACAGCCGCAGCCAGTGGAAAGTCCGCCAGGTCAGCCACGAGCGGCGCGCCCTGGTCAACGAACTCACCCACAGCTACCGCTTCCTGACCCAGTTCGCCCGCACCGAGAAAACCGTCAGCCTGATCAACAAGCGCGATCTCAACGTGCTGGGCCGGCGGTTGTACGCCGCCTTCGAGCGCAAGGCCGACAAGGTCGAGTTCATCAACCCCGGCATCGCGCCGGACCTGGCCGAAGACACCTTGACCCTGGTCCAGTCGCCCAACAAGAAAGAACCCGGGCAGAACCAGTGGGGCCTGTACAACGGCAGCCTCAACGCCCTGGAGTGGGAGAACTTCGCGCCGATCAAGCGCTGCCGGGAGTTGCTGGAGCTGCTGACCTGGTGCCATCGCAACGGCGTGATCGACAGCAGCACCCGCCTGGCGCTGCACCCAGGTAGCAGCGACCTGAGCGAGTTCGAACTGTTCAACCTGCTGGGAAGCCTGCAGCAGTCCATCGCCCTGCCCCTGGTCACGGTGGACGAAGCGCAGTTGCTGCGGGCCAGCGTGCCCAGCGAAGTGTTGATCCTGGTGAACGTCGGCGTCGACCCGCTCAAGCACCACCGCGACTTGAACATTCTGATGACCACCGAGCGTACCGATTCCCTGAGCTATGCCGGGGTCCGGGAAAACCTGGTGCTGACCCTCGACCAAGTCACCCTCAATAGTTGGAATGAGGTGCTGGTCAACCGTTTCGACGGCGAACACGCCCTGCTCGATTGCCTGCGCGACTACCTCAATGACCTGCCCGTCACCCAGCGCCAGCCGCGCTTGCAGGTGCGCTGCTTCTGCCACAACCGCGCCCAGTTCATTGCGCGGCGCGTCGAGGACGTCATCGAAACAGCCCAGACCCTATTATTGAGCAGGCTCAATTACCGTTATCTGCTTCAGGTCCAGCAGCACTATCACGTGCTGGAATTGGTGCCCGGCCAGGTCAATCACGTAGCCCTGGGCAGCTTGTCGGCGCTGATGGATTACCTGGGCGAAGAACTGACGGCCTACAGCCCCTTGCACCTGGACCCGATGGCGCTGGAAGACCATGACCTGGCGCTGATCCTGCCCATGGGGCAGCCCGAGTGCATCCAGGTGTTCTACCGGACCAACGAGGACGAGGCCGACCTGTACGTGCTCGATGAATTCAACGCGCTGTGGCAACAACACGTGCCGTATCACGACGAACAAAGCCTGCTGGTGCCGCTGCAGCGCTTTGTGCAATCGGTGCTGTACCGCCGCGACGCCTTGCTGCCGCTGGATGCCGCCCAGCCGCTAAGCCTGGAAACCCTGTACTACCAATTGCTGCCTTCGGGTGGCCGGGCACGACGGATCGAAGCACGGCAAGCCCCGCAGATGCCGGTCAACAAACCGTTCTATGACGTGCAGGCGATCATCGGCAAAGCGGCGCACGGGCAGGTGCACGTCACCTTGTACTGCGATCAACAGGAGTTTTCCGAACTGGAGCATGGCGACCAGCTGTTCCGCGTGGTCGCCAGGGAGATCGTCGAACAGCGCCGCGAAGCCCAGCGCTATCGCTGCTACATCACCGACCTGGACCTCTCGGGACTGGTGGGCGACGGTGCCTGCTCAACAAACTTGTACCTGCGCTACAAGGCCGACCTGGAACGCGCCCTGAACGAGGCGCTGGCCCTGGCCTGATGCGCCCGGGCACTCAGAGCTGAAAATCACCGCCGGCTTCGGGCTGGTATTCGACGTCCAGCAAGGTCAGCTTCAGCGTCTTGCCGCCCGGGGCCGGCCAGTCGATGTGCTGGCCGACCTTCAGGCCCAGCAAGGCACTGCCCACCGGCGCCAGGATCGAGATCCGGCCTTCGTCGGCCTTGGCGTCCTGTGGATAAACCAAGGTCAGGTGATAGTCCTTGCCGCTGCTTTCTTCGCGGCAGTGCACGCGCGAGTTCATGGTCACGACATCGGCAGGCACTTCTTCGTGGCCCACCACGTTCTCGGCGCGATCCAGCTCGGTTTGCAGCGCAATCACGCCCGGCAGCGTTTCATCAAGACTGTCGATCAGGCGTTCCAGACGCTGTACGTCCAGGCGGGTAAGGGTGATGGAAGGTGCGGTCATGATCCAGGCAGACTCCTTTCTTCTGCACAAAAAAAGCAAAACCCCGCCACAAAAAGGCGGGGTTTTCACGGGCCTCGATAAGTTGAGGCGTAGCCGGACACTACCACAGCTCAATAAATAAACAACCCGGGCAGGATTTGCCTTGCCCAAGGACACCACCTCGCCACAGGTTCTGGGTTGCCTGGGCAAGAGTCATCGCGAGCAAGCTCGCTCCCACAGAGGGGCGGTGTTGTCGTAGATATCGCGGCCACACAACTCAATGTGGGAGCGAGCTTGCTCGCGATGGCAATCTTCAATTCACCCAAGCACAACGAACCCAGCCACCCGGTGAGTGGTTACGTCAGGGATCGGCGCTTGAGCGCCTCGGCACAAATAACCCGCCGGCGCTCGTCATCGGCTGAGCGCCATTCGCGGATATCTTCCACATGGCGCAAACATCCGAGGCAGACCTTGCGTTCATCCAACTTGCACACGCCGGTACATGGCGACGGTACGGCGGGGCTGACGTTGCTGTAGAGCGGCTTGGGTGGCCGTGGCGGGGCGGTCTGGCTCACGCCGTCACAGGCCTTCGAAATCGAGTTCCACGCCAGCCTGCTGCTTGACGATGCGCTCGAGCATCTCGCCCAGTTGCTCTTCGCTCTTGTCGCACATCCAGCGTTCGCTTTCTTCGTCATAGTCGAAATGAAAGCCGCCGGAGACCGCTGCCAGCCACAACTGCCGCAACGGCTCCTGGCGACTGAAGATCAGTTGGCTGCCGTTTTCGAACTTGACGGTGAGGACACCGGCGGAGATTTCCAGGTCGATGTCCAGGTCACTGTCATCGAACACATCCTCCAGCGTTTGCTGGGTCGCATCGACCAGGTCGTGGAAACGGGCTTCAGTCAAACTCATTGCGGCAACCTCGAAAATGTCTGCTCATGCTCAAGCGCCGCAAGATACGGACGCTTCCCGGCGATTGCAAAGGATATACCGACTGACGACACCAGTGCCGCCGGACGGGCGCCCCGTTGCATAGGCAAGCTGACGGGTGGCCGGTATACTCCGGCGCAATTAACGCATTTTCAAGGATTTCGCCATGAAGCGCCTGATCTCTTCCCTTGCTGCGCTCGTCGCGGTTGCCTGCCTCGTGACAGCTTGTGGTCAAAAGGGTCCGCTGTACCTGCCTGATGACAGCAAGTCTCCCGAAGAACAAGCAGAACAGGCCAAGTCGTCGCAATCCAAGTCACACTCGCACGACACCCACACCACTTACTAAGGGAACGCCATGGACGCTTTTAACTACCGTGGCGGGGAGCTGTTCGCGGAAGGGGTTGCCCTGTCCGCGATCGCCGAACGTTTCGGCACGCCGACCTACGTCTATTCCCGTGCCCACATCGAAGCGCAATATCGGACGTTTGCCGACGCCCTCGACGGCATGCCGCACCTGGTGTGTTTCGCCGTCAAGGCCAACTCCAACCTGGGCGTGCTCAATGTCCTGGCGCGCCTGGACGCCGGTTTCGACATCGTCTCCGGTGGCGAGCTCGAGCGTGTGCTGGCCGCGGGCGGCAGCGCCGACAAGATCGTGTTCTCCGGCGTCGGCAAGACCCGCGAAGACATGCGCCGCGCCCTGGAAGTCGGCGTGCATTGCTTCAACATTGAGTCCACCGATGAGCTCGAGCGCCTGCAAGTCGTCGCCGCCGAGCTGGGCGTGCGCGCGCCGGTTTCCCTGCGCGTGAACCCGGACGTCGACGCGGGCACTCACCCGTATATTTCCACCGGTCTGAAGGAAAACAAGTTCGGCATCGCCATCGCCGACGCCGAGGACGTGTACGTGCGCGCCGCCCAACTGCCGAACCTGGAAGTGCTGGGCGTCGATTGCCACATCGGCTCGCAGTTGACCACCCTCGAACCCTTCATCGATGCCCTCGACCGCCTGCTGGCGCTGGTCGACCGCCTCGGCGACTGCGGCATCTACCTGCGTCACATCGACCTGGGTGGCGGTGTCGGCGTGCGCTATCGCGACGAAGAGCCGCCGCTGGTGGCCGACTACATCAAGGCCGTGCGTGAACGCCTCGACGGACGCGACCTGGCGCTGATGTTCGAGCCCGGCCGCTACATCGTGGCCAACGCCGGCGTGCTGCTGACCCAGGTCGAATACCTCAAGCACACCGAGCACAAGGATTTCGCCATCGTCGATGCGGCCATGAACGACCTGATCCGCCCGGCGCTGTACCAGGCGTGGATGGACGTCACCGCCGTGCGCCCTCGCGACACCGCGGCCCGCCCCTACGACATCGTCGGGCCGATCTGCGAAACCGGTGATTTCCTGGCAAAAGGTCGGGAGCTGGCGCTGGAAGAAGGCGACTTGCTGGCCGTGCATTCGGCCGGTGCCTACGGGTTTGTCATGAGTTCCAACTACAACACCCGCGGCCGCTGCGCCGAGGTGCTGGTGGACGGTGATCAGGCATTCGAAGTGCGTCGCCGCGAGACGGTAGCCGAGTTGTTTGCCGGCGAAAGCCTGCTGCCGGAGTAAAACCATGCTGCTGCGTTTTACCAAGATGCACGGCCTGGGCAATGACTTCATGGTCCTCGACCTGGTCAGCCAGCACGCGCACATCCAGCCCAAGCATGCCAAGCAATGGGGCGACCGCCACACCGGCATCGGGTTCGACCAGTTGCTGATCGTCGAGGCGCCGAACAACCCGGACGTGGATTTCCGCTATCGGATCTTCAACGCCGACGGTTCGGAAGTGGAGCAATGCGGCAACGGCGCGCGCTGCTTCGCCCGTTTCGTGCTGGACAAGCGCCTGACCGCCAAGCGGCAGATCCGCGTCGAGACCAAGAGCGGCATCATCGAGCTCGATGTGCGCAGCGACGGCCAGATCGGCGTCAATATGGGCGCTCCGCGCCTGGTGCCCGCGGACATCCCGTTCCAGGCGCCGGCCCAGGCCTTGAGCTATCAGGTGGACGTCGATGGCACCCTGGTGGAACTGGCGGCAGTCTCCATGGGCAACCCCCATGCGGTGCTGCGCGTGGCCGATATCAACAGTGCCCCGGTGCATGAGCTGGGGCCGAAAATCGAGCATCATCCGCGCTTTCCGGCGCGGGTGAACGTCGGTTTCCTGCAAGTCATCGACCGCCACCGCGCACAATTGCGCGTCTGGGAACGCGGCGCCGGGGAAACCCAGGCCTGCGGGACCGGCGCCTGTGCCGCTGCCGTCGCTGCGATCAGCCAGGGGTGGATGGATTCGCCATTGTTGATCGACCTGCCCGGCGGGCGCCTGTCCGTCGAATGGGCAGGCCCTGGCCAACCGGTGATGATGACCGGCCCGGCAGTGCGTGTATACGAAGGACAAGTTCGTCTTTGAGTGAGCCAAACCCATGACCGATCAGCCACAGGTTCCAGCCCCACAGCCCGACGAATCCCCCAGTCTTCCAGAAACCGCGGCCGTGGCTGCTTACCTGGAGGCCCATCCGGACTTCTTCGTCGAGCATGAAGAACTGCTTGCGACGATGCGCATCCCCCACCGGCGCGGCGATACCGTGTCGCTGGTGGAACACCAGATGAAAATCCTGCGCGAGCGCAACATCGAAATGCGCCATCGGCTTTCGCACCTGATGGACGTGGCCCGGGACAACGACCGGCTCTTCGACAAGACCCGTCGGCTGATCCTGGCCCTGATGGACGCCAGCACCCTCGAAGACCTGGTCATGAGCGTCGAAGACAGCCTGCGCCAGGATTTCCAGGTGCCCTTCGTCAGCCTGATCCTGTTCGGCGACAACGCCATGCCGGTGGGCCGCTGGGTGACCCACGCCGAAGCGCAGACGGCCATTGGCGGCCTGCTCACGGAAGACAAAAGCGTCAGCGGCAGCCTGCGCGAGCATGAGCTGGATTTCCTGTTTGGCGAAGAACAACGCAAGCAGATCGGCTCCACTGCCGTCGTCGCCATCGCCCACCAGGGCGTGCACGGCGTGCTGGCCATCGCCAGCCGCGATCCGCAGCACTACAAGAGTTCGGTGGGCACGCTGTTCCTGAGCTACATCGCCGAAGTTACCGGCCGGGTGCTGCCAAGGGTCGCCGGCTCGCTGCGCCCGGTACGCTGATGATGGAACGGCAACTGGACGCCTACTGCGAACACCTGCGCAGTGAGCGCCAGGTGTCGCCCCACACGTTATCGGCCTATCGCCGCGACCTGGAAAAAGTGCTGGGCTGGTGCCAGAAGCAGAATATCGGCAGTTGGTCGGCCCTGGACATCCAGCGCTTGCGCAGCCTGATCGCCCGCTTGCATCAACAAGGCCAATCCTCCCGCAGCCTGGCGCGCCTGTTATCGGCGGTGCGTGGCCTGTACCACTACCTCAATCGCGAAGGCCTGTGCGATCACGATCCGGCCACTGGCCTGGCGCCGCCCAAGGGCGAACGTCGACTGCCGAAGACACTCGACACCGACCGCGCCCTGCAATTGCTTGAAGGCGCCGTCGAGGATGATTTCCTGGCCCGACGCGACCAGGCGATTCTCGAGCTGTTCTATTCTTCCGGCCTGCGGCTTTCAGAGCTGACGGGGCTCAACCTGGATCAGCTGGACCTGGCCGACGGCATGGTCCAGGTGCTCGGCAAGGGCAGCAAGACGCGCCTGCTGCCCGTCGGCCGCAAGGCCCGGGAAGCCCTGGAGCAGTGGCTGCCCCTGCGAGCACTGGCCAACCCTGCCGACGATGCGGTATTCGTCAGCCAACGCGGTCGGCGCCTCGGCCCGCGGGCGATCCAGTTGCGGGTCAAGGCCGCCGGCGAACGCGAGCTGGGGCAGAACCTGCACCCGCACATGCTCAGGCATTCCTTCGCCAGCCACCTGTTGGAATCCTCCCAGGACCTGCGCGCTGTGCAAGAGCTGCTGGGTCACTCGGACATCAAGACCACACAGATCTATACCCATTTGGACTTCCAGCACCTGGCAACGGTCTATGACAGTGCCCACCCCAGGGCCAAACGCATCAAGGGCGACGAATCATGACCATCGAGCTCATCACTTTCGACCTGGACGACACCTTGTGGGACACCGCCCCGGTGATCGCCAGCGCCGAAGCCGTACTCCGCCAATGGCTGACCGACAACGCCCCGAACCTGGGCGGGCTGCCGGTGGAGCATCTTTTTTCGATTCGCGAGCAAGTGTTGCGCGAAGAACCCAACCTGAAGCATCGCATCAGTGCGTTGCGCCGGCGGGTGCTGTTCCGTGCCTTGCAGGAGGCCGGCTACGACCAGTGGCAAGCCTCTGAACTGGCGGACCAGGCCTTCGAGACGTTCCTGCATGCCCGCCATCAACTGGACATTTTTCCCGAGGTGCAGCCCACCCTGGAAATCCTGGCCAATCATTTCGCCCTCGGCGTGGTCACCAATGGCAACGCCGACGTACGCCGCCTGGGGCTGGCGGACTATTTCAAGTTCGCCCTGTGCGCCGAAGACATCGGCATCGCCAAGCCCGACGCCCGGCTGTTCCACGAAGCCTTGCAACGCGGCGGCGCCACGGCACGCACCGCCGTACACGTTGGCGATCACCCCGGCGACGACATCGCCGGCGCCCAACAGGCCGGCCTGCGCGCGGTGTGGTTCAACCCGGCGGGCAAGCCCTGGAGTGCCGATCACGCGCCAGACGCGCAAATCCGCAGCCTGACCGAACTGCCGGGGTTATTGGCAGGGTGGCATAGCCAGCCCTGAACCCCTGCTTCGCAGCTCCCCAAACCCCTATGTGGGAGCGAGCTTGCTCGCGAAGGCGGCGGCACACCCAACATCAATGCCAACAGACAAACCGCTATCGCGAGCAAGCTCGCTCCCACCCTGGTTCTGCTGTGCCCTGAGGCGCTGCGCCAGGCACAAATCCCTGTGGGAGCGAGCTTGCTCGCGAAGACGGCGGCACATCCAACATCAATGCCAACAGACAAACCGCTATCGCGAGCAAGCTCGCTCCCACAGGGACCGCGCCAGGCCAGGGAATGGAATCGCCCCCATGAAAAAGCCCGCAGCGACGGCGGGCTTTTTCAGCAAGCAAGAAGCAGACACTCAGATAGGGCGGCTGCCGTACTTGTTGTCTGGCTTCTTGGGCGGATCAGCGACCACGTTGGCCTCCACTTCCTGCACTTTACCGCCCCTGGCCAGGAATTCCTCCATGGCCTTGGCGAGCGCATCACGCTCCTTGTTCTTGGCCTCTACGCTCGGCAATTCGTCGACCGATACCGCTGCCTTGGCCTTGCCTTTGGCGGTAGGAGCCGGAACGTCGGCGCCATCGTCTTCGGCAACGTCTTCCGCCGCCACTTCAAGGCCTTCTTCGGTCTCGTCTTCGTCGCCTACTTCGAGGTCGTCGTTTTCCAGATCATCGTCGCTCATGTTCTACCTCATGACTTGCGAAAAGCAGATTAGTTATAGCCCAGCTTCGCCATCTGTTCGAAGGCTGCCAGAAAAAATTCAACATCCGCCGGCAATCAGCGGTTATGCCTCTTCACCGTACAAGGTGGCGAGGACTTTACGAGCACCGCCGTGATCACGGTGCTCGCCCAGATAAACACCTTGCCAGGTTCCCAACGCCAGCCTTCCTGCCGTAACCGGCAGGCTGAGCTGGCAACCGAGCACGCTGGCCTTGAAGTGCGCCGGGAGGTCGTCCAGGCCTTCGTCGTTGTGCTCATAACCGGCGGCTCCTTGTGGGATCAGCCGATTGAAAAATCGTTCGAAGTCTCGACGTACCGCCGGATCGGCGTTCTCGTTGATGGTCAACGAGGCCGAGGTATGCTGCAGCCACAGATGCAACAGACCAACACGACACGCCTTGAGTTCAGGCAGGCCGGCCAGCAACTCGTCCGTCACCAGATGAAAGCCCCGGGGCCTTGCCCGCAGGGTTATCAGCGTCTGTTGCCACATACAGATCTCCGCACGTTCGGCGCGCATTCTAGCGCGCTCTGGGAAAAAACAAAGGCCCTAATATTCTTGCTTCGATGTAAGCCTTTGGCGGTATAAAAACCCATGTCGCATCCACAACAAAAGGCGTCGGAAAAACCGCCGCATCCTGTGAGCAATGACAAATTCCAGGCAAAAAAATGCCCGGCGAACCGGGCATTTTTTAGGGCGCGTATTTACAGGTTATAGCCACGCTCGTTGTGCTGGGCCAGGTCCAGGCCCACGGCTTCTTCTTCCTCGGTGACACGCAGACCCATGACGGCATCCAGCACCTTGAGGATGATGAAGGTGACGATCCCGGTGTAGACCACCGTGAAACCCACGCCTTTAAATTGAATCCACACTTGCGCGCCGATGTCGGTCACGGTGCCGAAGCCACCCAGTGCCGGAGCGGCGAACACACCGGTCAGGATCGCGCCGAGGATACCGCCGATGCCGTGTACGCCAAAGGCGTCCAGGGAATCGTCATAACCGAGCTTGCGCTTGAGGGTGGTAGCGCAGAAGAAGCACACCACGCCCGCCGCCAAGCCGATGACCAGGGCGCCCATCGGGCCCACGGTGCCGGCAGCCGGGGTAATTGCAACCAGACCGGCGACCACGCCCGAGGCAATGCCCAGCGCGCTTGGCTTGCCGTGGGTGATCCACTCGGCAAACATCCAGCCCAGCGCCGCCGCAGCGGTCGCGATCTGGGTCACCAGCATCGCCATGCCGGCGGTGCCGTTGGCGGCGACAGCGGAACCGGCGTTGAAGCCGAACCAACCGACCCACAGCATGGCCGCGCCCATCAGGGTATAACCCAGGTTGTGCGGCGCCATTGGGGTGGTCGGGAAGCCTTTGCGCTTGCCCAATACCAGGCACGCCACCAGACCTGCGATACCGGCGTTGATGTGCACCACGGTGCCGCCAGCGAAGTCCAGCACGCCCCAGTCCCACATCAGGCCGCCGTTGCCGGACCAGACCATGTGCGCAATCGGTGCATACACCAGGGTGAACCACACGCCCATGAAGATCAGCATGGCGGAGAACTTCATCCGCTCGGCAAATGCGCCGACGATCAGGGCCGGGGTGATGATGGCGAAGGTCATCTGGAAGGTAATGAACACCGCTTCAGGGAACAGCGCCGCCGGACCGGTGATGCTCGCCGGCGTGACGCCCGCCAGGAACGCCTTGCCCAGGCCACCGACGAAGGAGTTGAAATTGACGACGCCCTGCTCCATGCCGGTGGTGTCGAACGCGATGCTGTAGCCATAGATGACCCACAGGACGCTGATCAGACCGGTAATGGCAAAGCACTGCATCATCACGGAAAGAAGGTTTTTCGACCGGACCATACCACCGTAGAACAGTGCCAGGCCGGGAATGGTCATGAACAGTACAAGAATCGTGGCCGTGAGCATCCAGGCGGTGTCGCCGGAGTTCAGGACAGGGGCTGCCGCTTCTTCTGCCATGGCCAGGCCAGGCATTGCGAAGGACAACAGGGCTCCTAGCCCTGCGAATTTACGCAGAGTCATATTGTTTTCTCCTGGGGCGTTGGGTTTGGCGGCTTAGATGGCGTCGGTATCGGTTTCGCCGGTACGGATGCGGATAGCCTGTTCCAGATTGACCACAAAGATCTTCCCGTCACCGATCTTGCCGGTGTTGGCGGCCTTGGTGATTGCCTCGATCACCCGGTCAAGATCCTTGTCGTCAATGGCGACATCGATCTTCACCTTGGGCAGGAAATCGACCACGTATTCCGCGCCGCGATACAGCTCGGTGTGGCCCTTCTGCCGACCGAAGCCCTTGACCTCAGTAACGGTAATGCCCTGCACGCCGATCTCGGACAACGACTCGCGCACGTCGTCCAACTTGAACGGCTTGATGATGGCAGTGACTAGCTTCATGAAACTTTCTCCCGAATTGGTGGACTTGCCCCAGGAAAACAAACCCGACTCAAGTCTAAGCGCAGTGCCTGGCTTTGTAACGCGTCGTCGGCCCAAGTTGCCCGACAGGTGCCAGTTAACCGATCCTGACGAAACTCCCCGTTCCGCCTGCTGCACTGCATTCGTCACAGCGACTGCATCAGTGCATGGGTCATCAGCCTCTAAGCAGAAACCTTGCCATCTGCACCCAAACCCTCTGATTTCAATCTCTTGGCCACCTGCTTGACGTGCACTGCGTCATGAACCGCAACGTTACGCACAACAACAGTGCAGCAACGCCCGGCGCAATGCGCGAAAAGCGTGCATCCCTGGCTTGCGAATTGACTATAGACACTGCGTGGTACACTGCCCGCCATCGTTTCCAGGACACCTGTACATGCTTGCGCCCAAAGACCTCCTCGACGCCCTGAGCGGCCACGCCTCCCGCCTCTTGAGTGGTGACACGCCGCTGCCCAAAAGCGAAATCGAAAGCCAGTTCAAGGCCCTGCTGCAAAGCGGCTTCAGTAAGCTGGACCTGGTCAGCCGGGAAGAATTCGACAGCCAGATGGTCGTACTGGCCCGGACCCGGGCGCGGCTCGAAAGCCTGGAGGCCAAGGTCGCGGAGCTGGAAGCGCGACTGGCTCCGGCACAGGAATAAGCAGCCCCTGCAGGCCACTCAACCCCTCGCAACATGTTGAGACGGGGCCGGGCTCAGTGCCAGCGGCAGCTCCAGGATAAACAGCGCGCCCCTGCCCGGCCCGGCGCTCTGCACGGTCAGATCGCCGCCCATCTCGTGCGCAGCCAGGATGCAGCTGTGCAGGCCAAAACCATGGCCGTCGACACGCGTGGTGAAGCCGTGCTCGAACACCCGCGCCAGATTGTCCTGCGCGATCCCCTCGCCGTTGTCCTCGATCTCGACCCGCACGCGCCCCTCGTCAACGACCTTCAGGCGCAGGACGATCTGCGGCGGCCGGTTCGTACCCGCGTCCAGCGCCTGCTTGGCGTTGTTGATCAGATTGACCAGGATCTGCAGCACTCGGTGCTTATCCAGCGGCATTTGCGGGGTATCGCTGAATTCCTTGATCAGCGTGATGTGGTGGCGGGCCAGGGACACATCGCAAATACGCACGACATCCTCGACCAACTCCCGCAGCGAGCCCGGCTCCAAGACACTGGCATTACCGGCGTAGGACTGCTGGGTGGCGACGATTTCCTTGATGTGGTCGATTCGACGGGTCAATTGGGCCAGCTCGGCGATCATGCCTTGCTGCTCGACGGCCAGCGCGTCGGCAAGCTTGTCGAGATAGTCGGGTAGCGCGCGCCCTTTCGGATCAGTGCTGATGAAGTCGCCGAGGTCATCGGGATGGTCCTTCATCAACTGGGCGACCTTGGCCACCGCAGGCCCCTTGGAGGTGTGCACCTTATCGTAGAGGACCTGGGCTGACACATTGACACTGTTGAGCACATTGCCCACGTTGTGCAGCACATTGGTGGCGATCTCCGCCATGCCGGCCCGGCGCGCAGTGGTCACCAGTTCGGCCTGCGCCTCGCGCAACTCGTCGTTGACCTTGGCCAGTTGCTGTGGGCTGGGAATCTTCAGGGCCGCCGGCACCAACCGGACCAGCAGGATGGCGGTAATCACCGAGGCGATCGCAGTGATCACCTTGACCAGCGCCGACAGCCAGTAATAGGGCTGCCAGATGGTCAGGATCTCCAACACGTGGCTGGTCCCGCAGGCCAGGATAAACACGCCGAAAGCCGCCAGCATCCAATCGAACGGCACATCCTTGCGCTTGTGGATGAAGTACAGGAGGGTGAAAGGGATGGTGACGTAGGACAGGGTGATCAAGCCGTCGGCGATCACATTGGTCCACAGCAAATCCGGACGCCACATGTAGCAATGCCCGTGAGGCATGAAGCGCTTGTCGGTTAACAGAGCCAGCAGATCGTTCATGGCCACTTCCTCGCTGTGCCGTTGATACCGCCAAGTGCCGACTGGGCAAAATCGAGTCTAGCAGGCCGGTCCCGGACAATTTGCCCACCGGCGGAGCTTTTTTGTAGGGCTCCCGTGATAGTGAAGAAAGCGCAAAGGTTCACAACCTGAAGACACTGGCAGCCGAGTGCCAAGGGAGTTGCACAAGGTTAGCGCGGAACGACTTAACGCTCCGCGCTCTGTCACATGGACAACCGTGAACCTCTATGGCCTGTCCAGCTTCACCGCAGATTCAGCCATCCAATAGCCCTCCCGCCAGAATTTGTAGTCTGCAAACTCCCCATGTTTTTGTGGCCACTTGCCGTGATTATCGATAGGAAAGCGAGTTAAATGCACCCTATTGCGCAGTGGCCGGTAACACGCCACGTCATCAACAACCTGGGTATCCGGAAAAATATCTTCAGCCAACCGAGTCATGTTCCACCAAGACCCAGCCGTTCGATCCTTGAATGAATTGACTTCGCCAAACGTGTAATCAATCCAGTTCAAGAGGCTCCCGCGGGGCATGAAATCAAAAAAGAAATTTTCACCAACCTCTCTGTACGGATCCAGGCTCAAATTCCAGAAGTCCACTTCAGGCCTTGTTACCAACCAAGGCACAACGACATTCTCGACTTCTTTTACCCGGGCGGCAGCCCCCATGAACACCAGGTTATTCACGTTAAGATCCGGATGCCTGGCAAGGATATTAACCGCGACAATCGCCCCCATACTATGGCCAACGATGTTTATCTCACTCCCCTCAACATGATAGGGAGAGCCTTGTTGATTGCCCTTTTTTTTCCAAACGATGGAGCAGTGCGGTAACGGCCGTATCAGCGTAGCGAACCGGCCCCTTGAACTCTCTATCTGGCTCGGTGATTAAATCGCCCTCAAACGCTATATTTTTAGTCAACACCAGGTCAGTACGACGAAGCATTCCATCCCATGCCCCAGTTCCAAAGCCGTCGACCAAGGGGGCCATCCCCAGTTTGACTGGATTCCACACGGTGTAGTAATCACTGCGCACACCGACATGGGGCGGCGAATTGCTTATTTGAAATCCCTTCTCGTCCAGTTTATCGACTCTCTTTTGGTAATCCTTCTCATCAGCGACAGTGACGCTTTTGAGAACCGCGACAGGGTCTGAAATTTCCTTGTACAGCGATGATGGAACCCTGACCAAGGACCGCCCTAAATCCTCGATCAACACAACGGGAGAGGTCATTGCACCCAACACCGGCCTATTCAGCCCTTTTCGAATTCTAAATAGATGGTCACCATAGTTAGGCCAAAAATCGGAGTTCCAAGCAATAAAAATAGGGTATTGATGATCAGCAAGCATGTCGTCGACCATTCTTCCAGGACGGTCAACTGCTGTAGAAAAATTATTCAAACCGCCGTGTATGAACAAGGTAATTCTTAATGTCTTATCCTTGCTCTGGAGCGCCATGTAATTCTGGAAAATATTCTCAAGATAGGCCTTCTCGTCCTCTTTTGTTTTTTTTAGATCGCCTCGCTCACCGATGATTGTTTTCTGGTTTGGATCAATGAGGTTTCCATCCCCATCAATGTAAAGCATATGCATTTTGGCATTCTGGTAATCCGTCCCCTTATGACCTGCACACCCCACCAGCACAATAATTGTTATCAGCCAAGTCAAGAGCTTCATGCGACCCCCTCCCTTTATAGGCCAAGAGTGTAGAAGAGAATTGCCACCTCCACGGCATCATCTCATCCACCTCCTATAGCCAAACTTAAACTGGATCAGCACCCCGCAACATCCTGCCAAAATTTGCCCTATCAATTGCCGCGCCAAATTCATCCCCACGACTAACCTTCAGGAGCCGCAGGACGCGGCGCCCCATTCACTCAAGGAACGATTCATGTCGCTTGCCATTGTCCACAGCCGCGCCCAAGTAGGGGTCGAGGCGCCTGCCGTTACCGTTGAAGTCCACCTGGCCAATGGCTTGCCGTCGCTGACGATGGTTGGCCTGCCGGAAGCGGCGGTCAAGGAAAGCAAGGATCGGGTGCGCAGCGCGATCATCAACTCGGGGCTGAATTTTCCGGCGCGTCGCATCACCCTGAACCTGGCGCCGGCGGACCTGCCAAAAGACGGCGGCCGCTTCGACCTGGCCATCGCCCTGGGGATCCTCTCGGCCAGCGTGCAGGTACCGACCCTGACCTTGGACGACGTGGAATGCCTCGGGGAACTGGCCTTGTCTGGCGCAGTGCGCCCAGTGCGAGGGGTATTGCCCGCGGCGCTGGCGGCGCGCAAGGCCGGGCGCATGCTGGTGGTGCCCCGGGCCAATGCCGAGGAAGCCTGCCTGGCCTCGGGGCTGAAGGTGATCGCCGTGGACCATCTGCTGGAAGCGGTGGCGCACTTCAACGGTCACACGCCGGTCGAGCCGTTCGTTTCCAATGGGCTGCTTTCGGCCAGCAAACCCTACCCCGACCTGAATGAAGTGCAAGGCCAGGCCGCGGCCAAGCGGGCGTTGCTGATTGCCGCCGCAGGGGCTCACAACCTGTTGTTCAGCGGGCCACCGGGCACCGGCAAGACCCTGTTGGCGAGCCGTTTGCCCGGGCTGCTGCCGCCACTGGCCGAGAGCGAAGCCCTGGAGGTCGCAGCCATTCAGTCGGTGGCCAGTTGCGTGCCGTTGAGCCATTGGCCGCAACGTCCGTTTCGCCAGCCACACCACTCGGCTTCCGGTCCGGCGCTGGTCGGTGGCGGGTCAAAACCGCAGCCAGGGGAGATCACCCTCGCCCACCATGGCGTGCTGTTTCTGGATGAGCTGCCGGAATTCGACCGCAAGGTGTTGGAGGTCTTGAGAGAACCGCTGGAGTCCGGACACATCGTGGTGTCTCGCGCCCGCGACCGGGTGCGCTTCCCGGCGCGCTTCCAGTTGGTGGCGGCGATGAATCCCTGCCCCTGTGGCTATCTTGGCGAGCCCAGCGGCCGCTGCGCCTGTACACCGGACATGGTGCAGCGCTACCGCAACAAACTCTCCGGCCCGCTGCTGGACCGCATCGACCTGCACCTGACCGTCGCCCGGGAAGCCACGGCCTTGAACCCCAAGCACGAACCCGGGGACGATACGGCCACGGTCGCCGAGCGCGTCGCCGAAGCCCGGGAGCGCCAGCACGACCGCCAGGGCTGTGCCAATGCCTTCCTCGATCTGCCGGGATTGCGCCGGCATTGCAAGTTATCCACAACCGACGAAACCTGGCTGGAAACCGCCTGCGAGCGGCTGACGCTGTCGCTGCGCGCCGCCCACCGCCTGCTCAAGGTCGCCCGGACACTGGCAGACCTGGAGCAAGCGGGGAGCATTCGCCGCGAGCACCTGGCCGAAGCGTTGCAGTACCGGCCGGCTACGGCTTGAACCGCTTTATGGCTTGCTCAGGTCCACCAACGGTGTTTGCCGAACCTCGGTTTTTTGACCGTTCTGGATCGTATCGATGCGCTTGAGTGCCTTATCCACAGCGCCCTTGTCTGCCAACAGGCTGTAGTGGATCTGGAATTGCTTGTGCTCTTTCGGCGCGATGGTGGGCACCAGGCCCAAGGGGCGCTGATAGCGGCGGTTATAGGAAAAACTGGTACCGGGCTCCAACCCGGTCACGTAGCCCTGGCCTTGGGTATCCGTGTTTTTCCACAGGGAGAACACGGGCAGCGTGCTGGTGTTGAAGCCCACCGACACCCCGAGACTGCCGGCCTTGTTGTGCAGCACCGTGAGGGTGTCGCCCTTGGCGTCGGCGTAGGGCACGACGTTATAAACGGTTTCGTCGTAATCCTTGGTCGGGCCCCGGTAGGTTTGCCAATCGGACAAGTCGCCCTTGGCCTTGTCGTTGAACGGCGAGACCTGCTTGACCGGTGCCGCGAAACGAGCGCCCTGCTCCAGGAACGGCGTGCTGAAATTGCTGTGGTAGAGCGCTTGGTATTCCTTCGGGTAATCGCCGTTGTTGGTCAGCGTGTCGTTGAGCGCGAACGTCACGCTGCCGGGCTCGGTGACCAGTTCGGTCTGCACCGAGAAATCGACCTTCTTGAATGCCTGCTCCTTCAACTCGCCCCGCAGGGTAATGGCGTAGGGCGGTTTCTCATCGATGTGCAAGGTGACCTTGTTGGCCGGAATATTCGCGGCGCGACCGTGCAGGGTCAGCAGCTCGCCGTTGTCCATGCCGGGATGGCCGACCCATTCGTAGCCGCAGCGGGTGACCAGCTCATTGAAGCCTTCAAGCCAACCCAAGCCGCCGCGGCCGTTGAGCTCGATGAACGCCGGGTTGACCACTTCCTTGACGGGCGAATCCCACCCCATGCGCACGTCGCCAACCGATGCCTGCAGCACATTCATGCCACGGGTCGGGACCACTGAAAGCTTCAGGGTGCCGTTGTCGATGTCGACCACGCTGACACCTTCCTGCCGACCACCGTGCAGGGTGCGCATCGTCACGGAAAAGGGTTTGTCGGTCTTCACGCCGAGTTGCTGGCTGGTGATTTGCCAGGGTTGGGCGGCTTTATCGGTATCCAGCAGGACGTAATCCCAAGCCATCGCATGGGAAGCAGCGCCCAAGGCGCCAAGGGTAACGAGCAGTTTGAGCGGAGTCATGGACGCGACCTTTTATTGGAGTTGTGCGGTTTTTATAGACTTGAAGAAACGTTTCAGCAAGCTAAAAAACAGCAATAATCTTAAAAAAGGATGGACCGCTGGATTGAGGGCTTTTGTGGGAGCGGGCTTGCTCGCGATAGCGGTGGGTCAGGTTGAGATGAGGGTGACTGGACTGCCGCCTTCGCGAGCAAGCTCGCTCCCACATTAATCGCGGGGGTGCCTGCTCGCACTGGTTGCAGAGGCCTCAGCGGAACCGATCAACCTCTTGGCGCAGGTCCTGGGCCAGTTTTTCCAGCTCCTTGGCGGTGAGCGCCAGGTTCGAGACCACTTGGCGCTGTTCGCTGTTGGCCATGGCGATGCTCTGCAGGTTGCTGCTGAGCAGGGTCGCGGTGCTGCTTTGCTCTTGGGTGGCGGTGGTGATCGCCGCGAATTGCTGGCCAGCCGAGCGACTCTGCTCGTCGATGCGCGCCAGGGCCGAGGCCACGTTGGCGTTGCGCGACAAGCCTTCCTGCATCAGCAGGTTGCCCTGCTCCATGGTGCTGATGGCATTGCCGGTTTCCTGCTGGATGCTGTTGATCATGCTGGAGATTTCGTCAGTGGCCTGGCGGGTGCGGGACGCCAGGCTGCGGACTTCATCGGCCACCACGGCGAAACCACGGCCCTGCTCGCCAGCGCGGGCGGCCTCGATGGCGGCGTTCAATGCCAGCAGGTTGGTCTGCTCGGCAATCGAGGTGATGACACCGACGATGCCGCCGATCTCCTGGGAACGCTGGCCCAGGGTATTGATGACCGAGGCCGTGCTGTTCAGCGCGCCGGCAATTTGCTCCAGGGACGACGACGCCTCATCCATCGAGGTCCGGCCAATGCGGGTTTGCTGGGCATTTTCCTGGGCCAGGCGCTCGGTGTTGCCCATGTTGTCGGCAATGTTCAAGGAGGTCGCACTGAACTCTTCCACCGCGCCCGCCATACTGGTGATTTCGCCGGACTGCTGCTCCATGCCCTCGTACGCCCCGCTGGACAACCCGGACAGGGCCTGGGCGCGGCTGTTGACTTCCTGGGAGGCCTTGCGGATGTGCTCGACCATGGTCGACAGGGCCTGGCTCATCTGGTTGAAGGCACGGGCCAACTGACCGATTTCGTCATGGCTCGACACGTTCAGGCGCACGCTCAGGTCGCCAGCGCCCAATGCTTCGGCCTGGCGCACCAGATCCCCCAGCGGTGCCAGCTTGCTACGCAACAACCACATCGCCGAGCCGACCGCCAACAGCATCGCCAGCAGGCTGCCGATGGCCAACTGCGTACCGACGCTCCAGGTCACGGCGCGGATCTCGGTTTTCGGCATGCTCGCCACCACCGCCCACGGCCCGCCCTCGAACGGCACGGCAACGCTGTAGAAATCTTCGGCGGTATCGGTCCAGAACGCACCCTTGCCCGGTTTTTTGATCAGGCCCGTAATGGCCGTGGTCGCGTTATCCAGCGCCTGTACACCTGCCGGTGGCACCAGCCATTTGTTTTGCTCATCCAACAAGGCCAGCGAGCCGGTCTGGCCAATGCGGAAACGCTTGAGGTTTTCGAACTGCGCGTTCTGCGCGTCGGTGTAATCGAAGCCTACATACAACACGGCGATGATCTTGCCGCTGCTGTCACGTACGGGCGTGTATTGCGACATGTAGAAGCGCCCGAACAACAGGGCTCGACCGATGTAGCTCTGCCCGCTGATCACCGGACCGTAGGCTGGACCAGCGCGGTCGAGCACGGTGCCGATGGCCCGCGTGCCGTCCTGTTTACTGACGGAGGTGCTGACGCGGATGAAATCGTCGCCGCTGCGCACGAATACCGTGGCCACACCGGCGGTCATCGCTTTGAAGTCATCCACTTCCTTGAAGTTGTTGTTCAACACTTCGCTGCCCAGGCTCAAGCCTGGGGTCTGTACCCCCGCCACCGTCACCGGTTGGTCTGGATGCACGGTCAAACCCGCGCTGAAGCGCTTTTCGAACAGACCGGCCAAGCGCTGGGTGCTCTCACGCAAGGTGCTGTGAAAAGTGTTGAGCTGGTCGGCCATCAGGCGCGCTTCGCTGGCCAAGTGCTCTTCACGGGTGGCAAGGTTGGCGGTGTCCAGGGAACGCAGGGCGAAGACGGTACTGCCGGAGATCACGACCGCCAGTATCACGGCAAGGGCAAGGCCTAGCTGCGAGGCGATCCGGGCGCGGGGTTGAGACATGACGGCTCCTGGCCGAGAGACCGGATCATCCTGATCACGTCGCACGCTCGGCATTTTATTCGGGTGAGGTGTAAGTAGACCCTTTCTGAACGAGGGTTCCATCTTCACGGATTCGGCGGCAAAGCCAAATACTTGAGCGGTTTGGACGGATTAATGCCAAGTGGCTAGCACGCCACTTTCCATCAGTAACCGCGTGTCAGCAACGTTTCAGCCCAGACGCTGCACATCGGGCAATTGCATGGCCTTGACCTCACCCTGGAGAAAGTCGCTGAGCCGGCGCAAACGTTCACCTCCCGGCCGGGTTTTCGGCCAGACCAGGTAATAGTGCTCGCCACTGGCAACCGCCGTCGGCCATGGCAGGCTCAGGCGCCCTTGGGCAACGTCCTCGGCCACCATCAGCAGGTCGCCCATGGACACTCCATAGCCGCGTGCCGCCGCGATCATGCCCAGCTCCAGGGTATCGAACACCTGCCCACCCTTGAGCGAGACCTTGTCGGCCAGGCCCATACGTTGCAGCCAGTTGCGCCAGTCCCGGCGATCCGGCGTCGGGTGCAGCAGTTCGGCGCTGGCCAACCGCGCCACATCCCAGGGCTGATCGTTCAGCAGGTTCGGTGCGCCCACCGGAATCAACTCCTCGGGGAACAGCAGACTGGCCTCCCAGTCCGCCGGAAAATGCCCGTTACTCAGCAAGACGGCGCAATCGAAGGGCTCGACGTTGAAGTCCACCGAATCGATGTCCATCCAGGCACTGGTCAGTTGCACTTCGTTACCAGGCTGCAAATGCCGGAAACGGCTCAGGCGCGCCAACAGCCAGCGCATGGTCAATGTGGAGGGTGCCTTCATGCGCAAGATGCCGTCTTCGCCATGCAAGGTGTGACAGGCCCGCTCCAGCGCCATGAAACCTTCGCGCACGCCCGGCAGCAGCAGCCGTGCCGCCTCGGTCAATTGCAAGTTGCGACCGCTGCGCTGGAACAGCCGACAGGCAAAGTGATCTTCCAGGGTACGAATGTGCCGGCTGACGGCGCTCTGGGTGATCGACAGCTCTTCGGCGGCCCGGGTGAACGAGCTGTAGCGTGCCGCGGCTTCGAATGCCCGCAGCGCATAAAGCGGAGGAAGACGACGAGGCATCGCAAAAGCTCCATGGCGGTGTTTGCAAACCCTACCAGAAACGCGTCCAGCATGAGTTTTAATCATGCCAGCGATCTTTTTTATCCTTTTGTGCAATCCGTCGAGAGCGCCGAGAATCGTCGCTTTACTGCCTTCTTTGAACAGGGAGCGTGATGATCATGCGGCATCCGGTGCGTACCGAACTCTGGGCCATCCTGCGGCTGGCGGGGCCGTTGATTGCCTCGCAGTTGGCGCACATGCTGATGGTGCTCACCGACACCGTGATGATGGCGCGCCTGAGCCCCGAAGCCCTCGCCGGTGGTGGGCTCGGGGCGGCCACCTATTCGTTCGTGTCGATCTTCTGCATCGGTGTGATCGCCGCGGTGGGCACCCTGGTTGCGATTCGCCAGGGCGCAGGCGATATCGAGGGGGCTACCCGGCTGACCCAGGCCGGATTATGGCTGGCCTGGTTGATGGCGCTGATGGCCGGGTTGCTGCTGTGGAACCTCAAGCCGGTGCTGCTGATGTTCGGCCAGACCGAAACCAACGTACTGTCCGCCGGGCAGTTCCTGCTGGCGCTGCCATTCGCCCTGCCCGGCTACCTGAGCTTCATGGCCCTGCGCGGCTTTACCAGCGCCATCGGCCGAGCCACACCCGTAATGGTGATCAGCCTCGGCGGTACGGTGGCCAACTTCCTGCTCAACTACGCGCTCATCACCGGCATGTTCGGCCTGCCGAAACTCGGCTTGATGGGCATCGGCCTGGTCACGGCCATCGTCGCCAATTGCATGGCCCTGACGCTGGCCTGGCACATCCATCGGCACCCGGCCTACCGTGCCTATCCGCTGCTGGATGGGCTGTCGCGGCCCAACCGCCAATACCTCAAGGAACTGTGGCGCCTGGGCCTGCCGATTGGCGGCACGTACGCAGTGGAGGTCGGGTTGTTCGCGTTCGCCGCGCTGTGCATGGGCACCATGGGCAGCACACCGTTGGCGGCTCACCAGATCGCCCTGCAAATCGTCTCGGTGGCGTTCATGGTGCCGGCCGGGATGTCCTACGCCATCACCATGCGCATCGGCCAGCACTACGGCGCCGGGCAACTGCTGATGGCGCGCCTGGCCGGGCGGGTCGGGATCGGCTTCGGCGCAGCCGCGATGCTGGCGTTCGCCATGGTGTTCTGGTTGTTGCCTCATCAATTGATCGGCTTGTTTCTGGACCACGACGACCCGGCGTTTCGCGAGGTGATCAACCTGGCGGTGAGCCTGCTGGCGGTGGCGGCGTGGTTCGAGCTGTTCGACGGCACGCAAACCATCGCCATGGGCTGCATTCGCGGACTCAAGGACGCCAAGACCACCTTCCTGGTGGGCCTGGGTTGCTATTGGCTGATCGGTGCGCCGTCGGCGTGGTGGATGGCTTTCCACTTGAACTGGGGGCCAACCGGTGTCTGGTGGGGCCTGGCCCTGGGGCTGGCCTGTGCGGCCGTGAGCCTGACGCTGGCGTTCGAATGGAAGATGAAACGGATGATTCGCAATGAGCCTGGGCAGCCCAGTTTCGAAGCGATCCAGGCCAAATGAAACTCATCCCCCTGTGGGAGCGAGCTTGCTCGCGATGGCGATAGGTCAGTCACATCGATTTTTGACTGATACACCGCTATCGCGAGCAAGCTCGCTCCCACAAGGGAAAGGAGTCAGACCACGACTTCGTGGGTGGACTGCTGATCACCCTCGAACGTCAAATATTCAACCAACTCCGGCAACGGCAACGGCTTGCTGATCAGGAAACCCTGCACCTGGTCGCAACCGAAACCGCGTAGCAAGTCTAGTTGTTCCTGGGTTTCCACACCTTCGGCCACCACCTCCAGGTTGAGGTTGTGGGCCAGGTTGATCATGGCGTGCACCAGTTTGCGGTTCTCTTCGCGCTGTTCCATGCCGCCGACGAAGCTCTTGTCGATCTTGAGCAAGGCGATCGGCAGGCTGTTGAGGTGCACGAACGACGAGAAGCCGGTGCCGAAGTCGTCCAGGGAGAAGCGCACCCCCAGGCGGCCCAAGGCATCCATGGTCTGCTTGACCAGTTCGCTGCGGCGCATGACGGCGGTTTCGGTGAGTTCGAATTCTAGCCATTGCGCCTCGACACCCCGCTCGGCAATCAGCCGGCTCAAGGTCGGCAGCAACTGGCTGTCCTGGAACTGCCGGAACGACAGGTTGACCGCCATGTGCAACGGCGCCAGCCCTCGCTCGCGCAGGGCCTGCATGTCCCGCAGCGCCCGGGAAATCACCCAGTAGCCCAGGGGCACGATCAGGCCGCTCTGTTCGGCCAGCGGCACGAACTCACTCGGCGGCAGCAAGCCGCGCTCGCCGTGACGCCAGCGCACCAGCGCTTCGAGGCCGACGATGTGGCCGCCATCGAGGTTCAATCGGGGCTGGTAATGCAGTTCCAACTCGTCGCGGCGCAGTGCCCGGCGCAGCTCGCTTTCCAGGTCGGCGAGGCTGCGGGCATTGCGATTGATGCGCTCGTTGAAGATATGAAAGGTGCAGCCCTGGGTGCTTTTGGCCTGTTGCATGGCGATGTGGGCGTGCCACATCAGCGGATCGGCGCCGGCCTGGGCGCGGGCATGGGCGACGCCCAGACTACAGCCGATCAGCAAGCTTTCACCGTCCACCCAATAGGGTTCGGCCAAGGCCTCGGTAATACGCTCGGCCATCCACTCGGCTCGCTGTGGTGCGCGGCGGGTGTCTATCAACAAGGCGAATTCATCACTGCCCAATCGCGCCAGTTGATCGCCGGCCTCGAGCGAGCTCTTGAGCCGCGACACCACTTGCAGGATCAAGCGGTCACCGGCCTGGTGGCCGAGGGCGTCGTTGGCGTGGCGAAAGTTGTCCAGGTCCAGGTGACCGAGCGCCAGGCCACGGCCGTCGTTTTCCGCCAGGCGCGCCGCCAGCAAGGTCTGGAAGCCCTGGCGATTGGCGATGCCTGTCAATGGGTCCTGTTCGGCGAGGCGCTGCAAGGTGTTTTCCAGCACGCCGCGTTCACGCACATGGCGCAGGCAACGACGCAGGGTCGCACTGTCGAGCACGTCGCGCACCAGCCAGTCGCTGACACCGTCGGGGGCAGCCGCCGGCTCGTGCTCAAGCAACAGGATGGTTGGCAGGCTGCAACGACCCGGCGCCGGTTGCAACGCCGCAACGGTCAGCAACACCGCGTTGCGATTGTCTTCGAACAGGCTGCACACTGACTCCCAGCTTGGAGCGCTGATCAACACGACCGAGGGCCCCAAGGGCACCAGGCACTCGCGCAAGATTGCTGCCCACTCTGGCTCTTGGGCCAATAACAGCAAACGCAAGGGTTCGACAGGCGTTGACAAGCTGACTCCCTAGACTCTGCAAGGTGGTAGGCGCCGGGCATTATGACCTGCCGATGGGCAATGACCAATGCCAATGGTTCTCAAACACGCGCTTTTCGGTGGTTTTTTCCGCTCGAAATGCTACGCAGGACCCAATTGGCTCCACATCCTGCGTGAAAGTGACAAAAGCGGCAAATGACAATCCTGTGTGCGTCACAAGTCGGACAGAGCAGCACAATTCTCTGAGCCTGTTAAAATGCCGGCCCATTTCGCAAACGACTCCCTGAACCCTGTCATGTCCCGACTCAATCCCCGGCAGCAAGAAGCCGTGAACTATGTCGGCGGCCCTCTTTTGGTGCTCGCCGGTGCAGGCTCCGGCAAGACCAGCGTGATCACCCGCAAGATCGCGCACCTGATCCAGAATTGTGGCATCCGCGCCCAGTACATCGTCGCCATGACCTTCACCAACAAGGCCGCCCGGGAAATGAAAGAGCGGGTCGGCGGCCTGCTGCGCGCCGGCGAAGGTCGCGGCCTGACGGTCTGTACCTTCCACAACCTGGGCCTGAACATCATCCGCAAGGAACACGCGCGGCTGGGCTACAAACCAGGCTTCTCGATTTTCGACGAGACCGACGTCAAGGCCCTGATGACCGACATCATGCAGAAGGAATATTCGGGCGACGACGGCGTGGATGAGATCAAGAACATGATCGGCGCCTGGAAAAACGACCTGATCCTGCCGCCCGAGGCCCTGGAAAACGCCCGCAATCCCAAGGAGCAGACCGCCGCCATCGTCTACACCCACTACCAGCGCACGCTCAAGGCGTTCAACGCGGTGGACTTCGACGACCTGATCCTGTTGCCGGTCAAGCTGTTCCAGGACCACGCCGACATTCTCGAAAAATGGCAGAACAAGGTCCGCTACCTGCTGGTGGATGAATACCAGGACACCAACGCCAGCCAGTACTTGCTGGTGAAGTTGCTGATCGGCAAACGCAACCAGTTCACCGTGGTGGGCGACGATGACCAGTCGATCTATGCCTGGCGCGGCGCGCGACCGGAAAACCTGATGTTGCTCAAGGATGACTACCCGTCGCTCAAAGTGGTAATGCTGGAGCAGAACTACCGCTCCACCAGCCGCATCCTGCGCTGCGCCAACGTGCTGATTTCCAACAACCCCCACGAGTTCGAAAAGCAGCTGTGGAGCGAGATGGGCCACGGCGACGAGATCCGCGTGATCCGTTGCCGCAACGAAGACGCCGAAGCCGAGCGCGTGGCCATGGAAATCCTCAGCCTGCACCTGCGCACCGACCGGCCGTACAGCGACTTTGCGATCCTGTACCGCGGCAACTACCAGGCCAAGCTGATCGAGCTGAAATTGCAGCATCACCAGGTGCCTTATCGCCTGTCGGGGGGCAACAGCTTCTTCGGACGCCAGGAAGTGAAGGACCTGATGGCCTACTTCCGCCTGATCGTGAACCCGGACGACGACAACGCCTTCCTGCGGGTGATCAATGTGCCGCGCCGGGAAATCGGTTCGACCACCCTGGAAAAACTCGGCAACTACGCCACCGAGCGCAAGATCTCGATGTACGCCGCCACCGATGAAATCGGCCTGGGCGAGCACTTGGACAGCCGCTTCACCGATCGCCTGGCGCGCTTCAAGCGCTTCATGGACAAGGTCCGCGAGCAGTGCGCCGGAGAAGATCCAATCTCGGCGCTGCGCAGCATGGTGATGGACATCGACTATGAGAACTGGCTGCGCACCAATAGCTCCAGCGACAAGGCTGCCGACTACCGCATGAGCAACGTCTGGTTCCTGATCGAGGCGTTGAAGAACACTCTGGAAAAAGACGAAGACGGCGACATGACGGTCGAGGACGCCATCGGCAAACTCGTGCTGCGGGACATGCTCGAGCGCCAGCAGGAAGAGGAAGAAGGCGCCGAAGGCGTGCAGATGATGACACTGCATGCTTCCAAAGGCCTGGAGTTTCCCTACGTATTCATCATGGGCATGGAAGAGGAAATCCTGCCGCACCGTTCCAGCATCGAGGCCGACACCATCGAGGAAGAACGGCGCCTGGCCTATGTCGGCATTACCCGGGCACGCCAGACGCTGGCCTTCACCTTCGCCGCCAAGCGCAAGCAATACGGCGAAGTGATCGACTGCGCCCCGAGTCGCTTTCTCGATGAACTGCCGCCGGACGACCTGGCCTGGGAAGGTAACGACGACACGCCGACGGAAGTCAAAGTCGTTCGCGGCAACAGTGCCCTGGCGGATATACGCGCGATGTTAAAGCGCTAGAATCGACTACTTTTTTTACCGACTTCAGGCGCCCACGCGCCATCAGAGGAGGCTTCATGGAAGCCCTGCACCAGAAAATCCGCGAGCTAGGCATCGTGCTGTCCGACCAAGTCCTGAAGGTCGATGCGTTTCTCAACCACCAGATCGACCCGCAATTGATGAAGCTGATCGGCGACGAATTCGCCGCGCTGTTCAAGGATTCGGGCATTACCAAGATCGTCACCATCGAAGCCTCGGGCATTGCCCCGGCGATCATGACCGGGCTGAACCTTGGCGTGCCGGTGATCTTCGCCCGCAAGCAACAGTCCCTGACCCTGACGGAGAACCTGCTGTCGGCCACCGTGTATTCGTTCACCAAGAAGACCGAAAGCACCGTCGCCATCAGCCCGCGTCACCTGACCAGCAGTGACCGGGTGCTGATCATCGATGACTTCCTGGCCAACGGCAAAGCCTCCCAGGCGCTGATTTCCATCATCAAGCAGGCCGGCGCCACCGTGGCAGGTCTGGGGATCGTGATCGAGAAGTCATTCCAGGGCGGTCGCGCGGAATTGGATGCACAGGGCTATCGCGTCGAGTCGTTGGCCCGGGTGAAGTCGCTGGCGGGTGGGGTTGTGACCTTCATAGAATAACCCCCTCATACCCCTGTGGGAGCGGGCTTGCTCGCGAAGGCGGTGTATCAGTTAGCATTGATGTGGCTGACACACCGCCTTCGCGAGCAAGCCCGCTCCCACAG
>NZ_JBIXJT010000002.1:234410-259368 GCF_052871455.1 Pseudomonas sp. LARHCG127
GGGGGGGGGGGGTGGGCGCGGGCGTGGTGTTTTCCCCCCCCCCCCCCGCTCCCCCCCCCCCCCCCCCCCCCCCCCCCCCCCCCCCGCTCCCACAGTGGAATGTGCACGCTGCTAAGGCGCAGTAGCCTTGAGCCCCGCCAGCAGCAACCGCTGAAACAACTCTTCCTTCAGCCCTTCAGGGCTGGCCAGCTGCATCCGCTCCAGATGCCCGGCATATTCCCAGGGCTCCGGTGCATCCAGCGCGGCTTTGCCCAGCTCCAGGATCTCAGTGAGCTTGAACTTGCTCTTGAGCCAGTTCAGCGCCCGCAGCAGATCCCGCTCCAGCCCATCGAAATCACAGCCCAGCGGGTACTCGGGAAACAGGTTCGGATGGCGTGCCTGGATCGCCTGCAACCGCTCCGAGGTGTTGTCGGCGAACCGCGGATCGAGACGGAAATCCTTCGGCAGCTTGCCGGCCTTTTGCGCCTGCTCGATCAAGCCGGGCTGGAAGCGTGAGTCGCTGATGTTCAGTAACGCCTCGATCACCGCCGCGTCGGTCTTTCCGCGCAGGTCGGCGATGCCGTATTCGGTGACCACGATGTCCCGCAGGTGCCGGGGAATCGTGCAATGGCCATACTCCCAGACGATGTTCGAGCTGATCTCGCCCCCGGCCTCACGCCAACTGCGCAGCAGCAGGATCGAGCGCCCGCCCTCCAGCGCATGGCCCTGGGCAACGAAGTTGTACTGCCCGCCCACACCGCTGAGCACCCGCCCATCTTCCAACTGATCGGCGACCCCGGCGCCCATCAGGGTCATGGTGAAAACCGTGTTGATGAAACGGGCATCAAGGCGTTGCAGGCGCTTGAGCTGTTCCTGGCCGTACAGCTCGTTGATGTAACTGATGCGCGTCATGTTGAATTCGCGCAGACGGCTTTGCGGCAGCTCGCGCAGGCGCTCGTAAAAGCTGCGCGGGCCGAGGAAGAATCCGCCGTGTATGCAGATGCCGTCGGGTTGCGCCGCCTCGTCGAGCGTCCCGGCATTGGCCCGCTCCTGGGTCGCCTCGTCGGGGTAGACCTTGCGCCGGATGATCCCGGCCTCCGCCAGCGCCAGCAAACCGTTGACGAACATTTCACTGCAACCGTACAGCCCTTTGGCAAACGGCTCGACCCCGCCCTCATGCTCGATCAATTGCGCCCACTGGCTAAGGTTCAGGTCCGCCAGCAACGCCTGGTAGCCGGCGTTATCGGCCTGGCGCGCCAGCAGTGCCGCGGTCAATGCGTCGCCCATCGAGCCGATACCGATCTGCAACGTACCGCCATCGCGCACCAGCGTACTGGCGTGCAGGCCGATCAAATGGTCCTGGAAACCCACGGGCATGTTCGGCGTGGAGAACAACGAGTGGCTGTCCTTTTCGTCGATCAACAGGTCGAAAGCGTCGATGCCGACTTCCGCGTCGCCGGGCATGTAGGGCAAGTCGCTGTGGACCTGGCCCACCATGAGAATGGTCTCCCCGGCCTCGCGCCGCTTGGCGATCATCGGCAGCAGGTCGAGGGTGATGTCCGGGTTGCAGCTCAGGCTCAGGCGATCCGGGTGCTCCGGATCGCTCGCTACCAGTTGCGCCACCAGGTTCAAGCCGGCGGCATTGATGTCCCGGGCCGCATGACTGTAGTTGCTGCTGACGTAGTCCTGCTGGGCCGACGTGCTATGCAGCAGGCTGCCGGGCTGCATGAAGAATTGCTGGACGCGGATGTTGGCCGGCAGGCTGTCCCGGTGCAGATCGGCCAAGAAATCCAGCTCGGGGTAATCACCGAAGACCCGCTCGATAAAGGGTTCGAGGAAGCGCTTCTGCAAACCATCGCCCAGGTTCGGTCGACCCAGGCTCAGGGCGGTGTAGAGGGTCAGCTGTCGCTCGGGCAGTTCTGCGATGCGCCGGTACAGCGCGTTGGCGAACAGGTTGGGCTTGCCCAGCCCCAGGGGCATGCCCAGGTGAATATGCGCCGGCAGGCGCTCAAGCACGTCATCCACCGCCTGTTCGATTGAACACAACTGCACCATCGGACCCTCCAGGACATTCCATGAATGTGGGTTGGACCGAGCTTGCCGGGTCTTGGTTGCGATGAACAGCCCCATGAGGGGAAATTCTATCTGTAATCAGCTACTTGGGAGGGTGCATCTCAAGTCCAAACCAATTGAATATCTTCAGAATTCAAAAATTTCCTACGCAACATCCTACAAATATCCAAGAAGCAAAGAATACTCCCACCCACAGATTGAACACGCACTACTTAAACTCTTCAAAATTCACTCAATGTTATCGGCAGCCTCCGATTGATATTCACTGGAGGAGGATTAATATTTATTACTGCAAATATCAGAAAAACTTCAGCCGTAAAAAACGATGACTCTTATCACCTTCAATTAATACAAAAGGAACACAAACATGAATTCTTCCTAACATGCAACTTCTCACAACCAGAAAAGTCGCCCACTGCACATGACTCAGCTAATTACTTTAGAGGTATCTATATGCAAATTGATTTAAAAGCCATACAGAGCGCGAGAAAAACATTGCTCACCGATAGCACCCCGATTTTATCACTAGCTATTCAGGCTTATAGCAACCTAACTGCCGCCTCAAGTGGGACACGGCCTTGCACAAGCTGCTGCTCCCAATGTTGGCACCAATGCTGCTGGGCTACTCACAGTTAATTGAAGATGGTGGCCGATCTCTTATCGGCCACCTATATCTACGGGACGCATCATGATCATACCTTTAGATTTCCTAACCAATTCCGCATTAGCCAAATCAGTAGACATCAGCACCGACTGCCCCGTATGGCCGTATCTCTCTTACTACACACATAAAAGCAAACAAGCAATCCATGATTTAGGCGAGTTATCAGACAATGACCAATCAGTCATCATTAATGGTTTTCTTCACAATTTGACCGCCAGAGTTATGGCGACAGCTAATAATGTCCTTTTCGCCGAACGAAGCATTTTGGAGAAAACCGCTCCCACTGCAAGAATCACTGCCAAGGAACATTATAAAATCCTCAGAAACACCACAAGTTACCTGCACGACATATTAACCGCATATCCGGAACTGGACAGACTACTAGAAACAATCTCCCATAATTTTTCGAGCAAAGCTTGCGCCTGGCAAAAAATCTCATACGTGACAAAAAAGCCTTGAGCAAAATAGCCATTATTAATAGCTCTAATTCTCTGAAAAAATGTGAAGTCTCGGAAGGCGAAACTCATAACGGCTCCGCGACGGTGTGTATATTGACGTTCTGTAACGGTGAACGAATCGTCTATAAACCAAGAAACTTAGAGCTTGAATCTATAGCGTCAACGTTGCTACGGAATCTATCGGACAATGCGGGTGATGATTATAGCGAATGGACAATTCCTAATTACATTGTCGGCTCAGATCATGGATGGACGCAATTTGTACCACAGCTCCCCGCCCAATCTCAGCTGCAGGTAGCACAATTCTATAAACGCTCAGGCTTCTTACTCGGATTCTGTACCGCCTTCACAGCTTCAGATATTACATCCGACAATCTCATCGCCCATGCAAGCAGTCCGATTCCTATCGACCTGGAGACAATTTTTTATAATGTTCTTAACATCGATAGTATTCCCAAGGAGATACGCTGGAATGCTACTCAGACCAGTATATTACCGAACTGGACCTGGAAAGGTACCGACGGGATAGGGGTGGACTTAAGTGCGCTAGGTGGATTAAACGAACAATATGTCAGTTTAAACCTATACCAACATATAGAGGATAAACATGGCAACGATAGCTTTGACATGGACGGAGTGAAAATTCTACCCGGAAAAAACGTTCTGTACTTTAATGAGCAAGCCGTAAAGCCTTGGGAATACTATAAGGAAATAACCGAAGGATTCCATTGCTTCTTTCAGCTGATTGAGAAGCAAAAAGAATCACTTATTAGCTTTATCAGTTTGCTCTCCGGTCTGCCTTGCAGATACGTACCCAGAGCAACAGCCACTTATCATTATGCCATTCAATGCTCACTTCACGCTTCCCTGATGAGCTCCAGCGAAAACCGAAGAGGTTTTCTAAAAAAAATCCTTGATAACGAAACCGCGCCCGCTATTGGATTTTTGGAGGCAGAGATCCAAGCATGTATGAACTTAGATATTCCGTATGCTAAAAGCCAGGTTGGGCAACTTGAATTTTACGAACCTTGCTATCCAGGAAAAGGGCATTTGAATTCTCTCGAATACGTTGACGGATTAACCAATAGCATTGATTACTTGAAAAATCTGTCAACGTGCCGAACAGCTTTCGAAACAAGCTTAATAAAAAATACATTGATCGCAATGCAAAATATGTATGAGCACGATAAGCGTTTGACCGACCATGAATTTCGACAGCATGATTGCCTGGATACTACAGCTAACCGAAGCTTAGACTCGATACTACACGCTGTCCGAATAGCACAAAATCGAAACGTCGAGTTTATTAACACTCAAATAACCGATGAGTTGTCGACAAATGGTTTATGGCTAGGGTTCCATGCGTCTCCTGGCGGTTATGTAGAATACTCCGAATTAGGCGACGATTATTACTATGGCTTATCGGGAATCCTTTATGGATGCATATTGGCTGGTCAGTGGGTGGCCGTTTCAAAGGAGGCTACCCATGACTTATTAAATCATGTGTATGCGAGAGTCCACACAAAACTAACTAATCCAGGCAGTCACTTGGGCGGTCTTCATTTCGGTTTATCGTCCACCATCCTCCCCTTATACATTAGCCTGAAATTTTATAAAGATAAAAGAAGCGATGTTTTGTTATCCATGTACAAAAGCTATTTGAATGACGTCATTACTGACAGTTGGTGGCAGAAATATTTCTGGGGAAATGACCTGCTCTCTGGATCATTTGGAACACTAACAGTTGTTACCCGGCTTTATGAACTGACAAATGATTCGGAGTTTTCGTTTTTAGGAAAAGCACTTTATGGAAAAATCGAATCCGAATTAGGCATTGTAGACGGACGAAACATGGTGACTTTTGGAAAGTCGATAACCACTCGTGACGATGGCTTACTCAGCGGTATTTCTCACGGCGTTATGGGCTGCGCGTATGCCATCTTCTATTTCAACAACACTATCATGCAAAGCGAATCGATTGGTTCAGTATTTTCGGGCTTTTTGGACTGGGAACTATCTGAGTTTGATTCCGACATCGACAATTGGAAGGACTATAGAAGAAGATCTACCGATTCATCACCAGGAGAGTTTTCATGGAGCCATGGTTTACCTGGAAACTATCTGGCACTTCGTTACTTTGCATCCAAAGGTATTCATGAGGCAATCACATTTCTAGAAAAAAACCCACCAAACAAGCTATTTTCTTTTGATAGCTTATTGGCGAGAAAGCGCCCCGTAAACGACTCGCTTTGCCACGGTGCGTACGGATTGCTAAATTTGATTAAGGAACTAAACCCTGAAGCCTTATCGGACTATCGAACATATATCTGGGCCAACGTGCTAAATCTGGCCGAATATGACACACGAGAGCTGAGGACAAGGTCGGCGGATCCGCTAGGTTTGTGGGTAGGAAAGGTTGGCTCGCTGCTAGGATCAATAGGACTTCTTAACCAGAACTTTAAATTCCCATTTCTCGCCCACGAAATGAAACTCATATGACAATGTTTTTGAATTTACGAGTCATTTTAATTGGGGTAGCCGGTGCCTTAATTGGCATCGCGCCTCCTTATCTCATAGGCCAAGCAATTAACCTTTATACCAAGCATGGGGAGATAGATATGTTGATCATTTCTGCCGCTTGCGTACTAATTATCGCCACCCCCTGCGGGAGACTAGCTTCACACCTATATGTCCAAAAGCTTTCTACAGTCACCCGAAAAAGCTTAAAATCCAGACTAACCGAAAAAATCATCCCCAAAACAACCTCTGAAAACCATGGCGAAGCAATCGACTTAATAGATGGCGACGTAGAAGGAAGCATTTATCTATATCACAACATTTATTTAGACGTCGCATCAAGCCTTAGCGCCCTCCTTCTCGCTCTATTCATAGTGCTTCATTACAACCCCTCATTAATTATCGCACCATTATCGGCGATCCTGTACATCGCCACACTCAAAGTACTTACACGAAAAATCTACTTAAGCTCATATAAAAAATATGTTGAGTCAAACACTCAACTAATTTCTAATATTAGCAACTCCATGAACTCATCTTCACCATCAAACCTTGAGCATTTTAAAAAAAGCAACCGCCAGATCAAGCTTCTATCATTAATCTCCAGAGCAAAAATAGCCTTACTCGAACTCGCCTCCAACCTTTCTTACTTGATAGGTATAATTTTATTATTCTATATTGGCTCCAACTCCATCGCGAACGATACATTATCTATCGGTGACTTTGTCTCCGCTGCCATATACCTCGAACGAGTGCTCGTACCGACAGCGGCACTCGTAAGTATATATTACGCGACCGGTGAAGCACGCTATCGCCGAATGAGAATTGATCGGTGCCTTTCAGGAGCAACCGATGGGTAACGTGCTAAAGACGAACTCTTTAATTCTAATATTGGTCAGCCTATGCCTTGTGTTGTCAGCCGGCTGTCAGTTGCTCATCCCATATATTATTTCTCAGGGAGTAATAAAAATCACTGATACAGTTTATGTTGTGGAATCACTAAGAAAACTGGCCACTGTCTTTATCGCAAGAACTATTTTGCAAGGTATTGCTGATAGTTTAAACGCCTATGCCGAGACGAGTCTACGGGTGAGTCTTATAGAATATATTTATATCCACCGTAGTTTTACGGCACATGGCGCATTTATTACCCGAATCACGGAAGATACGGCTCGCATAGCAACAGCAATTTCAAGCGCACTTTATCTGTTCGGCTCCGGCTTATTGGTTGTAACAACATCCTGCTTACTTATAGTAGAAACACCTTACTTCCTAATACCTTTACTCTTCATTTGGTTGCTGACCGCTCTGCAGTTAAAGAAATCTTCTCCCATCATCACCAAACTTTATCAAGCTGAAATATTGAAAGAGGAAAAATACAAAGCTTCTTTCTTGACACTTATTAAATCAGCCAACATCGCTCGGCATCGCTGCAATTATAGAAAACATTATCAGCGGCTCAACAAGGCGGCGGGCGCTCGCCATAAGCATCAGAAAATCAGTTTGCTACTTTGCTCCATGCCAGAGGTACTAATTGCGATCGCTACTGTATTCATCGTGATTTTTATTGCCTCGACAACTCCAGAACTACTGGGATCAAAGTACATCTATTTACTGGGATACGTCGGCCTATTCGCAATGGCAAGTCGCCAATCACTTGAGACCGCGCTCTCGCTGGTCGGAATCAATGAATCAGTAAAAAGGATATTTGAAGGCACTCAACATGAATAATTTATATTTGCGAGAAGTCCGATTAAAGCCAGCGGCGAGTATTCGCTCTTGTTTGCGCAATCTGTTTCCAATCAACTTCACTCAACCTATCACCATCATCATCGGGGAAAATGGATGTGGCAAATCGACTTTACTTGAAGGTATTGCGGTCAAGCTCGGTTGCAACCCTGAAGGCGGGGGGAAGAATTTTATATTTAAGACAGAAGAAACGCACTCTGACCTTCATCAGGAACTGATACTATCAAAAGGACATATCAAGGAAAAAGATCTATTTTTTTATAGAGCAGAAACCTTCTATAACCTAAATACGGAAATTCGACGCCTCGATGAAGAAAACAGCTTGTCACCAGAGATAAAGACCTATTATGGTGGCCGTGACTTACATAGTATTTCCCATGGAGAAGCCATGGAGAAACTATTTCAGTTTAGATTGAATAATAAAGGACTTTATATTCTTGATGAGCCTGAAGCTTCTTTATCGCCACAGCGGCAATTAGCATTCATTTTACGAATTTTTGAACTTGCCACTGAAGGTGCTCAATTTATAATTGCGACGCACTCCCCGATAATAATGTCCATGCCAGGGTGCGAATTACTTCAGATTAGCGATGGGACTTTCGAGAAAATTGAGCCCGAAGAAACAGAGGCCTATAGTATCTACAAGGCCGTTTTGAACTCTTCAGGTGAGTATTTGAAAAAGCTGGTTTTTGATAAGCATCATGTCTAAGTGCTGATCAACCATCACCTCGAAATCAATGGTTGAGGTAGCCTTACGACTCACCTCAACCATCTATTTGATTACAGGCCAGACATCTCTTTGATGGCGCCCTTGAGGTCGTCATCGGAGCAGTCGGCGCAGGTGCCTTTAGGCGGCATGGCGTTCACGCCAGTAATTGCCTTGGCCAGGATGCCATCGAGACCACCCTGGTGGTCGGCGCGCTCTTTCCAGGCAGCCTTGTCGCCGATTTTCGGCGCGCCCAGCAGGCCAGTGCCGTGGCAAGCGTTGCAGTGTTTTGCGATCACGTCTTTCGGCGTCTTGGCAGCCCCGCCGCCAGCCGAAGCCACGACTTCCATACCCTTGCATTCCTTGCCCTGGACGCAGACCTGGCCGACGGGTTCAAGGCGCTTGGCGATTTCGTCGTTCGGCGCCGCTTGAGCGGTCGCAGCCCATAGGGCCAATACGGTTGCTGGTGCAGCCAGCATTTTCATAATTAGGTTCACGCGTACACCCTCAATGGTGGCTAGTCACGCCTGCGGCCACGGTTTGCAGGCGGGCGCAAGTATAGCGGTAAGCCTGTCACTCTGAAACAACCCCAAAGTCGCAAGGGTCTTGTTTGTCATGACAGCCCAACAAGCGGGCGCCTTGGCCACGCGGGCCTGGCGCCTCTCGGTCTAGAAATTGGCCGGTGTGGCTGCGCTGATCAGTCGCGCCGGCACGTCGAACGGATTACGGAAACGGTGCGGCTTGGTGCTTTCGAAATAATAGCTGTCGCCGGCTTCGAGCACGAAGGTTTCGACGCCAACCACCAATTCCAGCCGCCCTTCCACCAGGATCCCGGTTTCCTCGCCCTCATGGGTGAGCATCTCTTCACCGGTATCGGCACCCGGTGGATAGATTTCATTGAGGAAGGCAATCGCCCGGCTCGGGTGTGCCCTGCCCACCAGCTTCATGGTCACGGCGCCGTCGGAGATGTCGATCAGTTCGTTGGCTTTGTAGACGATCTGGGTCGGTTTCTCCTGGAGGATCTCTTCGGAGAAAAATTCGACCATGGACATGGGAATCCCGCCAAGGACCTTACGCAGCGAGCTGATCGAGGGGCTGACGCTGTTCTTCTCGATCATCGAAATAGTGCTGTTGGTGACGCCCGCGCGCTTGGCGAGTTCACGCTGGGAAAGGCCTTTGAGTTTACGAATGGATTGCAGTCGTTCACCGACGTCCAATGCTGGAGCCTCCAGGGAATCAGGTTGTGTGGAAAGTGAGCGTTATCATGGCGACAGCGTTCAGTATTTACAACACTTTGACCCGAATCCCGTGCGGTGAAGCGACTTTCGGTAGGCGGCGCTTCGTGTCAGGCCCCGGAATAGAGCCGTGGCACCCGCCGCAGATTGCAGAAAATCTGATAAGGAATCGTGTCGGCGGCCTTGGCGACATCGCTGGCGAGGATGTGCTTGCCCCACAATTCCACGGTCGAGCCGAGCCCGGCCTGGGGGATATGGGTCAAGTCGACAGCCAGCATGTCCATCGACACCCGGCCCACCAACTGGCTGCGCTGCCCCTCCACCAGCACCGGCGTACCGGTGGGGGCCTGGCGTGGGTAGCCGTCGGCATAACCCATGGCGACCACGCCCACCCGGGTCGGTTGCGTGGTCACGAAGCGAGCGCCATAGCCCACCGGCTCGCCGGCAGGCAATTCGCGCACGCTGATGATCTTCGATTCCAGGGTCATCACCGGTTGCAAGCGCGAGGCGACAGCGTTGGGCTCATCAAAAGGCGTGGCCCCGTAGAGCATGATGCCCGGGCGCACCCAGTCGCTGGGTATCTGCGGCCAGCCTAGCACCGCCGGTGAATTGCGCAGGCTGATCGGCGCCACCAGGCCCTGGCGGGCTTTGTCGAAGATCGCCAACTGCTCGGTACTGCTGGGATCGTGCAGTTCATCGGCACGGGCGAAGTGGCTCATCAACACAATCTTCCCCACTTTGCCGCTGGCGAGCAGGCGGCGGTAGGCCGCCTGGTAATCCGCCGGATGCAGGCCGACCCGGTGCATGCCGGAATCGAGCTTGAGCCAGACGGTGATTGGCTGGCTCAGAGGGGCTTTTTCAATCGCTTCAAGCTGCCACAACGAATGCACCACGCACCAGAAATCGTGCTCGACGATCAGTGGCAACTCATCGGCTTCGAAGAACCCTTCCAACAGCAGGATCGGCCCACGAATCCCGCCGGCCCGCAATTCCAGGGCCTCTTCGATGCAGGCCACGGCAAACCCGTCCGCCATGTCCTGCAGCGCCTCGGCGCAACGCACCGCGCCGTGCCCGTAGGCATCGGCCTTGATCACCGCAAGGGCTTTGGCCCCCGTGACTTCGCGAGCCAATTGGTAGTTGTGACGCAGGGCTTGGAGATCGATCAGGGCACGGGCAGGACGCATGGCGGCAGGCTTCTAGGCGGTCATCAATAAAAAACCGGCGCGGGCTGACGGCATGAACCGCCCGCAGCGCCGGAAGAGGGATCGTTTCGGCCGGGGATTAAGGCAGCGCGGCCACGACGGACAGCTCCACCAGAATCTCCGGTTCACACAGCTTGGCCTCAACCGTGGCACGGGCCGGGGCGGCGCCTTTGGGCAACCATTGGTCCCAGACGGCATTCATGCCTGCGAAATGGGCCTCGATGTCCTTCAGGTAGATCGTCACCGATAACAGCCGCGTCTTGTCAGTCCCGGACAGGTCCAGCAAGCGTTCGATATTGGCCAGGCATTCGCGGGTCTGCTGCTCAATACCGGCGTTCATGTCGTCGCCGACCTGCCCGGCCAGGTAAACGGTGCCGTTGTGCACGACAACCTGGCTCATGCGGTCATTGGTGAGCTGGCGCTGGATTGACATGTTTTGCAGACTCCTGGGGTTTGCTGCCGTAACGGGAAATATCGAGGCCTTCGGCGCTGATCTGAGGCTTTTTCTTTGCCATCAGGTCAGCCAACAGGCGACCGGAACCACAAGCCATGGTCCACCCGAGGGTACCGTGGCCGGTGTTCAGGAACAGATTCTTGAACGGCGTGGCGCCTACGATTGGCGTGCCGTCCGGGGTCGTCGGACGCAAGCCGGTCCAGAAACTGGCCTGGGCCAGGTCGCCGCCCTGAGGATAAAGGTCGTTGACGATCATCTCCAGGGTTTCGCGCCGACGTGGGTTCAGCGAGAGGTCAAAACCGGCGATTTCCGCCATGCCGCCCACCCGAATGCGATTGTCGAAGCGGGTGATCGCGACCTTGTAGGTTTCGTCGAGAATGGTCGAGGTCGGTGCCATGGCCGGGTTTGTGATCGGCACGGTCAGGGAGTAACCCTTGAGCGGATACACCGGTGCACGGATCCCGAGGGGCTTGAGCAGTTGCGGCGAATAGCTGCCCAGGGCGAGCACATAACGGTCGGCGGTTTCCAGCTTGCCGTCGATCCACACGCCGTTGATGCGATCACCCGCGAAGTCCAGGCGTTGGATGTCCTGGCCGAAGCGGAATTGCACGCCCAGCTTCACCGCCATTTCCGCCAGGCGCGTGGTAAACATCTGGCAGTCGCCAGTCTGGTCGTTGGGCAAGCGCAAGGCACCCGCCAGGATGTCGGTGACGTTGGCCAGGGCCGGTTCGACCCGGGCGATGCCTTCGCGGTCGAGTACTTCGAACGGTACGCCGGACTCTTTCAACACGGCGATGTCTTTCGCCGCGCCATCGAGCTGGGCCTGGGTGCGGAACAGCTGCGTAGTCCCGAGGCTACGGCCTTCGTAGGCGATGCCGGTTTCGGCGCGCAGTTCGTCGAGGCAGTCACGGCTGTACTCGGACAGGCGGACCATGCGCTCCTTGTTGATTGCGTAGCGGTTGGCGGTGCAATTGCGCAGCATCTGCGCCATCCACAGGTATTGATCGATGTCGGCAGTGGCCTTGATCGCCAGTGGCGCATGGCGTTGCAGCAGCCATTTGATGGCCTTGAGCGGCACGCCCGGCGCGGCCCACGGCGAGGCATAACCCGGCGACACCTGACCGGCATTGGCGAAACTGGTTTCCATGGCAGGTGCTGGCTGACGGTCGACCACCACCACTTCAAACCCGGCACGAGCCAGGTAATAAGCACTGACGGTACCGATGACGCCGCTACCCAAGACCAGAACGCGCATGTTGATGCCCTCATCGCGGATAACCGCTGACGTTTGTTGTACATAGCTTTGATGGGCGCAGTGTAAAAAAGATCAGCCAGTGCTTTTCACTATATAAACACCTATATTTGGCGAGAATTCTCGGCAAAACCCCTTTTCATGGAGGCGCATCACCTGTGCGTACCAACACCCAGACCAAACGCGAGTTGGACAAGATCGACCGCAACATCCTGCGGATCCTCCAGGCGGACGGACGGATTTCCTTCACCGAGCTGGGGGAAAAGGTCGGTCTCTCCACCACGCCCTGTACCGAGCGGGTACGGCGCCTGGAGCGCGAAGGGATCATCATGGGCTACAACGCCCGGCTCAACCCGCAGCACTTGAAGGGCAGCCTGCTGGTGTTTGTCGAGATCAGCCTCGACTACAAATCCGGCGACACCTTTGAAGAATTCCGACGCGCCGTGCTGAAATTGCCTCACGTGCTGGAATGTCACCTGGTGTCAGGGGATTTCGACTACCTGGTGAAAGCACGGATTTCCGAGATGGCCTCGTACCGCAAACTGTTGGGGGACATCCTGCTCAAGTTGCCCCACGTGCGCGAATCCAAGAGCTACATCGTGATGGAAGAAGTGAAGGAGAGCTTGAACCTGCCGATTCCGGATTGAGCCTGGCTCAAGGCAATGGTTGCCTGGAGGACCGCTTTCGCGAGCAAGCTCGCTCCCACATCGTGCGGTGGTGATTACCCTCTTGTGGACAACGGAGTTCCATTGTGGGAGCGAGCCTGCTCGCGAAAGGCGCGACTCGGTATGCCAGACCGCTAGACCAACACCTGCCGAGTGCTGGCCATGTACTCATGAATCTGCTTCTCCACCCGCGGATGAATCAGTTCCACCGGCCGCCGGCCATTGGGACACGGCAAGGTCGCCGTGGTGCCGAACAGCCGACAGATCAGCGGACGTTCGTCATAGACCGTGCAACCGTTGGGCCCCAGGTGCACGCAGTCGAGCGCTTCCATGGCCGCATCCTGTTCGGCGCGGGTCTTGCGAGGCAAGCGGGCCATCTCCTCGGGCGAGGTGGTGACCGGACCGCAGCAGTCATGGCAGCCCGGTACGCACTCGAACGAGGGAATCTGCTGGCGTAGCGTGCGAATTTTTTGACTGTTGCAGCTCATCGAGACGGTTACCGAGAAGGACTGTCCGGGATTCTGCCTTAAAAGCCGCGGACCAGACAGCGCCAACCGACCGGTGTTGCCCGAGGAGGAATCCCCGGCTTATGCTCCGTAAAATTTCTCAAACAGAACAATCAGGATTACGCACATGAACGCCCGTGTTCAGCAACCTGTCCCGAACCACGCGCACGCCGCCTCTTACTACGCCGCCAGCAGCCTGCCGCAACCGGACCATCCGGTGTTGCAGGGGGAGTTGCGGGTGGACGTCTGCGTCGTCGGCGGCGGGTTCTCCGGGTTGAACACGGCGATCGAACTGGCTGAACGCGGCATGAGCGTGGCGCTGCTGGAGGCGCACCGGATCGGCTGGGGCGCCAGCGGGCGCAACGGCGGCCAATTGATCCGCGGCGTCGGCCATGGCCTCGACCAGTTCGCGTCCATCATCGGCACCGACGGTGTGCGCCAGATGAAGCTCATGGGCCTTGAGGCGGTGGAAATCGTTCGGCAGCGGGTCGAGCGCTTCCAGATTCCTTGCGACCTTACCTGGGGTTACTGTGACCTCGCCAACAAACCCGGCGACCTGGAAGGCTTCGCCGAAGACGCCGAAGAACTGCGCAGCCTCGGATATCGCCACCCGACCCGGCTGCTGCAAGCCGACGAAATGCACAGCGTCGTAGGCTCGGATCGCTACGTCGGCGGATTGATCGACATGGGCTCGGGCCATCTGCATCCCCTTAACCTGGCCTTGGGCGAAGCCGCCGCCGCGCAGCAACTGGGGGTCCGGCTGTTCGAACAATCGGCGGTCACGCGTATCGACTACGGCCCTGAAGTGAAGGTGCACACCCAACAGGGCTCGGTCCACGCCAAGACACTGGTCCTGGGCTGCAACGCCTACCTCAACGGACTCAACCCGCAACTCGGCGGTAAAGTGTTGCCGGCCGGCAGCTACATCATCGCCACTGAACCCTTGAGCCAGGCGCAGGCACAGGCGTTGTTGCCGCAGAACATGGCGGTCTGCGACCAACGGGTGGCATTGGATTACTACCGGCTTTCGGCCGATCGTCGCTTGTTGTTCGGCGGGGCCTGTCACTATTCCGGCCGCGACCCGCAGGACATTGGCGCCTACATGCGTCCGAAGATGCTCAAGGTGTTCCCGCAGTTGGCAGGCGTGAAAATCGACTATCAATGGGGCGGGATGATTGGCATCGGTGCCAACCGCTTGCCGCAGATCGGCCGGCTCAAGGACCAACCCAATGTGTATTACGCCCAAGCCTATTCCGGCCACGGCGTGAACGCCACGCACCTGGCTGGCAAATTGTTGGCCGAAGCCATCAGCGGGCAGCAGAGCAGCGGTTTCGACCTGTTCGCCCAGGTCCCGCACATGACCTTCCCGGGTGGCAAGCATTTGCGCTCACCGTTGTTGGCGTTGGGGATGTTGTGGCATCGGTTGAAAGAGTTGGTCTAAAGAACTTCAGCACTACGGATGACGCTATCGCGGGCAAGCCTTGCTCCCACAGGTCACTTTCAAATCTGTGAAAGCAAGCAAATCTGTGGGAGCAAGGCTTGCCAGCGATAGCAATCTCAGGACCAACACCGCTTCAAAGCCGCCAGAACGGCTTCAACCCCTCCTCCCGCGCCTGCTCTCGGCTCAGCCCAACGTCACGCAACTGTTCGGGTGTAAGTTCCAACAAGGCCTTGCGTGTATGCAGACGATGCCAGAACAGGCCCCAGCGACCGAGGCCGGACGGTGCATTGCGCAATGTCGCGCTGCGCAGCCCTTTCTCTTGCCCTGCCGCCAGTTCCTGACTGTGTAACGTCAGCCGCACATCGCTCAAGCCGTTCATTTTGATCGCTCCTGTTTACTTGGGTAGCCAGAGGTTTCATGATGCGCGGACGGCTAAAAGCAATACAGATTCAACCCAATTCTTTTATAAGCATACAGATTTGGTATTTCCGGCACTGAATCGTCATTTTCCAACCCAACTGTATTGGTTGCAGTTGTCCTTCTCATCGGGAGCGCACCATGACCCTCTACGTGAACCTCGCCGAACTGCTCGGCACCCGCATCGAACAGGGCTTCTACCGTCCTGGCGACCGGCTGCCTTCTGTACGGGCGTTAAGCACGGAGCATGGGGTCAGCTTGAGTACGGTGCAGCAGGCCTATCGCGTGCTGGAGGACAGCGGGCTGGCGATGCCGAGACCCAAGTCAGGTTATTTCGTGCCCGTGAGCCGCGAACTGCCGGACCTGCCGGTGATAGGTCGTCCGGCCCAGCGCCCCGTGGACATTTCCCAATGGGACCAGGTGCTGGAACTGATACGCGCCGTGCCGCGCCCGGACGTGGTGCAACTGGGCCGAGGCATGCCGGATATTCATTCGCCGACCATGAAACCGCTCCTACGCAGCCTGGCGCAGATCAGCCGCCGACAAGACATGCCGGGCCTGTATTACGACAACATCTACGGCAACCTCGCATTGCGCGAGCAGATCGCCCGGCTGTCGCTGGACGCCGGCTGCCAATTGGGCCCCAACGACCTGATCGTCACCACCGGCTGCCACGAAGCCCTGTCGGTCAGCATCCGCGCCACCTGCGAACAAGGCGATATCGTCGCAGTGGACTCACCCAGCTTTCACGGGGCCATGCAAACCCTCAAGGGCCTGGGCATGAAAGCCCTGGAAATCCCCACCGACCCGCTTACCGGCATCAGCCTGGATGCGCTGGAACTGGCCCTGGAGCAATGGCCCATCAAGGCCATACAGTTGACTCCCAGCTGCAACAACCCACTGGGCTACATCATGCCCGATGCGAACAAGCGCGCGCTGCTGAACCTGGCACAACGCTTCGACGTGGCGATTATTGAAGATGATGTGTATGGGGAATTGGCCTACACCTACCCTCGCCCACGCACCATCAAGTCGTTCGATGAAGACGGCCGCGTCTTGCTCTGCAGTTCGTTTTCCAAGACCCTGGCGCCTGGCCTGCGCATTGGTTGGGTCGCGCCAGGCCGGTATCTGGAGCGGGTGCTGCACATGAAATACATCAGCACCGGCTCTACCGCGCCACAGCCGCAGATCGCCATTGCCGAGTTTCTCAAGGGCGGGCATTTCGAACCCCATTTACGGCGGATGCGCACGCAATACCAGCGCAATCGCGACGTGATGATTGACTGGGTCAGCCGCTATTTTCCAGCGGGTACCCGTGCCAGCCGCCCGCGGGGCAGCTTCATGCTGTGGGTGGAACTGCCCGACGGCTTCGATACGCTGAAGCTCAATCGGGTCCTGCTGGACCAAGGCGTGCAGGTCGCCGTCGGCAGCATTTTTTCGGCATCGGGCAAGTACCGCAACTGCCTGCGGATGAACTACGCTGCCAAGCCAACAGCCCAGATCGAAGAGGCTGTGCGCAAGGTCGGAGCGGCCGCCATCGCGCTGTTGAACGAAACCCAGCGCGATGTCGTCTGAACGTTAACCAGGGAAGCAGCACCCAACAGCCGATCACTACCAACAAGCGGAACGATCCTACGTGAGATCCAGACCGATCCTGCCTGCGTTGCTGTTAGTCGCCTCACTGCTGAGCGGCTGCGCCGGTCTTGATGTCACCCGTGAGCCCTCCCAGGCCTTGCCCGCCGCCGAATCCTCGTTCGGCCGCTCGGTCCAGGCCCAGGCCGCGCCCCACGAAGGACGCTCAGGCTTTCGGCTGCTATCGGACAGCACCGAGGCCTTTACCGCCCGGGCCGAGCTGATTCGCAACGCCCAAGGCAGCCTGGATTTGCAGTACTACATCGTCCACGACGGCATCAGTACGCGCATGCTGGTGGATGAATTGCTCAAGGCCGCCGACCGGGGCGTGCGCGTGCGGATCCTGCTGGACGACACCACCAGCGATGGCCTCGACCAGATCATCGCGACCCTTGCCGCTCACCCACAGATCCAGATCCGCCTGTTCAATCCGCTGCACCTCGGACGCGCTACCGGCGTGACCCGCGGTCTCGGGCGCCTGTTCAACCTGTCGCTGCAACACCGGCGGATGCACAACAAGCTGTGGCTGGCCGACAACAGCATGGCCATCGTTGGCGGCCGCAACCTGGGCGATGAGTATTTCGACGCCGAACCCAACCTGAACTTCACCGACATCGACCTGCTCGGCGTCGGTCCGGTGGCCGAACAATTGGGGCACAGTTTCGACCAGTACTGGAACAGCGCCCTGAGCAAACCTATCGAACAGTTCCTGTCCCACCGCCCCACGCCCAAGGACCTGGCCAACAGTCGGCTGCGCCTGCAAGAGTCGCTGGAGCAGACCCACAAGGAAAACCACGCGCTTTACCAGCAATTGACTGCCTACAAGACCCAACCGCGCCTGGATACGTGGCGTGACCAGTTGATCTGGGCCTGGAACCAGGCGCTGTGGGACGCGCCCAGTAAAGTGCTGGCCAAGGGTGAACCGGACCCGCAGCTATTGCTGACCACCCAACTGGCCCCCGAACTGACGGGCGTCAGCAAAGAACTGATCATGATTTCCGCCTACTTCGTCCCCGGCCAGCCAGGCCTGGTGTACCTGACCAGTCGCGCCGATGCCGGTGTGTCGGTGAGCCTGCTGACCAATTCCCTGGAAGCCACCGACGTGCCCGCCGTGCACGGCGGCTACGCGCCGTACCGCAAGGCCCTGCTGCAACATGGCGTGCGCCTGTTCGAGTTGCGACGGCAACCGGGCGACACCGGCGGCAGCGCTCACTTGTTCTACAGCAAGTCCTACGGCGAATCGGACTCCAGCCTGCACAGCAAGGCGATCATCTTCGACCAGCAGAAGTCGTTCATCGGCTCGTTCAATTTCGACCCGCGCTCGGTACTGTGGAACACCGAAGTCGGCGTGCTGGTGGACAGCCCTGAACTCGCCGGACAAGTCCGTGAGCTGGCCTTGCAAGGCATGGCGCCGGCCTTGAGCTACCAGGCGAGGCTGGAAGATGGAACGCTTGTGTGGACCACCGAAGACAACGGCCAGACCCACGACCTGGCCCGCGAACCGGGCAGTTGGTGGCGCCGGTTCAATGCCTGGTTCAGCACGACGATCGGACTGGAGCGGATGCTTTAGAGGCGGACACGTCGCTTTTGTGGCGAGGGAGCTTGCTCCCGCTGGACTGCGAAGCAGTCCCGGCTTTGCGGTTGCGGCGCAACCGAGCGGGAGCAAGCTCCCTCGCCACAAAAGCCCCCTTGCTAAAGGGTTTCGGGATATTCAGGCAGCCTGCGTGCTCCCAAACGCCCCCTGGCGAAACAGCAGGATCACCAGCCCGAACGCCCCGGCCGCCATGAACAAAGGCAGCGCATGGCCGCTGATCCACTGGCTGCCCGCCCCCGCCACCAGCGGGCCGACCAGGCAACCGAGCCCCCACAGTTGCGCGACATGGGCGTTGGCCCGCACCAGCGCATCGTCACGGTAACGCTCGCCGATCAGGATCAGCGACAACGTGAACAAACCGCCCGCGCTGGCGCCGAACAGCACCCACAACGGCCAGATCAGCAGGGTATCGATCAGCAGCGGAACCGCCAGGCTCGATAACATCAATGCCACCGCACACCCCGTCAACAGAGCCCGGCGAGACACGCGGTCAGCCAAGGCGCCGATGGGCAATTGCAACAAGGCGTCACCGACCACCACGGTGCTGACCATCGCCAGCGCGATGTCAGCCGTGAAACCCTGGCGCAGGCAATACACCGGCAGCAACGTGAGAATCATCGCCTCGAATGCGGCGAACAGCGAAACCGCCCAGGCAATCGCTGGCAAGCCACGGCAGAACGTCCACAAATCACTGAACGTGACGTTGCCGGCCTCACTGCTGGGCGCACCGCTGCGGCCCAGCAACAACAAAGGTGCGACCAACAGCAGACCGACGCCCACCCAGAACCCGTAGTCATGATCGGTCCCCAGCGCGCCCAACAGCAGCGGGCCGGACAACTGGCTCAGGGCGTAGCTGCTGCCGTACAGCGCCACCAGCCGTCCACGCCATTTTTCAATGACCAATTGATTGATCCAGCTTTCACCCAGGATGAACACCAAGGTCAGGACTACGCCGATCATCAGGCGCAACAGCAACCAGACTGTATAACTGGGCAGCAGCGCCAGGAGCCCGATGGACACTGCCCCGCCCCATAGGCACAGGCGCATCAACGCCGCCGTGCCGAACCGCGCCGCCAGACGGCTCGACACCTTGGCCCCGAGCAACACCCCCACGGCCGGCATCGCAGCCATCACGCCAATGGCGAACGAGCCATAACCCCAACCCTCCAGGCGCAGCGATACCAGCGGCATGCTCACGCCCAAGGCCAGGCCGACGCTCAGGACAGACGCCAACACGGCGAAATAGGTTGCCCAACGCATTTCCACGCTCCTGTGGAGGGTTATCGAATTCAGCCATCACTCAAAACACTGTGGGAGCGAGCTTGCTTGCGATGGCGGTTTAACATTCAACAACGTCGTCGACTGTCAGGCCGCTATCGCGAGCAAGCTCGCTCCCACAGGAAATCTGATGTGAGCACCACATCTTGTGCCCGATGCAACATCCGTGTGGGAGCGAGCTTGCTCGCGAAGGCGGAGAGCCAGTCAACTTAGCCGTTGAATGTTAAACCGCTTTTGCGAGCAAGCCCGCTCCCACAAAGGAATCAGCGCTGCATGGAGCCCCGGACAGGATCCGGGGCCGCCCGTGTCAGAGCTTGATCCAGGTCGACTTCAGCTCGGTGTATTTGTCGAACGCATGCAGCGACTTGTCGCGACCGTTGCCCGACTGCTTGAAGCCACCGAACGGTGCGGTCATGTCGCCGCCGTCGTACTGGTTGACCCATACGCTGCCGGCGCGCAGGGCCTTGGCGGTCAGGTGAGCCTTGGAGATGTCTTTGGTCCATACCGCTGCAGCCAGGCCATACGGCGTGTCGTTGGCGATTTCAATGGCCTGCTCGGCGGTGTCGAAGGCGATGACCGACAACACCGGGCCGAAAATCTCTTCCTGAGCGATCTTCATGGCATTGCTCACGCCGTCAAAAATCGTCGGTTCGACATAAGTGCCGCCGGTTTCTTCAAGGATGCGCTTGCCACCGGCCACCAGTTTGGCGCCGTCGCTGTGACCGGCCTCGATGTAGGACAGCACCGTGTTCATCTGCTGGGTATCCACCAGGGCGCCGACGTTGGTCGCCGGGTCCAGGGGGTTGCCCGGTTTCCAGCCCTTGAGGGCTTCGATCACCAGCGGCAGGAACGTGTCCTTGATGGAACGCTCCACCAACAGCCGCGAGCCGGCGGTACAGACTTCGCCCTGGTTGAAGGCGATGGCGCTGGCAGCGGATTCGGCCGCGGCCTGCAGGTCCGGAGCATCGGCGAACACGATGTTCGGGCTCTTGCCGCCGGCCTCCAGCCAGATGCGCTTCATGTTGGATTCACCGGAATAGATCATCAATTGCTTGGCGATCTTGGTCGAGCCAGTGAACACCAGCGTATCGACGTCCATATGCAGGGCCAGGGCCTTGCCGACGGTGTGGCCGTAGCCTGGCAGCACGTTCAGCACGCCTTTCGGAATGCCGGCCTCAATCGCCAGCGCGGCGATGCGGATGGCGGTCAGCGGGGATTTTTCCGACGGCTTGAGCACCACCGAGTTACCGGTGGACAACGCCGGGCCGAGCTTCCAGCAGGCCATCATCAGCGGGAAGTTCCAAGGCACGATCGCGCCCACGACACCCACCGGCTCACGGGTCACCAGGCCCAGTTGATCGTGCGGCGTGGCGGCCACTTCATCGTAGAGCTTGTCGATGGCTTCACCGCTCCAGCTCAACGCTTGGGCCGCGCCGGGCACGTCGATGTTCAGCGAGTCGCTGATCGGCTTGCCCATGTCGAGGGTTTCAAGCAGGGCCAGTTCTTCGGCATGCTGCTTGAGCAGGCCGGCGAAACGAATCATGGTGGTTTTGCGCTTGCTTGGTGCCAGGCGCGACCAGACGCCGGAGTTGAAGGTGGCGCGGGCATTCTCGACGGCACGCTGGGCGTCGGCCACGTCGCAGCTGGCGATCTTGCCCAGCAGGCGGCCATCGACCGGGCTGAGGCAATCGAAGGTTTCGCCGGACACCGCATCGGTGTACTCACCGTTGATGAAGGCGCGGCCTTCAATTTTCAGGTCGCGGGCGCGTTGTTCCCAATCGGCACGAGTCAGGGTGGTCATGCGTGTGTCCTCCTCTTATTGAGTACGAACGCCGCGCAATGCGCAGCGCTCAAAAGAATTCCGCCCGGCCAGCCTGCTTTCGGCGCTGTTCGGCGCTGCAATTGGTACGGGGCACCCGCCACCCTAAACCAGCGGCTGGTCATGTTTCAATATATTTGACACAACGGTGGCAAACGGCCTTGCGATGTTCGTTTTAATAAACATAGACTCGAGGCCTTTCCAAGCGATCACTGGGGATCACCCGCATGAGCATTCAGGACATCGTCGACTTCAGCCAGGCCAATACCACCGCCGAACGTTATCGCCCGGACCCGGCCAAGGTGTTCAAGGGCGATCCCGAACAAGCCGTATTCAACCACTACAGCAGCCCCTGTGGGCAAATGAACGCTGGCGTGTGGGAAGGCGCCGTTGGCCAGTGGACGGTCAACTACACCGAGCATGAATACTGCGAGATCGTCCAGGGCGTTTCCGTGCTGCGGGACAACGATGGCAACGCCAAGACCCTGCGAGCCGGCGACCGTTTCGTGATTCCAGCGGGGTTCAAGGGTACTTGGGAAGTGCTGGAACCGTGCCGCAAGATTTATGTGGTGTTCGAGCAGAAGGTTTGAGGATTTGTATGGCCCGGGCCGGCCTCATCGCGAGCAGGCGCGCTCCCACAGGGACCTGGGGCGTCATAAGGTCCAGTGTGGAAGCGAGCTTGCTCGCGATGAGGTCCTGACGAAGGCAACAAAAAAGGCCCGTATCTCGCGATACGGGCCTTTTTTGTAAGAGGGAAAAATCAATTACTTGATTTTGCCTTCCTTGTAGATCACGTGCTTGCGAACAACCGGATCATATTTCTTGATCTCGATTTTGTCCGGGGTAGTACGCTTGTTCTTGTCGGTAGTGTAGAAGTGACCAGTACCGGCGCTCGAGATCAAACGAATCAATTCACGCATGATTAGCTCCCTTAAACCTTGCCATCGCGACGAAGTTCGGCCAGCACGACACTGATGCCACGCTTGTCGATGATGCGCATGCCCTTGGCAGATACGCGCAGACGCACAAAACGTTTCTCTTCTTCAACCCAGAAGCGGTGATGCTGCAGGTTCGGCAGGAAACGACGACGGGTTTTGTTGTTTGCGTGGGAAATGTTATTCCCAGTCACCGGACCCTTACCGGTAACTTGACAGACTCTCGACATGCCTCAGCCCTCTAAAACCACATGCCCAACCCGGCATGGGTTGGCCGCTTAATCTCTCAGTCATTTGGCGCCAGGCGCCGCGTTTCTTTAAGGGTCTTACCGGCTACACCTACAGTGAAGGAACCGGGCCCCTAGAAAAGAGCGCTGCTTTATACCAGAAAGACCACAGTGCAACAACAGCCGATGTGATTTGTCTTCCTGGAGAATCATCGGCCAACCGCCCGGGACGGCGGGGACAGAGGCTGGCACGGCCCCTTACCGCTCGTCGCTGCACGCAGGTTTTTTTCACTTGCGACAGGTTCGGGCCACTCAAACGTCGTCGCAGGGTGCCGGAAAATGCAAAAAGGGGATAGTCATTTGGCAGCGAGCCCACTAGGGTAGGCCTTTTCCAGACTGCACTCGCAGATGGGCCTTCGACTTGCACAGGAAACCGACCATGCGCCTCGCTGCCCTACCATTGTTGCTCGCCCCTCTGCTGATCACCCCGCAGGCCTTCGCCGCCGCCCTGAGCGTCTGCACCGAAGCCAGCCCGGAAGGGTTCGATGTCGTCCAGTACAACTCCCTGACCACCACCAATGCCTCCGCCGACGTGCTGATGAACCGCCTGGTGGATTTCGACACCGCCAGCGGCAAAGTAGTCCCCAGCCTGGCCGAGCGCTGGGAAGTCTCCACCGATGGCCTGACCTACGTGTTCAAGCTGCGGCCGCAGGTCAAGTTCCACCGCACCGATTACTTCACCCCGCGCCGCGACCTGACTGCCGAGGACGTGAAGTTCAGCTTCGAACGCATGCTCGATCCAGCGAACCCGTGGCACAAGGTCGCGCAAAGCGGCTTCCCCCACGCCCAGTCCATGCAGTTGCCGGCGCTGATCAAGAAAATCGACGCCCTGGATCCGCTGACCGTGCGCTTTACCCTCGATCACGCCGACTCGACCTTCCTGGCGACGTTGAGCATGGGTTTTGCCTCCATCTATTCGGCCGAATACGCCGACCAGTTGATGCAGGCCGGCACGCCGGAAAAACTCAACAACCAGCCGGTCGGCACCGGCCCGTTCATTTTCAGCCGATTCCAGAAGGACGCCTCGATTCGCTATAAGGCCAACGACGCCTATTTCGGCGGCAAGCCCCAGGTGGATCCGTTGATTTTCGCCATCACGCCGGACGCCAACGTGCGCCTGCAGAAACTGCGCCGCAACGAATGCCAGATCGCCCTGTCGCCCAAGCCGCTGGATGTGCAGGCCGCCCGGCAGGAATCGACCCTGAGCGTGGCCCAGACCGAGGCCTTCATGACCGCGTTCCTGGCGATCAACAGCCAGCATCCGCCCCTGGACAAGCCTGAGGTACGGCAAGCCATCAACCTGGCCTTCGACAAGGCCAGCTACCTCAAGACCGTCTTCGAAGGCACCGCCGAAGCCGCCAATGGCCCTTACCCACCGAACACCTGGAGCTATGCCAAGCACTTGCCGGGCTACGCCCACGACCCGGCCAAGGCCCGCGACTTGCTGGCCAAGGCCGGCTTGAAGGAAGGCTTCAAGACCACCATCTGGACCCGCCCTTCCGGCAGCCTGCTCAATCCCAACCCGAGCCTTGGCGCACAGTTGCTGCAATCGGACCTGGCGGAAATCGGCATCCAGGCGGAAATCCGCGTGATCGAATGGGGCGAACTGATCCGCCGCGCCAAGGCCGGCGAGCATGACCTGCTGTTCATGGGCTGGGCCGGCGACAACGGCGACCCGGACAACTTCCTCACGCCGCAGTTTTCCTGCGCGGCGGTGAAGTCCGGGACCAACTTCGCCCGCTACTGCAACCCGGATCTGGACAAACTGATCAGCGCCGGCAAGACCACCGGCGAACAAGGCGTGCGCGCCAAGCTCTACGAACAGGCCCAGGCCCAGATCCAGCAGCAGGCCCTGTGGCTGCCCCTGGCCCATCCCACTGCCTTCGCGCTTACCCGCAAGGATGTGCAGGGTTATGCGGTGAGCCCGTTTGGGCGGCAGGACTACTCCAAGGTCAGCCTCAAGTAACCCCAGCCCACGGACATTTGAAGTTGCAATGGTCCCTGTGGGAGCGAGCTTGCTCGCGATAGCGGCGCATCAGACACATCAATGCTGGCTGACCGACCGCTATCGCGAGCAAGCTCGCTCCCACAAAGG
>NZ_JBIXJT010000002.1:259378-453385 GCF_052871455.1 Pseudomonas sp. LARHCG127
GGGTGATTGGCCGGTATTGCGGCCCAACTCAACCTTCACGGTGGGGTGTCCCCCCGCTATCGCGAGCAAGCTCGCTCCCACAAAGGGCCTCGCTTCGTCAGACCCGGCCTACATCCACCCCCACTCCGCCATCGACAACGGCTCGCCATCGCCAACGATGAAATGGTCGAGCACCCGCACATCGATCAACTCCAGGGCCTCCTGGAGACGCTCAGTGAGCACACGGTCGGCCTGGCTGGGCTCGGCGTTGCCGGAGGGGTGGTTGTGGCACAGGATCAACGCAGCGGCGTTATGGGCCAGGGCGCGCTTGACCACCTGCCGGGGATGGACACTGGCGCTGTCGATAGAACCGCGAAACAGCGCCTCGAAGGTCAGCACCTGGTGCTTGGAATTGAGAAACAGGCAACCGAACACCTCGTGGGGCTCGTGGCGCAGCATGGACTTGAGGTATTCACGCACCGCGAATGGGCTTTCCAGTGAAGTCTTTTCCCGTGCCCGCTCAGCCAAATGCCGCCGACTCATTTCCTGGGCCGCCTGCAACTGGGCAAACTTCGCCGGCCCGAGCCCCATATGATTGCTGAATGTAATCTGATCGGCTTCAAGCAGCGCGCGCAGGCTGCCAAATTGAATCAACAGTTGTCGCGCCAGATCCACCGCGCTTTTGCCCGACACGCCGGTGCGTAAAAAAATCGCCAGCAGCTCGGCGTCCGAAAGACTTCCCGCCCCCAGCGCCAATAACCTCTCCCGCGGTCGCTCGGCCGCGGGCCAATCGCGAATACTCATGGCATCTCCCTGATTGTGGGCGCCGCTGTTCCGTAGCGGTCGCTGTGATATCGTAGCCCATCTTTTTTGCAGGCGATTTGCACCCTGGCAGGCTGCTGCCAAGGGGTTCGCCCTGCACTGACCACTGAAATCGAAAGGCAGGCCTATGCAGCGGCTGTATCGGAAACGCATCGTTCTGGGCGTCGGCGGCGGCATTGCCGCCTACAAGAGCGCCGAGCTGGTTCGCCGACTCATCGACCAGGGCGCGGAAGTACGGGTCGTCATGACCCGTGGCGGCAGCGAGTTCATCACCCCGCTGACCCTGCAAGCCCTGTCCGGGCACCCGGTCCACCTGGATTTGCTCGACCCGGCGGCCGAAGCCGCCATGGGCCATATCGAACTGGCCAAGTGGGCCGACCTGGTGCTGATCGCCCCGGCCACGGCCGACCTGATCGCCCGTTTGGCCCAAGGCATCGCCGACGACCTGCTGACCACCCTGGTGCTCGCCACCGACGCCGTGGTCGCCGTCGCCCCCGCCATGAACCAGGCCATGTGGCGCGACCCGGCCACCCAGGCCAACCTGCAACTGCTGGAAAGCCGCGCCCTGAAAGTCTTCGGCCCAGCCTCCGGCAGCCAGGCCTGCGGCGACGTCGGCATGGGGCGCATGCTCGAGGCTACCGACCTGGCCCAGTGCGCCGCCGATTGCTTCCAGCGCCAGGCCCTGACCGGCAAGCATGTGCTGATCACCGCCGGGCCGACCCAGGAAAACATCGACCCGGTGCGCTACATCACCAACCACAGCTCCGGAAAAATGGGCTTCGCCCTGGCCGAAGCCGCCGTCGAAGCCGGCGCCCGGGTGACGCTGATCACAGGTCCCGTGCACCTGCCGACCCCGGACCGGGTCACGCGCATCGACGTGGTCAGCGCCCGAGACATGCTCGCGGCCTGCGAAGCGGCCATCCCGTGCGACCTGTTCATCGCCTCGGCTGCGGTAGCGGACTACCGCCCCGAAGTCGTTGCCCCGCAAAAATTGAAGAAAGACCCTACAAGCGGCGACGGCCTGCTCCTGCAAATGGTGCGCAACCCGGACATCCTGGCCAGCATCGCCACCCGCCCCGACCGACCCTTCAGTGTCGGCTTCGCCGCCGAGACCGAACACCTGCTCGATTACGCCGCCCGCAAGCTCAAGGACAAGAACCTCGACTTGATCGTCGCCAACGATGTGGCCAACCCGAGCATCGGCTTCAACAGCGAAGAAAACGCCTGCAGCGTGATCGACCGCCAGTTGCACGCCACACTTTTCGCCCAGACCAGCAAGAGCAAGATTGCCCGCCAGCTGATCACTTTCATCGCCGAACGTCTGAACCAGGTTTAATGTCATGCACGCTCTACAAGCCAAGATCCTCGACCCACGCATCGGCAGCGAATTCCCGCTGCCGCAATACGCCACACCAGGCTCCGCCGGCCTCGATCTGCGGGCGATGCTCAAGCAAGACACGATCCTGGAGCCAGGCCAGACCCTGCTGATTCCTACCGGCCTGTCGGTGTACATCGGCGACCCGGGCCTGGCCGCACTGATCCTGCCGCGCTCGGGCCTGGGCCACAAACACGGCATCGTGCTGGGCAACCTGGTGGGCCTGATCGATTCCGACTACCAGGGCGAACTGATGGTGTCGTGCTGGAACCGCGGCCAAACGGCCTTCAATATTGCCGTGGGCGAGCGCATCGCGCAGTTGGTACTGGTGCCGGTGGTCCAGGCCCACTTCGAACTGGTCGACGAATTCGACGAGAGCCAGCGCGGCGCCGGTGGTTTCGGACATTCCGGCAGCCATTGACCGCTCGATTGCGGGCCCGGCGTCCTGCCCGGCCCGTTCATGAAGCTTCTGTTTCAGGACAAAAAATGCGCAATGGCTTTCTGCTAGGTTTCCCATCCGGAATCAATGTATTAGGCGAGCGAGGCCGGGGTACCGCTGTCTCATGGCACTTTCCCACCACGAACTCTCTGTCAAAAACGCCGTCATACCCTTCAGCTTGAGCCTGCCGACACCCAGTGTCGGCCTGTCCAGTCACTTTCCTGATAGAGCGCCCCGCCCATGAACACCCCAGCCGCAATCGCCCCGATCTTCCCTGAAAGCATTTTCCGCGCCTACGACATCCGTGGCGTGGTACCGGAAACCCTCACCGCCGAAACCGCCTACTGGATCGGCCGCGCCATTGGCTCCCAGAGCCTGGCCCAGGGCGAACCGAACGTGTGCGTCGGCCGTGACGGCCGCTTGTCGGGCCCCGAGCTGGTTGAGCAATTGATCAAAGGCGTTGCCGACAGCGGCTGCCACGTCAGCGACGTGGGCCTGGTGCCGACGCCCGCGCTGTATTACGCCGCCAACGTGCTGGCCGGTAAATCCGGGGTGATGCTCACCGGTAGCCACAACCCGTCGAACTACAACGGTTTCAAGATCGTTATCGCCGGCGACACCCTCGCCAACGAGCAGATCCAGGCCCTGCACACCCGCCTCAAGACCAATGACCTGAGCAGCGGCCAGGGCAGCGTGACCAAGGTCGACATTCTCCCGCGCTACAACGACGAGATCGTCAAGGACGTGAAGCTCGCCCGCCGCCTGAAAGTGGTGGTCGATTGCGGCAACGGCGCGGCCGGCGTGATCGCCCCGCAACTGATCGAAGCCCTGAACTGCGAAGTTATCCCGCTGTTCTGCGAAGTCGACGGCAATTTCCCTAATCACCACCCGGACCCGGGCAAGCTGGAAAACCTGCAAGACCTGATCGCCAAGGTCAAGGAAACCAACGCCGACCTGGGCCTGGCCTTCGACGGCGATGGCGACCGCGTGGGCGTGGTGACCAATACCGGCAGCGTGGTGTTCCCGGACCGCCTGCTGATGCTGTTTGCCAAGGACGTGGTGGCGCGCAACCCCGATGCCGAGATCATTTTCGACGTGAAATGCACCCGTCGCCTGGTGCCGCTGATCAAGGAATATGGCGGTCGCCCGCTCATGTGGAAAACCGGTCACTCGTTGATCAAGAAGAAAATGAAGCAGAGCGGCGCCCTGCTGGCCGGCGAAATGAGCGGCCACATCTTCTTCAAGGAACGCTGGTTCGGTTTCGACGATGGCATCTACAGCGCCGCGCGCCTGCTGGAGATCCTCAGCAAGGAAAAATCCACGGCCGAAGAACTGTTCGCGACCTTCCCGAACGATATTTCTACGCCAGAAATCAATATCCATGTGACCGAAGAGAGCAAATTCAGCATCATTGATGCACTGCACGACGCCCAGTGGGGCGAAGGCGCCGAACTGACCACCATCGACGGTGTGCGGGTCGACTACCCACAAGGCTGGGGCCTGGTCCGCGCCTCCAACACCACGCCGGTGCTGGTGCTGCGTTTCGAAGCCGACAACGAGGCGGAACTGCAGCGCATCAAGGACGTATTCCACGCCCAACTCAAACGTGTTGCACCTGATCTCCAACTACCGTTTTGATTTTTTGAAGCACTACCGGAGCCCTGAATGACCCTCGAACGCGAAGCCGCCGCCAACACCGCCAAGGTCCTGTCCGAAGCGTTGCCTTATATCCGACGCTACGTCGGCAAGACCCTGGTGATCAAATACGGCGGCAACGCGATGGAAAGCGAGGAGCTCAAGACCGGCTTCGCCCGCGACATCGTGCTGATGAAGGCCGTGGGCATCAACCCGGTGGTGGTCCACGGTGGTGGCCCGCAGATCGGCGACCTGCTCAAGCGCCTGTCGATCGAGAGTCACTTCATCGACGGCATGCGCGTGACCGATGCACAGACCATGGATGTGGTGGAGATGGTCCTTGGCGGCCAGGTCAACAAGGACATCGTCAACCTGATCAACCGCCATGGCGGCAGCGCCATCGGTCTGACGGGCAAGGACGCCGAGCTGATCCGGGCGAAGAAACTCACCGTCACCCGCCAGACCCCGGAGATGACCCAGCCGGAAATCATCGACATCGGTCACGTGGGCGAAGTAGTCGGCATCAACACCGACCTGCTGAACCTGCTGGTCAAGGGCGACTTCATCCCGGTCATCGCACCCATCGGCGTGGGTGCCAACGGTGAGTCGTACAACATCAACGCCGATTTGGTGGCAGGCAAGGTTGCCGAGGCACTGAAAGCTGAAAAGCTGATGCTGCTGACCAACATCGCCGGCCTGATGGACAAGTCGGGCAAGGTCCTGACCGGACTGTCGACCCAGCAGGTCGATGACCTCATCGCCGACGGCACCATCTACGGCGGCATGCTGCCAAAGATTCGTTGCGCGCTGGAAGCGGTACAGGGCGGCGTCGGCAGCTCGCTGATCATCGACGGCCGGGTGCCCAATGCGATCCTGCTGGAGATCTTCACCGACACCGGCGTGGGTACGTTGATCAGCAATCGCAAGCGTCCTTAAGCGATACCTGCAAAAAAAGACCCCGCTCAACCTGGTTGAGCGGGGTCTTTTTTTGCACCACTTTTTCAGATGATGCTTTTGTGGCGAGGGAGCTTGCTCCCGCTGGGCTGCGCAGCGGCCCCAACATTTTGCGGTCGCTGCGCGACCGAGCGGGAGCAAGCTCCCTCGCCACAAGATCAAAACCAGCGGGGCTTTTTAGACGCCGAACTGGGCGCGGTAGGCTTCCACTGCCGGCAAATGCTGCTTGAGCTGCGGATCATCGGCCAAAAATTCCAGCACCTGGTTCAGCGACACGATGCTGATCACCGGAATACCAAAGTCGCGCTCCACTTCCTGGATCGCCGACAGCTCTCCATTGCCGCGCTCCTGGCGGTTCAGGGCGATCAGCACACCAGCGGCCTTGGCGCCTTCCTGGGAACCGATGATCTGCATCACTTCGCGAATGGCGGTGCCCGCGGTGATCACGTCGTCGATGATCAATACTTCGCCGGCCAGCGGCGCGCCGACCAGGCTGCCGCCTTCGCCGTGGGCCTTGGCTTCCTTGCGGTTGAAGCACCAGGGCAGGTCGCGATCGTGGTGTTCGGCCAAGGCCACAGCGGTGGTGGCAGCCAGCGGGATGCCTTTGTAGGCCGGGCCAAACAATACGTCGAACGGGATGCCGCTCTCGACGATGGCTGCGGCATAGAACCGGCCCAACTGCGCCAGGGCGGTTCCGCTGTTGAACAGGCCCGCATTGAAGAAGTACGGGCTGGTGCGCCCGGACTTGAGGGTGAATTCACCGAAGCGCAAAACGCCGCGATCGATGGCAAAGCGAATGAAATCGCGCTGATACGCCTGCATGAAAAAAGCCTCAAATACCGCGGATTTAGCTAAATAGGTACACGGCGTGTATCATACACGCACGTGATTTTTGGGGCCATTTATGCGGATCATCAGTGTGAACGTCAATGGTATTCAGGCTGCAGTCGAGCGTGGTTTGCTCAGTTGGCTGCAAGCACAGAATGCCGACGTCATCTGCCTGCAGGACACCCGCGCCTCCGCCTTTGAACTGGACGATGCAGCCTTCCAACTGGATGGTTACTTCCTTTATGCCTGCGATGCCGAAGTCCCCGCCCAGGGTGGCGTGGCTTTGTACTCGCGGCTGCAACCGAAGGCTGTCATCAACGGTCTCGGTTTCGAGACGGCGGACCGCTACGGGCGCTACCTGCAAGCCGATTTCGACAAGGTCAGCATCGCGACCTTGCTGCTCCCTTCGGGGCAGAACGGCGATGAAGATTTGAATCAGAAATTCAAGTTGATGGACGACTTCGCCCGTTACCTTGATAAACAGCGACGCAAACGTCGCGAGTACATTTATTGTGGCTCGCTGTACGTGGCGCAACAGAAGCTGGATATCAAGAACTGGCGCGACAGCCAGCAATCTCCTGGTTTCCTGGCGCCGGAACGGGCCTGGATGGACGAGATCATTGGCAACATGGGTTATGTCGACGCCCTGCGTGAAGTCAGCCGCGAAGGCGACCAATACAGCTGGTGGCCAGACAACGAGCAGGCCGAGATGCTCAACCTCGGCTGGCGTTTCGACTACCAGTTGCTGACGCCCGGGTTGCGCCGCTTCGTACGCAGCGCCCGCCTGCCGCGCCAGCCACGGTTCTCGCAGCATGCGCCGCTGATCGTGGATTACGATTGGACGCTGACCATCTAAGCACCATTCGTACCTACAAAAAACCGACAGCGATGTCGGTTTTTTTGTAGGTGCTGGAAATCAATTGCGAGAGCGAGCTTGCTCGCGATAGCCATGTATCAGTCAACATTCATGTCGAATGTTGCACCGCTATCGCGAGCAAGCTCGCTCCCAAAAAAGCAATGCGCCACTGATCGTTATTTAACCAACCGCCAGGTAAACGGATACCGATACGGTTGCCCTTCATTGGCCTTCACGCCGCCAATGATGGTCAGTACCAGCGCACCGATGGCCACCAGGCCGAACAGGAAGAAGCCGATCACCACGATCATCAGCAGCAGGCTGATCGCCGCGGCGATCGCCACGGTGATCTGGAAGTTCAGCGCTTCCTTGCCCTGGGCATCGATGAACGGGTCGGATTCACGCTTGATCTGCCAGATGACCAGTGGCCCGATCAGCGAACCGAACGGAATGAAAATTCCCACTAGTGCAGACAGGTGACAAAACATCGCCCATTGCCGCACTTCTTTGCTCGGCTGGGGCAACAGGACTTGCTCATCACTCATGACATTCTCCTTGTCTGAAGCGCACAACGATCAGTCGGCCAAGGCGGCCTTTTGCAGTTCGAAGATCTCGTTCATGCCTTTCTTCGCCAATTCCAGCATAGCGTTCAATTCTTCCGGCTGGAACGGCGCGCCCTCGGCGGTGCCCTGGACTTCGATGAAACCACCGGCGCTGGTCATGACCACGTTCAGGTCGGTCTCGGCGGCGGAATCTTCCAGGTAATCCAGGTCCAGCACCGGCTCGCCCTGGTACATGCCCACGGACACGGCGGCGATCATTTGCTTGAGCGGGTCACCGCCCTTGAGGCCGCCGCGCTTCTTGATCACTTTCAAGGCATCGACCAGCGCAACCATGGCCCCGGTAATGGAAGCCGTACGCGTGCCGCCGTCGGCCTGGATCACATCGCAATCGACATACAGCGTCACGTCGCCCAGCTTGGACATGTCCAGCGCAGCGCGCAGCGAACGACCGATCAGACGCTGGATTTCCAGGGTGCGGCCGCCCTGCTTGCCACGGCTGGCCTCACGCTGGTTCCGCTCGCCGGTGGCGCGCGGCAGCATGCCGTATTCGGCGGTCAACCAGCCCTGGCCTTGGCCCTTGAGAAACCGTGGTACGCCGTTTTCGACGCTGACGGTGCAGATGACCTTGGTATCACCGAATTCGACCAGTACAGATCCCTCGGCGTGTTTGGTGTAGTTGCGGGTAATGCGGATCGAGCGAAGCTGATCGGCAGCGCGACCACTTGGACGTTTCATAGGGAACACCTGTACAGAGGACGGAAAACTGCCGGACATTATAGAGCCGTGGGCCGCCAGAGGGCAGTTTAAAAAAGCTGACGCGACCGATGAACGCGCCCAAAGCCCCGGCCGACGGGCTGCAGCGGTTTGTTGCCGGAGCTGTTTGGGCGCTTGGGTCCCACTGCGCTACAATCCCGCGCCTTTGCTGTCCTTCAGCATTTATCCACAGATCCCAGGCCCCGCGACCATTGATTGTGGCCGGCCTGCATTGCGAGGAACCCCCATGGTGCACAGCATGACCGCCTTCGCCCGCGTCGAGAAAGCCGGGGCCCAAGGCACGCTGAGCTGGGAGCTGCGCTCGGTCAACAGCCGTTACCTGGAACCGCACCTGCGCCTGCCCGAGTCCTTCCGCGACCTGGAAGGCAACGTGCGCGAAGCGCTGCGCCAGGGCCTGTCCCGAGGCAAGCTGGAATGCACCCTGCGTTTCACCGAAGAAAGCACCGGCAAACCCCTGCAAGTAGACCGCGAGCGCGCCGCGCAGTTGGTCGCCGCCGCCGAAACCATCGCCAGCCTGATCAAAAACCCCGCGGCCCTGAATCCATTGGAAGTCCTGGCCTGGCCCGGCGTGCTGGTGGGTGACGCGAGCGACCCCCAGGCGCTGAACGCCGAAGCGCTGGCACTGTTCAACCAAGGCTTGAAAGAGCTCAAGGCCGGTCGCGAGCGTGAAGGCGCGGAGCTGGCCCGGCTGATCAACGAGCGCCTGACTTCCATCGAAGAAGACGTCAGCACCCTGCGCGAGCTGGTCCCGCAGATGCTCGCCACCCAGCGCCAGAAGGTCCTCGATCGTTTCGCCGACATGAAGGCCGAGCTGGACCCGCAACGCCTGGAACAGGAAATGGTCATGCTCGCGCAAAAGAGCGACGTGGCCGAAGAACTGGATCGCCTGAGCACCCACATCATCGAAGTCCGCCGGGTGCTCAAGTCCGGCGGCGCGGCCGGTCGCCGCCTCGACTTCCTGATGCAAGAGCTCAACCGCGAAGCCAATACACTGGGCTCCAAAGCCTTCGACCCGCGCAGCACCCAGGCAGCGGTCAACCTCAAGGTGTTGATCGAGCAAATGCGCGAACAAGTGCAGAACATTGAGTAAGGCTAACCCGACATGACCCACAGCACCGGCACTCTCTATATCATTTCCGCGCCCTCGGGCGCCGGCAAGACCAGCCTGGTCAAGGCGCTGATCGACGCCGAGCCGCAGATCCGCGTCTCGGTCTCGCACACCACCCGTGCCATGCGCCCGGGCGAAGTCAACGGCGTGAACTATCACTTCGTCGACCGCGAAGAGTTCGTGAAGATGGCCGAGCACGGCGACTTCCTGGAGCGCGCCGAAGTCTTCGGCAACCTCTACGGCACGTCGCAAAGCTATCTGCAGCAGACCCTCGACGAAGGCCACGACCTGATCCTGGAAATCGACTGGCAAGGCGCCGAGCAGGTGCGCAAGCTGATGCCCCAGGCCCGCTCGATCTTCATCCTGCCACCGAGCCAGCAGGCCTTGCGCCAGCGCCTGACCAACCGCGGCCAGGACAGCGACGAAATCATCGAGGGCCGGATGCGTGAAGCGGTCAGCGAAATGAGCCACTACGTCGACTACGATTACCTGATCATCAACGACGATTTCGCCCACGCGCTGGACGACCTGAAGGCGATTTTCCGCGCCAGCCAGCTGCAACAGAAACGCCAGCAGCAACGTTTCGGTAAATTATTGGCCGAACTACTGGGCTGAACAGCCCTTCCCAAAACCGCTGCGACGGCTTTACATTGGTACTCGCAGCGCGCCGAGGGGTTTGGTTAAAAAATCAGCGCTTCCCTAAACGCTGGTGTTTTTTTAAACTGTCGAGTCCGCTCGCCCAACCGGGCAGCGCGCATATTGCATTCGCTCCGAGGAATACCATGGCCCGCGTAACCGTTGAAGACTGCCTAGAACACGTGGAAAACCGCTTTGAGCTGGTCATGCTCTCTACCAAGCGTGCCCGTCAACTGGCCACCGGCGGCAAAGAGCCATTGGTCCAGTGGGAAAACGACAAGCCTACCGTGGTAGCGCTGCGTGAAATCGCCGAAGGCCTGATGAGCTACGAGTTCATCGCCAACGCTGAGATCGTCGAAGACGAACCGCTGTTCGCAGCGTTCGAGGACGAGTCCAACGAGGCGGTCTAAGCCTATGCCTGGTCGACGTAGCACGGCGCGGGGTCACAGCAAACGGCAGGAGTCACCATCATGCCGAGCATAGACGCCCTCGCCGATCGCTTATCGGCCTACCTCGGCACGGACCAGGTCAACTTGGTCCGCCGAGCCTATTTCTACGCCGAACAAGCCCACGACGGCCAACGCCGACGCAGCGGCGAGGCGTACGTCACGCACCCGCTTGCGGTGGCGAACATTCTTGCCGACATGCACATGGACCATCAGAGCCTGATGGCGGCGATGCTGCATGACGTGATCGAAGACACCGGCATTGCCAAGGAAGCGCTGCAAGCGCAGTTCGGCGAAACCGTGGCCGAACTGGTCGACGGGGTCAGCAAGCTGACCCAGATGAACTTCGAGACCAAGGCCGAGGCCCAGGCCGAAAACTTCCAGAAAATGGCCATGGCCATGGCGCGCGACATCCGCGTGATCCTGGTCAAGCTCGCCGACCGCCTGCACAACATGCGCACCCTGGAAGTGCTGTCCGGCGAAAAACGCCGGCGCATCGCCAAGGAAACCCTGGAAATCTACGCCCCCATCGCCAATCGCCTGGGCATGCATGCCATCCGCATTGAGTTTGAAGACCTGGGCTTCAAGGCGATGCACCCGATGCGTTCGGCGCGGATCAACCAGGCCGTCAAGCGCGCCCGGGGCAACCGCAAGGAAATCGTCAACAAGATCGAAGAGTCCCTGAGCCACTGCCTGGCCATCGACGGCATCGAAGGCGAAGTCAGCGGGCGCCAGAAACATCTCTACGGCATCTACAAGAAAATGCGCGGCAAGCGCCGGGCCTTCAACGAGATCATGGACGTCTACGCGTTCCGGATCATCGTCGACAAGGTCGACACCTGCTACCGCGTGCTGGGTGCTGTGCATAATTTGTACAAACCGTTGCCGGGGCGCTTCAAGGACTACATCGCGATCCCCAAGGCCAACGGCTACCAGTCGCTGCACACCACGCTCTTCGGCATGCACGGCGTGCCGATCGAAATCCAGATCCGCACCCGTGAAATGGAAGAGATGGCCAACAACGGCATCGCCGCCCACTGGCTCTACAAATCCAGCGGTGACGAACAGCCCAAGAGCACCCACGCCCGCGCCCGGCAGTGGGTCAAGGGCGTGCTGGAAATGCAGCAGCGCGCCGGCAACTCCCTGGAATTCATCGAGAGCGTGAAGATCGACCTGTTCCCGGACGAGGTCTACGTCTTCACGCCCAAGGGCCGGATCATGGAGCTGCCCAAGGGCTCCACGGCCGTGGACTTTGCCTATGCGGTGCACACCGACGTCGGCAACAGCTGCATTGCCTGTCGCATCAACCGCCGCCTGGCACCGTTGTCCGAACCGCTGCAAAGTGGCTCCACGGTGGAGATCGTCAGCGCCCCCGGCGCGCGCCCCAACCCGGCATGGCTCAACTTCGTGGTCACCGGCAAGGCCCGCACGCACATCCGTCACGCGCTGAAGCTGCAACGTCGCTCCGAATCCATCAGCCTCGGCGAACGCCTGCTGAACAAGGTCCTGAACGGCTTCGACAGCTCCCTGGACAAGATCCCGGGTGAGCGGGTGCAGGTGATGCTCCACGAATACCGTCTCGAATTGATCGAAGACCTGCTCGAAGACATCGGCCTGGGCAATCGCATGGCCTATGTCGTCGCCCGTCGCCTGCTCGGCGAAGGCGAACAGCTGCCAAGCCCCGAAGGCCCGCTGGCGATTCGCGGCACCGAAGGCCTGGTGCTCAGCTATGCCAAGTGTTGCACGCCGATCCCGGGCGATCCGATTGTCGGCCACCTGTCCGCCGGCAAGGGAATGGTGGTGCACCTGGACAACTGCCGCAACATCAGCGAAATCCGCCACAACCCGGAAAAATGCATCCAGCTCTCCTGGGCCAAGGATGTCACCGGCGAATTCAATGTCGAGCTGCGAGTCGAGCTGGAACACCAGCGCGGCCTGATCGCCCTGCTGGCCAGCAGCGTCAACGCCGCCGACGGCAATATCGAAAAAATCAGCATGGACGAGCGCGATGGTCGCATCAGTGTCGTCCAATTGGTGGTCAGCGTGCACGACCGTGTGCACCTGGCCCGCGTGATCAAGAAGCTGCGCGCCCTGACCGGCGTTATCCGCATCACCCGGATGCGCGCATAACGCCTCAATAGCCTATTCCTTACAAGGAGTCATCGATGACCAAGACCGTAATCACCAGCGACAAGGCCCCAGCCGCCATCGGCACCTATTCCCAGGCGATCAAGGCCGGCAACACGGTGTACATGTCGGGCCAGATCCCACTGGACCCGAAAACCATGGAACTGGTGGAAGGCTTCGAAGCCCAGACCGTGCAGGTGTTCGAAAACCTCAAGGCCGTGGCCGAGGCTGCCGGTGGTTCGTTCAAGGACATCGTCAAGCTGAATATCTTCCTCACCGACCTGAGCCACTTTGCCAAGGTCAACGAGATCATGGGCAAATACTTCGACCAGCCCTACCCTGCCCGCGCCGCCATCGGCGTAGCGGCCCTGCCGAAGGGTTCGCAGGTCGAGATGGATGCCATCCTGGTCCTCGAGTAATAAGGTCGGCGCAGCTTCCCCCGCTGCGCCGTTTTCGTCTTGAAAGGATTCCACCATGCGCAAAGCGCTTGCTCTCTCGCTGGCAGCCCTGCTTCTGGGCGGCTGCGCCAGCGACCCTGCCGACCGTGACATCAGCGGCACCTGGATCAACCAGGCGGCCATCGACGCTGCCGCCAAGGGCGGCCCGCTGCGCGAAGCGCTGCAAGGCTATGGCCCGAACCTGGAATGGGACGTCAACACCCGGGCCGGCCAGGCGCGCTACACCAACGGTTTTGAAAACGTCGAAGGCAAGTTGCTGGGCGAAGAAGACGGCGCCTGGAAAGTCGACTTCTACGGCAGCTCCGCCAGCGAACTCAAGCGCGACGGCGACCAGTTGAGCCAGGCCGCCACCGAAAACGAACCGCAACAGGTGTTCGACCGCGCGCAAGTCCAGGTACCGGAAGGCGCACCCATCGGTGCCAGTTTCGAGCGCGCGCTGTATGCCGCTTACCTCGGTGGCACTTGGAACATCACCAGCGGCCCCGGCCAGGGCGCCACCGTGCAATTCCAGCCCGACGGCCAGGTCAGCGGCCTGCCGGGTGCCGATCGCTACGCCTTGTGCCTGGCCGGCGATTGCGCCTCCATGAGCGGCGGCAACGACAACATCTGGCTGCAGCAGAACGGCCAGGGCAATACATGGATCTTTGCCCGCGACGGCAAGAAATTGGAAATTTTCCAGACCGTGAATGCGGCATTGGCGGACGAAATGCCGTCGTTCACGCCGGGCAACCGGCAGTGGGTGCTTGAAAAGCAGTAACGCGATTCAGGTGACAACAAAACTCCCTGTGGGAGCGAACTTGCTCGCGATAGCGGTGTAACAGTCAACTTCGATATTGACTGTCAGGGCCTCATCGCGAGCAAGTTCGCTCCCACAGTTTGTTTTTGGGCTGCCAGGGGAATCAGCAGCGCCCTTCCAGAATCGCCGCATACCCCTCGCGAAAACTCGGATAACGCGGCGTCCAGCCCAAGGCCTTCGCCCGGGCATTGCTGCAGCGCTTGCTGCCGGCGCGCCGCACGCTGGCATCTTCGGCCCACTCGGTAACACCCATGAATTCCCGCAGCCAGCCCACGACTTCGGCCAACGGCGCAGGGGCATCGTCGACGCCGATGTAGCAGTCGTCCAGAACCTTGCCTTGGCGATCAGCCTCCAGCAGAAACGCCAGCAAGCCGGCCGCGTCGTCAGCGTGGATACGATTGGCGTACAGCGGCGGGTCGATCACCACGCGATAACCCTGGCGCACCTGGCTCAGCAACCACTCCCGACCTGGACCATAAATGCCGGTCAGGCGCACGCGACTGGCCGGAATGCCGCTGTCCAGGGCGACTTGCTCGGCTTCGAGCATCAGTCGACCGGAATACCCGCCGGCCACGGTGGGCGAAGTTTCATCCACCCATTCGCCCTGCTGCTGCCCATACACACTGCTGCTGGACACAAACAACAGGCGCTTGGGCCGTTGGCCATGCTGCTTCAGCCAGCCCAGCACATGCTGCAACCCTTCGACGTAAGCGGTGCGATAGCCCGCCTCGTCATGGTCGGTGGCCGCCGCGCTGTACACCAGGTAATCCAGCGACCCGGTGGGCCAGTCGGCGGGGCATTGCTCGCTGAACAAATCCCCTGCCACCCCGATGACGCCCGCCGGCAAGTTCGAAACCGTGCGCCGCAGGCCATGGACTTGCCAATGTTCGGCCACTAACCGGCTGGCCAGGCGGCCGCCGATATCACCGCAGCCGGCGATCAAAACAGAAGGCGCGGACATCAAGAACTCCTCTGGCAAAGCCGCAGACTAGCCTCCGCGGGGGATGAGCGGCTAGCCATGTGAGAAAAAAAGTTACTGTATTACTTTTGTTAACAAGAATTACTTGCAATAATGCTCGCCACTTTTGTTCTCGGCCCACGAGGCCTGGAAGAACATCCATCTTCTTTTTTTCTCAGGTCCGGCCAGCATGAAACGCTCTCTATCCCCCGCTTCGCCAACCAATCGACCTCGTGCCTGGAGCACGGTAGCCGCCTTGTTGTTCAGCCTGTTGCTGGCACCTGCCGCGGCCTTCGCCGATGCACAGGCGCCCGCCACGACCCCAGCGACGACTCCGGCCGCCGCACCTGCTGCCGCCCAGGCGCCTGCCGATCCGGCCGCTCCTGTTGCGACGCCGGTCGCCACCGACCCGGCCCAAGCCGTCGAGGCCCCGGCACCTGAAGTGCTCGAAGCCGACAATACCCTGGGCATGGCCCACGACCTGTCGCCATGGGGCATGTACCAGAACGCCGACATCATCGTGAAGATCGTGATGATCGGTCTGGCCATCGCCTCGATCATCACCTGGACCATCTGGATCGCCAAAGGCTTCGAGCTGCTGGGTGCCAAGCGTCGCTTGCGCGGTGAAATCGCCGCCCTGAAAAAAGCCGCCACCCTCAAGGAAGCCAGCGCCACCGCGGCGAAGGAAGGCACCCTCGCCAACCTGCTGGTGCATGACGCCCTCGAAGAGATGCGCCTGTCGGCCAACAGCCGCGAGAAGGAAGGCATCAAGGAGCGCGTGAGCTTCCGCCTCGAGCGCCTGGTCGCCGCCTGCGGTCGCAACATGAGCAGCGGCACCGGTGTGCTCGCCACCATTGGTTCCACCGCGCCGTTCGTCGGCCTGTTCGGCACCGTGTGGGGCATCATGAACAGCTTCATCGGCATCGCCAAGACCCAGACCACCAACCTCGCCGTCGTCGCTCCGGGTATTGCCGAAGCCCTGCTGGCAACGGCACTGGGCCTGGTCGCGGCAATCCCGGCGGTGGTGATCTACAACGTCTTCGCCCGCTCCATTGCCGGCTACAAGGCCCAGGTTTCCGACGCTTCGGCTGAAGTCCTGCTGCTGGTCAGCCGTGACCTCGACCACTTGCCGCCCGAGCGTGGCTCGCAACCGCACATGGTGAAAGTGGGGTAATCGGCCATGGGCCTGCATTTGAAAGAAGGCGCAGACGACGATCTGGCCGAGAACCACGAAATCAACGTCACGCCGTTCATCGACGTGATGCTGGTGCTGTTGATCATCTTCATGGTGGCGGCCCCGCTGGCCACCGTGGACATCAAGGTCGACCTGCCGGCGTCGACGGCCAAGCCTTCGCCGCGGCCGGAGAAACCGGTGTTCCTCAGCGTCAAGGCCGATCAGCGCCTGTTCCTCGGTGAGGAAGAGGTCAAGGCCGACACCCTCGGCGCGACCCTCGACGCCAAGACCCAGGGCAAGAAAGACACGACGATCTTCTTCCAGGCCGATAAAGGCGTGGACTACGGCGACCTGATGAGCGTGATGGACGCACTGCGAAGCGCCGGCTACCTGAAGGTCGGCCTGGTCGGACTCGAGACGGCGCCTAAAAAATGATCACGACGCGCCAAAAGCTGACGCGTTACAGCGGTAGCCTGGCAGTGGTGCTGGGCGTGCATGCGCTCGCCATCGCCCTGGCGCTGAACTGGACCACGCGAGCGCCCATCGAGTTGCCGCCCCAGGCGATGATGGTCGAGCTGGCGCCGGTCCCAGCCCCGCCGCCACCGGCACCGCCAAAAGTCGTCACACCGCCGCAACCGCCCGAGCCGGTGGAAGAGCTGCCGCTGCCTAAACTCGCCGAAGCACCGAAGCCTGAAATCGCCGTGCCCAAGCCGGTCAAGCCCAAGCCCAAGCCTCAACCGCCCAAGCCCAAACCGGTGGAGAAAAAACCCGAGCCGCCGAAGGAACAGCCGTCGGAGCAGAAACCCAGCGACACGCCGCCAACCCAGTCAGTGGCCGAGAAGTCCGCGCAACCGGCGCCTGGCCCGTCGCCCGCGCAATCAGCCGCCAAGGCCAACTGGCAGGGCACGCTGCTGGCGCACCTGGGCAAGTACAAGAAGTACCCGCCCAGGGCCCAGCAAATGAACAAGGAAGGCACCAACCGCCTGCGTTTCGTGGTGGATGCCGACGGCAACGTGTTGTCATTCGAACTGGTGGGCAGTTCCGGCACCGAGTTGCTGGACCGGGCCACCCTGGAAATGATCCGCCGCGCCCAGCCGTTGCCCAAGCCACCGGCGGAGTTGCTGACCAACGGCACTATCGAACTGACGGCACCGTTTGTGTACTCCATCGACAAGCGCCGGCGTTGACCCAATCTGGCAACCCGATTGCAGGTTGAATCCTGTGGCGAGGGAGCTTGCTCCCGCTGGGCCGCGAAGCGGCCCCAAAACCAGCGAATGTGCTGCATCAGGCAGACCGCGTTCGCCGCACCAGAGGCCTGCTGCGCAGGCCAGCGGGAGCAAGCTCCCTCGCCACAATGAGCACAACCGACCTAAAGGCATCGAAAGATGCCTTTTTCATATCCAGCAACGCCCCACAGACATTCGCCAGTGTCCCACCGCACCCCCAGTCTGATAACGTGCGTCTATCGATTGCAGCCGGTATGCTTGGCTCGCAACTTCACGGACGCTCGCCATGACCCTCACAGAATTACGCTACATCGTGACCCTCGCCCAAGAGCAGCATTTCGGCCATGCGGCCGAGCGCTGCCACGTCAGCCAGCCGACGCTGTCGGTGGGTGTGAAAAAACTTGAAGACGAACTCGGTGTGCTGATTTTCGAGCGCAGCAAAAGCGCCGTGCGCCTGACCCCGGTGGGCGAAGGCATCGTCGCCCAGGCACAGAAGGTCCTTGAACAGGCCCAAGGCATTCGCGAACTGGCCCAGGCCGGCAAGAACCAACTGACCGCCCCGCTGAAAGTCGGCGCGATCTACACCGTCGGCCCGTACCTGTTTCCGCACCTGATTCCGCAACTGCACCGGGTCGCCCCGCAGATGCCGTTGTACATCGAAGAAAATTTCACCCACGTGCTGCGCGACAAGCTGCGCAACGGCGAGCTGGACGCGATCATCATCGCCCTGCCGTTCAACGAAGCCGACGTCCTGACCCTGCCGCTCTATGACGAACCGTTCTACGTCCTGATGCCGGCAGAGCACCCCTGGACCCAGAAAAAAACCATCGACGCCGCCCTGCTCAACGACAAGAGCCTGCTGCTGCTCGGCGAGGGCCACTGCTTCCGCGACCAGGTGCTCGAAGCCTGCCCGACCCTGACCAAGGGCAGCGAAGGCGCCAAGCACACCACGGTGGAATCCAGCTCCCTGGAAACCATTCGCCACATGGTCGCTTCCGGCCTGGGTATCTCGATCCTGCCGCTGTCGGCGGTGGACAGCCATCATTACTCCCCTGGCGTGATCGAAGTCCGCCCGCTGACGCCACCCGTGCCGTTCCGCACCGTTGCCATCGCCTGGCGCGCCAGCTTCCCGCGGCCCAAGGCCATCGAAATCCTCGCCGACTCGATCCGCCTGTGCTCCGTGGCCAAGCCGCCCGCTGCCAAGTAAGCCGCTGCCATGACTGAGCTGTCGAAAGTGCCGGTCACGACACTCAAGGGTGTCGGTGAAGCCATGGCCGAGAAACTGGCCAAGGTCGGCCTGGAAAACCTCCAGGACCTGCTGTTTCACCTGCCGTTGCGCTATCAGGACCGCACCCGCGTGGTGCCCATCGGCCATCTGCGCCCGGGGCAGGACGCGGTGATTGAAGGCACCGTCAGCGGCGCCGATGTAGTCATGGGCCGTCGTCGCAGCCTGGTGGTGCGCCTGCAGGATGGCACCGGTGGGCTCAGCCTGCGCTTCTATCACTTCAGCAATGCGCAAAAGGAAGGTCTCAAGCGCGGCACCCGCGTGCGTTGCTACGGCGAAGCACGGCCCGGGGCGTCGGGGCTGGAGATCTATCACCCGGAATACCGCAGCATTACCGGTGACGAACCGCCGCCCGTGGATGAAACCCTGACCCCGGTCTATCCGCTCACCGAAGGCCTGACCCAACAACGTTTGCGCCAGCTCTGCCAGCAAACCCTGACGCTACTGGGCCCCAGCAGCCTGCCCGACTGGCTGCCCACGGAACTGGCGCGGGATTACCAGTTGGCGCCGCTGGCCGATGCGATCCGCTACCTGCACCATCCGCCCGCCGATGCCGACGTCGACGAACTCGCCCTCGGCCATCACTGGGCCCAGCATCGCCTCGCGTTCGAAGAACTGCTGACCCATCAACTGTCCCAGCAACGCCTGCGCGAAAGCCTGCGTTCCCTGCGCGCCCCGGCCATGCCCAAGGCCAAGGACCTGCCGGCCCGCTACCTGGCCAACCTCGGCTTCACCCCAACGGGCGCCCAGCAACGGGTGGGCAACGAAATCGCCTACGACCTGAGCCAGCCCGAGCCGATGCTGCGGCTGATCCAGGGCGATGTCGGCGCCGGCAAGACCGTGGTTGCCGCCCTCGCCGCGCTGCAGGCCTTGGAGGCCGGTTATCAAGTGGCGTTGATGGCGCCCACCGAGATCCTGGCCGAGCAACATTTCATCACCTTCCAGCGCTGGCTCGAACCACTGGGCATTGAAGTCGCCTGGCTGGCCGGCAAGCTCAAGGGCAAGAACCGCGCCGCCGCCCTGGCGCAGATCGCCGAGGGCGCGCCGATGGTGGTCGGCACCCATGCGCTGTTCCAGGATGAAGTGCAGTTCAAGAACCTGGCGCTGGTGATCATCGACGAACAGCACCGCTTCGGCGTGCAACAACGCCTGGCTTTGCGGCAGAAAGGCGTGGGTGGCCGGATGTGCCCTCATCAACTGATCATGACCGCCACGCCGATCCCACGGACCCTGGCGATGAGCGCCTACGCCGACCTCGACACCTCGATCCTCGACGAACTGCCCCCCGGCCGCACACCGGTCAACACCGTGCTGGTCACCGATACCCGACGAGTGGAAGTGATCGAGCGCGTGCGCAGCGCCTGTGCCGAAGGGCGGCAGGCCTATTGGGTGTGCACATTGATCGAAGAGTCGGAAGAGCTGACCTGCCAGGCGGCCGAAACCACCTTCGAGGACCTCACCGCCGCCCTCGGAGAGTTGAAGGTCGGGCTGATCCACGGCCGCATGAAACCCGTCGAAAAAGCCGCGGTCATGGCTGAATTCAAGGCCGGCGCCCTGCAACTGCTGGTCGCCACAACGGTGATCGAGGTCGGCGTCGACGTGCCAAACGCCAGCCTGATGATCATCGAAAACCCCGAGCGCCTGGGCCTGGCGCAGTTGCACCAGCTGCGCGGCCGGGTGGGCCGGGGCAGCGCCGCCAGCCATTGCGTCTTGCTCTATCACCCGCCACTGTCGCAGATCGGGCGCCAGCGGCTGGGGATCATGCGCGAAACCAACGACGGTTTCGTCATCGCCGAAAAAGACCTCGAATTGCGCGGCCCCGGTGAAATGCTCGGCACGCGCCAGACCGGTCTGCTTCAATTCAAGGTAGCCGACTTGATGCGCGACGCCGATCTGCTCCCTGCCGTGCGCGACGCCGCCCAGGCCCTGTTGGAACGCTGGCCCGACCACGTCAGCCCGCTGCTGGATCGCTGGCTGCGTCATGGGCAGCAATACGGCCAAGTGTGAGCACGCGCTCAGTTTTCAAGACCCGCGTGCCGGACAAGCTGGTTATACTGACCAACTTGTAGGAAAACGGATACAGACCATGACAGAAGCTGCCCTCGTCCCCGAAGCCCCGCACGCTCCGTCTGTTATTCGGCTGTTGCTCGAGAAATTGGGCATCGGCTATGACGAAGTACTCGAACGACCCGGCCTGAACCCAGCCCGCAAGGTGCAGGCTGTGTTGCTGCACGATGCCGTTGGCGCGCTCATGGTGCTGTTTCCACAAAGCCAGCTGCTGGACCTCAATCGCCTGGCCGAACTCACCGGTCGCAAGCTCACGGCGGTGCCGACCGAACGCCTGGAGCGCATGCTCGGCAAACACAGCCTGAGCCTGCTGCCCGGCCTGCCCGCGCTAACCAGCTCACCGTGCCTGTACGAAGAAAGCCTGCTGCGCGAACCCAAATTGCTGATCAACTCCGGCGAGCCGGGGCTGCTGCTGGAAGTGACCAGCGAAGCGTTCAAGACCATGCTCACCAAGGCCAGCGCCGCGACATTTGGCGAAGCCGTGAGCAATATCACCCCCAACCTGGACCGCCCGCACGACGACCGCGCGGAAATCACCCAGGCTGTGCAAGCGTTTACCGCCCGGCGTATCCAGCAACGGCTGGAAGAAACCATCGAAATCCCGCCGCTGGCTGAAACCGCGCAAAAAATCATCAAGCTGCGGGTCGACCCCGACGCCACCATCGACGACATCACCGGCGTGGTGGAAACCGATCCGGCCCTGGCCGCGCAAGTGGTGAGCTGGGCCGCCTCGCCCTACTACGCCTCGCCCGGCAAGATTCGCTCGGTGGAAGACGCCATCGTCCGGGTGCTGGGCTTCGACCTGGTGATCAACCTCGCACTGGGCCTGGCCCTGGGCAAGACCCTGAGCCTGCCCAAGGACCACCCGCAACACACCACGCCGTACTGGCAGCAATCGATCTACACCGCCGCCGTCATCGAGGGCCTGACCCGCGCCATGCCGCGGGCCCAGCGCCCCGAAGGCGGCCTGACCTACCTGTCGGGCCTGCTGCATAACTTCGGTTATCTGCTGCTGGCCCACGTGTTCCCGCCGCACTTCTCGCTGATCTGCCGACACCTGGAGGTCAACCCGCACCTGTGCCATAGCTACGTGGAGCAACACTTGCTGGGCATCAGCCGCGAGCAGATCGGCGCCTGGCTGATGCGCTACTGGGACATGCCCGACGAACTGGCCACCGCCCTGCGCTTCCAGCACGACCCGCACTACGACGGCGAATACGCCGCCTACCCGAACTTGGTGTGCCTGGCCGTGCGCCTGCTGCGCTCGCGCAGCATTGGCTCCGGCCCGGATGAAGACATCCCGGATGCGTTGCTCGAACGTGTGGGCCTGACCCGGGAAAAGGCCAACGATGTGGTCAGCAAAGTGCTTGAAGCCGAAGTGCTGCTGCGGGAATTGGCTTCGCAGTTCGGCCACTGACCGCATTGCAGGCAACTGAGCTTTTGTGGCGAGGGAGCTTGCTCCCGCTCGGCTGCGCAGCAGACGCAAAACCTGCCGACGCGATCCGCCTGGAGGACCGCGTCAATCCATTTGGGGCCGCTTCGCAGCCCAGCGGGAGCAAGCTCCCTCGCCACAGGCTTCCCGACTAGACCTTCTTGGCCTTCCTCGGCTTCAAATACTTGGTCAGCCCCTGGAACCAGATCACCAGCGCCGGGTTGCCCTTGATCTGGATCGACTTGTCCTGAATCCCCGTCATGAATGCCAACTGCTTGTTCTTGGCCTGCATCGTCGCGAAGCCATAGGCGGCGTCCTTGAAGGCGATGGCGAAGGCCGGGGTCGGGTAAACCCCGGACTGGCTGGTGATGCGCTGGTTCTTCACGGTGAAATGCCGGGCGACCTTGCCATCCAGGGTTTGCAGCTGGAACACCAATTCCTTGTCGCCCAACTGCTGTTGGAACGCCGGGTTGGTCCGGCTGGCCTTGCCCATCAACAACCCCAGCATCCACAACAGAAAACGAAATTTCATGGGCACAGCCTCGTGAGAAAAGATCAATGGCTGGCAGTTTAGCGATTCTTCGGCGCAACGCCATCATCGGATCGCTTTAGCGGAAGATCAGCTGGTTTTCGCGAAAGATGACTGCTAAGTCACGAATCCAAAAATCAAAAGATCGCAGCCTTCGGCAGCTCCTACATCGATTTCCGTAGGAGCTGCCGAAGGCTGCGATCCTTTGATCCTTTTCCCCTGCCAAACCCTGGGACATTTCCTTCAACACGGCGGGCTGTTCATGAACTAGGCACCCTGGTTTTGCGCGGCTAACCTGGGTTCGTCATCGCAAAAAACGGTGACACGGACGTGCAAGTCCGGTACATATCGGCGCGCAACTGCTACGCCAAACGGCTCACGCTCGTATTGGTGTGTTTATGGCGGCTGCGCGCGGGAGACTCTCGAGGTCTGCCGGGGTCCGATATGCCCGGTCTTGCACACCCGCGCACAGCTGCCACCCCTTTCGGTGCAACGAAAGGTGCCAGCCTTCCTTCAATACATATCGGAAATACATTTATGTTCAAGGTCACTCCCAATCCGCCACAAAGCGGCCACAAATCCCGAGTCGAAGCGCAGGAAGAAAAAAAGCTCGAAGACGCCGCCACCCGCGCCCTCGACTACTACCTCAACCCCAAGCCCGCCTCACCGCCCGAACCCGACAAAAACCAACTCTTCATCGTGTCCCCCCACATCGACACCGAAACCCTGCTGGCCAACGCCTCCGAAGACCTGCTCTCCATCAGCACCATCGCCGCCGACCTGGCTGATGATGTGGATGACTCACGCCGCTGCGTCGCCCTGGCGATCAGCCGGATGGCCGATGGGGTGCAGTTGCTGGTTGAGCGGGCATTGGATCATTTGGAAACCAAGGAGATGGCGGCGCCTGGTGCCAAGGGGTAGCGCCTTGCTTTGATGCAAGCTGGGCCGGCGCCATCGCGAGCAAGCTCGCTCCCACAGGGTTCTGTGTCGGACCGAATCTCAAGTTCAACACCAATCCACTGTGGGAGCGAGCCTGCTCGCGATAGCGGAGTGTCAGGCAACAACGATGCAAGCTGAACCGACGCCTTCGCGAGCAGGCTCGCTCCCACAGGGGATTGGGGGTGTTGCGGATATTTCGATCACCACAAAAACAACTGTGGGAGCGAGCTTGCTCGCGATGGCGGTGGGTCAGTCGACATTGATGCCAACTGAACCGACGCCTTCGCGAGCAAGCCCGCTCCCACAGGTTTCACACAGTGATCACTCCCCAAGGGGATGATCAGCCACCCTCACTCAATCAAACATTCGGGCAAGGAACCGGTGCCCAGTCGCCCAGGTCCGGGTTTTTGCACATGCTGTTCACCTGAGTAGTACCCGCGCTGGCAACCTGCTTGCTTTGATCTTGCTTGGCCTTGGCGTCCTGCAAGGTCTTCTCAGTGGCGACCGCTTCTTTCGGCACGACTGGCAGCTCTTTCTTCTTCGCCGGCGTCACTTTCTTCTTGGTCTTGGTGCTGGTCTGAGCCGCCACAACCTGCGTGGTATCGGCAGTGGCCACGGTCACCACGTCAGTACGCTGCACACCCACTTGCTGCAGGTCTTTCTCGTAGGCCTGGGTGTAGTTGTTCAGGTCTTCGGAGGCTTTGCCGTTGACCGCGACGATCAGGTCGTTCGACTCTTTCAGGCCCGCGACGATTTCTGCCAGGCGCTTGCGGCCTTCGGTATCGTTGATGGTCTTGGCCTTGCGGTCGGCAACCAGTTTGCTGAACGCGTTCTGGTAGCACTGCTGCGAGGTCTTGGCGTAGGCGGTGCTGCGGTCGATGTCCGAAGCGCTTTTGCTAACGTCGGCAGCGTAAGAGGCGATGCGCATGTTGTCATCGGCGATCTGCTTCTGGCGCTCGGTGTAATAACCGGCGGCACCACCGGCCAAGGCGCCGCCCGCGGCACCGATGGCGGCGTTGCGACCACGATCTTCCTTGTCAGCGGTCAGGGCGCCCAGCAGCGCCCCGCCGACCGCGCCAACGGCCGCACCGGTGACAACCGACTTGGTCATGTTGCCTTCGGTGGCGCGCAAGTGCTGCACCGGCTCGTAGCAGTTCGGGTAGTACTCGACCTTGGTGCTCGACGCGACCTTGGACGTCGGCGACGTGGCGCAGCCGGTCAGTACGGTGCTGAAGCCGACAGCGACCATCAGCAAGTGACGCTTGGAAACCGAAGCCAAAGGTTTACGGGAGAAAAGCATAGTTGTGTTCTCTTTTAAGTGTTGACCAGCTCAGCACGGCGCTATCGCCGCCTGAGTCCCTTCCAAGCTCGCTGACAACGAACACTCAAGACCGCTGAGCGTTCGATGCGAGCAATTCCTTCAATATCGCCGCCGGGTCGGCTCGTTTTTGCTGACGATAATCCCCGACATGACGAACGAATAACGTTGCACGCGCCACCAGGCTCTTGCCCAGCACCGGTTTGCGCTCCAATTCTTCCTTGATGCGCTGAAACTGCGCCTGGATCACGGCATCGGTGTAGCGCGTGCCGGTGGCCAGGTTGTCGATGTAGATCGCCACCGCGCCATCCAGCGCGCTGCGGCCGTTGTCGATGGCCGTGGCGAACAGCGTGGCGCTGGCCTCGTCCTTGGCGTCCAAGGCGGCTTGCCGACTGTTCTGCAGATTGGTCAGGCGAATGTTGTAGTTGTTGACGGTCTCGGCCACCAGGGCCGAGGACTGGATCAGGTTGCCCGCCGCTTCCTCGCGCTGCTGGGCGATGAGCGAGACGTTGCGCTTGAGTTCTTCGTTGACCAGGCCCAGTTCGGCTTGCAGGCGCGGATCGACGCTGGCGGCGATGATGCTGTCCAGGCGCTTGGTCGGGTCGTCGGCATCGTCGATGGCGTCGGTCAGCGACGCGAGCCGCCCCTCTTTCTGCCATTGGGCGAACAATTCCTTGTAGCGCGAACGCGGCGCCGACAACGCGCCGACGGCCACGCGAAAACCGGTGGTCTCGTTGCTTTGCTCAGTGCCATCGGCGGTGAACAACGGGTACTCGCGGCGCATTCCGGTGAACAGCGTGCCCTCGCCTTCCAGGTAGTTGCCGCCCTTGACCACGAAGCCGCCATAGGCGCCCTGGCGGCGACCGGCATGCACCAACTGGAAGGATTCCTGGACCATCTCGGCCGCGTTGCCCACCACATCGAACAAGCCGATGGGGTTCGGCAGCTTGGTGCCGATGGGCATCAGCCGGGCCGCCTGGCCAGTGCCGCCGGCGACCTGGTTGAATACCGCCCAATCGGCCAGGGGTCCGTCGCTTTCACTGCCTTCCAGGCGCCGAGGGAACAGGCGCCCTTCCAGGTCCTGACGACTCACAGCTTGGCCGCCACGAGCAGCGAACTCCCACTCGACTTCCGTTGGCAAGCGCACGAAACCCAGCCCGCCGTCTTCGGCGGAGGTGCCGCGACCGCTGACCGGCAGCAGGTCCTTGTGGTATTTCATCAGCCAGGCGCTGTACACCGCCGAGAAGCGCTCGGCCTCGAATTTCGACAGTTTCACCTTGGGCAAACGCCCGGCCACGCCTTGGGGCAACTCGGCTTGCAAGGTTTCGCAGGCTGGCGCCGCTTCGCCGCTGGCCAGTGATTGCGCTTGGGCCATGACCTGGGCGTATTGCCGGGCCGTGACCTCGTACTTGCCAATGAAGTACAGCATCGGCTTGAGCGGCGTCTTGGCGTCGGTCTTGGGCATCAACGGCGTGATGGTCGTGTTCCAGTCCTTGGGCAGGTCCTTGAGGGTGAACTGGCCGTTGATGAAGTCGCGCCGGTAGCCGGAAATGAACGACTGCTGATAGCCCGCCTCGCCTTCGCTGAACGGGTAGCCGAGGCTGATCTCGCGGTCGTCCAGGGTGCCCTGGGCGAGGATGTAGACGTAGCGGAACACCATCTGGCCTTCGCACGGCAGCGGCAGGCTGACGTCGTCGGGCAATGGCTTGGGGTTGTCCAGCTTGTCCGTGGCCTCATCAGCCCATGTCAGGCTGGCGAGGCTCAGCGCCACGGCGGCGCCTAATAACTTATACATCGCGAATTCCTTCACACGCCTGGATGCGCGCCACTCGCCAGCCGCCGCAAGCCGCCGCGACGGCGCTGACGCCGAGCACGGCCACCAGGGCCAAGGTGTAGTGACGCACCAACAGATGACTGGCGTATTCGCCGGGCATCTGTGCAAATAAATAATTCAGGCCTGACTGCGCCAGGCCATACAGGCCGGCACTCAGCAGGGCCGCAAACGTGGCGCTGTAGAGCGCCTGCAACACCACGAACAGCAACAGCGCCGCGGTGGAAACCCCCAACAGGCGCAACACCGACAATTCCCGACGCTTACGCTCGACCGCCGCCAAGGCACCGGCAAAGATCGCCGCGAACGCGCCGGCCAAGGCCAACCCGGCGATGATCCAGAACACGATCGACAGGTTGCGGCTCAACGATTGCACTTGTGCGATGGTCTGGGCCTGGGTCGATACCAACAGGTTCTGCCCGGCGAAATACTGCCGCAGCGGCTCGACATCGCCGAGGCTGCGAGCATACAAGCGAAACGCCGGATACACGCGCTGCCCGGCCTCGCCCACCGCATCGCCCGGCCAGCCGAACGCAGGCACGGCGCGGCCGTCGCGGTAATCCTCCGCCGCCTCCAGCAACGCCAGCGGCGCGAACAGGCCGTCCCGGGCGAAGGCTTCCAGTGGCAGCACCTGCAGCACCTGCACGCGGGTGCGCTGGGCCTCGCTGCGACCGGCCACCTGCCGGCCGAAACTGGCCTGCAGCCAATCCCCCGCCTTGGCCCCGAGTTTTTCAGCGGCGGTCTGGCTGAGCACCACTTGATCCAAACCTTGGGGCACCGGCAAGTGATCGAACAACGGATCGTTGGCCGCGGTGGGAATCATCTCGACCGTGACAGCCGACGCCTCGCTGCTCAAATCCGCCGTGGCGGCTATCTGCCGGGTGCGCGGCAAGGCAAAGGCCACATCACCGCGCTGGCTCAATTGTTCGACGAATTCGGCACTGAAGCGACCGCCGCCCAAGGGGATGATTTCCCGGGTGGCCGGGTCGTTCTGCAAGCGCTCGGTCAGGCTGCTGACCAGGCCGAACTTCAGGCCGAACAGCACCAGCAACGGCGCCACCACGGCCACCAAAGCCAGCACCGAGCAGGCCGACAGCCAGGCATCGTTGCGGTAATCCTGCCAGGCCAGGGAAGCCACCAGCGCGCCGCGCATCAGCAAGCCTCCCCGAGCGTGGCGGTGACACCGCCGTCGGCATCGCGACGGCAACTGATGCGCCGTACCTGCAAACCGCTGGCCCGGGCCAGCGCTTCGTCGTGGGTGGCAACTACGCAGCAGACGCCGTGTTCGCGGGCCTGGGCCACCAGCAACTGCATGACGCGCTCGGCGTTCAGCGGGTCGAGGGCGGCGGTCGGCTCATCGGCCAGCAACAGGCGTGGGCCGTGGGCCAACGCCCGGGCACAACTGACCCGCTGGCGTTGGCCCACGGATAAGTCCGCCGGTTTCTTGTCCAGTTGATCGGCAATGTCCAACTGCCCAGCCAGGCGCGTCACGCTAGCGTCATCCTTCAAGCCCAGCAATTTGCGCGACAACGCGATGTTGCCACGCACATCCAAAAAACCCAGCAGGCCGCCGGTTTGCAGAACATAACCCAGGTAACGGCTGCGCAGCTCGGCCAAGGTGCCCTGTTGCGACGCACGCCACAATTTGGCGATGTCCAGCAGCGAGTCGGCGGGCGTGAAATCGAACTGCCCGGCCTGATCCGGCGCCAACACCAGCGCCAACATATCCAACAAGGTGCTCTTGCCACAGCCGCTGGGGCCGACCACCGCCAGTTGTTCACCGCCGCGCAAATGCAGCCGTGGAATCACCAGGCTGTAGCGCTGGCTGCCGGCGCCCCGGCTTTTGTGCACGGCGTTCAGGGTCAGCATCACGGCAGCGTCGACAACGGAACGCGGTACAAGGCGTCGCCCGGCTCGGCGTCGCCGAAGCGCACCCAGTTGGCGAGGTCGTTGTGGAAGGTTTCGTAGAGGCGGATTTTCGAATCCAGCTCGTCGATGAAATCTTCCTGCTCGGCCACGCTCAAGGACAGCCACAGGTCCTGGGTCATGTTCAGCGACTTGCTGCGGTACGGCAGCCCTTCCAGGTACTCGCCAAGAATCCCGCCATCGGCGAGGTTGCCGCCTTTGCGCAGGGCCGACGGGTCGCGGCTCATGTAGGCACTGGCACTGGCGATTTCCTGGAAGAAATCCTTGGGCGAGCTCTGGGTCTTGCGAGCCGCGTCGACGATCAGCTTCAGCGACTGCTGCAGGTCGTTGAGTTGCAGCTTGGTCAGCATCACGCAGACCTGGAACGCCGGCAGCGCCGGGTTGGTCAGGTCGCGGTCGGCGGTCCAGGCGCTGACCAGTTGCGGCGCCTGGCTGGCGGATTTGCGCCCCAAAAAGTCCATGTGCATCGCGTAGCCGACCGCCGCCGATTTATCGGCCAGGCTCGGCGCGGCGCTGAGCAGCGGCACGCTTTGCGGCTTATTGCTGCGCACCTGGTGCACCAGGTCGGCGAACACCGAGCCGATCTCGTCGACCCGCTCGCCGAATTTGCGCACATCCGCGCCGGGCACCGGAATGTACAGGTCGCCGATCTGCGGGTTGGCGTCGGCGGTCAGGATCCGGTATTGGCTCTGGGCGCCGGCATGAGTTTTCTTGCCCGCGTCGCTGAGCAGGTGCAAGGCATAGATCTTGATTTGCTTGCCCAGCGCCGCCTGGCGCACTTCGGCCTCGTTCATTTGCGTGGCGGCAAACGGGTCGTTCTTGCGCAGGGCGCCGGCGTCGGTGACCAACAGGATCAAGCGCCCGCCGTAACCGGACCAGTCCATGGCTTCGACGGCCTGCATGACCCCGGCGAACGCATCTTCGTTGAACGAATGGCTCGACACCGTCGAGGCCTTGACCTGCCGCGCCAGCTCCATGAAGCGTTGCGGGTCACGGCCCTGTTCGAGGGTGATCAAGGTCTTGGCGACGTATTCCAGGCCCGGGGTTTTCTGGATGCTGCTGCGGAAACCCACCATGCCGAAACTGACACTGTCCAACTCGCCGCGCTCGGCGATGCGGGTTTGCAGTTGATGGACCACATCGCGCACCTGATCGATGTAGGGCTGCATCGACACGGTGGTGTCCACCACCAGCACTACGGCGGTGCGGAATGCATCGGCGTTGGCAGTGGTGATCGGCGTGTTGTTGTTCGAAGCCCTGGGCGTGTTGCCTGGGTCGATGGAGGCGACATTCAGCAACTGCACCGGCTGGCCGTTCTCATCGAGGCTCTCGCGGGAATCGAAGATCGGCAACAGGTAGAACTGGCTCTGCGGCACGGCGCTGGCGGCCGGTTCCAGGGCCAGCACTTGTTGATCTTCCTGGGGGCTCTGCTGGGCCTTGAGCAGCACGTTCTTGGCCGCCGAAGGGTTAGCCAGGAGTTTTTCCACCTCGCCGGGCTGACGCAGGAACATCACCGGCGCACGGCCGGAACGTTCAGTGAACTTGAGCACCAGGCTCTGCTTCCAGTCGCTGACCTGGGCAGCGGGCAACCAGCCGTCGCTGCGCCCATCGGTGGCCGCGCCGACGCGAACCCAGGCGCTGCCATCCACGTCCTTGCGCTGGTACACATACAACACCGAGAACGCTGGCAGCGCCTTGCCCGGTGCGGCGCCCGGCGTCTCGGCGAGTTTCGCCCCTGGCTTGCTGAGCACGCGCTGGAACAGGGTTTTCTTGCCGGCCATCAAGAGCGGACGCTGGCCGCCATCGGCCTCGGTCGCCACGGGGGGCTGAGCCGCAGGGACGACGGGCGGTTTGACCGCCGGCACTTCCGGGGCCTTCGGCGGCTTCACTTCCGGTGGCTTGACCGAGGTGTTCGTGGCCACGGGCGTCTTCACGTCCTTGCCATCGTCACCGGCCAACCACCAATAACCCGCGCCACCCAACGCCAGCGCCACGGCGACCGCAACGGCGGCCAGGGCGAACACCGGACCCTTGCGCTGCTCCGACACCGTCGACTGAGGCGCCGGTTTTATTGGCGGCGGGACAGGCTTGGGCTGTGGTTGCGAGTGCGGTTGTGACTGAGCCGGGCCGCTGGGAATGTCGATGGACATGGGCGTCAGGCCCGCCAAGTCATCCACCGGAGGCGGCGCGACAGGCAGTTCAAACGACAACGGCCGGATCAGCGTCGCTTCCGCCGATGCCTCAGGCAGGTTATCCAACGCCCGCAGCAACGCCGCCGCGTCCGGGAAACGCTCCGCCGGGTCCTTAGCCAGCAACTTGCGCAACACGTCCTGGTAACGGCCGTGATGCACCGGCAACTCCGGCAACGGCTCGGTCAGGTGCGCCAGGGCCGTGGAGAGTGCGTCGTTGCCGGTGTACGGCAGTTTGCCGACGAGGATTTCGTAGAGCACCACGCCCAGGGCATACAGGTCGGCGCGGCCGTCGATGTCTTGCCCACGGGCCTGTTCCGGACTCATGTAGCTGGGCGTACCGACAGCAAAACCAGCCTGGGTGAACTGAGTGCGGTCGTCGAGGGACTTGGCGATGCCGAAGTCCGACAGCACCGCCGTGCCATCGGCGCGGAACAGGATGTTGGCCGGCTTGACGTCACGGTGGACCAGGCCCAGCCCGTGGGCATAACCCAGTGCCGAAGCGATCTGGCGAATGTAGGTCAGGCCCTGCTCCGGCGTCAGGCCCGCGGCGATGCGTTCCTTGAGCGTGCCGTTGGGCAGGTATTCCATCGCCATGTAATACAGCTCACCGACGTTGCCGATGTCATGGATGGTGACGGTGTGCGGATGCGACAAGCGCGCCAGGGTCTTGCCTTCGCGCAGGAAACGCTCGCAGAAAGTCGGGTCGGCGGCCAAGGCGGCGGCCATGACTTTCAACGCCACCTTGCGCTCCAGCGAACGCTGGGTCGCCAGGTACACGCTGGCCATCGCACCTTCGCCGATCGGCCCTTCGATGTCGTAGCCGGGGATGACAATGTTCAAGGTCAAGCTCATGACGGCACCTTCACGACCACCACGGTGATGTTGTCCGGCGCGCCGCGCATCAAGCCCAGGGACACCAGGCTGCTGGCGATTTCACCGGGCTCGTCGTGGCTCAACACTTCGCGGATCTCATCGTCCTCGACGGTCTTGGTCAGCCCGTCGCTGCACAACAAGTAGCTGTCGCCAGGCACCAGCAGCAGTTCGGTCAGCGCCACGTTCAGTTGCGCCTCGACGCCGATGGCCCGGGTGACGATGTTGGCCCGAGGATGCACGCGCGCCTCGGCTTCGCTGAGCAGGCCGCTGTCCTGCAAGTCCTGGACATAGCTGTGGTCCCGGGAGATACCTTCGAGCACGCCGTCGCGCAGGCGATACAAACGGCTGTCACCGGCCCACAGGCACATGCCACGCAGGTCGCGAACGGCCAGCACCACCACGGTGCTGCCCATCATCGTCACGCCACGGTTGGCGGTTTCTTCCCGCACGGCGGCGTTGACCCGCAGCAGGTCGCTTTGCAGCGCCGCGACGTATTCGTCCAGCGAACGGCCCACGGCAATGCCGCGCAGGCTGTCGACGATCAGGCTGCTGACGTAGTCGCCCGCTGCGTGCCCGCCCATGCCGTCGGCCACGACCCAGAGGCCGTTTTCCGGCAGGTCCAGGCAGGCGTCTTCATTGACCTGGCGGACCATCCCGACATGGCTCTTGCTTGCAGACTTGATTGCTTTTCCGGCACTTGGACGCATCTACACAACACCTTCTTGGCCGAGCAAAAATTGCGCAAAATCAGCCGCCGCCGGCAATCCCTGGCAGCGCATCAAACCCGGGGCAATGCGCTCCGATCCCTGGCCCCACCACAGGCTCACACCTTCACAGGCCGCCTCGGCCAAGGCGCTCATGCGCCGCAGCGGGTCGCTGGCATCGAAGCGATGCAGGCTGGCGAAACGGCTGCTCGGCGTGCGCGGCAGGTACATCGGGCTGCCGAGGGTTTCCAGTTGTTCGTTGAACGCCTCGAAACTGGCCTCGACACTCAGGGTGCTCAGCAACAGGTTCTCGACCCGCTCGAACCACTCGTCCGCGCCGCCCACCACCGAGGCCGGGTCCGCGTCGGGCTCCAGCAGCACGGCAATGGTCAGCGGGAAATAACGACCGACCCGATCGATGCTCGGCATCACCACCCCAACAGCGGCGTCCGGGCCACACACCCCCGGCGCGACCATGAAGCGCCACAACGGGCTGACCAGATAGGCGTCCAGCCAGCGCTCGCCGAGGCTGGTCTGGCTGGCGAGCAAACCCGCCGCCAGCCACGAATCCCACGGGCCGATAAAGCCCTGGGGCAAACCACGGCTGACGAAGTCACCGCGGCTGGCCAACTTTCCATAGAAGCCCGGTGTACTCATAGCCGCTCCGGCAGGCTGAAGCCGCTGAGTACCCGGCTCTTGAACGGGTTGAAGGCGCTGTTGGCCCGCAGCTCATAAGAGGCGCTGGCGCCATCGACCCGCAGCCGCAGGTTGAAGCGATCCGGTGAGTTGCCGGCGGTCAGGTCCGATTGCTCCAGCAGGCGGAACCAGGCCCACGGCCCATCTAGGGTGATGCCGGAGCGACCGTTGGACGACGGCGGCATGATCGAGATCCGCACCACGCCAATGCTGCCCGGGTTCGGCCACTGCATGGCGGTCGGGCGGCTCGGGCCGTGGTCGTAGCTCAGTTGCTGGCCGTCGAGGTCGAGCAGGAACTGGGTGATGGTCGAGTCCATCGCCACCGGCTTGAGTTCGAAACGCACCATCGGCTGGGTGCCGCCGGAACGGAAGAACGCGTCGCGGATGGTCGCCGCGCGCTGGAAGGTCTGCAGCACGCCGGGGGCGATGCCGAGCTTCTGCGCTGCGCCCGGCTGCCAGCGCCAGGTCGGGGTCGAGGTATCGACGTAAGGTTGCAGGTACTTGCGGAAGTAGTTGTCCATCACCCCGCCGACGCCGAAGAACTGGCCGAAGTCATCCAGGGTCGCGTCCCGCGCGCTGCCCGGCGACATCGGATAGCGCCCGGCCAGGGATTGGCGATAGATGTTCACCACTTCGCTGGTCCAGGCGGCGTTCAGTTGATTGCGCACCCCGCCCATCATGCTGTTGGTGGTGGAGTTGACCACCGACTTGACCAGGCCCTGCACCAGCGGCGGCTGGCGTTCGGCGTTGAGGCTGACGCGGGTGGCGGCGGCCGAGGCCTGGTTCTTGGCTTCGCCGAGCAAGGCGTCGCCGCTGGCACCGACCATGGCGCTGACCTGCACGTACAAGGCGTTCATGTCCGCCAGCAAGCCGTCGATGGCTGCCGGCTCGCCTTCGCTTTTGCTGACGATGCTGTTGAGTTCGGCGAAGTGCGCGGTGATCGGGTCATCGCTTTGCGCCGGTGCGTTTTGCGTCGCCTGCTCCTGGCCGAGCAAGCTGCCCAGGCGTTCCTTGAGCTTGTCCACGCCGCCTTCCACCGGTGCGCCTTGGGCGGCCAGCAGGCGCTCATCCTGTTGCAGGTCGGTTTCCTTCGCCACCGCCACCAGCAGCTTTTTCAACGGTGAGGTCGGGCCGGAAATCACCCGCAGCACATCGGCGGCCTGGGCCACGCTGGTGATCGGCACGAAGTCAATGTCGGCCAGCAGGGCGTCCCATTGGCGCAGATAGTCCTGGAAGTACAGGCGACGCACGTCGGCGGCCAGGCTGGCGACGTTCTGCTGGTCGGCCTCTTCGTGGCCCAGCACCCATTGCTCTTCGGCCAGGGTGCCGGTCTGGCTCAGGCTGCTGAGCAAGAAACCCTGGCGGTAGCCCTTGACGGTGAAGAGCCCGCTCAAGGGTTCGCCCAATGGCTTGCCGCTCTTGCGGCTGAACACCAGCGCGGCGTCACGCCCGGCGGCTTCGTTGATGCGGAAGTCCGGGATGCCTTCGGGCAGTTTCTGCCGCTTGATCCGGTCATAGACCCGCTGGGCCACCGGCAATTGCTGCAACTGGCGGCGCAGGTCTTCGACCAGGCGTGGGTCAAGGCGCGCGAGGGGCGGACGCCGCTCGAACAGCGCCTGCAAATGCCCGGTCAGGGCCTGACGCTGCTCGGCTGGCAAGTCCCGCGGCAGGCTGCGGTCCCAATCCAGGGCGATCCAGGCCTTGATGAAATCGGCGTCGTAATGCTCGGTGTCGGCGAGCATCAGGTAGGCCTTCAAGCCTTCGTAGAGGAAATCCGAATTGCCACCGCTGTGCAGTTGCTCTTCGATGCGCGTCAGCAGGCGTGGCGCGAACACCGCGATCAGCAGCTTGCGATAGACGCTGCCGGACTCGGCTTCAAGCATGTCACCCTGGTACAGGCCCAGGCCTTCGGCCCAGCTCGGGGCGTCGTCGGCCAGGTGCTTCACGGCGTTGAGCAGCGGCAACACCGCGAGGACATCCCGTTGTGCCGGGCTGAGGTTCTGCACGGTCTGGCCCAATGGCGCGACCTTCTGATCGACCTGGGCGATGTAGGCCTGGTTGGCCCGGTAGCTGACCCACCACAACGTGCTGACCACCAGCACCAGCACCACCGTGGAGGCCAGCACACCGCGAGCGATCCATTTACGCCGACGCTCGACTTTCGGGTCGACGCCCACCAACCCGCGTTCGGCGAAAGCCACGGCGGTGAAGAGTTTTTCGATGAAGTAGCTGCGCCCGGTGCCGGTCTGGCGCGCCAGGTGCTGGCGGTCCAGGTTCATGCTCTGGGCCATGGAACCGATCAGGCGGTCGATCGGGCTGCCTTCCTGGGTGCCGCTGGTGAAATACACACCGCGCAGCAACACCCGCTCTTCGAAGGCGTTGGGTTTGAACACGCCTTCGAGGAAGCTTTGCAGGCAATCCTTCAAGGCGCCGAACTGCTGCGGGAAGCCGTAGATCAGGTCACGCCGCGCCGGGTCACGCTCTTGTTGCAGGCGCTCCACCAGGCGGTCGTTGAGGCGCTGCTCAAGACCGGTGAATTCGCTTTGCAGGTGCGCCAGCGGGCTGTCGTTGCTCTTGCCGTCGTCCAGGGCGAAGGTCATGCCCCAGACTTGGGCGCGCTCTTCCTTGCTCAGGGTGTCGAAATACTCCATGAACCCGGGCACGAGGTCGAGCTTGGTGAGCATCAGGTAGATCGGGAAGCGCACGCCCAGTTGGGTGTACAACTCCTGGATTCGCAAGCGAATCGCCGCGGCATGGGCGGCGCGCTCGGCGTCGCTGCCCAGCAGCAGGTCGGACAGGCTGATGGCGATGAACGCCCCGTCAATCGGACGTCGGGCCCGTTGTTTTTTCAGCAGGCCGAGGAAGCCCAGCCACGCGGCCTTGTCGATGGTCGCGTCGCTGTCCTGGGTGGTGTAGCGGCCGGCGGTGTCGAGCAGGACCGCCTGGTCGGTGAACCACCAATCGCAATTGCGCGTACCGCCGACACCGCGCACGGCACCGGCGCCCAATTGCGCGGCCAGCGGGAAATGCAGCCCGGAGTTGACCAGGGCGGTGGTCTTGCCCGAACCCGGCGGGCCGATGATCACGTACCACGGCAGCTCGTAGAGGTTACGGCGCTCGTCGCCGCCCAGCTTGGCTTTCTTGAGCAAGGCCAAGGCTTCGTCCATGCGCTGGCGCAGGGTTTCGAGTTCTTCGGCGGTGGCGATGCTGGTCGGGTCCGGCGGGGTTTGCGCGGCCAGGCTGCGCATCACTTCGGCGGCCTGACGGCGGGCCTGGATGATGCGGAACAATCGGTAGGCGATCCATACCGCGAACACCAAGATGATCAAGGCCCAGCGCCGGCCTTCGGGCACCAGCCAATCGAGCAGCGGGCCAACGAACCAGATGATCAGGCTCAGGGCGATCAGCCCCAGCAATGGGATGACCCAGCGGGTCATAAAACTGAAAAACGCCTTCACTCGACCCCCTCCGCCAATACTGTGATTTCAACCCGACGATTGCGCGCACGCCCCTCTGTGGTGGCGTTGGACGCCAGCGGCTCGGTGTCGCTGCGGCCTTCGGCGCTGAAGCGCTCGGGCTGGCCGGTCTTGGCCGAGAGAATTTGCAGCACCGATTGCGCCCGCGCTTCGGACAACGCCCAGTTGGACGGGAACCGGAGGGTGGCGATCGGCCGATTGTCGCTGTGGCCGGTGACCAGGACCTGACCCTTGACCTTGCGCACCGCATCGGCGATGCGCAGCATCAATGGCTGGAAATCGTCCTTGATGCTGGCGCTGCCCGAGGCGAACAGTTCATCGCCACGGATGGTCACCACCGAGCGGTCGACGGCATCTTCCACCGCTATGCGGTTGGCGCGGATTTCGTCGGCGAGGAAGCCGGCCAGGCGTGGGCGCTCGATCACTTTCGGCTGCACCACGGGACGGTCGATGGTCTGCACCGGGATCTCACCGAGGAAATGAATGTTCTTGAACACCGGCTCGGCATCGGAGGCCAGTTTCATGCGCAGGCCGAACAGCAACGCCAGCAGCAGGGCCACGCCGATGGCCACGGCGATCCACGGCGGCATGAATTGCGCCAGGCGATCGCGGGCCACGGTGACCCCGCGCCAGTGCGGCGACAGCTCGCGCTCGTAGTCGCCCCGGGCGCTGCGGATCACCGCGCTGGTGCGCTCACGCAACGCTTCCAGTTGGCTGCGACCGTCGTTCATTACCCGGTAGCGCCCTTCGAAACCGAGGCACATGCACAGGTACAAAAGCTCCAGCAGGTACAGGCGCTCGCGGGGGCTTTGCAGGCAATGCTCCAGCAACTGGAACACCTTCTCGCCGCCCCAGGCTTCGTTGTGCACGGTGATCAGCAGGCTTTGCTTGCCCCAGTCGCTGGTGCCGCCCCATGGGGTACTCAACACCGCTTCGTCCAGGGCGGTGCACAAGGCGTAGCGGGCCAGCAACACATCGTTGCGCACCACGCCGGCGGCCTCGGCGCGCTCTTCGAATTGGCGCAGGTAGGCCAGCAGTTGCGCACGCAAACTCGCCGGCGCCGGGTGGGCGATGGTGTTGCGCAGGCGCGTCAGCAGGGCCAGCAACGGACCGGCGGCGCTTTCCAGCGGGTTGAGGCCCTGGGCCTTGCCGGTCAGGACCGGCGCGGCCGGCATCGACAGCGGCGCGGACGCCGGCGCAGGCTGGGGCCGGCCAGGGTCCGGGCGAAAGGGATCGGCGCCACGGCCACCGGGCGTCGGCATGAACTGGGTACGATCGTCGTTGCTCATCGCGGTTTATCCTCGGATCGCCCAGAACGCCAGGTTCAGCCCTGGGAACTGGCCGGCGATGTGGAACGCAAAGCCGCCGGAGTTGCTCAACTGCTGCCAGTGGTCACTGCCCCGGTCGAGTTCGTAGTAGGTGGAACCGGCGTGGTACGGCAACTGCCGTGGCGCCACCGGCAACGGCAACAGGCCGATGCCCGGCAATTGCAGATTGACCAGGTCGCGGATGTGCTCCACCGACCCGACCTTGCTCTGCTGGCCGAAGCGGCTGCGCAGGGTTTCGGCCGGCACGTCGGCGCGTACCACCAGGATGAAGCTGGCGCTGTCGAGCAGGGTCTTGTCGGCCAGCATCGCCACGTGGATGCCGTAGGCTTTTTCGACAATCGGAATCGGCGTCGCCTTGCTGTCGATCAGCATCGACAGGGCTTCGCGCAGGGCCTGCATCACTGGCGCGTAGCTGAGCGCCAGGTCATCGTGCTGGTAAGGCGGGTACTGTTGCGGTCGTCGCCCGGAGGCGGTGAACGTGGAGAACTCCCCGGCCAGGCTCACCAGTTCGCTGTAGAAACGCTCGGGGTGCAGCGGGCTCAACTGGCTCAGGTGCTGGATCAGCGGCTGGGCGCGGTTGACCAGTTGCAACAGCATGAAGTCGGCAATTTCCGAGGCGCCACCGGCACCCGACGCCACCACCCGCCCGGCCAGGGCTTCGCCACGCTGGTGCAACAGGCCCAGCAGTTCGCTGCGGAATGCCGCCAGCGGTTTCGAGGCGATGACGTCCAGCAGCGGCGGGATGTAGTTGTCGTCGAGCACCAGCGCACGGTCGGCGCGTTTTTCCTTGATGCGCACCACGCCGATGGCGGCGTAGTCGCCGATGCCATCCTGTTCGGTCAACAACCGCAGCGCCCGGGAGCCGAGGGCCACCGGCGCGCGGTTTTCGAACGGTGCGTTGTCGTCGCGCACTTCGCAGACCTGGCTCACATACCGCGCAGCGCCGAGGTCTTCGCCTTCATCCACGGTGTCGCGGGCACCGGCACGCTTGAGTGGCAAGGCCAGGTACACCAGGCCATCGCGCAGGTTGTCATCGACGTTCAGCGGGGTTGGCGCCAGGTCATCCTGGGGAATATTGAACGGCGTACCGTCCGGCAACAGGCCCCGCGCCGAAATGATCGCCAGCTTGCCCTGGGCCAGCAGGCCCTGGTCGATCAGCAATTCGGAAAAACCCCAGGCGCCGGCCGACAACGGGCGGCTGCGGGCGTCGATGAGGTTTTCCAGGTAACGGTCATGCTGTTGGAAGTGCTGCGTTCCAATGAACATGCCTTCCGACCAGACCACGCGATTGTTCCAGGACATGGGGGCTCCGATTGCTTATTGGGCAGGGCTGGATGGGGGAACGACGACGGCGCTGCGCACGGCGCGCACATCGAGGCTGATCTGGTATTCGGTGTATTCGCGCGCCGGGACATTCATCACCGTGCGCCACAGCGACTGGTCCAGCTCGCGATAGCCCACCAGTATTCCAATGTGCCGCGTGGCCGGGTCGAGGTCGCGTTGCAGGCTCAATTGCTGGCCGGGCTGGATCAGCACCTCGTCCTGGTCGATCAGGTCGGCGCCCAGCGTGGCCTGGGCCCGTTCGGCCAGGGCGAAATAATCGGAGCGGCCGAAGGTCGCGGCATTTTTCAGTTCGAAAATGCGCACCCGGACCGGGGCCGGTTGGCCGGTGGCGCCGGGGTTGAGGCCGGCAATGGCATGGAAATGCAGCTCGATGGCGGCGGTGTCGGCCTCAGCTTCTTCGGGCTGGGGGTTGGCCGCATCCTTGGCGCACGCCGTCAGCAGAAGCGCGGTGGCGACTGCGAGTAAAAACCTGGGAATCATCCTGCGTCCTCAATGACGTTTGAGCTATCCGTTGTGGGCTTATCAGTATTGTTATTAGGCGACGCCGCTCAACGGCGTCGCTGTCGCGTGCTGTGTTCTTCGTAGGCGCGACTGAACTCACGACCGAACAGGTCCTGGAAATCCTCCTGGGCTTCCCGGGAAATGTTGCTGTAGAGCTCGGTGAACTGCTGCCAGTACTGGGCCTGTCGCGAGCCGCTGAAAATACCCGACAGGCCGCCGGGCTTGGCCATGCGCTCTTCCAGTTGCGACGGCTCGAAGCGCCCCAGCAAATGCTTGATGGCCGCCTCAACACCGGCCATCACCGCCAGCTGGTGGGCGCGCAAGTCATCGAAACTGTCGCGCACCGCCGCGTCCGGGGCCATGAACGCCTGGTTGCCGTGGCGCAACAGCAACAACAGGGCTTCATCGACATTGGGGGCGAACTTCAGCGGGTTGTTTTCCACCGGCTGGATCATCGTCTGCTGGATACGGAATTCACCCTTGAGGCTGCTGCGGGCGCGCAGGACATCGATCAGGCCTTCGACCATCAAGCGATAACTGCGCCCGATGTTTTCCATCTGCGCTTCGGCGTTGGCCTTGTCCAGGCGCAACTGGTCCAGCCCGGCACCGCGCAGGAAGGCTTGCAGCAAGTCGGGCTGGGCAGACTCGGCCGGAGCAGTCGGAGTCACTGGAGCAACCGGGGTAACCGGAGCAACTGGCGCAACTGGCGGTGCGACCGGAGGCTCGACGCGGGTGACCGACGCTTCAGGCACGGGGGCCGGCGGCGGTGTAATGATTTCAGCAAAGATGTCGGCGAGCGGCGGCTGCGCAACAGGCGTCGCGACTGGTTCGACCACCGGCGGTAACGGCACCGGCGGCGGGGCCACGGGCAGCGGGGCCACGGGCAGCGGCGCAACCGCCACCGGCGCAGGCTTGTCGCTGAACGGGTCCCAGTCGTCCGGAATCACCGAGGCGGACGGCGCTATCACCGGCGGCGGGCTCGGCTGGGCAATCGGCGTCGGCGGGCGGAAATTGTGTTGCTCGGCCGGGACATGGTCAGGCTGGGTGGCCGGCGGGACGCTGCTCGGGGCCAAGAAATCGAACAGGTCCGGCAGGGTGTCCATGGCCGACACACCCTGGAAATGCGCAGGCACCTGGACCGGCGATGGTCCGGAAATCGGCGACGGCGAATACACCGGCGCGCTCTGTTGCCCCATCAAGGCCTCGAAACTGCTGGGGGACTCGGCGAACGGGTTGCTGTCGGTAACCGGCAGGCTGAAATCCACGCGGGCCTGGATTTCATAATCACCGATGCGGATCACTTCGCCGTCTTGCAGGGGTTCGCTGTTGCCCTTGCGCAGGCGCACGCCGGCCTTGACCAATTCCACACCATTGGTGCTGTTATCGGTCAAGTAATAACGCCCGTCTTTGTATTGGATAACGCAATGTTTACCGGAAACCAGACGCTCGGGGTCCGGTAATACCCAGTCATTATCGGAATTGCGGCCAATTGCCATCACCCCCTGGTCCATGGACTTTTCAGAACACTGGCCTGGGGTAATTTTGTGATAACTAGTGATAGTCAAACACAGCGGCATCTTGCCTCCTTGCTGAATACTTCGCGCGCGGGCGGGAGTGAGGGTTTGAGGCCCTGACGACCCGCCGGCAACCTTGCCAACAACCGTGGGAACGGCTTTTTGCCAGCATGATTGCTGATCATAACCGGCTTGCGTGACAAAAACCCCACGTCAGTTGCCGCTTCGACCGGTGGGTCGGGCAGGCTGTTAAGCGCATCACAACTGTTACATAGGGCATACACAGGCGAAATAGCTTACCTTGACAAGCGATAAGTACTACACCAAAAATGCACAACTTCTTGAATATACATGATGGCACTTTAAAATCATCGCAGATCTAAAGGGCCATTACCTTCAAGGAACATGTGGAGTTTCATCCGAAACTTGCGTGTGAACTGCCCGACTTCTTCAAGCGGGTGATAGGGAGATCGATCCAAGTGGATGTGCCTTTGCTGCTCGCCGCCGTTTCCGCGACTTCGCCGTGCGGTGAAGACCTGGAATATGACGCGGATTTCCTGCGCCTGGAGCGCGACTCCCGAGGCCAACCCGAGCGCAGCATGGGCGACTCGATCCTGCCTGCCGAACCGCCTGAATGGCGCAGCATCCAGCAGCAGAGCCTGGACTTGCTTGCGCGCAGCAAAGACCTGCGCATCACCCATTACCTGATGCAAAGCTCACTGGCCCTCGAAGGCCTGCCGGGCATGGCCCGTGTGCTGACGCTGATCAGCGAGCTGCTCAAGCAATACTGGGCCGAACTGCATCCGCGCCTGGACGCCGATGACGACAACGACCCCACCGTGCGCATCAATGCCCTCGCCGGCCTGACGTCCGATGTCACCATCCGCCTGCTGCGCGAAAGCATCCTGACCCGTTCGCGCACCTTCGGTGCCGTCAGCCTGCGCGCCGCCGCCAATGCCAGCGGCCTGCAAAGTTTCCCGGATGAAAACCTCGGCGCCGAACAGCTCGCCGGGGCCCTGCTCGACAGCGATCCCGAACAGTTGGAGATCACCCGTGCCGCCCTGCTGGAAGCGCGCAGCGCCGCCGAAGCCATCGAGCAGCAGGTCAGCGACCAGGTCGGTTCCGCCCAAGGCGTGGACCTGGGCCCGTTGAAGCAACCGTTGAAAATGGCCCTGCAGATTCTCGGTCAGTTCGCCCCGCAGAGCGGCGACAGCGCCCAGGCCGAGCCCGTCAGCGACGACAGCGCAGCGCCCACCGAACATGCAAGTGTCACAAGCGCACAGCGTAATACCAGCACCATCAGCGGCGACATCAACAACCGCGACGACGTGCTGCGCAGCCTGGACCGGATTCTCGCTTACTACACCCGTCATGAGCCCTCCAGCCCGCTGCCGGTGCTGTTGAACCGGGCCAAGAATCTGGTGCACGCCGACTTCGCGGCCATCGTGCGCAACCTGATTCCCGACGGCATGAGTCAATTTGAAAACCTGCGCGGCCCAGACAGCGAATAAAAAGCGAGCGGATCACGCAGTCACGTCACCGGCACCCCCGATGACGCCAACACCGTCGCTCAAGCGACCAGGAGCAGCAACGTGGCGAAGCAAAGTTCTCAGAAATTCATCGCGCGCAACCGCGCGCCTCGAGTGCAGATCGAGTACGACGTCGAGCTCTACGGCGCCGAGAAAAAGGTCCAGTTGCCCTTCGTCATGGGCGTCATGGCCGACCTCGCCGGCAAGCCCGCCGAGCCTCTGGCACCGGTGGCCGACCGCAAGTTCCTCGAGATCGACGTCGACAACTTCGACTCGCGCCTCAAGGCCATGCAGCCGCGCGTGGCGTTCCATGTGCCTAACGAACTGACCGGCGAAGGCAACCTGAGCCTGGACCTGACGTTCGAAAGCATGGACGACTTCAGCCCGGCGGCCGTCGCCCGCAAGGTCGACTCGCTGAACAAGCTGCTCGAAGCGCGCACCCAATTGGCCAACCTGCTGACCTACATGGACGGCAAGACCGGTGCCGAAGAAATCATCATGAAGGCGATCAAGGACCCAGCGCTGTTGCAGGCCCTGGCGAGCGCGCCGAAGCCAGCACAGGACCAATGATCATGACTGACAATACCGCCCGCGAAGGCGTGCAGAACCTGGGCGCCACCCAAGAAACCAGCGAGTTTGCGTCCCTGCTGCTGCAAGAATTCAAGCCCAAGACCGAGCGTGCCCGCGAAGCCGTTGAAACGGCCGTGCGCACCCTGGCCGAGCAGGCCCTGGCGCAGACCGACCTGGTGTCCAACGACGCCATCAAGTCGATCGAATCGATCATCGCCGCCATCGACGCCAAGCTCACCGCCCAGGTCAACCAGGTCATCCATCACCCGGACTTCCAGCAACTGGAAAGCGCCTGGCGTGGCCTGCACTACCTGGTCAACAACACCGAGACCGATGAGCAGCTCAAGATCCGCGTGCTCAACATCTCCAAGACCGACCTGCACAAGACCCTGAAGAAATTCAAGGGCACCGCGTGGGACCAGAGCCCGCTCTTCAAGAAGATGTACGAAGAAGAATACGGCCAGTTCGGCGGCGAACCTTACGGCTGCCTGGTGGGTGACTACTACTTCGACCAGTCGCCACCAGACGTGGAACTGCTGGGCGAACTGTCGAAAGTCTGCGCGGCCATGCACTCCCCATTCATCGCTGCGGCTTCGCCGACCGTGATGGGCATGGGCTCGTGGCAGGAACTGTCGAACCCGCGCGACCTGACCAAGATCTTCACCACTCCGGAATACGCCGGCTGGCGCTCGCTGCGTGAATCGGAAGACTCGCGCTACATCGGCCTGACCATGCCGCGCTTCCTGGCGCGCCTGCCGTACGGCGCCAAGACCGACCCGGTGGAAGCCTTCGCCTTCGAAGAAAACACCGACGGCGCCGACAGCTCCAAGTACACCTGGGCCAACGCCGCCTACGCGATGGCCGTGAACATCAACCGTTCGTTCAAACACTTCGGCTGGTGCTCGCGCATCCGTGGCGTGGAGTCCGGCGGCGAAGTGGAAAACCTGCCAGCCCACACCTTCCCGACCGACGACGGTGGCGTGGACATGAAGTGCCCGACCGAAATCGCCATCTCGGACCGCCGTGAAGCGGAACTGGCGAAGAACGGTTTCATGCCGCTGCTGCACAAGAAAAACACCGACTTCGCGGCCTTCATCGGCGCCCAGTCGCTGCAGAAACCGGCCGAATATGACGACCCGGACGCCACCGCCAACGCCAACCTGGCCGCGCGCCTGCCGTACCTGTTCGCCACCTGCCGTTTCGCCCATTACCTCAAGTGCATCGTGCGCGACAAGATCGGTTCCTTCAAAGAGAAGGACGAGATGCAGCGCTGGTTGCAGGACTGGATCCTCAACTACGTCGACGGTGACCCGGCGCACTCCACCGAGACCACCAAGGCCCAGCATCCACTGGCTGCTGCTGAAGTGATCGTCGAAGAAGTCGAAGGCAACCCGGGGTACTACAACTCCAAGTTCTACCTGCGCCCGCACTACCAGCTCGAAGGGCTGACCGTGTCGCTGCGCCTGGTATCGAAACTGCCTTCGGCCAAGGGCGCGTAAAGCTTTACTGAGCGGTACAAGGGCCAATGTGGGAGCGAGCTTGCTCGCGATGGCGGTGGATCAGTTGTCATGAGCATGCCTGACACTCCGCTATCGCGAGCAAGCTCGCTCCCACAGGGGATCTTCAGTGGATTGGAGATCGCCTGCGTAACGTTCAACAGCAGTAATTTCGCAAGGTCAGCGTCAACCAAACAATGTGGTAAAGACCACACAGGGAGAAAACATGGCTGTTGATATTTTCATCAAGATTGGCGACATCAAGGGCGAGTCCATGGACAAGGCCCACAAGGACGAGATCGATGTCCTGAACTGGAGCTGGGGCATGTCCCAGTCCGGCAACATGCACGTGGGCAGCGGCGGCGGTGCGGGCAAGGTCAACGTCCAGGACCTGTCCCTGACCAAGTTCGTCGACAAGGCGTCGCCGAACCTGATGATGCACTGCGCCAGCGGCAAGCACATCGACAAGGTCAAGCTGACCGTGCGCAAGGCCGGCGGTGAAAGCCAGGTCGAGTACATGATCATCAACCTGGAAGAAGTGCTGGTCACGTCCCTGAGCACTGGCGGCTCGGGCAGCGATGATCGCCTGACCGAAAACGTCACCCTGAACTTCGCCAAGGTGCTGGTGGACTACCAGCCACAGAAAGCCGACGGCACCAAGGAAGGCGGTCCGGTCAAGTTCGGCTGGAACATCCGTCAGAACATCAAGGTGTAATCGAACACGCCCCCGGTGCCACGCGCCGGGGGTATTTGGTGCTTGCTCGAATCCAACCCTTTCCCACGTGGTATCTGAGTCATGGCCAAGCCTTCGTTTGTCAATTTGTGGAACAGCTATCCGCCCTACCCGTCCGCCACTCCGGCTTGTGACGGTCCCTATATCAACCAGTGCGCTATTCGTATGAGCATCGCCTTGTGCGGGGAAAAGACCTTACCGGTCAATACTTCGACTTATACGCTGGATCCCAAATGCGCCCATGGACATGCCCGCGGCGCGGAGTCATTGGCCAACTGGCTATGGAAGAAGAACCGCCTCGGCGCGCCGAAGGTCTACACCACCAGCGTGGCAGATCGCACAACGCTGATGGGCAAGACTGGAATCATCTTCTTCAAAGACTGCTACCAACAGAACAGCGACACTGCCGGCCGACCTACGGGTGATCACATCGACCTGTGGAACCGTGGCCTGACCAAGAGCGGTGATCTGTTCTCAAGATCCAAGGCCATCTGGTTCTGGGAGCTTTCGTGATGCACAGCCCTTTGTTTCTTGCGGCGCTGGCGGCAAGCCTCGTCAGTCTAAGCGCGTGCGCCGGGCAGGAAACAGCCACTGCGCCAGCCCCAATTCAAGCAGTCTTCGTCGGGCATCCGGTGAGCCTGACTGACGTTCAAGGTCGCTGTACGCTCGTTAAACCTGACCAAAGCCACCAGACGCTCGATATGGAATGGCCTTGCCAGTTCAGCCTGGGTCCGGACAAGCAACTGCGTGTGGAGACGTTCAACCAAGTGCCGATTTTCTTGGTCGAACGCAGCGAACACATGCCCGCTCCCAGCCGCGATTGCTTGACCAAAATTCAAGCAGTACGCCTGATCAAGGAGACACTGGAAGTCTCGGATGTGAGTCAGTTCGCCTCCTGCGGCCCTGGCCAATGGGATCAAAAAATGTATACGGCGCTCTTTCGGTGGTAACCGAAATTGCCACTCGCGATCGCCTGCAACCGTCCCTGCTGGACCGGTTGACCGACGACGATCCGACCAACCCCAAGGAAAGCGCCGACAAGCGCGTGCTCTCCCTGACCCAATTGAAGGCCTCGGTGCTGCGTGACCTGGCGTGGCTGCTCAACACCACCTCATTGCTCGACGCCGATGCCACGCTGCACACCCCGGCAGGCACTTCGGTGGTGAATTTCGGGTTGCCGGCGCTGGCCGGCAACAGCGCGTCGAACGTCGATGTCTCGGCCCTGGAAACCTTGATCCACCAGGCCATTGCCACCTTCGAACCGCGCATCCTGCGCCACACCCTGCGGGTGCGGGCCCGGGCGACGGCCGAGATGAACCACAACGCGCTGAGTTTCGAGATCGAAGGCGACCTCTGGGCCCAGCCGGTGCCGCTGCGGCTGATGCTGCAAACTGATCTGGACCTGGAAACCGGCCATGTGCGCGTGGTCAACGCCGACCAGCGGAGACGCCCATGAACCCGCGCCTGTTGGAGCTGTACAACCAGGAACTGCACCATGTGCGCGAAAGCGCGGCGGAGTTCGCGAAGGAATACCCTAAGATCGCCAGTCGGCTGACCTTGGCCGGCATGGACTGCGCCGACCCGTATGTCGAGCGCCTGCTCGAAGGCTTCGCCTACCTGACGGCCCGGGTTCAGCTCAAGCTCGATGCCGAGTACCCGACCTTCACCCACAACCTGCTGGAAATCGCCTACCCGCATTACTTGGCGCCGACGCCGTCGATGACCGTGGTGCAAATGCAGGCCGACCCGGACGAAGGCTCGCTGAGCAGTGGTTTCCCGCTGCCCCGCGACACCGTCCTGCGCGCCGCCCTGGGTCGCGAAACCCAGACCTGCTGCGAGTACCGCACCGCCCACGCGGTGACGTTGTGGCCGTTGCAGGTCAGCCAGGCCGAATACTTCGGCAACCCGTCCGCCGTGCTCGGGCGCCTGGCCGCCAGTGAGCCGAAAGCCAAGGCCGGCCTGCGCCTGACCCTGCGCACCGGCGCCGAACTGCCGTTCAACAGCCTGGCCCTGGACAACCTGCCGCTGTACTTGAGCGGCGCCGATGAGCAGCCTTTCCGCCTCTACGAACAACTGCTGGGCAATGCCTGCGCGGTGTTCGCCCGCAAGCCCGGCGGCGACTGGGTGGAGCGGCTGCCCCAGGATGCGTTGCGCTCGCGTGGTTTCGACGACGCCGATGCCGCGTTGCCGGTGGTGTCGCGGGCCTTCCAGGGCTATCGCCTGTTGCAGGAATACTTCGCCCTGCCCCACCGCTTCCTGTTTGTCGACTTCACTCAGTTGGGCCGTGCGGTCAAGCGCTGCGACGGCCAGGAACTGGAGCTGATCGTGTTGTTCGACCGTCACGATCCGAGCCTGGAAGGCAGCGTGGGTGCTTCGCAGTTCCTACCGTTCTGCACCCCGGCCATCAACCTGTTTCCCAAGCGCCTGGATCGCATCCACCTGTCGGAACGGGTCAACGAACACCACGTGATCGCCGACCGCACCCGGCCGATGGATTTCGAAGTGCATTCCCTGAGTGGCCTCACTGGCCACGGCACCGGGCCGGAGCAACCGTTCCTGCCGTTCTACGCCGTGCGCGATCCGTCCCGTTATGGCCGCGACCTGGCCTACTACACCGTGCGGCGCGAACCGCGCGTGCTGTCCAGCGACCAACGACGCAACGGCCCGCGCTCGACCTACATCGGCAGCGAAACCTTCGTCAGCCTGGTGGACAGCCAGCAAGCGCCCTACCGCCACGACCTGCGCCAACTCGGCGTGACCGCGCTGTGCACCAACCGCGACCTGCCGCTGTTCATGAGCGTGGGCAACGGCAAGACCGATTTCACCCTGGCCGACAGTGCCCCGGTGGGCGCCGTGCGCTGCGTGGCCGGACCCAGTCGACCCCGGGCCAGCCATGCCCACGATGCCAAGGCCTGGCGGTTGATCAGCCAGTTGTCGCTGAACTACTTGTCGTTGAGCGAACAAGGCCAAGGCGCCGCCGCCCTGCGCGAACTGCTGCGCCTGTACGGCGACAGCAACGACGCGGCCTTGCAATTGCAGATCGAAGGCCTGCGGGAAGTCAGCAGCAAGGCCTGCACCCGGCGCTTGCCGATGCCCGGCCCGATCGTGTTCGGTCGAGGCCTGGAGATCACCCTGGAATTTGATGAAAACGCGTTTCGCGGCACCGGGGTGTTCCTGCTCGGTGCGGTGTTCGAGCGCTTCCTGGCACGCTACGTGTCGATCAACAGTTTTACCGAGACGGTGATCCGTACCACCGAACGCGGCGAGATCATGCGATGGAAAGCCAAGCCCGGACGTCGTCCGACCCTGTGAGTACCCTGGAGGCGATGCACCAGGAACCCTGGGAATACGACTTCTTCCAGGCGTTGCGGCGCATCGAGTGCGAATCCCCCGAGCTGCCGCGCCTGGGCCATTCCCTGCGCCTGGCCGATGACCCGTTGCGCCTCGGGCAACAGGCCGACTGCACCTTCGCCCCGGCCACCCTCGCCTCGGTGCAACCGGGCGGCGACGGTACGCCGGCGCGCCTGGAGCAATTCTTTTTTGGCCTCGGCGGCCCCAACGGCCCGATGCCGTTGCACATCACCGAATACGTGCGCGAGCGCCAGCGCAACAATGGCGACAGCACCAGCAAGCGCTTTCTCGATGTGTTCCACCATCGCCTGCTCAGCCTGTTCTACCGGGCCTGGGCCGAAGCGCGGCCGACGGTCAGCCATGACCGTCCGGACGATGACTATTGGTCGGCGCGCCTGGCGGCACTCAGCGGCCGGGGCATGCCGAGCCTGCTCAACCAGGGGCTGATTCCCGACACGGCGAAGCTGCATTACAGCGGCCACCTGTCGGCGCAGACCCGCTACCCGGACGGTTTGAAGGCGATCCTCAGCGAGTACTTCGGCCTGCCGGTGGAGATCGAAGAATACGTCGGCCAATGGCTGGAACTGCCCGAGCGCAGCCGCGTCGGTGTCAACGCGCAATTAGGCGTGGACTTCTGCCTGGGCCGCTTCGTGTGGGATCGCCAGCACAAATTCCGCATTCGCCTGGGGCCACTCAAGCTCGTTGACTACATGGGCATGCTGCCCGGCAGCCAACCGTTCAACGAGCTGGTGGCCTGGGTTGCCGAATACCTGGGCCACGAGTTGGACTGGGACCTGAACCTGGTCCTGGAACAGCCCGAAGTGCCCGCACTACAACTCAATGGCCGTTTCCGCCTGGGCTTCAACACCTGGCTGGGACGTCCTGAAAAAGATGCCAACGATTTAATACTGGCCCGGCATTACGCCGAACAGGCCAACACCTCACAGACCTCAAGGAGCCATGAGCATGGGTGAAATCAGTCGCGCCGCGTTGTTCGGCAAACTCAACAGCGTGGCCTACAAAGCCATCGAAGCCGCCACCGTGTTCTGCAAGTTGCGCGGTAACCCTTATGTGGAACTGGCCCACTGGTTTCACCAGTTGCTGCAACTGCAGGACTCGGACCTGCACCGCATCATCCGCCAGTTCAACATCGAGCCGGCGCGCCTGGCCCGTGACCTGACCGAGGCATTGGATCGTTTGCCACGGGGTTCGACGTCGATCACCGACTTGTCCTCCCACGTGGAAGAAGCCGTGGAACGCGGCTGGGTCTATGGCAGCCTGATGTTCGGCGAAAGCCAGGTGCGCACCGGTTACCTGGTGCTGGGCATCCTCAAGACACCAAGCCTGCGCCACGCGCTGCTTGGCCTGTCGTCGGAGTTCGACAAGGTCAAGGTCGAAGCCCTGAGCGAACGCTTTGACGAATACGTCGGCGACTCGCCGGAAAACGCCCTGACCGCCAGCGACGGTTTCAATGCCGGCGCCGTGCCGGGCGAAGCCAGCGGCGCCATGGCCCCTGCCGCCATGGGCAAGCAGGAAGCCCTCAAGCGCTTCACCGTCGACCTCACCGAGCAGGCCCGCAGCGGCAAGCTCGACCCGATCGTCGGCCGTGACGAAGAGATCCGCCAACTGGTGGACATCCTCATGCGCCGCCGGCAGAACAACCCGATCCTCACCGGCGAAGCCGGCGTGGGCAAGACCGCTGTGGTCGAAGGCTTCGCCCTGCGCATCGTCGCCGGCGACGTGCCACCGGCCCTCAAGGACGTGGAATTGCGCAGCCTCGACGTGGGCCTGTTGCAGGCCGGCGCGAGCATGAAAGGCGAATTCGAACAGCGCCTGCGCCAGGTCATCGAAGACGTCCAGGCCTCGCCCAAGCCGATCATCCTGTTCATCGACGAAGCCCACACCCTGGTGGGTGCCGGTGGCGCCGCCGGCACGGGCGATGCGGCCAACCTGCTCAAACCGGCGTTGGCCCGCGGCACCTTGCGCACCGTGGCCGCCACAACCTGGGCCGAGTACAAGAAGCACATCGAAAAAGACCCGGCCCTGACCCGCCGTTTCCAAGTAGTGCAAGTGGCCGAGCCGTCGGAAGACAAGGCCCTGCTGATGATGCGCGGCGTGGCCTCGACCATGGAAAAACACCACCAGGTGCAGATCCTCGACGAAGCCCTGGAAGCCTCGGTCAAGCTGTCCCACCGCTACATTCCCGCGCGCCAGTTGCCGGACAAATCCGTGAGCCTGCTGGACACCGCCTGCGCCCGCGTCGCCATCAGCCTGCACGCCGTGCCGGCCGAAGTGGACGACAGCCGGCGGCGCATCGAAGCGCTGGAAACCGAGCTGCAAATCATCGCCCGTGAGCACGCGATTGGCGTGGTCATCGGCACCCGCCAGACCCACAGCGAAAGCCTGCTGAGCGCCGAGCGCGAGCGCCTGGCCGAGCTGGAAAGCCGCTGGGCCGAAGAGAAAACCCTGGTGGACGAACTGCTGGAAACCCGCGCGACCCTGCGCGAACGCGTCGGCGTGGTGGACAGCGAAGACAACAGCGAAGCTTCTGACAACGAAAGCCACCAACTGCGCGAGAAACTGGTGGACCTGCAACAGCGCCTGACCGCCCTGCAAGGCGAAACCCCGTTGATCCTGCCGACCGTGGATTACCAGGCCGTGGCCTCGGTGGTCGCCGACTGGACCGGTATCCCCGTGGGCCGCATGGCCCGCAACGAACTGGAAACCGTGCTCAACCTCGACCAGCACCTGAAAAAGCGCATCATCGGCCAGGACCATGCCTTGCAGATGATCGCCAAGCGCATCCAGACCTCCCGCGCCGGCCTCGACAACCCGAGCAAGCCGATTGGCGTGTTCATGCTTGCCGGCACCTCCGGCGTGGGCAAGACCGAAACCGCCCTGGCCCTGGCCGAAGCCATGTACGGCGGTGAGCAGAACGTCATCACCATCAACATGAGCGAGTTCCAGGAAGCCCACACCGTGTCCACCCTCAAGGGCGCGCCACCGGGCTACATCGGCTACGGCGAAGGCGGTGTGCTGACCGAAGCCGTGCGGCGCAAACCGTACAGCGTGGTGCTGCTGGACGAGGTGGAAAAAGCCCACCCGGACGTGCATGAGATCTTCTTCCAGGTGTTCGACAAAGGCGTGATGGAGGACGGCGAAGGCCGGGTGATCGACTTCAAGAACACCTTGATCCTGCTGACCACCAACGCCGGCACCGAGTTGATCGCCCAGGTCTGCAAGGACCCGCAGAACGTGCCCGAGCCGGAAGAGATCGCCAAGGCGTTGCGCCAGCCGCTGCTGGAGATTTTCCCGCCGGCCTTGCTCGGCCGCCTGGTGACGATCCCGTACTACCCGCTCAGCGATGAGATGCTCAAGGCCATCACCCGCCTGCAACTCAACCGCATCAAGAAGCGCGTGGAAAGCACCCACAAAGTCGCCTTCGACTACGACGATGCGGTGATTGATTTGATCGTCTCGCGTTGCACCGAAACCGAAAGCGGCGGGCGCATGATCGACACCATCCTGACCAACAGCCTGCTGCCGGACATGAGCCGCGAGTTCCTGACCCGCATGCTCGAAGGCAAGGCCCTGGCCGGCGTGCGGATCAGTGCCGTGGACAACGAACTGAAGTACGATTTCAGCGACGCGGCCTGACCCGAAGTAACACCGCATAACCCTGTGGGAGCGAGCTTGCTCGCGATAGCGCAGTCACATTCAACATCCATGTTGACTGACATACCGTTATCGCGAGCAAGCTCGCTCCCACAGTGGGTATTGGGTTCCTTCAGTTACTACCATTTGCACGGAACATTCGATGTTATTTAACCAAGCCACCCGCCTGGCCAAGATCACCAGCCCCCTCGGGCCCGAGGTTCTGCTGCTCAAGGACATGGGCGGCGGTGAAGAGCTGGGGCGGCTGTTCAACTACGAGTTGCAGTTGCATTCGCTGGACAACGCCATCGACCTCAACCAATTGCTCGGCAAGCCCATGTGCGTGAGCCTGCAGCTTGATGGCGGTGGCGAGCGCTACTTCCATGGCATCGTCGCCCGTTGCAGCCAGAACGTCGACCAGGGCCAGTTCGCCAGCTACCAGGCCACCTTGCGCCCGTGGCTGTGGCTGCTGACCCGCACCTCCGATTGCCGGATCTTCCAGAACCTGACCATCCCGCAGATTATCAAGCAGGTGTTCCGCGACCTGGGCTTTTCGGATTTCGAAGATGCCTTGAGCCGGCCTTATCGCGAGTGGGAATACTGCGTCCAGTACCGCGAGACCAGTTTTGATTTCGTCAGCCGTTTGATGGAACAGGAAGGCATTTACTACTTCTTCCGCCATGAGCAGGGCCGTCATGTACTGGTGATGGCCGACGCTTATGGCGCCCACGCCCCTGCACCCGGCTACGCATCGGTGCCCTACTACCCGAAGAATGAGCAGCAGCGCGAGCGCGATCATATTCATGATTGGCACCTGGCCCAGGAAGTCCAACCGGGTTCGTTGGAGCTCAACGACTACGACTTCCAGCGCCCGAGTGCACACATTGATGTGCGTGCGGCCATGCCGCGCCCGCACACCGCCGGCGATTATCCTCTGTACGACTACCCGGGCACCTACGTGCAAAGCGCCGACGGCGAACACTACGCCCGCACCCGCATCGAGGCCTTGCAGACCCTGCACGAGCAAGTCGAGTTGTCGGGCAACGCCCGGGGCCTGGGTTCGGGGCATTTGTTCAGCCTCACCGGCTTCAGCCGCCAGGACCAGAACCGCGAATACCTGATCGTCGGCGCTCGCTACTACCTCTCCCAGGAAAGCGGCGAGACCGGGGGCGGCGCGCCTTCAGCACAATTCGAAAGCAGCCTGACCTGCATCAATGCCCAGCAAAGTTATCGTCCCTTGGCGATTACCCATCGCCCGATCGTCAAGGGCCCGCAGACTGCGTTGGTGGTCGGGCCCAAGGGCGAGGAAATCTGGACCGATCAGTTCGGCCGGGTGAAGGTGCATTTCTATTGGGACCGTCACGACCAATCCAATGAAAACAGCTCGTGCTGGATTCGGGTGTCGCAGGCATGGGCCGGCAAGAATTGGGGCTCGGTGCAGATACCGCGCATTGGTCAGGAAGTGATCGTGAGCTTCCTTGAAGGCGACCCCGACCGGCCCATCGTCACCGGTCGCGTGTACAACGCCGAACAAACCGTGCCCTATGCGCTGCCCGCCAATGCCACCCAGAGCGGCACCAAGAGCCGTTCGAGCAAGGGCGGCACGCCGGCGAATTTCAACGAAATCCGCATGGAAGACAAGAAAGGCGCCGAGCAGTTGTACATCCATGCCGAGCGCAACCAGGACATCGTGGTCGAGGTAGATGAGAGCCATTCGGTAGGCCACGACCGCAATAAAAGCATCGGCCACAACGAAACCGTACGCATTGGCCAAGACCGACTGCGGGCCGTGCAGCGCAACGATGCCTTGGTCGTCGGCGGCACCAAGAGCGATAGCATCAGCACCCAATATCTCGTGGAAGCGGGCTCGCAGATTCGACTGGTGTGTGGCAAAAGCGTGCTGGAGTTCAATGCCAGTGGCGAGATCAACATCTCGGGCACCGCCTTCAACATCTACGCCAGTGGCAATGGCAACATCGACACCGGCGGCCGTTTGGACTTGAACTCCGGAGGCGCCAGCGAAGTGGATGCCAAGGGCAAGGGCATCAAGGGCGTTATCGATGCGGCAGTAAAAGCGTTGTTCCCAGCAAGGGCCAAACACTGAGGCTCATCGCCGGAGCAACCCTGGCTGCAACGCTGCTCATTTAAGTAAACGATGATCCCGTGGCGAGGGAGCTTGCTCCCGCTTGAGTGCGAAGCGCTCACCAAAGGGGCTGCTACGCAGCCCAGCGGGAGCAAGCTCCCTCGCCACGGGGTCTATCTACAGCCTCAACGTGAACAGCAGTGCCGCCTCACAGGCCCTTTCGACGATCAGATGGCCGTGCCGCGATTCGTTCCCGGCGCGACAATCAACAGCTCATCCAGTTCACGCTTTTTGCAGCGGGCCACAAACGGCAGCGCGGCGTCCGGGTCACGCTTGAACAGCTCGAAGGTCGCCTGATTGATTTCGTAGTATTCCTCGTAGTCGGCCATGCCATTGCTGACCGGTATGGACACGTAGAACCGACCCGAATCTTGTTCGATACCCACGGAAAACATGTGCTCGCGACTGACCAGAACATCTTGAAATTTCATAACTTGCCTACCTCTACCATCATAATGGCGTCCAACTGAAGTCTTTGGGCGAAATGCCCCCGGCATCGATGACCGCCTCGCTGGCACCGGTCGGCAGCTTGCCGCCAGGAATCCAGAATTCGTTGGCGCCGGCCTCGTTACCTGACGGAATCCGCAGGTTCATGTCTTTAGGCGCGGGAATATCGACCCGAACCAGCGTACTACTTTCCAAGGTATTTTCTGGCAGCCCCAGCGCCTTCTCCAACGCCCGCTTGTCACCCTTGGCATTGGCAACCAATTGATCGGCTTCAGCCTTGGGCATGAGGAATGTCGTGCCATCGCGCTGGGCGATGCCGTACTTGTCCAGGTTGGCCTTTGTGGTGAAGCGTGAGGCGCCGTTTTCGAACTGGGCCAAGTGTTCTTTCACATACTGGGGTGACAAGTACTTGTCGGCGTCGGGTCGCGAGCCTTTCGGCATGGCCAGGATATCGGCCTCGGTGACGCCAGGCTTGTACTTGGGCGGCGGCAGTTCGGCAGGCTTGGCGGCCTTGGCCATTTTCGGGCTCAGCCCCAGCATGGCCATGCCGGCGACACCTTGCAGCAGGTCCCGATAGCCAGGCCCCAGGCGGTCACCTAAATCGCCGAGAAGCTCCATGCCCCCCACGATCAACCCGCCCACCACCACGAATTCGACGAGCACGGCGATACCCGCCATGGCGGCCATGACCAACGCAGCACCTGCCGCCAATAGCCCCAACACTTCCAACCCGGAATGCATCCACCCTTCAAGGTCCAGGACAAACGCCACCGACACCGTCGGCCCGCCGATGAAGGTATTCGGGCTGCCCGTCTTGATGTGAGCGCCACAGACCATTTTGCTGTGCAGGCGCGCCGCCGGTTTGCCGTTGATGAACACCGTGGCGCTGCCTTCGGCGATCAACACCGGGAAGGGCCAGATCGGGTGGTTCATCGGCAGCCCGGTGCAGGACGACGAAACGTCTTCGCCCGCCCGCATGGCATTGCGGTCGTTGATGTAGACGTTGAAGCTGCCCATGATCAACGCCCCCGTGGTGGGTTCGGGCAGGTTGAAGATGGTGGAAAGGCCTTTGACGATCTGGAACATCGACAAGCCGCCAGCGGCAATCGAGCCGGCCATGATCGCCAGCGCCACACCGCCCGTGGCCACCGTCGCGGCAACGACCGCGGCGCCAATCAAGGCGCCGGCCACGGCTCCGGCGACCATCGCGGCCAACCCGAACCCGTGGGCTATTTCATCACCCAGACGTGCTGCAGCCTGTGCATCCATGATGTGTATGAGTACTCAGTGGGACGTGTCGATGCTCAGGCAATCGGAGGCTGTGGCTTGAACGAATGCATCGCCAGCTTCCAGGCCGGCTCGTGATAAGGGAAATCGTTCGGTGTAGTGGTCAAGGTGGTGATCAGCACCGCCGGCTTACGCTCGATGAACACCTGGCGCAGCATCAGTTCACGCCCCTCGCGTTGCCAGGTGTAATCCAGCAACGTGGTGGTGAGCCCCTGCAGCACCGTGTCCCAGCGCTGCACCAGCTTGAAGCCCGGCAGTTGCTGCTCGGCGCTTTTGAGCTGGCGGTCCACGTACTCGGCAAAGGGCGAGTCGCCCTGGGTGGCATCGCGGCTGATTACAAAACTGGCTTCTTTAGCGGGACCGACGGCCGGCAGCTTGAAAATATTGATGCTCTGGTCCTGCCAGGCATCGGGAATTTCGAGATCGGCTTCTTGAATGCGGTAAGAGGTCACAGTAATCGCTTTCCATGGACGTGAGGTGACGCGCGAAGGAGCAGATATTCAAGTAATGCCTGGGAACAATCAAGAACCGGGTTCCTCTGCCCCGCGTAACAAACTACATTATGCGATCAGCGTCACTACTCTGGCGTTTACATGCCTGTGCACACGCTGTCGAAAGGCGCGCTCTCTTGATCTTGAACATCAAAAGCCGGCAATCTTGCGCAGCGTCAAATGGACTGCGGCCGCGATAAGGACTACCGATGCTATTCAACCAAGCCACACGCCTGGCCAAGGTCACCAGCCCCCTCGGACCCGAGGTTCTGCTGCTCAAGGACATGGGCGGCGGCGAAGAGCTGGGGCGGCTGTTCAACTACGAGTTGCAGTTGCATTCGCTGGACAACGCCATCGACCTCAATCAACTGCTCGGCAAGCCCATGTGCGTGAGCCTGCAACTCGATGGCGGTGGCGAGCGCTACTTCCATGGCATCGTCGCCCGTTGCAGCCAGAACGTCGACCAGGGCCAGTTCGCCAGCTACCAGGCCACCTTGCGCCCGTGGCTTTGGCTGCTGACCCGCACCTCCGATTGCCGGATTTTCCAGAACCTGACCATCCCGCAGATCATCAAGCAGGTGTTCCGCGACCTGGGTTTTTCCGATTTCGAAGACGCCTTGAGCCACCCCTATCGGGAGTGGGAATACTGCGTGCAGTACCGCGAGACCAGTTTTGATTTCGTCAGCCGGCTGATGGAGCAGGAAGGGATCTACTATTTCTTCCGTCACGAGCAGGGCCGTCACGTGTTGGTGCTGGCCGATGCCTATGGCGCCCACACCACGGCACCCGGCTACGGTTCGGTGCCCTACTACCCCAAGAATGAGCAACAGCGCGAGCGCGATCATATTCATGATTGGCACTTGGCCCAGGAAGTCCAACCGGGTTCGCTGGAACTCAACGACTACGACTTCCAACGCCCCAGCGCGCGCATCGACGTGCGCTCGGCCATGCCCCGTCCGCACACCGCCGGCGACTATCCGCTCTACGACTATCCCGGCACCTATGTGCAAAGCGAGGACGGCGAACACTACGCCCGCACCCGCATCGAGGCCTTGCAGACCCTGCACGAGCAAGTCGAACTGGCGGGCAATGCCCGGGGCCTGGGCTCGGGGCATCTGTTCAGCCTCACGGGTTTCAGCCGCCAGGACCAGAACCGCGAGTACCTGGTCGTCGGCGCTCGTTATTACCTCTCCCAGGAAAGCGGCGAGACCGGTGGCGGCGCGCCAACCGCGCAGTTCGAAAGCAGCCTGACCTGCATCGACGCCCAGCAGAGTTATCGTCCGCTGGCGATTACTCACCGCCCCATCGTCAAAGGCCCGCAAACCGCGTTGGTAGTCGGCCCCAAGGGCGAGGAAATCTGGACCGATCAGTTCGGCCGGGTGAAGGTGCATTTCTATTGGGACCGTCACGACCAGTCCAACGAGAACAGCTCGTGCTGGATTCGGGTGTCGCAATCCTGGGCCGGGAAAAACTGGGGCTCGATGCAAATTCCGCGCATCGGCCAGGAAGTCATCGTGAGCTTTCTCGAGGGTGATCCAGACCGCCCGATCATCACCGGCCGCGTCTATAACGCCGAACAGACCGTGCCCTACGACCTGCCAGATAACGCGACCCAGAGCGGCATGAAAAGCCGTTCGAGCAAGGGCGGCACGCCGGCGAATTTCAACGAAATCCGCATGGAAGACAAGAAAGGCGCCGAGCAGTTGTACATCCATGCCGAGCGCAACCAGGACATCGTGGTCGAGGTGGACGAGAGCCATTCGGTGGGCCATGACCGCAACAAAAGCATCGGCCACAACGAAACGGTGACCATCGGCAACAACCGCCTGCGCATCGTCAAGCAGGAGGACATCCTCTCGGTGGGCCAGCGCAAGACCGACAGCATCAGCCAGAGCTACGTCATCGAAGTGGGCGAGAACCTGCGCCTGGTGTGCGGGGAAAGCATCCTGGAGCTCAACGCCAGCGGCCAGATCAACCTGACCGGCGTGCAGATCAGCTTCTACGCCAGCGGCGATGCCGAGTTCAACACCGGCGGCGTGCTGCACCTGAACAACGGTGGCGGCCCGGGCGCCACGCCGGACGGCCAGGGCGTCAAGGGCAGCATCGATGCCAACATCAGCGCCGCGTTCCCCAAGGGCTAACTTCGAGATTCAAGCGCCATGACTTACCGCCTCAACGAATTCCAGCTCCAACTGCCGCCAAGCGAGTTGCTGGACGCGACGATCAATATCCTCAAGTTTCCTGAACTGGGCACCTCCCTGATCGTCAGCCGCAGCTTGCTGGCCGAAGGCGAAACCCTGCAAAGCAACCTCGACGACCAACTCAAGCGCCTGGAAAAACAGGTCCAGCAACTGCGCTGCCAGCCGGGCGCCACCGTGCGCGTGGGCGCAAACCAGGAGGTCGAAGCCATCGAATTGCGCAGCCAGTTCAACAAGGGCAATGAAAAGGTTTTCCAGTATCAGCTCGCACTGGTACTGCCCGGCACCCGCAAGATGCTGGCCCTGAGTTACGTGAAAGCCGAGAAACTGGGCGATGCCGAAGCGGCGCATTGGGCGACGATCAAGGGTTCGCTGGTGTTCTGATGGCCTCCATCAATCCACTGTGGGAGCGAGCTTGCTCGCGATTGCGGTGGGTCAGGCACTGACGAGGTTGACTGAACGGGCCCCATCGCGAGCAAGCTCGCTCCCACCGGGGTGGGTGGTGATCAGGAAGTGGAAGGCATCATCGATCAAAATGTGGGAGCGAGCTTGCTCGCGATTGCGGTGGGTCAGGCACTGATGAGGTTGACTGAACGGGCCCCATCGCGAGCAAGCTCGCTCCCACAGGGGCAAACCAAAGCGGATCAAGCGCCAGAAATGGCATCAATGAGCATGCCGTCACCCACAAGGACACCGGCGCAATGGAAGGCATCAAATTGCTTGAACACACACTCCACAGCCACCCTGTCCACCTGAGCGACTTGCATGTCTGACGCGCTCTGGGCCGCCCGCCTGGGCGATGCACTCAACCACACCTCGATGATGGCCGACATCCTCGGCGGCGTCCTGGAAGTGGCGGCGAACATCGCGATCACCGCCCTGGCGACCGCCGCCGTGGTCGCGGCCACGGGCATCACCGTGGTCACCGGCGGCCTGGGCTGCTTCGTCCTGGGCCTGGTGGTGGGCACCATCGTCGGCCTGGCCATGAGCAAGACCGGGGCTGACAAAGGCCTGAGCAATATATGCGAGGGCATCGGCAACGCCCTCTTTCCGCCCACGGTGCAGGCCAACATCCTCACCGGCTCCAAAGACACCTTTACCAACAACATCCCCTCGGCCCGCGCCGCTGGCGCTGTTGTGTCCCACGTCGCGCCGGCCGGCACCGAACTGGACATGCCCGAGCCGGAAGAAGAAGCCGAAGCCAGTTACCTGGACATGGCCGGGGAATTCTTTTCGCAGATGTGGCGCCCCACGGTCGCCTCGCCGGCCCCCGGTACGGAGACCCGGCCCGAAGACCTGGTGATCTGCACCAAGCACCCACCGATGCCACCGCAGTTCATGGCCGAAGGCTCGGAAAAGGTCACCATCAACGGCCAGCCCGCCGTGCGCAGTGGCGACCGCAGCACCTGCGATGCGACGGTGGTGTCGGCCGGGCTGATCTCGCCCGACGTGACCATCGGCGGCGGTTCGGTGGTGGTGCGCGAGATTCGCAGCGGCAAGACCCCGGGCGTCGGCCTGGCAGTCACGGCGCTGCTGATGCTCAAGGGTGGCAAGGGCAAGTTCTTCAGCAAACTGCCGTGCATGCTGGTGGGCGGCGCGGTGTCCATGGCCGCCAGCAGCGCGGCGAACGCAGCGGCCAATGCGGCCATGGGTTCGTCGAACCCGGTGCATGCCGCCACCGGGGCCAAAGTGCTGGGCGGTGACGAGGAGCTGGATTTCGTCTTGCCCGGCATCCTGCCCATCGACTGGCAACGCGTGTACAACAGCCGCGACGAACGCCGCGATACCTTGTTCGGCGCCGGCTGGAGTGTGGCCTACGAAGTCCAAGTAGAAATCCTGCCCCACCCCGACGGCGGCGAAACCCTGGTCTACACCGACGAACAAGGCCGGCCCATCGACATGGGTTCCATCCCCTTGGGCGGCGCGGTGTTCAGCGCCGGCGAAGGCCTGGCCGTGCGCCGCCATGTGAGCGGGCATTTGCTGATCGAAAGCGAAGACGGCCTGTACCGTTTGTTCGAACCTTCGCCCGCCAACCCTTCGCACCTGCGCCTGAGCCAACTGGGTGACCGCAACGACAACCGCATCCACCTCGACTACGACGAGGCCGGACGCCTGGTGCGGCTGCGCGACACCTTCGACCTGGTGCAAGTCGAGCTGATTCGTGAAGGCGAACGCGTCACCCACATCGAGCGCCTCTACCCCGACCAATCCCGCGAAGTGCTGGTCAGCTACGCCTACGACGCGGCGAACACCCTCGCCGAAGTGCGCGACGCCACCGGCCAGGTCCAACGGCGCTTCCGCTACGACACCGGGCAACGGATGGTCGAGCACCAGTTGCCCACCGGCCTGCACTGCTTCTACGAATGGGCCCTGATCGACGACCAGGAATGGCGCGTGGTCCGGCACTGGACCGACGAAGGCGACGCCTACCAGTTCGACTATGACCTTGCCGCTGGCATCACCCGCATCAGCGACAGCCTGCAACGCGTGAGCATTCGGCAGTGGAACAGCCAGCATCAGATCACCCGGTTCAGCGACAACCTAGGCCAGACGTGGTTGTTCGAGTGGAACGATGAGCGCCAGATGCTCGGTGCTACCGATCCGCAGGGCGGCGAGTATCAATTCAACTACGACGACGCCGGCAATCTGATCAGCGAAACCGACCCGTTGGGCCGCAGCGAATCTACCCTATGGCTCGAACATTGGGCCCTGCCGCTGGCGGACACCAACGCCGCCGGCCACAGCTGGAAATACCGCTACGATCAGCGCGGCAACTGCACAGCGGAAACCGACCCGCTGGGCCACATCACCCGCTACCGCTACGACGCCCACGGCCAGGTCGTGGAAATCATCGACGCCACCGGCAAAAGCAAAAAGCTGCGCTGGAACCCGTTCGGCCAATTGGTGGAACACGTCGATTGCTCGGGTTACCCGACGCGCTTCAGTTATGACGCGCGCGGTTACCTGCACACCATTACCGACGCCCTCGGCGAGCGCACCCAATTCAGCTACGACGCCCAAGGCCGGCTGCTCGGCAGCCAATTGCCGGACGGCCGCACCGAGCATTACCAGCGCGACACCACCGGCCAACTCACCGGCTACACCGACCCGGCCGGGCACACCACGCTTTACCAACACAACCGCCGCGGCCAGGTCCGCCAACGCACCGACGCCCAGGGCCGGCAGGTGCAGTTTGCCTACGACAGCTTCGGCCGGCTGCAAGCGCTGACCAACGAGAATGGCGAGAGCTACCGGTTTGCCTGGGATATCGGCGATCGGTTGATCGAACAACAAGATCTGGATGGCAGCGCCAAGCGCTACGACTACGACCGCCTCGACAACGTCGCGGCAGTAACGGCGATACCCGCGCCATACGGCACAGGCCTGGCGATTATTCCCGAAGCACCGCCGACGCCCATCGTCCATCGCCTGGAACGCGACGCCGTGGGCCGGTTGATCGCCAAAGTCACCGACGATGGCCGCACTGAATACAGTTACGACCCGCTGGACCAACTCACCGCCGTCACCTTCACCGACCTGCAAGGCAACGCCCAGACCCTGAGTTTCGCCTACGACGCCCTCGGCCAGTTGCTCGCCGAAAACAGCGCCGCCGGCAGCCTGCAACACCACTACGACGAACTCGGCAACCTGATCCAGAGCCAACTGCCCGATGGCCGCTGGGTCAACCGCCTGTACTACGGCAGCGGCCACCTGCACCAGATCAACCTCGACGGCCAGGTCATCAGCGACTTCGAACGCGACCGCCTGCACCGCGAAGTGCTGCGCACCCAAGGGCAGATCAGCACCCGCAGCGAATACGACCGCAGCGGCCGCCTGCGCACGCGACAACGCCGCCACAGTAGCCAACCCTCGCTGTTGCCGGCGGCGGTGCAAAAACACTTCGAGTACGACCCCGCCGATAACCTCATCGGCAAACTCGACCAGCAACCCGCCGCGCAACAGCGCCAGCTCCTGCACTACGACGCCACCGGCCGCATCATCGCCAGCCAGGACAGCCTGCACGGCCAGCGCGAAACCTTCACCTACGACGCCGCCGCCAACCTGCTGGACGGCCCGGCCCCCGGCGCCGGATTGGTGGTGCACAACAAACTGCTGACCTACCAGGACAAGCGCTACCGCTACGACGCCTTCGGCCGGATGATCGAAAAACGCAGCGCCAAACGCGGCGTGCAACATTTTGCCTACGACGCCGAAAGCCGCTTGATCGAGGTGCGCAACGACAACGGCAGCGTGGTCAACATGGCCTACGACCCGCTGGGCCGGCGCATCATCAAGAACGAGCATGACAACAACGGTTACCCGCTGGGCGAAACCCGCTTCACCTGGGACGGTCTGCGCCTGTTGCAGGAAAATCGTCACCAGCAAACCAGCCTGTACCTCTACGAAGACGACGGCTACGAACCCCTGGCCCGCGTCGACGGCAGCGGCCCGCTGCAAAAGATCCGCTACTACCACAACGACCTCAACGGCCTGCCGGAACAACTCACCGAAGCCGACGGACACAACGTTTGGCAGGCCACGTATCGGGTGTGGGGTAACACGCTGGAAGAGGTGCGCGAGCCGTATTACATCGAAGAGCAGAATTTGCGGTTCCAGGGGCAGTACCTGGACCGGGAAACCGGACTGCATTTCAATACGTTCAGGTTTTATGATCCGGATGTGGGGCGGTTTACGACGCCGGATCCGATTGGGTTGGCGGGGGGGATTAATTTTTATGCCTATGCGAAAAACCCCATCGGGTGGATAGACCCACTCGGATTAACGTGCACTAAAGCCTTCAACAAAAGGCATAACATTTCAAAGAAATGGGTCAGTAAGCTTTCGGGAAAAACGCCTCAACAGGTGGAAGCCATGCTATTGAAAAAAGGCTATACCAAAAGCATTACAAACCTGAACACCAACAAAACCCAACATACTCAGTTCACCCGGTCTACAAAGTCAGGACAAAAAGACGTTTTAGACTTCCACCCTGGTGGCGGCGACCATACGTCGAACTATTGGAAGGTGTACAGAAATGGTGAGGTTCAGGGGCGAATAGCTCCTACAGGTTTTGAAAACTACGACAGAATTGTAAGCAGCCCCGTTTTTATAGATGGCGTCTTAATGAACGCTCCCAAATAGAGGAATCCCATGGACATCACTAATCTAATAGTTCCCAAAAAATCAATCGGCGGAGTATGCATCGGAGATAGCATAGAAAAAATTGAAGCGGGCCTTTCAGGTCACTATAAAATTCACAAAGAACAAAACTCGCTCACCCTAGACGACGGCTTTATCAGAGCATATTACGGCCCGGACGGGATAATTACCGCGATTTCCTGCAACTCAAAATTCACCGGCAGCTATCAAAATAAGTTATGGGCAGGCATGACGGTAGCAGAAGTCCTCACGCATTCTAAAGAGCAAATAGCGTGGTCCGGCTTCGTACAAGTGGATAAGATCGGCGGCATCGGACTTTCATTACCAGAGGAGCACGATGATTTTGAGTCGTTAACCGACCACTTCGCTCTCGACTTTATATTCGATGAGCTTTGGGTTTACGACTTCTGAACCCGTCAACCCATTCGCCTAAAACAAGGATTGCACGGGCCAGCCCTAGCACGACGCATGAACGTAAACGGTACGTTGATTAACGGTTGAATTTAATGATAGATCTTGCAGCTGAAATAAAATCTAAGCATTCAATTGCGAACATCTTATTGCAAGACAATATCTCAACCTACATGAATGAGCTCTACGAGCATCATAAAGTCGAGATAAAGAACTACACGTTACCTGACGGTGAGACAAGAACAGCGTACATCATCGATAGTACGCTCACCCTCTCGACCCTTCCTGACGGAACAATTTTTTCAATCGGTTGCAACGAGCAATACAAAGGGCTTTACCAGAACATGCTTTCTGCAGGAATGCCTTTTGACCAGATAAAAAAACTGACCAAACGCCAGCGCATATTTAATGGCGTCATAATCCTTAACGAGGACTTCGGCCTCTGTTATGCCTTACCAGCGCCTTATGACGAAATAGCTGACAGCATCGAAAATATACCGCCGACGCTAACGCTAAATGAAATCTACATATCGGACTTTTCTTCCTGGCTTCATAAACCGCAATAACATAAACCATCAAATTATCCGTCTGAATTCCAGCTAGAAAGAGGCAGACCGGAACGCTGGCTGAGCACAAGATTTGAGGCGAAACGCAAATCCCGTGGCGAGGGAGCTTGCTCCCGCTGGGTGGCGAAGCCACCCTACAACAGGGCTGGCGCATTCTTCCAGGCAAACCGCGCCAGCCAGTTTACGACGGCTGCGCCGCCGACCCAGCTTGGTTCTGCGCAAGCCAGATTCTTATCACCCATGTTCAGCGATAAATTGTGGAGGGTAGCTTGGTCGATAAAAAGCAGATGGCAGTGGCCAACCAGCATTTTGAAGACTCTATATGGCGCGCTGCCAAGTGGTTGAATAAACCAAGCCATTCTCTCGTCTATCCAGACGGTTCATTGGAGGTGATCACTGATCTCAAGACCGACTTTTGGCGTGAAACCCACTACGGCTTCATACGCGATAGCGGACATTTCCTGGGGTTCCCAACCGCCGGAGGCTTTACCGCTCAAGTCAGAGTCAATGCCGACTTTCGCGAGCTTTACGATCAAGCGGGCATCATGGTCAGGCTCAACGAGGAGACCTGGGTCAAGGCAGGGATAGAGTTCAACGATGGGAACCCAATGATCAGTAGCGTCCTCACCCAGGGCCGTTCGGACTGGGCGCCTAGCTATTTTTCTGGCAACCCCGGCGACTTTTGGCTTCGCATGACCGTCGCCAATGGCGTGCTGCGCTTGCAATATTCAACGGATGGCCTGAACTGGCCGTTGCTTAGGCTCGCCCCCTTTCCTGAGGCGGAAAGTTATCTGGTCGGCCCGATTTGCTGCACACCGCAGCGGCAAGGCCTGAAGGTGAAGTTTTCCGAGTGGTGTTTGACACGTCCCTTGGAGCGAGACCTGCATGATTTGAGCTAAGCGGACATGTTCGAAGGCAGGCCTACCTTGTAAAGCTGTCAGGCCAGTTAACAGGCGGAGTGAGGGTGTTCGAACACCGGCCCGACCAACCCTCCGGACCTGCATCAACCGCTCTACGAAAGATGCGCCGCGGAGCGGGAGCGAGCTTCCTCGCCCCGCATTCAGGGCATTACGAAGGCTTGTTTATTCGCCCTCCCCAACGCTTCCACCAAACTACGAATCCTTGCGCCATTGCCTACAACTACGCCAGAATTCGCCCGCTTGTGCGCCTTGTCCATGGGTTCTATCGTTTCCCTGCCACTGCCCATCAGTGGTCGGGCTTGGCGGCCCGGTACACGAAAGGCGCAACAGCCCCTCGATATGATTGCCATGCTCTCTGGCATTGGCATCCCCATGTTATGGCGGGTTGCGCAAGGATCCCTTCGGGGATGCCGGGTTCCTTTCGTTCCGGTCCGCCAATCTTGCGTAACCCGTCACCCCATCTGCTTGGCGGCAGACGGTGATGGTTCCTCTTACGAAAGGAGCTGCACCATGTTCAAAATTACACCGAATCCCCCCGAAGCAGATCGCACCTCTGCGTCCACTCAATCCAAGACTAAGAAACAAGACGAAGCAGAAAAGCGCGTCTTGGATTATTACCTGCATCCGAAACCGGAAAAGTCCGAAGATGTATCCAAACCGGGCCAGCTCTTCACCGTGTCAAAAAACGCCGACAACGAATGCCTGCTCGCCAACCTCAGCGAAAACCTGGCATCCGCCGATGCGATGATCAGCAACCTGGCCTTCGACCTCGAAGGCCCCCGCCGCCACATTGCCCTCGGCATCCAGCAACTGATCGAACTGAGTTCAATGCTGGCCAACCGTGTGCTGGATAACGTCGACCCACGATAGCCGCAGCACCACCACCCCCGTGGCGAGGGAGCTTGCTCCCGCTGGTGGCGAAGCCGCCCCAAAACAGGCTGACGCATTTCTCCGGAAAAACCGCATCAGCCGGTTTACGACGGCTGCGCCGCCGAGCGGGAGCAAGCTCCCTCGCCACGGATCGCGTACACCTTGAGACAGCGCATGAACGTGCTGCCGCCTTCGCGAGCAAGCTCGCTCCCACAGGGGATTGGTAGTTATCCGTTCTGTGAAACTCAGCCTGAACGTTTCGAGTTAAGAAAAAATCCGCAAAACTGGCTCAAATGAAGATTTTCTTGGCGCCCTGAAAGAAATCTTGCGCCACAGGCCGAACATTAAGCATTTGCGCTATGACGGCTCATCCCTCGGCCATTCATCACATTTGATTGACGGTACGCTCAAAGGCGAACAGTCTATCCTTGGGCGCGAAACCAGTTGCCTCCCAGCGGCTATAACTGGCGTAGGAACCCCGTCGATGGTTGGGACATCAGCGTAGGGTGAGACCTCCACACCCCTGCTTGAGGGTGTGTATATGAATATCAAGCTCAAAGTTCGAAGGCTACTGTCACCAGTAGCCCTTTTCTTTGCCCGCCACAAAAGCGTGTAGCGCTTGTACAGCAGCTCGCCATGGCGGTGCTTGTTGAGCGATTTCGCGTCAGTGTGCATGAAGTTCCACAGCATCTGCCCCTCGAAGAACACAACGCTTACTAACATTTGCCGCTTGACTCATACGCGCCGATGAACGCCAGACGATCAGTGCCGTCAGTAAAGGCAACTTTCCACACTTCCAACGGCCCTGTGAGCGTATCTAGAGCAAGCCTCACGTAGCGCTCACGGGCATCCATTCGCTTTTCGACGATGTGGTAAATGCTGCTGCGCAAAATGGTCACGTCGCCCATGGGCGTCTCGACGGTTAGGGACAAGATCGCTGGGTCAATAAATCCCAGGTACTGAGCCGTCACCTCGATGGCGTCTTCATGGTTAGTCGCCGCAATCACTTCCTCAAGGGCGTGTGTACGCAGCTCACGCGCCAGGGTACGCAGGTCGGGAAGATTGCTATCAACCCAAGTGGGCTGGCCTTTTACTTCAGAAATCTTCGATAGGAGAGTGTCCGTGCTCAAACGTCGTCGCTCAATTTTGGCGTTGGTTAGGTCATCGTTGCGCCATGCCCAGCGAAAAATGTTCGCAGCAGCCCAGCGCAATCAATAAGGACCAGGTGGGCCGGGTAGGTGACCAGATGCCATGCATCCCCTTTACCACCAGAAAGACACATCCCTTAAGGCATCACGCAATCGAACCGCACTAACACGCCGCTGCCCCGGCTCAAACGCCAACGCCGTTCGCAGTGCCGGCCAGCAACGCCTGGGCAGGTTTTGCGGAGCCTTGAGCCCGCGATCCAACCGGGTATCGCGAGCCTGGGTGGCGGGCAGGCGTCGGAACGGGTGTTTGCCGCTCGCCAGTTCATACAACACGCAAGCCACACCATAGACATCGGCACTCGCAGATAGGGGCGCACCTTCAAGCAGTTCAGGCGCCGCGTACCCAGGGGTCCAGGCGTTGAGGCGTTCACGGTTCAGGTTCGGCAGGTGCTGCGAAGGCCCTTCCTCGGCCAGGCCCAAGCCAAAATCGAACAGGCGCAGGCCTTCTTCGCTCAACATGATGTTGCTGGGCTTCATATCGCCGTGCAGTACGCCACGTCCATGGGCATACGCCAGGGCATCGAGCAGCGGCACGGCGATCGCCTTCAGTTCGGGCCAAGGCAGCCCCAGGGGACGTTCGCACAGCAATTGGTCCAGGGTCAGCCCGCGCATCAACTCCATGGTGATGAAAGCCCGTCGTTGGGCGGCATCCACTTCGAAGGTGTAGGGACGCAAGATATTCGGGTGGTGCAATCGCCGCATCAGGGCGAACTCGCTGTAGAGCAGCGCGCTCGCGTCGGCTGATTCGTCGAATGCTCCACTGAGCATTTTCAACGCAAGGTACGGATCAGGGTCGGCATATTGTTCATGCAATAAATCTCGCGCGCGGTAAACAACGCCCATGCCGCCCGCCCCCAGCAAGCGTTCGAGGCGATAGCGTCCTGCGAGTAGGTCCGGTAATTCGCTGAGGCAACGCTGACCGGATGCCACAGCGGGCACCGGGTTGGCAAAGGCGAAATACGTAGGATGGCCACCCTCTTCATTCACGCTCGGATCACTACAGCGGTCAGGTTATCCCGCGCCGGGCCACGCAAGACGACATCGAAAAGCTGCTCAAGGACCTTACATGGCGAAGCCAGGCTCAAGGCGTTGCCAAGGGCCCGTGCGCCAAAGCCCTGATACAGGCCGTCGCTACATAGCAGGAACGTATCGCCCGGGTGAACATCCAGTTCCAACACCTCCAACTTCAGTTCTGGCGCGGCGCCCACTGCGCGAGTCAACGCCTGGGCCGCAGGGTGAGCACCGGCCTCATCGCGGCTGATGTGTTGCGTGTCCATCAGTTGCTGTTGCAATGAGTGATCCTTGGTCAATTGGTACAACCGTCGACCGCGCCACAGGTAACAACGGCTATCGCCCGCCCAAATGCACACGCCGCGGTTCCCTTCCAGCAACAGCACCACCACCGTGCTGCCAGTAATGCCAGGATGATCGTCGGTGACGGTAAGTTCCTGGCTCAGCCGCCGATTGGTCCAGCGCAGGCATTGACGCACCGCTTTGGAACGTTGATCCAGGTCCTGGCAGACTGGCAGTTCCGTCAGGTTGGCCACGATCAACTGGCTGGCGATGTCACCGCCCGAGTGGCCGCCCATACCGTCAGCGACAGCCCATATTCCCCATTGTGGGCGGTCAAGAAAGGCATCCTCATTACGTGCCCGGGTCTTGCCGGGATGCGTACGCGCGGCGCTGCGCCAGGGGCCTGATTGTGGCATCAAAGCTGCGCCGGCAGACGGAATGTGCGCAGCACGCTCATGTCGAACGGGTTCGGTGTGCGCTGGCTCGTCAGCAAATAATTGGCACGCAGGCCACCCAAGTCCGCCTTCAACACGCGTACATCACGCCCGGTCAGGTATTCGCTCTGCATCAGGTCGAACAAACGAAACAGTGACCACGGCCCGGTATTTTTTTCCATGCCGACGCCGCGTCCGACCATTTTGTCCAGCACCAGGGCGGTTCGACCATCCTGCGCGTCACTTGGCCAGGTAAACGCCACCGGCAGGATCGGACCGTGGCGGTACTCAAGCGTCTGGTCGCCAAAGCGGAATTCAGCACGGCTCACCGCCGGATCCAACGTGTACGGTTCAAGCGTGAACTGCACTTGCGGTTCGTTCGGGTTATCGGCGAAAAAGCTCCGCCGGATGGCCTGCGCGGTCGCCATCTGATCCAGGTAGACACGGGACATCGGCAAGCTCTGGCCGTCGATGCTGCGCAGGCGATAGTTTCCTTCGGCGCCGCTGATGAAGGGCTGCATGTAATGGTTGAAGAATCGATCGACGATGCCCTGGTCCTTGAAAAATACCCGGAAGTCGTTGAGCGCAACGTCGCTGGCACTGTGGGCGCTGAACGGGTACCGCTTGTTGATCGCCTTGCCATAAAAGCTGTACAGCTCGCTCTGATACCGCTGGTTCAGGTAACGATAAGCGTCGTTGAGCACCAAACGCCAACTGTCCTCGGCCAGTACGTTGAACCACCCATTGACCGGTCGCGGCAGGCGAGCAGAGGCATTGCGCAGCTTGCTCAACGCATCGCGCTGGCCATCCATGCGGTGCCTGGCCAGTTCGAACGCTGCTTGTTCCGGCGCACTGGCCCGGGCCAGGTTCGCCAATTGCAATTGCACCTCATCGAGGGCACGCAAGGCCTGGACCAGATCAGCCGTGGGCCCACCCTCTTCATCCAATAGGCGATGCAGCGGTTCGAAACGCCTTCGCAAGGATTTTTGCGCAGTGTCCGGCAGATGCTCGGTCAGGGACGCAGCGGCTTTCCCCGCCACGGCGGCAAGTTTCTTATCGGCTGCTCCTTGCTTCCCTGCTGCTGGCGGCAGGTCGTCGAATACTTCGGCAACAGTCTGGAAGCGGGTGTTTTCGCGCACCTGTACCAGCAGCCGCAAAATCGGCGAATGAGCCGAGGTCAGGCCCGCAAGTTGCTCGGCGCCCTCGCCCGCATTGCTGATGGTCTGGAGGGCGACCTGGCCGACCGCCTCGCTCCAGTGGTCGGCATAATCACGAAAATACAGTTGCTCCAGCTCGACCATCAGGCGCCGCATGTCCATAGCACTAAGACTCTCACTCTCTCCCAGCACCCAGTTGTCCCGCAGCAGTTCGGTGACGAGGGTCGCACCTCGAACCGAAAAGTAGCGTTCATAACCTTGTCGGGTATAGATACCGGGAATCTCACGGTCAGTGCCGACCAGCAGCGCCCCTTGTGACCCCAGGTATGGGTTGAGTCGATATGGCGGCAGATGACTGGCCTGTTCATGCAGCATCCTGTACATGACGGCAGCCAAGGACTCACGGCGAAGGGCCTCCCGGGCCTGGGTCACCAGTGGCTCGTTGAGCACCTGAATGAAGGGCAGCTCCAACAGGCGCGCAAAGTGAGCATTCAAACGCTCTTGCAGCGCCGTGTTGCCGGGGTAACGAAGCGATCCGTCTTTGGCCACCCGATCCTTGAGCCAGGCGACATCGCGACGCTCTTTCAAGCCCAGCATCAAGTACGCGCGCAGGCTGTCGAGCAGTTGCCCGCGATCATCACGGTGTTTGCGGACATGTTCCTCCAGCCTCTTCGCGATTCTTGGCAATAGCTGCGCCTGCAATTCGCGCTCGTATGCGTCGGTCACCGCAGCCTTGGTCGCTTCACCCTGATACAGGCCGACACGCTCATGCAACGGCACCGCATTGTAGGGTGGGAAAACCCGAGTGGCCTCGAAGCGGATATCCAATGATTCGAGCGTCGCGGTCCAATCATCGGTGCTCGCCGGGGTCGATTGTTGCCGATCCCAGCGCTGCGCCAGCGTACGCAAGTTGTCCAAGCGATCGTGATTGATTGAAAAAGCGTTCGCCCACAACAGCCCGCACAGGCCAACGACCGTCAGCGCTCCCAGGTACAACGCCCGCTGCCCCCAATGAATACGACGGCGTTCACGCTGAACGAGGTCGCTCAGATCGGCTTCCGGAAAAATCACCCGACTGAGCAGGTGATGAATGAATCGCGAGCGCCGTCCAGGCGCGCTATGGCTGGGCCCCAAGCTTGAATTTACGGGCTCGGAGGTCGGGGCCGTCGAACGGTCCGGCGACGATGCGCAGGTCAGATAGAAACCACGCAACGTCCCGACATTGCCGCTGAATGCCTGCTCGGCCAGTAGGCTCAGGCTGGTGCCGAGTTGTCCAAGTTGGTGGGGGAAATCAAGCATGCGACTACGGCGCAACGTGTCGCGCTCCTGATGCATGCGCATGATCATTTGGCTGTTGAGCCGATGCAGCAGTGCCTCGAACTCAGCACGTAACACGGTGATGTCACTGCCGCGCGAGTTCCGGCTGAAACTCGCGCCCAGTACCTGGTCGTTTTCCTCGCGAGTCAGTGAATCAAAGAACTCGTTAAAACCGGGTACGCTGTCTGCTTTGCTCAGGATCAGGTAAATCGGGACATCGATGCGCAGTCGCCGTTGCAGTTCCTGCAGGCGACCACGAATCTGGCGGGCCAGTGTAGTGACTTCATCCTCGCTGCCCAGCAACAGGACCTCGGACGGCACGGTCACCAGCACACCGCCCAACGGACGACTGCGGCGACGCTTGCGCAACAGTTCGAGCAATACAGTCCAGCCGCTGCCGTCGAGCTCGCGGTCCGGTTGGGTCAGGTAGCGCCCGGCGGTATCGACCAGCACGGCGTGCTCGGCAAAATACCAATCGCAATGCCGAGTATCGGATCCGTTGCTGACAGCGCTTCGCGTTAGCCTATTGAACGAGAAATCCAGACCCGAGCACTCCAGCAGATGGGTTTTACCGCTGCCAGGCGGGCCTATCAGCAGATACCAGGGCAGATCGCTGCGGCCGGAATAAAGGTTCGAGGACCTTAACGTGATTAAGGCCTGCTTGAAGCGCGAGCGCACTTCGCGCCGCTCATCAACAATCCTGGCCTGATGCAGGGTTCGAGCCTGATCGGGGGCGTTTTGTTGGGAATTCGCCCTTGAACCGGCGCGCCCGTTGACGACAACCATGCCAAGGCCCCAGCCCAGCGCAAGCACGGCGACAGTCAGCAGTCGCGCCGTCGGGCTCGCCCAGAACTTGTAGTCATTGACGGCCAGAAGTGGCCCGGCGAACCACACCAACAGCGCGACACTAAGCATCAGCAGCAGCGTCCAAACCCAGGTCTGGCGTACCCAGGCACTGATTTTCCTGAAAAGCGATTTCATGACACGTCCCTGTTTACGGCAGCGGCTGAGCGGCGACCGGTTCTGACAGTTGATAAGGTTGCAATACGCTTTTGCGTTGCTCATCCAATACCCAGGCGAAACTCGCGTACATCACCCCCAGGCAGGCCAGCGTGAAAGCCGCGACCATCCAAATCGGGACAATGCGCATCGGACGGCGTCGCGCGCCGCCGAAGCCCTCCCAGTGAGGTGACAGTTCACGTGGGGTGTCGCCGCGGGTCTGGCGAATCAACCGATACAGGGCGTCACGCAGGCTTTCGAGTTCAAGCATCCCGCGGGTCTGAATCCGGTATTTGCCTTCGAAGCCCAGGGATAGGCACAAGTACAACAACTCCAGCATGGGCAAGTGCTTGAGGGGGTTCTTCGATAAGCGCTCAAGCAATTGAAAGACTTTCTCGCCACCAAAGGTTTCGTTGTGGAAGGTGCTGAGCAAACTTATCTGTGACCAACCGCCCCCGTGACCCCACGGCGTGGTGACAATCGCCTCATCAATCGCAGTGCACAACACGTAACGCGCGGCGATCAACTGACTGCTTTCAACACCGCCCTGCAAGGCACAGGTTTCGAACTGTTCCAGGCTCCGCTTCAGTTCCCCTTTAAGGGCGTGCAGGTCCTCGCGTTCACGACCGTGCTTGAGCTGAACCATGTGCGACAGCAATCCGGACGCCGCCGCAACCAGCGGATTGAGGCTGACCGTGAACGTCTGGGGCTGCGGCAGGTGCGCGGCGTAGATCATTCGCTCTTGCAACTGTTCGAAACGTGGCGGCGGGGCAGCGTCCGTCAAAGGCACTGAAGCAGTGCGTTGTCCATGTTGGTCGAGCAGGACCGTTGTTTCATCCTGAAGATGTTCCTTATCCATTTGGTTCAGTTCCTGATGGCCCAGAAATTCAATTCAAGCTCGGCGAAATCACCGCTGACATGGAATGCAAAACCTGCGGAGCGCTTCAGTTGCGCCAGGTCTTCGGCGTTGGGCTCGAGAATGAAATAGGTTTTGTTGGCATGGAACGCGATCTGCCGCGGGGCCACGGGCAGAGGCCTTATCTTGATGCCGGGCAGATGCAGGTTGACCAATTGGCGGATGTGCTCCACCGAACCGACCTTGAGGTGCGCCGGCAATCGATGGCGCAGCTCTTCGCTGTCACAGTGGGCACTTGCCGCCAGCACGAATGAAGCGGTGTCCAGCAGCGACAGGTCCTGCACCGGCGAGACGATGATTCCGTATTGGCGCGGCTGCAGCGGCAGTTCGATAGCGTGTTGCTCGAGCACCATCGACAGGACCTGGCGAATCGCTTGCATCAGGCTTCGAAAACATGCGCCTTGGTCGCTGTGCTGGTAGCGGTTGTTGAGCGTTGGTCGCTTGCTGTCACTGGAGAACGTTGCCAAGTCACCCAGCAGCGCCAGTAGCGTTCGGTACAGCGTTTCGGGGTGCACCTGCTCCAGATCCAGGTCATGACGCAGCAACAGTTCGTTGCGGTTGATCAGTTGCAACATCATGAAATCGCCGACTTGCGCACCACCGGCCTTGCCATTGGAGCGGATCCGCTCAGCCAGGGTGTCGCCTCGATGGGCAAGCATGCCGATGATTTCCTTGAGACACGACAGCAAGTAGTGGGAAGCGCGAGCCTGGATGAAGGTCGGTACAAAGTTCGGATCGAGCCTGATCACCCCATCGGCCGTGGTATCGAGCACTTCACAGAGCTTGAGCTTCACGAACGCATGATCACTCTGCCGCTCGCCCAACAGCAGGCGCAAGTCCGGACGACCGCAACTGATTTGGCTCCCTCCGGCCTCTCCGGCGTTGGAGTCGCTCACCTGCGCGTCGTAGACGGTGTAGCGCGCCAACACGTCAGACTGCTCTGGACGACGGGACTCGATGTGATTACCGGTCACCAATGGCAGCGCAAGGTAAATCGGGGTATTGCGGGTATTGGACGGTACTTCCAAGGCCAGCGGCTCGGCGTTGCCACCCAGTTCGAAAAGGCTGCCATCCGGCAGGACCCCGCTGGCCTGGCTGACCACCAGTTGCCCCATGTTGAGGAATTGCAGATCGATCTCAAGCGCCAGGAAGCCCCAGGCGTAGCTGGCCAGCAACCGGGTGCGAACCTTCAACTGATGGTCGAAGTAGCGATCGTTGTGTTGCAAATGTTGGGGGCGCAACAGCATGCCTTCCTGCCAGATGACCTTGTCGTGATTCATCGGTCAGCCACCTTGGCCAGTCGCTCAAGCGTGTTGGCGATCCCCTTCTGGTCGAGGGTCAGGCTTGCTTCGGTCAACTGTGCCGCAGCCACTGGCAGCGTATAGCGCCAGCGGGCGTGTGGCAGGTCACGGTACGCCGCGAGCAGGCCGACGTAACGGCCATCCCCGGTGATACCGAGCCTGAGCTCGACGGTTTCGCCCGGACGTAGCTCCAACTCCTCGCTGGCAACCAGATCAGGGGCCAGTGTTCCCCTCGGACGCTCATAGAGGCTGAAGAAATCGGCATTTTCAAAAGCCACCGGATGCTTGAGTTCGAACAACCGCACCACCACCGGCGATGGCCGGCCATTGAGATCAGGGTTGAGTCGATCATTGGCCGTCAGGGTGAGGTTGAGCTTGGTCATCGTCGAAAAGGGCGACAACGTGGTGCAACCGGCAAGCAGCAGAGTCGTGGCGAGCGCAATCAAAATCTTGGGTAGGTGCATCGTGCAGTGCAGCATGGACATCATCCGTGGTGGTCGATTTGCAGGCTGGCAATCAAGCGAACCTGCTCTTCATAGGTCTGGGCCAGGCGCAGTTCGCTTTTCAGCCCCGAGTGAATACGCAGGCTCTGTTGCAAGCCCTGGATGCTTTGCTTGAGCAGCAGCGCGGCGTTGATCGCCAAGGCTTCGCGGGCCGTGCCGTCCAGGCTTTCGAGATCTATGCCCAAGGCCGTACCGAAGCGCTGCCAAAAGCCGTCGTGGGGGTGGCCAATAGTTTCGGTGGGCTGGATGGGGGCGGGCCCTGGTTCGACTGGCGCTCCGACCAGCTCCGGCAAGAGCAGGCTTTCCATGTCGATACGCGCATAATCCGGCCGCCCAAGGGCATCCGGCGGGACGGTCGCAGGATTTATCGGCTCATCGATGTCCAGCAAGGCCCGGTCCTGCTGATCCAACGCCTTCAGCGGATCGAGCTCCAGAAAGGCGTCGTCGGGAATGAGACTGTCGATCGGCCTCGGGCGGCTCGCTTCGGCAGGCTTGTCCGCCGGCCCGGAGACCAGCCGTGCGAGGATCTCGAAATCGCCCATAATGTAGGCATTCCCATCCAGTATGGGTATCGGCTCGCCCCTGGGCAGGCGCACGCCGCTTTCGCGATGGGTCGTACCATTACCACTGGTGTCGGTCAGGAAAAATGCGCCGTCACGAAAGCTGACCTGCGCGTGACGCTTGGACAACAGGCGCTCGCGGTCAGGAATGAGCCAGTGGCAGCCCTCGCCCCGCCCGATCACGCCGCCGGTCGGCCCGAAGGTCTTTCGGCACAGCCGTGACGGGACGAACTGGCTGGCGTTGAGCATTTCAAAAACAAGTTCCATCTATCAAAAGCTCCTTGGCATCACTTGCCGCGATTGACCGCCTGCGGATCACCCAGAGGGCGATAACCACTGTCGTTGAATTTGTAATTGGCGTTACAACCGCCCAGGGCCAATGACACGAGAATCGCCGACAGGACGGCTCGCCAGGGAAAGACAGGCATGAAGAAGTCTCCAGAATGAAAGGATCGGGCTGGAACGGTTACGAATAACGCGAAGAAAGGGTCAATCATTGAAATCACCGCGCTGGACGTTCAGACGCGCGAGGCGATAGATCAAGGTGCGCAGCGGCAGGCCGAGCTCGCGGGCGGCGCGGGTCTTGTTGCCCGAGTTCTCGCGCAAGCAATCGATCAGCAAACCACGTTCGATCTGCTCCATCCGCTCACGCAGGTTGATGCGGCCGCGCTCGGAAGGGGTCTCGATGTGCAATGCAAAGTGCTCGATGAGCAGTTCACCGCCCTCGCACAGGAGCACAGCCCTTTCCACGACGCTCTTGAGTTCCCGCACGTTCCCCGGGAAGCCGTAGGCCGACAGGTGATCGAGCGCCGCGTCTGACCAACACACCGGATCACGCTGCAGCAGCGTGCAAGCTTTGTCGGCAAAATGCCGCGCCAGTTCGATGATGTCGCCGTCGCGCTGACGCAACGCCGGTAGCTGGATCGGAAACTGTGCGAGACGGTAATACAGGTCTTCGCGGAACTTGCCCTCCTCCATCAATTGCTTAAGGTCGCGATGAGTCGCGGCAACGATGCGTACATCGACGTGATGGGTGTCGTTGGACCCCAAAGGACGAATTTCGCCCTCCTGCAACACTCGCAGCAACTTGGCTTGCAGGGACAACGGCATATCGCCAATTTCGTCCAGCAACAGCGTGCCGCCGTTAGCCACGTCGAACAGCCCGGCACGGTCTCGATCGGCACCGGTGAACGCCCCTCTGCGATAGCCGAAAAGCTCACTCTCCAGCAAATTCTCGGGGACCGCCGCACAGTTCTGCACGATAAACGCCTTGGATCGACGCGGACCGTGGTCATGGAGGGCCCGGGCCACCACCTCCTTGCCGGTACCGGTTTCGCCCCGCAGCAAGACGGTATAGGGACTGTGCAGGACCTTACTGATCAATGAGCAGGTCTTGCGCATGGCCATGCTCTTGCCGATCAGGCCGTAGCTGATGCCGCTCGGCAGGCTTGAGGTAACAGGTGCCTCGGCCGGACGGTGCAGACGCTGCAGCAGATGCATCTGGCCAAGGGCGAAGGCCCCGAGATGCCCCAGGGATTCAGCGACGCCATGCAAGTCGAGATGCTGAGCACTGGCACACAACAACAAGCCACCGACGCTACTCTGCGGGTCAACCAGGGGAACACAAAGCAGTGACTGCCAAGGTGTGGCCCGGGCTGGCAGGAAGCGGGTTTCGTGAACGCTGTCGCTCAACGACCCGAGGCACACCACACGATTCTGGCCCAGGGAGAATTGCAACAATTGCTCAGCCTGATAATCGGAAGGCAGGCTTTGCGGCTCACGAAAATGCAATTGGCCTTCCAGGCATTCGGTGTTCATTTCCAGGCGTGTACCGGTGGCGTCGAGCAGGTACAACTGCACCAGCTCACAACCGCTGAGCCGCGACACACCCTGGATGAAATTCCCCACCAACGCCTCACCTTCCGTCAACAGCGAGAGGTTGGAAAACTGCGCCAAGAGCGCTTCGGCATAGTCCAGTGGCTGCGAGAGTTTTTTGAACAGAGCGCCCATTTCAAGAGAACTCGCACGCGACACTGGCTTCACCCTTGAGCACCGCGCGCACATGCCGTAGCGGTTCGCCGCCGGCCATGGCCGCGAGCAAGCGATCGGCAACCAGCGGCATCAGGTGCTGGTCAAGCAATTGACCAATCAGCCGCGCTCCACGGTCATTACGACTGCAGCGCTCAACCAGATGGCTCACGAGGTGCTCGCAATAACTGAAGCCCAACTGACGTCGACGCAACCGCTCGCCCAGGCGGTCGAGTTTGATTTCCACCAGTTCACGCAGCACAGGCCCGCTGACCGGGTAATACGGCACCACGCGCATGCGGGCCAGCAGCGCTGGCTTGAAATGGTTGCTGAGGATCAGGCGAATGGATTCCTCAAGGCGCTCGGCACTTGGTCGTGCGCCGTTTTCGCACAGCTCGTCGATACGTTCACTGCCCAGGTTCGATGTCATCAGAATCAGGGTGTTGCGAAAATCGATTTCCCGTCCTTCCCCATCATTGGCCAGGCCTTTGTCGAAGATCTGGTAGAACAGGTTCAATACATCCGGGTCGGCTTTTTCGACCTCATCGAGCAACACCACGCTGTAGGGTTTTTGCCGCACAGCTTCGGTGAGCATGCCGCCCTCGCCAAAACCGACGTAGCCCGGCGGCGCTCCGATCAGTCGGGAAACGGTATGTTTCTCCTGGAACTCGGTCATGTTGATCGTTGTGAGGAAACGCTCACCGCCATAGAGCAGGTCGGCCAAGGCATGTGCTGTTTCAGTCTTGCCGACGCCACTGGGGCCCACCAACAAAAATACGCCTATCGGGGCGTCGGGTTTGTTCAAGCCTGCGGCGGCGGCGCGCATCGCGCGATCAAGCGCCTGTACGGCCGGTTCCTGGCCACGAATACGTGCACGCAGGTCTGTGGCGAAACTGGCCACTTTCAGATTGTGCTCGCGCGCCAGTTGCGCCAGCGGTACACCGGTCCAGGCATGAATCACTTCGGCGACCAGTCGCGGGCAAACTTCAAAGCTGACCAGGCGCTCCTGGGTTTGTGCGGCCACCAGCGAGTCGTGTGTTTCATGCACGGCCGCTTCCAGCGCCTCGATACCGTGGGCTTGATCCTCCGCGCTTTCCCGCGCCCTGGCCAATTGCTGACGCAGCGACAGCAAACGTTCCGCGAGGATACGTTGCTCGGTCCATTGGATTTCCAGCGTGTGACTCTCGTCTTCGATGGCTGCCAGACGTACCTCCAGCGCCTCCAGGGCCTGAAGATCAACCGACAGGCCAGCCTCTGCGTCGCGACGCAGCGCCTGGCGTTGGCGCGCGCCTTCGGCCAACTCACCACGTAGTCGCTCCAGGCTCTGTGGGGCTGCGGCCAAGCTGATCCGCACGCGAGCGCAGGCGGTGTCGAGCACGTCCACGGCCTTGTCCGGCAACTGACGACCGGCCAGGTAGCGGGCCGACAATTGCGCTGCCGTGACCACCGCGTCATCGCGCAGGTAGACGCCATGACTGTTTTCGTAGACCCGGGCCAGGCCACGCAGTATGGTCACTGCCTCGCTGACGGTCGGCTCGTGCAATTGCACCGCTTGGAAACGACGGGCCAGGGCCGGGTCTTTCTCAAAATACTTTTTATACTCAGTCCAGGTGGTAGCCGCGATGGTACGCAGCTCGCCCCGGGCCAAGGCAGGCTTGAGCAGGTTGGCCGCATCGGTGCCCCCGGCGTGGTTACCCGCGCCGATCAAGGTATGGGCCTCGTCGATGAACAGGATGATGGGTTTTGGCGAAGCCTTGACCTCGTCGATCACCCCCTTGAGACGACGCTCGAATTCTCCTTTGATGCTGGCGCCAGCCTGCAGCAGCCCCATATCCAGTGAAAGCAATTCAACGCCTTGAAGCACCGACGGAACCTCCCCGGCGGCGATGCGCAACGCCAGCCCTTCGACGATGGCGGTCTTGCCCACCCCTGCTTCACCGACGACGATTGGATTGTTTTTGCGGCGACGAACGAGGATATCGATCATCTGCCTGATTTCGCCGTCGCGACAGAGCACCGGGTCGAGTTGGCCTTCGCGAGCCTGTCGACTCAGGTCATGGGTAAAGCGCGACAGCAGCGAGCCGTGCGACGTGATGGACTGGCCGGCAACCGGTTGCGCCTGTTGCGCCTGTTGCGCCAGGGCGAACGCTTTCAGCCGATCAATGTTCAATCGGTTAAGCAGCGCCAGATAAGCACTCCCCGCGTAGCGAAGCGGGTTTCGCAGCAACGCCAGGAGCAACGCTGCTTGTCCGACGTCGCTGCGGCCGAGTTCGAGATTGGCCACCAGCAGCGCATCCTGCAACCACTGCACCAGTTCCGGAGCGAATACCGGGTTGCGCGAAGCGCTGTGCCCTATCCGCGGTTGCAGGGCCGCGCTCAACTCGCTGGCACTGACCTGGACATCCTGCAAGGCGCGCGCCAGCAGACTCTGGGGTCGTTCCAGCAGACTCAGCATCAAGTCTTCCACCAGGACCTTGTCCGCGCCATAGGCTACGCAATGCTCGGCCGAGCGCTCCAGGTCACGCCTGGTTTCGGCATCCAATGCCTGGATCAGTTGCTGAAGGTCTACGTTGATCATGTCATCCATTCCTAATGAATTTTTCTACCAAGGGTCACCACGCCATCAGCGCGCTCGTGTCCCAGCCAACTGGTCCATCCCAGGCGGCAGGTGTTCTGCTCTCCGATGCATAACTCACGAATCGCCTGCTGGCGCAGGACCAGGCGAATGTCATATTCGAGGGGATCACGCAGGGTGAATTGCACCAGCGCGCACAACGGTCGGTAGCCGTTTCCGACGGGCAGGAATTCGTGGAAACGCTGCCAGTCCAGCTCGTAGATATGGATCCGGAACTTGCCGCTGCGGTCGCGCACCCGCTCGCCAATCACCAGGTCTTGGCCGAGCAGACTGTTGGCGGTCCCCAGGCGATTACGCTGTTCGTCAAGAATGTCCACACGCCGCTCGATGCACTGTTCGAGGTTCAGTTCGACGTGCTTGAAGTAGTAACGCAGTACGGCCTCGATCAACGCCGCCGAATGGGCACGCAGGCTCAGCAAGCCGAGGTACGGCAGGAGACGCTTCCAGTTCAGTTGGCTGGCCTTGCGAATCTCTTCGCCCCCCAAACCGATCAGTGCGTACAACTGTTCGGAAAACGGGTCTCGGGCACCGCTCTGAAAACTTGCGCAGTAACGGTACTTGCGCCAGATCGGCAGCATCAGCCGTTGGAGACGATGGTGAAAGACATCGAGAAAGTCGCGTGTCGGATTGCCGTTTTCCTCTCCTACCGCCTGCTCACCGTAGAACGCCGGCAACGGCGAACCCGCACCCACCAGGCTGATCAGGTTCAAGCGAAGACGCGCCCGCACCTGGCCGTGTTCTTCAAAAAACTCCACACGATCAATGTCGCTGGACGGGAAACCCAGGCTTGGGTTGGCCTGGAACTCCAACCGGTCATACAGCGCTTCATCGTCCAAACCAGGATGAGCCTCGCGCAGCCGATCAATGACCAGCAACACGGCCTGGAATAACGAGTACTCGCGTATCCCTTGCGTCAGCACGTTTATAGCAGCGGCTGTTGGCCCATGCGGGGTGTCCATTGGTACACCTCTCCTTGTGTGCTGTTCACCCGCAACTCGTGGTACGAATTGAGGCTGGCATACAACGCGAAAAACTCGTTGAGGACCGAAGCGAAGACGAACAGGTCGCCCTCGCCGATGTAACCCAGCGGGTCGATGGTCAGTTCAGTGCGCAGGCCACGCACTGGCAAGCCCCGGTGCAAGCGGTCGACAGCCTCGTGCCGGATTGACTTGAGTCCATTGAGCAAACGCTTGCTGACTTTCTCTGCCTGTTCGTCGTGGTAACGCGGAAAATCGTAGGTTTCGAGAATCACCTTGAGCGCATTGACGTCGGCCAGCGACAGATAGTTGAGTGACATGTTGCTGATCAACTTCCAGAGGAAGTCGCGGTTGAGTGGCGGCGCGAAACTTGGCGTGACCGGACCGATGTTGCGGAAACTCAGCCCCTCGGGGCTTTTTTCGCTGGGTTGATCGATGTCCCCGGGCTTGAGCTGGCGCGGCAGGTTCCGGTTGGTGCACATCAATTCGATCGACAGGGTTTCATGAGGGTGAGCGTGCCGGACGCCAAAGCCCAGGCAGGTGTCCAGACCGTCGTGCATCATGGAAGGCCGCTGGCGAACGCTGTAGTAGGGGCGGCTGTGGGGCACATCGAAGCTTGAATCGTGCTCGAAGGATTCGAACGGCACATAGGCCTGATAACCCAGGCCTCCGGGACTCCAGCCGGTGACGCTTTCGACCGAAAACACGCCGCAGTGCTCCTGGTCGTAATCAGCTGGCAACAGCAGATACTCATCTTGTTTGCTGTCCAGGCGGATCGGGTGGGCGTCATGCTTGAACAGATTGACGATCGGCGTGCAGTACAGCTTTATGTTATCCAGCGTCGGGCGCATTCGCTGGATACCACTTTTGCCAATATCGAAGCGCAGCTCCAAGCCTCGTATCTGCTCGATGTTGCCATGCGGCAAGGTGTTGATCACGTCCAGGCCATTGATATCGACGAACAGGAACTTGTCCTGGAAAGCGAAATATTCTTGCAGGTAGCGATAGCCACGAAAGGTATTCAGCGGGTACGGGACCAGCGCTTCCTCCTCGGCAAACCCGACCGGCTGTACCCCGTCAGCGGGGAGCCTGAACGTCGTCGGGCTGCCATCTGCCGTCCGTAGGGCCTCGCTGGTACCGTCCAACGGGATCAGCTCGATACCTTCAAGATTACGCAGCAGGCTGAGATAGAGCATCTGGCTGATGTAGCGTTCGCCAGTCAAATGCAGGCGTAAGCGGCTCAGTTGCAGCTCGCCCAAATGACCGTCGCAACGCATCTGCAGATGCAAACTCAACAGCGACCCCTCCCCTTTTACCGAATAACTCAGCTGGGTCAGATCAAGCGCGAGTACGTCGGTGGGGTAACAGGTAAGGAAACGACAACGCACCTGCTGGACCGGCTTGCTTTCGACCGGCGTATCGCGCTCGACCCGAAACGCGGGCCCAGATCGCTGCAGCGGATCGAACTGCAAAATGCCGAAGGCTGGCAATGGCCGCATGTAGTTCGGCCACAACAGTTGCATCAGCGAATGACTCAGCTCCGGCAACTGGTCGTCGAGCTTCTGGCGCAGCCGCCCGGTCAGGAATGCAAACCCCTCCAGTAGCCGCTCTACATCCGGGTCCCGTCCGGCCTGCCCGAGAAAGGGTGCCAATGCCGGGTTGCGCTCGGCGAAACATCGACCCAACTGGCGGAGCGCCGTCAGTTCGCTCTGGTAGTAATGATTGAACGACATCAGTGGCTATCCTTGTCTGACCTTGACCTGACCGCTGCCGTCCAGGCGCGCGGAAAAACTGACCTGTCGCCTGGTCCCGTCCACATCCAGTAACGCGTCGATGCGCAAGGACAGGCGAAGTTGATCGGCGTTGCTCGGCATTAAAACGACACAGACATCGCGCAAACGTGGTTCGTAGGCCTTGATGAAGGTCTCGATTGCCTTGCGGGCTTGGCTCCCGACATCGTGCAGGCTAAAGCGCATGTCATTGAGATCCGGCAGTCCATAATCCGCGAGTGTCTGCACGCTACCTGCCCGCGTACTGAGCATCTTGGCCAGATGCGCAGCAACGGATGTGACAACGCAAACCTCGCGGCTCAAACCCCTGCGCTTTTCAGAATCACTAGCCAGTCGTTCGAAAAGACTGCCGTAAGTCATGGGTGCTTACGCCTTGTCCAGTTTGCCAACCAGTGACAGCGTGAAATCGGCGCCCATGTACTTAAAGTGCGGCCTTACATTGAGGCCGACGCGGTACCAGCCCGGGTCACCTTCCACGTCACAGACCACAATCTTCGCGGCACGCAGCGGACGACGGCCACGGACTTCGGCACTTGGGTTCTCCTGGTCGGCCACGTACTGGCGGATCCAGTTGTTGAGTTCACGCTCCAGGTCCGTGCGTTCTTTCCAGGACCCCAGTTGCTCGCGCTGCAGAACTTTCAAGTAATGAGCCAGGCGATTGACGATCATCATGTAAGGCAACTGGGTGCCGAGCTTGTAGTTCAGCTCTGCATGCTTGTCCTCGGCGCTGTTACCGAAGAACTTTGATTTCTGCACGGAGCTGGCGGAGAAGAACGCGGCATTGTCACTACCTTTGCGCATGGTCAGGGAGATGAAGCCCTCCTCGGCCAATTCGTATTCGCGACGATCGGACACCAGTACTTCAGTCGGGATCTTGGTTTCGATTTCGCCCATGCTTTCGAAGTGATGCAACGGCAGGTCTTCGACTGCGCCACCGCTTTGTGGGCCGACGATATTCGGGCACCAGCGGAATTTGGCGAAGCTGTCGGTCAGCCTCGTGCCGAACGCGTACGCCGTGTTGCCCCACAGGTAGTGCTCGTGGCTGTTGGCAACGGTTTCCTTGTAGACGAACGACTTGACCGGGTTCTCTTGCGGATCGTATGGGTTGCGCAACAGGAAGCGCGGGACGGTCAGGCCGAAATAGCGAGCGTCTTCCGATTGACGAAAGCTCTGCCACTTGGCGAATTGCGGGCCTTCGAAATGATCTTTCAGGTCCTTGAGGTCCGGCAGTCCCGTGAAACTCTCCAGGCCAAAGAATTTCGGACCGGCCGCAGCAATGAATGGCGCATGGGACATGCAGGCGACACTGGACACGTACTGCATCAATTTCACATCCGGCGAGCTTGGGGACATGTAGTAGTTGGCGATGACCGCGCCCACCGGTTGCCCACCGAACTGGCCGTACTCTGCGGTGTAGATGTGCTTGTACAGGCCCGACTGCATGACCTCCGGTGAGTCCTCGAAGTCGTCCAGCAAATCGTCCTTGGACACATTGAGTATTTCTATCTTGATGTTTTCGCGGAAGTCGGTGCGGTCCACCAGCAACTGCAAACCGCGCCACGCCGATTCCAACGCCTGGAATTGCGGGTGGTGGAGGATTTCGTCCACCTGGCGACTGAGCTTGGCGTCGATCTCGGCGATCATGCGGTCAACCATGGCCTTCTTGACCGGCTCGCCGCTGTTTTGCGGCTTGAGCAGCTCTTCGATGAATGCAGACACACCGCGCCTGGCAATGTCGTAGGCTTCATCGTCCGGAGTCAGACGGGTCTGGGCGATGATGCTTTCAAGAATGCTGTAGTCCGCGTTGTCCTGGCTCTGCTGCTGTACTGCATGGGTACTCATGTTTCGGCTTCCTTGGCTGAAAGAAATCAAGCGCTCTTCGCTGTGGTGTCCAGGCCCAGCTCATCCAATACGCGGCGGCGGGAGTCGTCATTGGCGAGTACGCCTTCGATGGCTTTACGAAACGCCGGCGCGTTGCCCAACGGCCCTTTGAGTGCCACCAGCGCCTCGCGCAGCGCCATCAGCTTGCTGAGTTCCGGTACTTGCTCGACCAGGCTCGCCGGATTGAAGTCTTTCATCGAGTTCAAGCGCAGCTGTACAGGCAGCTCCTCAGCGCCGCTCTCTGACTGGAGACGATTCGGTACGCTCAGGGTCAGGTTCAGCTCTTGCTTGGCCAACACTTCGTCGAAGGTCATTTTGTCGATGCCGATCGGCTTGCGATCCTCGACCTTGCGTTCATCCAAACGGTGGGTGTAATCACCGATCGCCAACAGTTTCAACGGCAGTTCAATGTCTTCCTGGGCACCGCCGGTGGCAGGCTTGAAGGTAACGTTGATACGTTCCTTAGGGGCGACCGAGCCTTCTTTGGCCATGATTTTCTCCTTCTTTCAATTTGGGACCCGGAGGCCTATTCAATGACCCGTTCCAGATCGAGGTGACATAACCTGCGATGGGTCTCTTCCTTGCATTCACGTACAGAGTGGTTTTGTGGCAACAGCTCGCAGCAGCTATGCAACAGGTGCAGCACCTGCAGCTCCAAGAGCGGCTCCCAGGCATTCAGGCCTGCGTTTCGTAGCGTCTGATCGAGGGCCTCCAACTGGACCTTGGCGAGTTCGTATTTCCTGGCCGAAAAGCACACACGAGCCAACGCGAAGTGCCAAAGGAATCGCTCGCGCGCCCCATTGGCGCTTTGCATGCCTTGCCTGAGCAACTTAACGGCGGGTTTGAGACCGTCGTTGCGCAGGATCGCCTCGGCCTCCTTCAGCGCCCCTTCCCAAGGCGCAAGGTTGTCGGCGACATCGGCCGTGGGTGCCGCGCCGGGACTCTGCAGGTGAGGCTTGACTTGGGCAGCGATCCAACTCCGGGTGGCCGAATCGGCGAACGGCGTACCGTCATGCCAGCGCAATTCGATAATGCCCGGCAGGCGCTGGATGAATAACGCAAAATGGACTTCCACTTCCCGCATGGCCAACTCGGCGTTCAACCCTTGCAGGCATTCCCAGGCAAGCCTCTGGCCATCGAACCAGAACGGTGCCGTCGCCAGGCTCGCCTCGATCTCCACAAGCAGGTCTGCGTAATCACCCTGCTGGAATCGATCTTGATAAATCTTGAGTTTGTCCGCCGGCAGGCCGCGCAGCTGGGTGACCTGCTCGGCATTGCGCTCGGGCAATACATCGATGGCCAGCCAGAGCATGGTGCGATTCAGGCGCAGGGCACGAGCGTCAGTCGCTTTTTGTTTGAGCCACCAGGCGCATAACGGACGCGCACCTTCCTGCTGGGCGCGCAGGGCCTTGTGGGCTTCTTTTTCGTTTTCGATCGGAGAGCCGGGCGTGAGCAGTTGGGTGGCAACCTGTTTTACCTGAGCCACAACCGTTCCAATGGCACCAGGCTGCGGCCGGTTTTCGGTGGCTCGCTGGATCATACTGTCGAGGCGCCGACACAGCGGCAGCAGCAGAGGTGCGTCGTCACCCAATTGGGCGGTGCAAGCGGCATCGAGGCCTTCCAGTTGTTCCGCCAGATGGCGGAACATCGGCAACTGCTCCTTGATCGCAATGTCATCGCCGAACGCTTGCTCCAGGCGAGGCAACAGCCAATTGAAGCTGGCGGCACGGGTTCGATTCTTGAGCGGGTGGATATCCAGCCAATGGTGCTTGCATAAGTGCTGCAAAAGACCGAGACCCGCCAGCAGCCCTTGGAACGACTCTCGCTGATACAGCGCCCAAACCAGCCAAGCCACCACACGTAGATCCTTCGACTGGGTCCGCAACAGCGCTTCGCTTCCCTCAAGGACCTTCATCCAGTCGACCTGACCACTTTCGTGCATCGACTGGGCTTTGCCCACCTCGCTTTCCAAGGCTTCGTATTCATTTGAAAAACGCACGTCCGAACCCGCAAAACTGTCCTTGGAAACGGGAGTCTTGGCGAGCAACAAATAATGGACGGACAGTTTTTCGGAATATGACATTTACCCCCCTGAAAGTTCTGCTAGTGGCATGGGTTGTTTGGACAGCATGGTTATTCAAGGCAAATATTCAGCTTCGTTTGTAGGAGATTTCGCCAAATACAATCCAGCCGCCTCGCCCCAAACACTCACCGCTCTCTTACCTGCCGAACGCCGCGAAGAATGCCAAGGTTTTCAGAATAAAAAAGTAGGAGCTTTCCTTTTTTTAAAGAAACAAAACCAAATGGACTCCAAGTGAAATTTCCCACGTCGAGCCAGTATTGGAGATGATGAATTTACCTTTCAAAAAATGACAAAACGCTTCAAATTATTTCTGTCGCAATCTCGTTGATCAATGAAAGAAAATTCCTACATCCCTTTCCTTTTTTACCGGGGTCTACGCGATCATCCGCCAAGTCTGCTTCAATGGAATCAGGAGCTAAAGCCACAACCCAAGGACGTTCGCCATGTTACCCACCTTTGATCTGTCCAACTTCCGCCTTACGATCCGTGACCTCACGCACGACTTCCAAGTCCTGGCCTTCGAAGGTTCAGAAGCCATCAGCACCCCCTATTCATTCGACATTGAACTTGTCAGCGAACAATGGGATATAAACCTGGAACATTTATTAAACAAACAGGCCTTTCTAGCATTTGATAAACAGGGAGGCGGTGTCCACGGGGTGATTTATCGTGCTGCGCAAGGCGATTCAGGCAAAAGGCTGACTTATTACGCAATAACATTAATGCCACGCCTGATTTACTTGGAGAACCGCACCAACCAGCGCATCTTCCAACACGCCAGTGTTCCGCAGATCATTACATCGATCCTCAAAGAGCACGGCATTCTCACCGATGCCCATCGTTTCCAGTTAAGTACGAGTTATCTACCTCGTGACTACTGTGTGCAGTATCACGAATCCGACTTGCACTTCATTGAGCGCCTGTGTCACGAAGAGGGCCTGCATTATCACTTCCAGCACAGTGAGTCGGGCCATCACCTGGTATTTGGTGATAACCAGACCGTATTTCCCCGGCTTGAGCACCGCACTGTTTATAAACACGGCAGCGGCATGGTTGACGACGAGCCGGTCATCCACCGATTTGGCCTGCGACTGGAGACCCGGACCAGCCGCGTCACCCGCCGTGATTACGATTTCGAGAAGGCGACATTCCTGTTGGAGAGCAGCTGTCAGCCCGGCGTCGAAAACGTTCAGCCAGACCTGGAAGCCTATGATTATCCGGGCGACTTTAACCAGGAAAAACGCGGCAAATTATTGAGCCAGAGAGCCCTGGAACGCCATCGCGCCGACTACCGCCAGGCCGAAGGAAAGAGTGATCAGCCAGCATTGAGGACGGGGCACTTCCTGACATTGAGTGAGCACCCTCGCCAGGAATGGAATGATCTATGGCTCCTGACCGAAGTGCATCACAAAGGCAAACAGCCGCAAGTGCTGGGGGAAATCACCCCCAGTAACGCTGGCGAGGCTGAAGACCGCTTCAATCAGGGCTATCGCAATCGCTTCGTTGCCACGCCTTGGGACGCGATCTTCCGTTCGCAGCGGGTCTATAAGAAGCCACGTATATCCGGCAGTCAGACCGCAATCGTCACCGGCCCCCTGGGCGAAGATATCCACTGCGACCGGTATGGTCGGGTCAAGGTCAGGTTCTTTTGGGATCGTGCGGGACAAGTCGATGACGGCAGCAGTTGTTGGTTGCGAGTCGCCTCCAACTGGGCGGGTAACAGCTATGGGGGCGCCACGATCCCGCGGGTGGGCATGGAGGTATTGGTGGCCTTCATGGAGGGCGATCCCGACAAGCCGTTGATCATCGGATGCCTGACCAACAGCGCCAATGCCTCGCCCTACCCGTTGCCTGCGCACAAGACCCGTACCGTGTTTCGCTCTCGCAGCTCACCGGACGGCAAGGGCTTCAATGAGCTGCATCTGGAAGATCGCGCAGGTCAGGAACTGATCTATTTGCGAGCTCAGCGTGACATGGAACAGAAAATCGAAAACGACAGCCGATTGGAGATTGGCAACGAGCGACGAGAAACCATCAAGGGCAATAGCATCACTGTCCTGCACGCCGAAGAGCATCGGACCACGGCCGCCGACCGCACGGTCCAGGTCGAAGGCAATGACTACCTGCGCGTCGCCAACCGCCACACCCGTGTCGATCAGACACTGGCCGTCGAGGCCGGACAACAGATACATATCAAGGCAGGCGCTCATGTGGTCCTTGAAGCAGGCGCAACCCTCAGTTTGAAAGCCGGGGGCCAGCACATCGTGATCGACCACAGTGGTATCTACAGCAGCAGTGAAATCCAACTCGGCGGCGCCCCCATGGCCGGCGCCACTGCCTCATCATTCAGACCCGGTTTGACCGATCCCTTGGCGGCTCCAGCCCCAGTATTCGCTCCCACTCAACGCGCGCTGATAACAGCCAGCAAAGCAGCGGGATTGGACTTTTGTCCGATCTGCGAGGCCTGCCGCGAGGGTCTCTGCGCAATGGAAGTCGCCGCCGCATGACTCGCTCACTCCCCCATCAATGGTTGATCGAACAGCAACGCCTCGGCCACGCCCTGTGCCTCGTCCTGGACTCAGAACATGAGCACCCCACGCGCCAGACATTGCTCAAGAACAGTCGTCCCGACCAATACTTGAGCGTGTACGGCCAAACGCTGGTTGCTGACCTCGCTGACGCCGGCCCCTTTGTCTTCAACTTCGATCGGCCCGGCGACGAACACATCAATGAATTGCTCGACCGACCGGACAGCCACTGGGGATGGTTTGCCAGCCTTCCCAAAGGGCGGCTGCCTACACTGGTGGAGCACTGGCGGGAACGGCTGATCATCGGAGAGCGCCCCCATCAGGCGTTGTACCGCTTCCATGACAACCGTGTACTGTCCCGGGCGCTCAAGCACCTGTCCGTTGAAGACTATCCGGCCTACCTCGGACCAGCGATCAGTGTCTGCTATTGGCAGGGCCATCATTGGTCAAGCACGCATAACCCGGCGCCAGGAACCTATCCGGTGCCTGATTCGCCTCTTTGGCTGCAGGTGCCCGTTACCCCGCAACAAGCGATGCAGGTTCGGCTCCTCAATGCCCGTCGCTTCCTGTTGGCCGAGCATGTCCAGGCCTTCGCAACACTGGCCGAGCAACAAAAGCCGGAGGCGTGGTTGCGTGCCACGCTCGACCAGGCCGAGGCCTGGCAGTGGCGGGCGCCCGAGCAGTTGGAGTTTTTACTGACCCAGCGCCTGCAAGCACCCGCCCAGGCGCCGGCGCCGTATTGGCAAGTACGATCAGCTGAAAGCCCCGACGAGCATTTTGAACGGGTACTCCTGATGACGGCGTCCTGGCAAGGAGATACGTCGCGATGAAACATACCCTGCGAATGGCGGGTTTGAGCGGCTGCCTGGCGCTCACGACAGGTTGTGCCGACAGACAACTGAACACCTTTATTTTTACGGCGGATTTGCCGCCTGGCTTTGCCTACCAAGCAGCGGTGTACTACGTGCCCGCCCCAAGCGAAACCTGCGCCGTCGAGACCCGGTATAACAAAGCGCCGGTATTCAACAGGGAGTGGCGGAAGGCATACAAACCCGATTCCGAAATCGTTATTCGCCGAACCCGTATGGGTTGCCCGCTGGTGATCAGCCGCATTGAGCTAGAAATCAACTCCGCCTATGGCAAGGACTGGAGCGATATCAGTCAAGATTCAGCCAACGTCGTGATTCGCGATGACCTGGAAGCGCAATACAAAGGCACGTTCAGCGAAGCGGGTGAAAGCACTTTTTACGGCCAATGCCAATGGTTGTTCCGCACCTCAGGCAAGCCCCGCATTCTCAGAAAAATTCTTGACTGCAAAAAAACCAACCTACAAGGCGAGCTTGGGCGTGGACGTCCTTTCTCGGCGTACACCCTTGATCAACTGCCGGGTAAAACCGTGAGGATGAAGATCAAGTTGGCCCGCGAAGAGAAGCCCTACATGGGTGATACCTGGGTGAAGGTGCCCAACGGCTGGAAACGCTGCATGGGCGAGAACTTCGAAGATCCATACGCATTTTGTTTCGGTAATTACAAAGACTTCAGCGGCTTTCAGATGCCCGATGGGCGCAAATGCACTATTTACCCCGGTTGTACGGAATAAGGAGATCGCGTATGACGTCGTTTCAAAAGGAATTGGAGTCGAGGCTAAGCAGGCGCAATTTGGCCTGTCCTGTCGGGGGTAGATGGACCAGTTTTCAGCTCGTCGATGAGTTGGGCTCTGGCGAGCCCTATGCGGGACTGGCCTATATGGCGACCGATTCGGAAGGACAACAATACTCAGGCAACCTGGATGCCATGGGCATCGGCAAGGTCATCAACCACTACGCAGGGCCGCTTGCCCTTGCCTTTGAACAACCGTATCAAGGGCAGGAGAAGTTTTATATCGAGCTTCAACGTAGAACTCACTACCCCCTCCAAATCACCGAACTACAAGTCCGCGCCGAGCAAACCCGCTACCTGAACCCAAACGCCACACGCACCCGGGAAAATCCCGCACAAGCCTGTGCAGACGATTACTTCCAAGTGGAAGTACGGCACCTGGTCAAGCATGTCGCGCATTTGCCCCCCGAGGTGTACCGCCATTACCCAGCCCCTTCGGGGCCGGCACGCCTGATGGGTGAACATGGCAGGCTCGGCGTAGCGCTGATGCCGCAAAAACACACTGTGCTGGAAGTTCGCCCGTTGCGCGCCTTACGCCCCATGCTGTCCACCGCCCCTGAATTCTGCGCGCTCAACTTGTATCAATTGGCGCTCATGTCGACCTTGACCTACTGCCCCTTCGGGCAAACACCTGGCAAGGCTCCGATAACAACGCCGCTGAGCTTCACCAAGAAACCAAGCGTGGGCAATTGGTTCGCGGATGCGTTGGCCAAGTTCGAAGAACTCGGGGAGTTCTATCCGGAGCAGACAAAACCCTATTACCCACTTTATGAAGACGTGCCCTACTCCAAACGCCTGGAGATCGTGCCGTTCGACCCGGCCCTCTACGCGGCCAACGATCCGGAATTGGGTGTACATCAGGAACATCCCGCCAAAGTCCATTTTCTCGATGACACCGACAAGCAAGAAAGCACCGACACCCAGGCCTACATCACCCACAACGACGAACTGATCCTGATAGCAGTACGTGGCACCCAGCAAACCGCCGATTCCCTGCGCGACGCCGATGCGCTCCAAGTGCCGTTTGAAGAAGGTGTCGGCCAGGTGCATCGAGGGTTCTATGGCGCCGCCAAAAAAACTGCGGCCTTCGTGACGAGCTATCTGGACAGGTTCTACGCCGGGCAAAAACTGCTGATATGCGGCCACAGCCTGGGCGGTGCGGTAGCGTTACTCCTTTCAGAAATGCTGCGGCGCAGACCAGAAGGCTACACCCTCCAGCTTTACACCTACGGCGCCCCTCGCGCAGCCGACGCTACCTTTACAAAAAACGCCGAAGCCCTGGTGCATTATCGAATGGTCAACCACAACGACCCGATACCCAGCGTGCCCGGTAGTTGGATGAATACCAAGAGCGGTGTTTATGGCACGGGGTTGGCCCTTGCATTCGCCAACGTACCGGTCGGCCTTTCCGTGTTCGTGGCGGGCATCACTAACCTGACGGGCGAGCCCTACGAACACCACGGCATCTTGCGGCACTTCCTGCCGGTGGAGTTCGATCGCAAGGAGCGCTCTTCAATCCTGTGGATGCCCCATTGCGACACCATCACCCAACACGCCGCCTGCGAAGTGGCCCTTGAGCATAAACATGGCTTGCCAAACCGTCCGGCATTGCTGGCCCAACTCATCCAGACCGGTGATCACTTCATGGTACCCAGCTACATCCCCGCTTGTTGGGCGACTCTGCGACGCTGGCAGGAAGCGCAGATCAGCGGAAGCACGCTGGCGACAAAACGCGAATATGAATGGATCGACAATGCGCTGGCACGGATTACCCAACAGTTGCGTGATGAAGAGCGTCGCATGGCGGGACGGGGCGCACCCAATGGGCGTAGCGAAAGCGCCATCAACATTGCGCTCATCCGAGAAGTCGACAAGATGCACAACACGCGCGCGCGCCTAGCCACGCTGTGCACCACGTCGGTCAGCGAAAAAAATGTCTATGGGAGTTTGTCGGAACAACCTGAGCAATTGGCACAAAACCTGGCTCGCTGGCAGGCGCATCCGGAGAACAGAGTGGCCGAGCCACTGGCAATGGCGCCGGCTCTGGATGACGCCGGTGAGCTGATCCGTGGCGCTCATGGGTACGCGATTGGTGAATCGTATACGTTGGATCTCGATTCCGTTAGTTGACCGGCGCAGGTCCATCCAATGGTCTGAGCTGGGACGCCAATAGTCTTATTGGCTGCAAGCCCATTCTAGTTCGCCAGAGCCTTACTAGCTTAAAAAATGATCTATCTTTAGCCTAAATCATATATTTAGCTGTCGAGCTAAAAATCCGCTTTAAGCTAAGATATAGCTCTAAGGGGAAATTTTGCTGGGCAGCTAAAGACCGGAAAGGAGCTAAGAGATGGAAAGACATCATGATTGGGACTCCAAGCTTGAGAGTCAGGTCTTGGACAGCTTAGGGCACAGTCTCACTGACGCTTTTGGTCACGAGGCGCGCGTTAAAGTGCACTCAGGGCATGGTCTAGCCGCAGATCCCGATGGTGTGATCGAACTGAGCACCTCAGCTAAAGATTTAAAGATACTCGTCGAGGTCATTGGCAGTGCTTACCCTCGGGACATCCGAGATGCAGTCTGGCGCCTGGACAGTTTTGAACGAAATCGACTCCACGATGTTGACAGTGTCCGGATGATTGCAGCGGAGTCGCTGAGCCCTGGCGCAAAAAAAGAACTGAAAGAGAGAGACATCGCATTTTTTGAGCTAGGTGGAAGCCTCTACCTCAAGCATGACTCTTGGCTAATTGATATACAGCGGCCATCAAAACCCAGCGCTTCAAGGCGAGCGTTACAGCTTTTTACAGGCGCTCGCGAAAATGTCATTCATTCGCTGCTAGCGCACAGTCATGAATGGCTGACGGGCACTGAGCTATCAAATTTAGCAGAGACCTCTCAGTACACGTGCTCCCTGGTGCTTCAAGAGCTGACTCAGCGCGAATGGTGCGAGTCCGTAGGTGGAGGTCCAACCCGACGCAGACGATTGGTCAACCCAGGAGCGTTACTCGACGCGTGGGCCGAGCAATGGCAGGCACGGGCACGTGAGAATTCATCCACTTGGCATACGTTTGTGGAAAGCCCAAAGCACCTGCTTGCACGGGTTGCAGAAACTGTTGCCGAAAAGCAGATCGATTTTCCATGGGCATTCACAGGGACCGCTGCTGGCAACGTATTCGCACCATTGCTAACAAGCACAGACGCTGTGGACCTGATTGTCCCTAAAGGGTATGCGGGGAACATAGCGGATATGCTCAGGCTAAAGCCCGCAAAAAAAGGGTCGAACGTAACCATCACGGAGCGTGATGGCGCTAGCTTGCTGTTTAGGCAGCGCCATCCCGAATACCCTGCATATTTTGTAAGCCCATACATTCTTTATCTTGATCTACTTGACGGTCGAGGGCGAAACAAAGAGCTGGCTGAACACATCAGGAAAATCTTGGAGGTTGAATGGTCAAGGAACTGAAACCCCGCACGGCCGCGGGGTACGACGCTGATGTAACGAACGCTTGTGAGAGGACCCTACTCACGCTACTCAGTGCATTTGGTAATTTGAAGGACACATTGCGTTTAATCGGCGGCCTAGTGCCTCGCTACCTGACTCCAGAGGCACCACCAGACGTGCCAATGCATGCGGGTACGTCTGATGTAGACATTGTGCTGAACCTAGAAGTCCTGGCGACCGGCGACGAATATGCCAGCCTTGCCGATCAGTTGAAGGCGCGTGGGTTTTCACGTTGGGTCGAGGATGGAAAGCCAACGTCTTGGAGATGGCGCAGACCAGTTGATGAGCATATTGAGGTCGTTGTCGAGCTACTGCGTGATGCCGGTGACGAGCAACCTGGAAAGGCCGTAAGCGTCAGCGGCGAGCAGGTCTCAGCACTGACCATTAAACACGCCAAAATCGTGCACGACTGGTATCAAGAAAAAGAGGTCGGTGCTCAACTGCTCGACGGTGGAGGAATGTCGGTCGACATCATACGTTTTGCAGACGTGCCTGCATTCGTGATTCTGAAAGCTATTGCGCTCGATCAGCGGCAAGAGAACAAGGATGCAGCGGATCTCAACCATGTAGTTCGGTACTCAGGCTCACTTGAAAATGTTGCCGGGCTCTTTGTTGAGCGAATTCGCTCGGGACAGCATGGAGAGGCCGTGAGCGATGGGTTGGCTGCATTGGCCCAGCGCTTTGGCGACGATAAATTCAGCGATGGTTTTGAAAAGGTCGGAGCAGTCGCATACGCACGGTTTCATGGCAGCGACGATGAAGACGATCTGATCAGCGCACAACGTTATGCGGCAGGCTTGATTCAAGGCTTGCTCGCAGAAATCGAAGCTCAAATGGCCTGACTTCAGGTTGTTCAATCACCTTGAAGCTGCACTCTGGCATGACCGCTGGAGTGTAACTCTCAAACTCAAAAAACACAGCGAGGCTGCCTGACCCATGACTAAAACTGTTCGCCTGCCAAAGCCCGAGCGTGACTTATTGCTGCTGCACATCGAGCTGAAGTGGATGACTCCCACGATTTGGCGTCGGTTCGCAGTGCCTGAAAACATTACCTTGGGCAGGTTGCATCACGTGATCCAGATCGTGATGGGCTGGAGCGACTACCATTTGCATGAATTTGAAATTGCCGGTGCGAATTACGGCATGCCCGACCCTGATGGCTGGGGGCCGCCGGTGAATCCGGAAGCTCGTAAAACACTGATCAAGGCACTAAACGGAAAACGGACATTCAATTATCTTTATGACTTTGGTGATGATTGGCATCACCGTATCAAGGTCGAAAAAACATTACCCGCTACTGCTTGTCCTCAAGTGCCTTATTGCATCGAAGGTGCCAATGCCTGCCCACCGGAAGACGTGGGTGGAGGGCCTGGTTACGAAATGTTTTTAGAGGCCATGGCCGACCCCGGACATCCCGAGCACGGCGCTACGGTGGAGTGGTATGGGGAAATCTTCGACCCGACGATCTTTGATTGCGGGCAAGTGAATCAATGGCTTAAAGGTATCAAGGTCTGAGTTGCAAGCGGGTGTAGTTCGAACGCGTCCCCTTCGAATTGGGTATGTAACGTGCTGGCGCCATCGCGAGCAAGCTCGCTCCCACAGGGGATTGGTGGTGGGCACCGATTTTGTGGCGAGGGGATTCAGTGAAACGCCGCACCGCCCCGCTGGGCTGCGCAGCGACCCCAAAAAAGGCGGGCACATTCCTACAGAAAAACCGCTGCGCCACCGAGCAAGGGCAAGCTCCATCGCCCCGATTCCTGGGCATTACCAAGGCTTGTTTATTCTCCCGCCGCAACGCTTCCACCCAGCTACGAATCCTTGCGCCATTGCCTACAACTACGCCAGAATCCGCCCGCTTGTGCGCCTTGCTCATGGGTTCTATCGTTTCCCTGCCACTGTCCATCAGTGGTCGGGTTTAGTAGCCCGAGGTTGTGTCAGTAGGATGCATGAGCTCTCCATCCAAGCAGGTTTCTAACCTGTCCTTGATGGTGGCTGTGCGCAGGGCGCTTCGGCGCGCCGGCAATGCTGATCTCCCCGGTCTACTAACCTGCGTACAGCCGCCACCCTTCTTTTAGTAGGGAAGAGGTTGCGGCTTAACCATGGAGTATCAGCACATGTTCAAGCCAACACCGAATCCCCCCGAAGCAGAGCGCACCTCTGCGTCCGCTCAATCCAAGACGAAGAAACAAGATGACGCAGAAAAGCGCGCCTTGGATTACTACCTGCGACCGAAGCCGGAAAAGTCCGAAGATGCACCCAAACCGGACCAGCTCTTCACCGTGTCAAAAAAAGCGGACAACGAATGCCTGCTCGCCAACCTCAGCGAAAACCTGGCATCCGCCGACGCGATGATCAGCAACCTCGCCTTCGACCTGGAAGGCCCCCGCCGCCACATCGCCCTTGGCATTCAGCAACTGATCGAGATGAGTTCATTGCTGGCCAACCGTGCGCTGGATAACGTCGACCCGCGCTAACGGCAACACCACCAACCCCGTGGCGAGGGAGCTTGCTCCCGCTGGGTGGCGAAGCCGCCCCAAAACAGGCTGACGCATTTCTTCGCAAATACCACGTCGGCCGGTTTACGACGGCTGCGCCGCCGAGCGGGAGCAAGCTCCCTCGCCACGGGGATCGAGTGTATTTTGAGATCGGTGTGTAACGTGCCGCCGCCTTCGCGAGCAAGCTCGCTCCCACAGGGGACCTTGTGCCCCAACCCCGCGCACACCCGCGCTAACAAGGGGCGATTTACGGTCAAACTTATTGGCCATTTCGATCCCCTTTTGGCCTCTCCCGCCGTTCTCTGAAACGCTGCACTCCGCAAGACTGTAGTCCACGGACCAGCCTTGCGGAGAACAACAAAATGCTGACGATCTACTCAGACGATCACCACCTGCACCACGGCCGCTGCGAGTTGATGGACGGGCAGTTGATGCCTTGTTTCGAGATGCCGTCCCGGGCCGATCATGTGTTGGAGCGGGTCAAGACGCAGGGGCTGGGGCCGGTAGAAGCGCCGCAGGATTTTGGCCTGGGGCCGATCCAGCGTATCCACAGCGCGGCGTACCTGGAATTTTTCAAAGGCGCCTGGGACCGCTGGGCCAAGTACAACCGCGACGGCGATTTGTTGCCCTTCACCTGGCCGGCGCGGACCTTTCGTACGGTCATCCCCACCAGCCTGCACGGCCAGTTGGGTTATTACAGTTTCGACGCCGGCGCGCCGATCACCGCCGGCACTTGGCAGGCGGCCTACAGCGCCGCGCAAGTCGCCCTCACCGCCCAAGCGGACATCCAGCGTGGTGCGCGCAGTGCCTTTGCCTTGTGCCGTCCACCGGGGCACCACGCCGCTGGCGACTTGATGGGGGGTTATTGCTACCTCAACAACGCGGCCATCGCCGCCCAGGCCTTTCTCGACCAGGGCCACAAGAAGGTCGCGATCCTGGATGTGGATTACCACCACGGCAACGGCACCCAATCGATTTTTTATGAGCGCAGCGACGTGTTGTTCGCGTCGATCCACGGCCATCCGGAGGCGGAGTTTCCGTTTTTCCTGGGTTATGCCGACGAGCACGGCGAGGGCGACGGTGAGGGTTTCAATTTCAACTACCCTTTGCCAGCCGGTTCAGGCTGGGACACCTGGAGCGCGGCGCTGGAGCAGGCCTGTGGGCAAATCCGCGGCTACGACGCCGATGTCATCGTCGTGTCCCTGGGCGTGGACACGTTCAAGGACGACCCGATCTCGCAATTCAAGCTCGACAGCCCGGACTACCTGGCAATGGGCAAGCGCATCGCGGCGCTCGGCAAGCCGACGCTGTTCGTGATGGAAGGCGGCTACGCGGTGGCAGAAATTGGCATCAATGCCGTGAACGTTCTTGAAGGTTTCCAAAGCGCCCCATGAGGAACAACAGCATGAACAGACTCAAGCGTTTAATGGCCCCAGCCGTGTGCGCCGCGCTGCTTTGCGGCGCTGCCCAGGCCGAGGAGCGCACCTTGCGCGTCTACAACTGGTTCGACTACATCACGCCCAAGGCCCTGGAGGATTTCAAGGCGCAGAACAGCCAGGTCAAGCTGGTCTATGACATCTTCGACACCAACGAGGCCCTGGAGGCCAAGCTGCTGACGGGCAACTCAGGCTATGACGTGGTGGTGCCGTCCAACGTGTTCCTGGCCAAGCAGATCGAAGCCGGGGTGTTCCAGCCCCTGGACCGCAGCAAGCTGCCGAACTGGAACCACCTCGACCCCAAGCTGATGAAGCTGATCGAAGCCAACGACCCGGGCAACAAGTTCGCCGTGCCCTACATGTACGGCACCATCCTGATCGGCTTCAACCCGGACAAGGTCAAGGCCGCCCTGGGCGCCAACGCGCCAGTGGACAGTTGGGACCTGATCTTCAAGGAAGAGAATATCAGCAAGCTCAAGCAGTGCGGCGTGGCCTTGCTCGATTCGCCATCGGAAATCCTGCCCCTGGCCTTGCAGCACCTGGGCCTGGACCCCAACAGCAAGAAGCCGGCGGATTACGCCAAGGCTGAAGCGCTGCTGTTGAAAATCCGCCCCTACATCACCTATTTCCACTCGTCGAAATATATGGCGGATATCGCCAACGGTGACATCTGCGTGGCCGTCGGTTATTCCGGGAGTTTTTCCCAGGCCGCCAACCGCGCCAAGGAAGCCAAGAATGGCGTGACCGTGGACATGCGCCTGCCCAAGGAAGGCGCGCCGATCTGGTTCGACATGCTCGCCATCCCCAAAGGGGCGAAGAACCCGGGCGACGCCTACACCTTCATCAACTATTTGCTGCAACCCCAGGTGATCGCGCCGGTGAGTGATTTTGTCGGTTATCCGAACCCGAACAAGGACGCGACCGACCTGGTCGACCCGGCGATTCGCGGCAACCCCAACCTGTACCCGACTGAAGCGGCCATGGCCTCGCTGTACACGTTGCAACCGTTGCCGAGGGACGCCGAACGCGCACGCACGCGGGCCTGGACACGAATCAAATCCGGCCAGTGACCGCGTCGTATCGGCGCCAAGGTCATACGTCGACCTATACATAGTTACCACCTGCCCCAGTCCGTGCCTCCTTAGCATGAAAAAACCGAAGCGTTCGGCTTCGGTTTTTTTCATGTTCAAGGAGGGACACGCAAATGACACTCGACTCGACCGACACAGACCCCACGTCCGACACAGACCCGACCTCAGAGGCAAGCATCAAGGCAGCATTGCTCAACCAATTGCTTGCAGGCCCCTCCGACCTTGAAGTGGCCGCCGTACTCCTGCGAGATGCGCTCAAAGAGCTTTACCCGTCATTGGACCTCGATCCCTACACAACCGTCCTCGCCGAACCGGCCTGGGACATTATCGGCGGCGAAATCGTAGCGCTGCCTACCCGTTATGAACCACTGAGCAACTTGCTGGCCGATCACATAGACCGGGGCCGTCCGACCTTATTGATTGAAGGCTTTCACTTCTTGACCCGACTGCCGATTACCGAGCCCGAAGTGCACTTGCCGGTACGCATCGAACAAATCGGAAGGTTGATCAATGAGCTGGCGCCCGCGATGTTGAAGGCCAGCCAGGAACAACAACTCGCTTATTGGAATATGCCATTTGGCAACTACGGTCCCCGCTGGCACGAATTGTCCGCCACATTTCGCAAGTTCTGGGACGTCCGGCAAATCGAGGGCTGGACGGCGAACGAATGCGCCATGGCCAGGCAGCTTTACCTATACCCCGACGCACAAGACCGCAAGGATCAATTCCAAAGCCACGCGTATCTGGTCGACGTCGATGCAATCGCCGTTGATCGGGTCGCTCGCTTGAACGAAAACTCGCTGATCGTATTGATCGGCCATGTCGACGACAAGGAAGTCATCCTTACGCACTCGCTGTACAACGGTTATGAGAAATTCGAATCACGAGATGCATTGGGCCAGTCCATTGCCGACCATCTGATTCTCTCTCACCCCACCACCGGGATACGGTGGCAGCTCTATGAGCCGCGCGGAAACATTTTTGACAGCAAGGCCTGTGGCCTTATTGGTTTGAAGATCCAGTTGCTCGGAAAGCCTGCAGCAGAGTCAGACCCATCCTCGCCTGAGTCCGAAATATCCCTCAGCGCCCTGAAGGTCGGACCTGACGAGGCTTGGTTCAAGCAACAAATACCCGATTGGCTACGCAACGCGTCAGTAGCCGACCAGACGTTGTTCGCTCAATACATGAAAAACCTGTCCGCGCTGGGCAGTTCACACGCCGGCAAAACCTACCTGGACGGTATCCCTTCCATCAAGGACTACGCGTCAAATGCCTTGAAAACCCAGATGCAATCTGACCATGGTGATGGTTCGACTCTGGACCCGGAAAAAATCGTAATCGAGATAACAAGCCCGGTCGTCTGGGGGACCTTTGTCGTTCCGTTCAAGTTCGACACGACCGAGTTCAACTTAGTCGATCTCGCACTGCAAAACCTGGTGGCGCTTCCACAGGGCAACAAGACCGTGAAGTCCTTGGACGGGACCGAGCTCCCCGAAGGGGTGACAGTGGACTACCTCGAGCGGCTTATTAGCCAAGTCGATATCGGTCGGGTTTATCCCGAGCTGATTAAACGCAAACTGCTCGACGATCCAGAGGAGTCGACCCGCCGAGAGGGCCTGTACAGCTCACAGCTACGCATACAACTGCCCCTACTTGCGTTGGAGTGCAAATTGAGGGGGCTAGGCGATATCGATGAGCGCGGCTGTCGTTATGTCTTCGCGCTGATGGAGCCGCTGGAAGCCGACCGCAAGGTTGACGGGCAAACTATCGTGCTGCGCAAACTGGCGTTCGTGCCAGAGTTGCAACTCGGTATTGCCGAGGACATCGTCGCCAATATGTTCGTGATCGGGCCACAGCCCCCCAGCGCCGGGCCCTGTCTGCTGTACCGCCCCTTGCTCGAACCTCAGCTGTGCCAGTTCCCCTCGTTCAGCAACTTGCTGTATGCCATCAAGCAGTCAGCCACCTTGCGCCAATCGGTGCTGGCGTGGCTGCCCGACGGAGTGCGGGAAACTTACAACCGACTGGTTTTTCCGGGCGCCCTGCCTTCGCCTTGGGCCGTCGCGGAGTTCGTGGCGAACCCAATAACATCAATAGCCGACGCGGGGCCCGTCACCCTCAGCGATGAATCCCTGGGAGCCGATTTCATGCCGCTGTTGTTCAAGGCCAACGCCAATGCCTTGGTCACACTCGCCGATAGACAGTCGGTTTCCAATAGCGAGAGCCGCTGGGAGTCTTTCAAACAGGCGGGTTGGCTGATTTTCAACCTGGCATTGCCCTATCTTGGCACCACGGCGAACACCGCGATCTGGCTCTGGCAAATACTGGAGGATTTGGAACGATTGGCCCAGGACGATGCAGAGCGCAAAGCCCAGCCCAAGTGGGAGATCGTCGTCGACTTGCTGCTGAACGTGGCGTTGGGCGTGGTCAACATCGCCATCGAACGTTCAAAAGCCGGCAGCCGCGGACGTCCGACAGAGGCGCCTGCCATTGTCCCGAAGCAAGATGTACCCGCGCCCGTACCCAAACTGAGCATCGAGAGACTCGCGCCAATCACCCGGGAAGAATGGCCACAGGAGCACTACGAGGTCATCCATACCTTCGGCGCCTTGATGGGTAAAACCAAAAATTACGCAGGGCTTCTCGATCACTTCAGCATCGATGTGCCCGATAACCTCGGACAACCCGAGAGCGAAGGCGCGCTCGAAGGCCTCTACCAGAAAGACGGGAAGTGGTACGCAAAGCTGGCGAGCCAGTGCTTCGAGATCAGCATCGAGGGTGAGCAGGTCAGCATCATCAAGGACACACGCTCCGGCCCCCCCTTGGTCCGGGATGAGCGTGGCCAGTGGCGGATCGACAGCCGCTTGCGATTAAGGGGCAGCGGATCCAAAGGCGTCCGGCAGCATGTTGTCGCCCAGGCACAACGGCGCAACATCGAATTGCTTGCTGAACTCAGGAAGTTTGAAGAAAGCAGAACGCATAACGAATGGCAGCTCAATGACGACGCCCACAACATGGAGCAGGCCTCGGTCGATACCCGGCAATTATTTAGTGACGTTTATAGGCAGACCCTGCAAACACAGCAGAAAAACTATGAAAGCGCGCTGAGCGCTTTGATTGAATGGCCGGTCTTCCAGTCGAGGCCGGATGCTCCCCGCGTGAGCGCTGGTTATTTGAACGCGCAGATAAATTTCACGTTCGCGGACATGGACATATTACGAGAACGATTTCTTCCTGCCTTGGAGCAGGCGCAGGACATGATCAAACCTCGCTTCCAAGTGCGACAACAACGACACGTCGATGCAGCCAACGACATGATTCAGCTCGGTGACACCATGATCGAGCGCCTGGAGTATATGGAGACGCGCTTTTCCAGGCTCAAGAAACTGGGGCTCGGCGGCTTCGAGCTCGTGCGCGATTACCGTAGGAAACTGCCCTCCTACACCAGCGACGGTCTACGACTCCTTCAACTGGAAATGTATCGCCACCTGTGCCTACCCCTTGAAAGTATCGAAACGATGCCCGAAGGCTGGCTGGAAATTGACCAACTGGTCGACAATGCAATAGTGGCCTTTCAAACCTTGCGCGACGCGATCGATGAAACAACCAAGATCCGGCTGGACGAACAAATCGATGCACTCGGCAGCCTGACGGAACAGTTCACGGCTATCGAAGAGCACATCGACTACATGGGTAGCGAATACCAGGACAGTACCAACGCCCAGCAACTCAAGCGCTTGCGTGATCGAATAACCGATTCCAAGGAAAGAGCCTTGCGTCATTTGGCCAAGGCCCTTGATGAGCGAAGCGATCAACGACAATCCCTGACCCTTTATGAAGAACGCCCGCGCTCCAGGAGAAGATTCATCAGAGGCCGCTTCTGGGGCGTCGTCAGCGGTGTAGCTCGCCTGTCCAGCGCCTACGAAGAAACGGGTTGGGTCGAGGTGACGAATCCGTTGTCCGGTGACTTGATCGCTTTATTCCACCGTAAGGAAACCGGTGAATGGATCCCCCATATTATGTCCAACGTATCCCCGGCGGTTCCAGCCCTGAAAACCAGCGTTCAGAAAGGCAAAGCCCTGATCAAGGGACTCCCGGCCTTCAGAACACACATCCAAAATGACTTACAACAGCCAGGCCGTACCGCTTCCGGTATATCCCTCATTATGGGAGCCCATGCCAGCCGGATGGATACCGTCGCGGCTGCAATCAAAAAGGCACTGGACCGGGCCAAGAACGAAACACTGGAACAGCCGAAAGAAGCGCAGGGCTCGGCCGAATCCTTGCGATTGCAGCTCAAGAACGAAGCGACGGCCCTACGCGCAGAGGAATACGAGGCCGTACTGGGGCTCATCAAACGAAGCCCGCCCAACATGAGCGGCGTCACTTGGCTAAACGAACGAAACCTCATCCACGTCGTTAAACGAATCAACCGGAAACGCATCAACACGCCGGCAGGAAAGCGATACCTGGACCGATATGAAATCCGGGACAAATCAAGCAGCAAACCACTTTGGCTTGCGGACTTTCACTACTCCACCTTTTGGGGGTTCGATCTCAAGTTTCTTTCGGGGCACCTGAGAACGCCGGAACAGGTCAAGTCAGCCATCACAGACGTTCCCCTGGATGTATTGAACCAACGTCAACTGATTGATCATTACCGCAGCGAAATTGCCGTGGATCAGGCCATACAGGTGTTCTTTCCAAAGAAACGGCCATGAAGCCGAACCTGGCCTGCGATTGATGTCCCGGCCGCGGGCCGTCAGACATCCCAGGCTTTTGCCAGGCTCGCCAGCGCGGTGCCGATCGCCGCCGGCGGGACCGCCGCAAACCCCAGCACCAGCCCAGCGCGGACTTGCGCAGGCGTGGTAGGCAACCAATAGCCACTCAGGCCGTTGATCTCCACGCCTACGCCGGTGGCCTGGGCAATCAGTTCACGTTCACGCTCGACGCTGTCCACGGGGACCGTGACATGCAGCCCAGCGACGACCGTGGGCATCGCACCGACACCCGCCACAGCCTTCGGCCAACCCGCCAGCAACGCATCCCGCCGAGCCAGGGCCGCTCGACGCATGCGCCGGATATGCCGCTGGAAATGCCCGGCCGCCATGAACTCGGCCATCACGGCCTGGGTGCTGACTTCGGAATGACGCACATCCACGGCGCGCCGTCGGGCGAAGGCGTCCACCAGGCCCGGCGGCAGTACCAGGTAACCCAGGCGCAGGGCCGGGAAGGCCACCTTGCCGAAGGTGCCAACGTAAAGTACCCGCCCCTGGCGATCCAGCGCGGCCAAGGGCGCCAGCGGCGCGCCGCTGTAGCGGTATTCGCCGTCGTAGTCGTCCTCGACGATCCAGCCGTCGTTGCGCTCGGCCCAGGCCAGCAACTCCAGGCGCCGCGCAAGGCTCATCACCACCCCGGTCGGGTATTGGTGGGATGGCGTGACATACACCAGCCGACAATGGCTCAACGTCGCGAGCGCTGCGCAATCCAACCCATCGCTGTCCACCGGCACGCCCCTGACGTCGCCTCCGGCCACCGCGAACGCATGCCCGGCAGCGCGATAGCCAGGGTTTTCCACCGCCACCACGTCATCCGGGTCCACCAGCAGCTGTGCACAAAGGCTGATGCCCTGCTGCGCGCCGCTGGTGATCACAATTTGCTCAGCCGTGCAGTGCAGCCCTCTGGAACTGCGCAGGTAAGCCGCGATCAGGCCTCGCAGCCGTGCATCGCCTTGGGAGTCTCCATAACATAGCTGCTGCAGATCGGGCTTGCGCCAGAAAGCCCCATTCAGCTTGGCCCAAACCTCGAACGGGAACAGGTCAAAGGCCGGCACGCCCACCCGAAATGCCCGGGGAGGTCCCGCTGGAGGCTGGGCCAAATGATGTTTTTCGACACGGTGCAGAGCGTTGCTGTGGGTAACTTTACTGGATGGACCGACAGGTAAATCGAGCCATTCTGTGGATAACCCTGTGGGTAAGCCTGTTGAAAAGCCTGTGGATGGTTTTGTGGATAATTTTTTCAAGGGCAATGCCGTCGAGGACAGATTCGCCACATAAGTCCCGTCACCGACTCGCCCTTCGATGAAACCCTCAGCGTAGAGCTGGTCATACGCACGCACCACGCTGTTGCGCGAGATCGACAAGGCCGCCGCCAGGTCGCGGCTGGCAGGCAGGCGTGTGCCGCTTGTCAGGCGCCCATCGAGGACGCGAGCCCGCAATGCCTGATACAGCTGCCGACTGAGCCCATGGCGGCGATCCAGTTCGATTCCGGCGGGGTTGAACGACAGGGGCAGCGCGTTGGTATTCATCGCAGTCTCGAATGGACCTATCGAATTGGTCTGGAGTGGCTCTTACAACAGACCAATAGCCTGCCTAGGATGCTGGCATTCGCCAAGGAAAATGTCCATGTACAACCCAAAAGCCTTTGCCGTCCAGGATCTCCCCCAGCTACAGCAAATGATCAACGAATGCCGCTTGGCCGTGCTGGTCACTCATGGTGAACACGGTTTGCAGGCGAGCCACTTGCCGCTGCTGTTGGATACGCGACAGGGCCTCCACGGAACCCTGCACGGGCATATGGCCCGGGCCAATCCGCAATGGCGCGACCTGGAAGCCGGTGCCGAGGCCCTGGTGATATTCGCCGGCGCCGACGCCTATGTCAGCCCGAGTCTGTACCCCAGCAAGGCCGAACACGGCAAAGTCGTGCCGACCTGGAATTACCTGGCCGTACACGCCTATGGCACTGCCGACGTTTTCAGCGACGCGACTCGCCTGCGCGAGCTGGTCAGCACCCTCACCTATCGACACGAAACCGGCCGCGCCCAGCCGTGGAAACTCGATGACGCACCGGCCGAGTACGTCGATGCGATGCTCAAGGCCATCGTCGGCTTTTCGCTGCCCATCCAACGCCTGGAAGGTAAACGCAAGCTCAGCCAGAACCGCAGCCCCGAAGATGTCGCCGGGGTGCGCAATGGCCTGGCCGCCAGCCTCGACCCCCAAGACCAGGCGCTCGCACGCCTGATCCCCGACGCATCCGCCAAGGAGTGAACATGAGCCACACCGAGATCCGCCTCGTCACCGCCGAAGATCACGCGGCCTGGCTGCCGCTATGGCAGGCCTACCTGCGGTTCTACAACACCGAACTGCCGGAGGCGGTGACCCAGAGCACTTGGCAGCGCCTGCTCGATGACCGCGAACCGACCCACGGCGCCCTCGCCTGGCACGGCGACACGGCGGTGGGCCTGGTGCATTTCATTTATCATCGCTCGAACTGGAGCATCGAGAATTCCTGTTACCTGCAAGATTTGCTGGTGACCGAGCAAAGTCGAGGCACCGGTGTCGGTCGGCAATTGATCGAATTCGTCTATGCCACCGCCAAGGCCGACGGTTGCTGCAAAGTCCACTGGCTGACCCACGAGACCAACGCGACGGCGATCCAACTCTACGAACGCATTGCCGAACGCCCAGGTTTCATTCAATTTCGCAAAGCCCTGTAAGGAGCACAGCATGTCGACCTCGCTGACCGGTTGGAAAGGCGTCTCGGCGCCCTTTACGCGCTTGCTCGAAGGGCGATTCATCCGCCTGGAAAAACTCGACCCGGCGCGTCATGCCGAGGGTCTTTGGCAAGCCCTCGAAGGCCCCGGCGCCGATCCGAAACTCTGGGATTATTTGCCCTACGGTCCGTTCAAGGACCGGGGCGCCTTCGATGCCTGGCTGGACAACCACGCCTCCAACATCGACCCGTATTTCTTCAGCGTGATCGACCGGGCCAGCGGCGAGGTGCAAGGTATCCTGAGCCTGATGTCCATCGTTCCGGCCCACGGCCGCATCGAGATCGGCCACGTCACCTTCGGCGCGCCAATGCAGCGCTCGCCGAAAAGCACCGAGGCGGTTTATCTGCTGGCCAAGGAGTCGTTTGCCCTCGGCTACCGGCGCCTCGAATGGAAATGCAACAACGGCAACGCCCGTTCCAAATATGCCGCCGAGCGACTGGGCTTCACGTTTGAAGGCGTGTTCCGCCAGCACATGGTCGTCAAGGGCCAGAACCGCGACACGGCGTGGTATTCGATGCTCGATTCGGAATGGCCGGCGATCGGAGCAGCATTTGAACGATGGTTGAGCGAAGAGAATCAACGCGAAGGCGGGCAGGTCCGAAACTTGGCGGCGTGCCGTTAAATAGAAAAGATGGCTATCGCGGGAAGCCCCGCGATAGCCATCGTTCCATCAGTTTTTATGTTTTTTGTATTGCCATGCCCAATCCGGTATTCGGTTAAAACAACTCACGTATTCGGCGAACATCAAAAGGCTGTGTTCCGCTCGATTCGCCGTAAAGTCAAAGCGATACAGGTGATTCAGTACCTGCGCCGAGGTCGTGGGATCGGCAAAGACACGGTCAATCAGCTGGTGCGCGCGTGCCACATCCTGCTGGAGAGCATTGATTAATGCCGATGTGAAATTCGCTTCGGAGTTCAACGGGCGGACCTGCCCAAGCGCGTCGTAGATGTTCAGGTCACTGTAGTAAGGGCTGATCAACTCTGTCCAAATACTCCTGGCTTCCTCGCGGGTAAAATTGTTGGTCAGATTAGCCAACAAGTTAGGGACATCGAGCAAAATAATAGTTCTGGAGTTCGACGGAACGCCATCGGGGCCGGTTAGCAGGCTGGCGATGGCCGCCATACCGATATCCGTAGCACTTCCCGATTGTGGTTCCAGGAAGCGAACAAAAGCTGCTAGCGATGCTGAATGCATTTCGATGGTTCTCAGCGTCTTGTCTGTGAACCCGTGGATCCATTGGATATCGATATCGCCGGTATCCAATATCTCCTGCACACGGGTTTCGGCATACCTGGCAATAAACTCAAGCTTCGCCGAACTGAGCGCTGGATGACTTATCCACCTTGAAAATACCGATACGGGCAACGCACCGCCAAGATTGGTTTCGATCACACGAGAGGCTAGAACCCGCTCAGCCCGGGCCACCAACCGACCCTTATTGCGCAGGGCACCTCGAAGTAACCCAACGGTGCGTCCGGTCATTTTCTTATAGCGGAATAACTCAATCATTCCGCTGATCGGGCTTCCCAGGCCGGGATTTAGGTTAAGTGTATTGGCAAGCTCGGCCAACTGATGTGGATGCACCAGCTCCCTGCCGTTAAGGAGCCCCCGCACATCCCCGGCACCCGCCTGTCTGCTCGGAATATAGGCTGTCGGGCTCTTGGGATAAAACTTGTACCACTCATCGATACCGACGCCGTACTCAAGCAAGATATGAATCGAATCCCGGTTCAACTGGAAATAGCCATCCCTGGCCAGGAGATCGATCGTTCGCCCACCTTCGTTGCCGACCAGCGTCATATCCAGGAGCTCTTCGACAACGCTTCTCTGGGCGGGCGTGTAGGGCGTGAATGAGGTTGCCAATCCATACAAAGGCCGGACCGGCGCCAACTGCTCGATTTGTCTCCAGAGCTGCGACGAGAAACCGACGGCAGCCAAACCTGCACGCAGCGACAGGCGTACCCGCGGCGATCTAAACAACCTATACGGGTTAGGCGCGCCAGCGAGCAGCCTCGTTACAACATCCAGGGTCTCCCTGCCCAGAAGATTTTCAAGCGTGGTCTCCGTTTTCACAAACACCTGCCCCGCCTTCGCCACCGCCTCCTCCCCCTGGCTATCCGACGGCCGCATTCGGCGGGGGGCGTCCTGGACTTCCAGGTGGCGAAACGATTCAAGGTTTTCGCGAATGTATCTTGCCGACGCCAGGCGCAACTCCGTCGGGGAGAAAACAACCCTCCCCTCAAGTTCGTCCAAGCCCTGGGTAACCGCCGAGAAGAAACAGTCACCGAGGCTGCGGATTGGAATGACACGACCTGCCTGGATCAAATCATAGTGACTGTCGCTCGACCGTCTCACCACCACGTCCGTGGCGTAATCCGGACTGCTCGACAAACGTTCCGGGCCTGCCTGGCGCGAGAACCGCAGGGTGGAAGGAAGCCTTCCGGGCCTGATATCCATGATGACCAGGCCGCGGTTTTGCGGCCAGTTCGGAATACGGGGCACGAGTTCCGGAACGATATCCATCAGGAGGAAATCCCATTGGCCGGGCTGTTCCAGCACAGCGATCATGTCTTCGAGCGTCTGGCCAGCAGTGCCCGAACTTGACGGGCCCGGCCGCGAGGACTGCCGCGTTGGACGGTCCCCGCCACCTCCCCGGCCGAACCCCACCGCTCGCCACTCCCCGTCAGGCATCCGCGCCACGGTGCTTCTCATCACGCCACTGGAGCGGATGCTCGCCCCTGAAACGGGGTCGACCAAGGTCGCCTCGGTTGCGTTCAGCTTTGTACTGTCGTGCACCCGGAGCACCATTCCCTCCGGTTGTCGCACATACACCGGGCGAGCGGTGACAGTGCCTGTGGCTGCATCCCGGACTGTAACGCGATAAAACCCACCAGCATCCGGGCTCAGCCCTCGTAGAACCGTTCCATCCTGTACCGCGTAGCGGCTGTAGACCGCTTGTTCCAATGGCAGCCCAAGGGATGTTCCCTGTTGGCTTAGACGGGCCAATACCGCTAGGGAGAACGATGTCTTTCGTGAGGTGCCCATCGCGCCACCGACAGGTCGCGGCGCGATGCCGGCGCGGATCAAGTATTTGACGATGTTCAGGTGAAGCGGGATTTGGCCGGTCTTGGCTACCCTCAAGTACATCTGCAAAGCGGCATAGCCAGGGGCTACAAACGAAACCACGTCCAGAAGCGTTTCGAACGCCATCACGGTCAGGTTGAAAATGGTTTGGTGCAGGATGTTGCGGTTGCTGTTGGAACGATGATCGGCATGGGCGATTCGAAATCTCACGTGCGCCTCATGCAGCGCTTCAGACAAATTACCGCTGATCAACGCGCCACGGACCAAGGGGCGACCGCTTCGCGTCCCGAAGATTTGTTTCAGTTCTTCAGGATTGTCAGTGGCGATGCGGGAGGAGAAATAGACCTGCCATTCTTCCTGTTGAAGAAGCTGCGCAACACCATCATTGAGATTGGCAAACTCATGGAGATCATCGCCACCGGGACTGTCCGGAAAATAGACGCCAACAGTGCCCTGTATTATCGGCCCGTCCTGATCTGAAAAAATCAACACACCGTCGACACTGGTTGCGTTGCCCAAGGTGCCATGCTGGCCTCCAGCGCCTACCGCTCCACCGAGCAGCAGACTGTAGACGTGTACCTCCCTTCCCTGAACCCTTATGCGATCCTTCGCCAGCAATGATTTGATCACCGCATCCTGCCAGAGCACGACCCGTTTTTCGGTGCGCGCTGGATGGGCAGTGACATCTGTCACGGTCTCTTTGAGTACATCATCACCCTTGAGGGCGGCTTCGTAGCCCTTGAAAGTCATATTGGCCAGGTAAGCGTCCCACCAGGCCTCCTTGTAATCCGGCGCATTCATTTTTTCCCTGAGGTACGTCTCGTAGCGGCCACCGATATCAAGGCTTGTCGCCATCTTGGCAAGCTCAGGCCCCTTCAAAAGAATGAAACGACGGGTCTGGGGATGGCTGATGGGTTGGCCGTCCTGATCGACCAGATAGACCGGCCGGATTTCCTTCATGGCATTGGGGTACTGTGAAGGGCGCGTATTCTCGATCATCAATTGGGTCAGGCTGGTGGCCCGCGAGTCCTTCGAGGTACACGCGCGCCCTTGAAACAGGGTAATCAACGTCCGGTCTGGATCCGGATCAATGTCCTGGTGCAGATGCTCCTGGAGATAAGCGACGATTTTTTCGCGAGTGAACTCCGATAGTGTCTGAACGCGTCTTTTGGCAATTTCGCCTTCCGCGGTCAGCGCCTCCTCTTCGAGGAAGCGATAGATGCGCTTCTGTGCAACCGTCGCGACTTTGTAGGCGCTCGGACGGCTGTTCTTGAACAAGGTTTCGCTTCGGGCGATCAGCACACCGTCGAGCGCCAGCATCGGCAATTCCAGCGCTTGCTCGGCATCCAGCGCAAAGCGGGCCAAATCGAACTGAACCCGTTCCGGTGCTTTCAGAACGGCTTGTAACGCCGCGTACTGAAGATCAAGCAGGTCTTTTGCTGCCTGCTCGAAGACATGTTCGGGAAGCGCCTGGTCAATACTTTTGATTTTGCGCTGCTGCCCTTGATAGACCGGGATTACCGAATTCACCAGCTCGCGGAGCTCATCGAACCGCTGTATACCTCCTTCCAGGGAGTACAGGAATAAAACCGGCTGATCACTTTGTTTGATCACCATCGCAGCCGGCCACTTCTGAGCCAGGCCGCCCTCCATTTCAAGCATGACTTTGTACACATGGGGACGATGCGCTTGCCTCATCAAACTTCCCCTGGCCGACTCTGAAGGGTGCGTCGTGATGATGCTCAGCAGGCGATCCTCGTCATTGCGCAGGTTCCGCTCTGCCTGGGTTAGCCGTGCAGCGGGGTCTCGATCGGCTTTGTATAAATCGAATAAATACAGGAATCGTTGGGAAAGCCTGAGCACCAGCTCATCTTGCGCGGTGGAGGGGATAACCGGGTCGAGGGCATCTCTCACGGTCTCCTTCGTGCGAAATGCGGCCAGATCATCAAGAAACTGACGCCTCAGGTGAATATGGGTGGTCGGGTTCTCGATATGGAACGCCGACGTCATGGCCGTCAGGATATGCACATCCACCGGGTCGACGAATAGGCTTTCGGTCTCTTGCACCGTGTCCGAGCGACTGAAGAACCCTACGCTTCCCTGGGCGTATACAGGAGGCTCATCAGTGGACAAACAGTCCATCATGACTTCGCTGAAACTCAATGAAGAAACCAATGAGCGCGCCCCGAGCGAATCTGTCGTGAAGTGATTCACATAACAATTGTCCGGGTCGATCGCCAGTAGCGCTGCGCCACGGAATTTGTCCGGTTTGATCTTTTCCCTGATCGAATTGACCAGCAAATTCTTCAGCGCCGTGTCGAACGTGGGCAAGCCTGCGAACAAACGATCCAGATCGGCTTTATGGGTGGCCAGACGTGTGAGCTGTTTGTGGCGAGCCGCTTCTTGAGGGGCGAGCGGGTTATCTTGACTGACGGAATCGGTCTCAAAAGCGAGTCCAGGCCCCCTGTAGCCCGGCGGCACGCCTGCCTGCAACTTCTGCAACAGGCTTCTTGGAAGCACAAAGCCGTCGATACGAAGTGCCGAAAAGTCCCGCTTCATATGGCTTCTGTGGGGATACTCGATCCAATCCTCGCATCGGTTGTAAGCCCCGAGGGAAGCAATAGGCTTGCTTTGATAGGCCTTGAGAAAACCCTGCGTAACAGCGGCACGCAAGGGAACCGATGCGATTTTATCTTCAGCAGCCGAACCAGCGGCTCCAACTTCCCGGTACGTCACACGAAGCGGTGTATCACCCAGCAGTCCCAACGCCAGCAACCACTGATCGGCAAACTTGTGCGGCTCGAATGCATGGCCGTCGGGTAGTGAATGAATAGGCGTAAGCGTGATGCCAGGCGCTTGGAGCGGCACGCCTGGTTCATCGTTAATAAATAAGGTCATGGGGGGGTCCGTTTGTTTATTGAAGAACCCCGACCCTATCCTTCCGTCGCCGCCATGGAGCGATACATATATATAGGCAACCTTGGGCGGCCACATGCATATGTGAATGCGTGTTTCCGCAGCGTTGCCATCGCGTGCCAGCCACGCGATGGCGATCGGATCACTCCGCTTTTGGTGGTCGTCTCGAGGCAAGAAATCGCCTGAGTGATTCGGGTGTGACGCCCTCGTTGGCATACTGCCACGCCCATTCGGGTATTCCGCCGTGATGACTCACGTAGCGCGCGAAGCTCAGGCGGCTGTGCTCCGCCCGGTTGCCCGAAAACCTGAAGCGCCGCAGGAACTGCTGGGCCTCTCCTTGGCTCACCGCGTATGCCCCCAGCAGCAGTTGATGCGCACGCGTTTCCTCGCTTAGCAGACTGTCCACCAATGCGCCCGCGAAAGCCGACTCGGACGCCAGCGAACCAGGCCGCTGGAGCGTTTCGCGAATCAGGTCGTCGCTGTATTGCACGCTGATCAGATCGTCCCAAACGCTTCTGGCGCCCTCGGCTGTGATGCCGGGCATGTTGTAGATTGAGCTCCAGACACCAGGGCTTTGTAACAACAAAGCGACCCGGGTGTTAGAAGGAGACTGTCCTGGCGCGCTGAACAATCTGACGACGGCAGGTAGATCGACATCCACCAGATTGCCCCGAACACCGCCAATGAATCGCATGAAACTCATCAATATCTGCTGGCGGAAAATAATGTCGCGAAGGTTATGGTCGTCGAACGCTCGCATCCAGCTGATATCGATGTCGCCGGTGATCACGACTTCGGTATAACGCGTGACGGTGTAGGCGGCGATGTGTCGAAGCCGCTCATCGGTCAGGCTCGGATCGCGTATCCACTGGGACACCACGCTCAATGGCAGCATGCCGCCCAGGTTGGAAGCGATAACTGGGGACTGCAAAGCGATTTCGGCGCGCCTGAGCAAATCGGGAAACCGGCCAAGGGCTACCCTGAGCAAGTCAACGAGGTCTTCGGCGCGGTCATAGTAAATGTACTGATCCATCAACCGCGCATCGTCACTAACAAGCTTGCCTGTTTCGCGCTCAAGTCTGCGCTGGACATCCTTGAGGTCACCCCGATCTATCAGATAAGCGTCCCCCACCAGCTCATCCAACTGTTCATGGCTCATTTCGCCGTGCAAGGCCTGGTCAAACTTGACATAAGCCATGAGATTCCGCGGATGGTGATCGGTCAGTTCCCGGGCCCTCAGGCCGTATTCAAGCATGATGTGCAACACGTCCTGGGAGAGCATGAGGTATTCGTTGTTCATCAGTTCGAGAATTTCACGATCAACAATTGGACCCAATAATATGTCCTCGAAAAACTTGATCAGGTCGTCTTCGTTGGCCAGGTAAAAAGGAAAATCGCTCTGTATCAATTGGCCAGGCGTTCGTGGCGAGAAATGTCTGGCGATGCTATGCAGCATTTCCGGAGGCAAGCTCAAGGATTGTGCATTTCGCAAATAGTCACGCAGCGAAGCTTCGGCGGATGACCGCAAATAATTCATGATCGGTTGGAACAGGTGGTGCGGATTGGGGCCGCCATGAATCATTTGCGTCAGGTCAAGCACTGCCGCCTTTCCCAGAAGTTGCTCCAACGTCGGCGCGTTATCGACAAGCGCCTGCCGTATCCCGGAGACTTGAGGGGCCAAATAATGATGGATCTCTGGATGCTGATCGATGTAATCGGCGGCGGCATCACGCAGCCCTCTTATGGAAAAGTCCCCCTGTAGCCGCCCATCATTCAGGCCGCGAGCAACGGCGTTGAAAAAGCAGTCACCGTCGGCGGGGATCTCCATGACGCGATTGCCCAAGACCAGGCTGTAATGATTTTGGCCCGTTCGCCGCAGGACAATATCCGTGCTCGCCCTGTCGGGATGAACGCTATTTGGGTATACACGCTCATCCCGCCCTGGGGTGTAGCGCACTGACCATGCGCGCCCGGCGGACATCTCATCGATGATCAACAAGCTGCGATTCTGCGGCCAACTCGGCATTCGGGTGATGATGGAGGGGACCAGGTCCATGACCTCGTTGTCCCAGTTGCCCAAGGTACGGACGGCGTCGGCGATACTTGGGTCAGTCAGGGCAGGCACCTTGGGCTTGGAAGGGTCCGACGGAGGCGGTGTCTGGGAAGGCCGTTTACCCCCGCCCTGGCCGAATCCCACGGCGCGCCATTCGCCATTGGGCATGCGTGCCACGGTACTTCTCATCACACCACTGGAACGGATGTTCAGACCCGTTAATGGATCGACGATCGTGGCCTCGATGGCGGTCATTTTCGTGTGATCGTGCACGCGAAAAACCGTCCCGTCGGGTTGCCGCACATAGACCTGTGCCGTGCCGTCATTGTTGAGCCTGGGACGATAGAAGCCTTGGGCATCAGGGGCCAGCCCTCGGATCGGCGCCGTATCCTTAACGGCGTAACGATGATAGATCGCTTCCTCCAGTGGCAATCCGGCCAACGCTTCGCCTGCATGTTGACGAGCTTTCACCGCTAGAAACGAGGCTTGGCCCCGTGATGGAATCGTCCAGCCGTGGGCCCTGCCGTGTCCAAGACGGTTAGCCACTTTGTCGATGAAGACCAAGGTATCAAGGTCCCGTGGAACCACACCGCTCCTGAGCACGAACGAGCCGGTTCTCACGGCTCGCTTGAGTAGCTGGACACCCGGCACCGCCAGCACACCTGCCACTTCCAACAGAATATCGACCGTCACCATGAACACCCGGGCAGCGTGGTGACGCCGGACGTCCAGGTTGCTGTTGGACAAGTGATCGGCATGGGCGCTGTGAAAATTTACATAGGCGCGATGAAGCGTTTCCAACAAGTCACCGGTAATCAAGGAACCACGAATCAGCGGCCGACCGCGTCGCTGCGCTGATAAACCCTTCAATTCGTCAGCATCGGGCGCGGAGATTCGCGAACGGAAATACGCCTGCCATTTTTCTTGCAGCAGAAGCGCCCCGACGCCCTCACCCAGATCGGAAAATTCCTGGAAGTCGTCGCCCTCAGGGCTGTCTGGAAAGTACACCCCGACGGGGCCCTTGATTTCCGGTCCGAGCTGATCGGTAAAAATCAGTGCGCCATCCACACTGAGGGCGTTGCCCATCGCCCCATGCTGCCCTCCTGCGCCCACGCTTCCTCCGAGCAGCAGGCCATGGACATGCACTCTTCGCCCGAAGACCTGGGCACGAGCCTCCGCCACCGGAGACTTCAACACGGCGGCCAACCAGAGAGGCACCCGCTTTTGCAGCTTCGGTGGGTTGCCGGTCTTGTCCAGGCCAGTAGCCTTGAACACGCTGTCGCCCTTCAGTCCAGCCTCGTAGCCCTTGAACTTCAAGTTCGCCAGATACGCCGCTTGCCATGCCGCCTTGTATTGCGGTTTGTTCATCTCCTCTCGCAGCAGGATTTCATAGTGACCGCCGACATCCAGGCTCTTGGCCATGCGGGCGAGCTCGCTCCCGGTCAAAGTGATCAGAACGTCATTCTCCGGGTGTCGAATGCGCTGACAGTGCTGGTCGACAAGATAGACGGTCGACACTTCGCTCATCGCCTCCGGATAGTCTGGCGAGCGGAGATTGTCCAGCATCAGCTGGGTCAGGCTGATGGTGCGCGACTGCCTTGGGTTGGCTTTGTTGCCAAAAGACAGCGTGACCTGGGTCCGGTCCGGATCGGGCTTAATGGCCGGGTGCAACGTTTGCTTAAGGTATTGCTTGATCTTCTCCTGAGTGAATTGCACGAGCGTCTGGGCGCGACCACTCAGTTCATAGACCCCCCGGTACACCCGGGCTTCCAGACGACGATAGGTCGCTTGCTCCGACAGTGTCGCGGATGCGTAGTAGACCGGACGGTTGTTTTCGACCCGGGTCAACCGACGCACCGCCAACGGCTCGGAGAGCGATAGCACAGGCAGACTCAGCGCCTCTTCTGCCTGTTGGGCAAACGCCTCCAGGGCCATCGTCCCGTCGATGGGTGTGCTCAGGAATTTCTCGAGCGCTGCGCTTTGCCACTGGAAAAGAGCCGAGGCCGCCACTTCAAACACATGCCCGGACAGCTCGGAGGAGATATTCAGGATCGTGCGTTCCTGCCCGTCATAAAGCGGACTCACCGCGGCGGTCATCGCCTCAACGGACGGGAAGCCCTGCAGGCCGCCTTCCAGGGAATACAAAAACAACCGTTGTCGTTCGGTTTGCTTGATCACCATAGCGGCGGGCCACTGCTGCGGCGTTGCGCGTCCCGTATCGAGCATGACCGCATAAACATGGGGGATGGGCGCTCGCTGCAAGCGCCCCCTGTCGAGCATGGAGGGGTGAGTGCTGATGATGTTCAACAGGCGGTCATCGTCGGCCTGTTGCGTTCGCTCACCCGGTGAGGCAGCCGGCTTGCGGTCGGCTTTGTACAGGTTGCAAAGGTGCAGGAAGCGCCTTGAAAGCAGATGAACGAAGACCGCTTGCGCCGTCGATGAGTCTGCCTTGTCGAGGATGCCCGCCCAGCGCTCGCTGTTGCGAAAGAGACGGAGGTCGTCACGCAATTGCTGCCTCACCGTCTCGTTGGTCGTCGGGCCGGCTATGTAAAACGTCGACTCCATCGCTTGTAGGATTTTGCTATCCGCAGGGCTGGAAAAAATACTGTCAGCTTCGTCCACGGTATCCGGGCGAATGTAGAAACCCACGCCACCGGCCGTATAGGTGGGCGGCGTATCGGCTTTCAAACTGCTACGCATCACGTCGGTAAAACTCTGCGAGTGCGTCAACATGCGCCCGCCATCCGAATCGATGGCGAAGTGATTCACGTAGCAATGATCAGGGTCGATATGTTCAAGCAGCGATGGACGGAGCTTACGCTCGGGTATTTTTTTCTTGATCGAGCTGACCAACAGGCTATTGATCACCGAATCGAAAGTTGGCAGGCCGGCGAATAGAAGCGCCAGGCTCTTCTGGTTGGCGTCCAGCAGCTTCAATTGTCGCAGCTGCTCTTTGCCGGCGGCGCTCAGGTCGTCGTCTGGCATGGGCGTTTCTGTTGGTACAGGCTCGCAGGACGGCTGGCGGTCACCACTCAATGGCGCCGCGCTGGATATCGGGAGGGGGGTGGGTTGATTTGTCGAATCAGAGGGCATCGGACTGTCCAAGGGTTGATTGGAAAGTCCGGAAACCTAACGCGTCAGTCACGCAGCACGGCCATACATATGTATGGCGTCGCTGTCGCTTTGGGTGAAAATCGTAAGCGGGGATGAACAGGTGGCCAGCCGATGCCTCGGCCAACCGCCACGCCACTCAACCCAATTGTTGCGCCAGGACGGCAATATGCTCCGGCCCGATTCCGCAGCAGCCGCCCAAGTGACTGGCCCCGCGCTTTTGCCAGTCCGCCGCCCATTGCAGATAACCCGGCGGATCCAGGTCCTCACGCAACGGGTCCAACCCGTCGTTGGCGGTCGCCTCCTTGGGCTGCGGCGGAAATGCGTTGGCGTAGGCACCGATGTGGATTTTCACGCCCAGGCGCTCGAACGTCTGCCGCGCGGCATCGATGGCCGCACCGATCACCTCCGGCTGGCTGCAGTTGAACAGCAGCGTCTCGACGCCCAGCTCCGCTGCGACTGCCGCGGCATCCGCCACGGGTTCACCGGAACGCAGGCGCGGCACTTCATCCGTGTCCTCGTCTTTCAAGGTGAACGATAGCCAGAATGGCTTGCCATCCTGCGGGATCCCGGCACGTATGGCTCGTGCCTCGACCGTTGAGCTTTGGGTTTCCGCCAGCCACAGGTCAACGTGGGGTGCCAGGCCCGCCACCAAGGGCGTCAGCAGTTCAGCGGCGCGAGACGCATCGAACAGATCGGGACGATAGGAGCCGAACAGCGGCGGCAGCGATCCGGCCACTCGTACGGCCTTGCCTGAAGCCTGCACAGCCCGCCGCGCCAGCTCACCGGCCAAAGCCGCCAGCGCCTGGCCTTCGGCGGCGAAACGCGCCTCACCGATATGGAACGGCACGACGGCGTAGCTGTTGGTGGTGATCACATTGGCACCGCTGGCGATGTAGGCCCCATGAACATCTTCCACGGCCCGGGGCGCTTCGCTCAGTGCCAGCGCCGACCACTCGGGTTGTCGAAACGGCGCGCCACGGCGTTGCAGTTCACGGCCCATGCCGCCATCGAGAATGACTGTTGCTACGCCCATATGCGATTCACTCATAAGCTTATGAAAAATACTCACTACCGGAGTTGTTCTTATAACTATTTAATACGCACCATTCAGAGAACTACAACTTATTTTTCTAACAGGGCCCTCACATGAAATTACAACCATTGCTGGCCCTGGGCCTTACGCTGCTGGCTGCCTCTCCGCAAGCGTTTGCCGGTGCCACGCTGGACCGCATCGAACAGAAAAAAGAGCTGGTTGGCGTGCTGATGGAAAGCTATCCGCCCTTCTCGTTCCTCAACGATCAGAACCAGCTCGACGGTTTCGATGTGGACGTCGCCAAGGCCGTGGCGCAGAAACTGGGGGTGAAGCTGCGCCTGGAAACACCGTCCTGGGACGTCATCGCGGCCGGTCACTGGAGCGGGCGCTATGACATCTGCATCTGCTCCATGACGCCGAGCAAGGCCCGCGCCGAAGTGTTCGACTTCCCGGTGCAGTACTACGCTTCGCCCGCGGTGATCGTGGTCAACGCCAAGGACGACCGTATCCACGGCGCCAAGGACCTGAGCGGCAAGAAAGTCGGCCTCACCAGCGCCTCCAGCTACGAGAGCTACCTGAACAAGAACCTGGTGATCGAAGGCGCCGAGGATACCCAACTGAGTTATCCGTTCGAGGAAGTGCAGATCGCTCCGTACGACACCGACAACGTGGCGTTCCAGGACCTGGGCCTGGGCGCCGGGGTGCGCCTGGACGCGGTGCTGACCAACCTGGTGACCGCCCAGCCGCGCCTGACCGAAGACAAGCGCTTCAAGCTGGCCGGCGATGCGCTCTACTCCGAACCGAACTCGGTGGCCATCGAAAAGGGCGACGCGCAGTGGGACAGCAAGGTGCGTGAAGTCTTTGCCCAGTTGAAACAGGATGGCACCTTGAGCAAACTCTCGCAGAAATGGATCGGCGCCGACATCACTCAATGACTTCTTTTCCACCCCCTCAGCCACCGCCATCGGTGGCTGAATCACGCCTGCAGAAAATCTTCGGTTTTCGCACTCGGCTGTACCTGACCTGGGCGGCGATGTTGGTGCTGTTCGCGAGTTTTTTCCTGAGCTTCGACCTGAAGTTCTCGATCATCCTCGACAAACTGCCAAACCTGCTGGGGCTGCATTTGGCCCCCAATGGCTTTTTACAGGGCGCGGTGCTGACGCTGTTCCTGTGCTTGTGTTCGATCGTAGCCTCATCGTTGCTGGGTTTCATCACTGCCCTGGCGCGACTGTCCAGCAGTGCGGTGGCCTTCGGCATCGCCAGCTTCTACGCGTCGTTCTTTCGCGGCACGCCGCTGCTGATCCAGATCTTGCTGATCTACCTGGGCCTGCCCCAACTGGGCGTGGTCCCTGGCGCCATCGCCGCCGGGATCATCGCCCTGTCGCTGAACTACGGCGCCTACCTGAGCGAAATCTTCCGCGCCGGCATCCTCGGCGTCCCCCACGGCCAACGCGAAGCCTCCCTCGCCCTGGGCCTGGGGGAAACCGTGATCTTCTGGCGCGTCACCCTGCCCCAGGCCATGCGCACCATCATCCCGCCGACCACCAACCAATTCATCTCCATGCTCAAGGATTCCTCGCTGATCTCGGTGATGGGGGTCTGGGAGGTGATGTTTCTGGCGCAGTCTTATGGGCGTTCCAGTTATCGTTATATTGAGATGCTGACTACGGCGGCGATTATTTACTGGTTGATGTCTATTGCGTTGGAGCTGATTCAGGCGCGGATGGAGCGACATTATGGGAAGGCTTATCTGAATAATCGTTGAGTTGGGGGTTTAAGGTTGGTGGGTATATCCGTTGCTGCGGTAACGGCGGCTGGCGGTTTCGCCCTTACGGCGAGTCACTTTCGAAAAGCCCGGAAGCCGGCCCAGTCGAAAGTAACCAAAGCGCTTCTGCCCCACCACTCGGTGCCTCGCTTAGGCTCGGCATGCCCTCACTCCGGCATTGCTCCGTGGGCCCGAGATCAACGTCCACCACGAGGCGGCCTGGTAGCCGACCTGGCTCTTGATGGGAACCGCGTTTCTCCTGTGGGAGCGAGCCTGCTCGCGAAGAGGCCGGCAAGCCCAGCATCCATATAACCGAACCATCGCCATCGCGAGCAGGCTCGCTCCCACATTCAATCTTCAGCGGACACAAAATTCATATCCAACACAGACCTCCTGTGGGAGCGAGCTTGCTCGCGATGAGGCCAGCAAGCCCAATATCCATGTGACTGAGCCACCGCCTTCGCGAGCAGGCTCGCTCCCACATTCAATCTCCAGTGAACACAAAATTCATATCCAACACAGCCCTCCTGTGGGAGCGGGCTTGCTCGCGAAGAGGCCGGCCCATCCAACATCCTCATCGACTGTGACACCGCCTTCGCGAGCAAGCCCGCTCCCACAGGAGAAACGCGGTTCCCATCAAGAACCCGGTCGGCTATCAGGCCGCCTTGCGGTGGACGTCGATCTCGGGCGCCCCGTTAACCATGTGTCCGGTCAGTACACTTCTGAAAGGGCCGTAGGGCAAAGCTCCGGACCATGAAAGCCAACGAACCAACACGCTGATCGCAGCACGAGCAGCCTACAAATTTCATCCGCCGAATCTTTCCCATGGCGAGGAGATGGCTGGCATCGCCGCACAGGGTGAAATTTTTAAAGTGCGACCTCTTTCATCAGAGGTCACATTCGATGCCTACCCAACACGTATTCCTGCCCCAACACCTCGCACTGGCAATAACCTTGGCGCTTGGCTGTGCCGAGGTTTCAATGGCTCAGTCAGTTACCGGAGAAGCCCGCCCCGTTGAAACGACCGCCAAGATGCAGGCGAGGCTCAAGACGTTCGCGGCGGCACCGGATACAAAGATCGAGAGGGTCACCGAAGTTCAGGAAGCGCCCCTGTCGATGGGCGACAGCGACGACCTGGTGATTGTCAGCAAGCAAGGCGATCTTTTCGGGCTTACTGACGGAGGCGGCGGGACTAATGTCCTGCAATTGGATATCGCCAAGGGAGGCGTGATCAATCAGATAAGTAACGTTACCGATCTGCATCTCAAGCAAGGCGAATGGTCCAGCGGCGTCGCTTTCAACGGTGCGAGCCTGGTCGACTCGAAGGCCAAGCTGACCAACACCGGTCAGATTGCGGGTGCGGTGCACGTGCTTGGTGTATTCGATAACCGGGGTACCGTGGCCGGTCCCGTGTTCGTTGGAAGAAACGCCACGTTCAGCGGCAACGGGACGGTCGACGCGCTGGATGTGACCGGCTTGATGAAGGTCGGTCCAGACGTTGGCGCCCCTTCGGTTACCCATGATCTCAAGCTACTCAAGAGCGCGACGCTGGTTTACGGAATTGACGCGGAAAAAGGCAGCGCCACGATTAAGGTTGGCGGTACCGCGACGCTGGGCAATGCGACATTGAAAATCCCCGCCATACCCGGTGAATTCGTCGACACGAACAGGCGAGTCGTGATCGACGCGGGTAAGGTGGTGGGGAAGTTTGGGAAGATCGAAAATGAGCTCGTCTTCCTGACAGCAACACCTGACTATACAGAAACAGAAGTAGGGCTGATTTTCGAACGTAACAACATTCCATTAAAAATTGCCGCGACCAACGAAAACGCTGAAGAGTTTGTAGAGAGTCTGCCTGGACCGAAACTGGCCAAACCAACGCCGCTGGAATCCGAGGCCACGGCTATGCAACCTCCGACCGTCGAGTCGCCAGCCGAACGTCCTGCATCAAAACCCACCGCATCTCCAATCGTTGCCAGCGCCAAACTAAAACCAGCGACCCAATCGACAGCCACCAAGCCAGCTCCAAAACCCAACGCCGCCATCGCTGCCCTACTCGGCACCAACATGGCCACAGCCGCCGATGCCATCGACCAACTGGGCGGCTACGACACTGCAGATCTAGGCAATGCCACCCTGAGCAGCGTCGCACCGATCAGCTCGGGAATGCTTTCCGCCATGAGCCTGAATACACCTGAGGGCGAACATGGCAACGGCCAGGTCTGGGTCCAGGCCATCGGAAACAACGGCAGCCTCGCCAAGCAATTGGGCAACTTTGCCCTCAAGCATTCCACCAAGGGCCTGATGCTGGGAACCGATTGGGCTGTCAGCTCCAATTGGCGGTTGGGTGTCATCGGCAGCAAGACCCAGACACGACTGGACAGCTATCAATTCGAGGGAGCGCTCGACAGTTGGCTCGTAGGCGCCTATGCCGTGCGCCAGGAAGGACCGCTGGCGCTGCGCCTGGGTGCCGTCCATGGCAGCCATGACGGCAGCACCAAGCGCCATGTCGCGTTCAATGGTTTCAAGGATCACCTCAAGGGTCGTTACGCCGCCACGACGCAACAGGTCTTTGGACAGGTTGGCTACAACCTGGACGTCGGTCATTTCGATATCGAACCCTATGCCCAAGTGGGTTACCAGCGCTATCAACGCGATGCCTATTCAGAAAAAGGTTGCGATGCTGCATTGCGGTACAACGGCCAGGCGCAGGAGCACTACAGCAGCGACCTCGGCCTGCGCCTCGCCCGCCCTTTTGTGTTCGACCAAGGCATGCGGTTGACACCACGCCTCGATGTCGGCTGGAAGCACCTATACGGCGACATCAGGGGCGGCTCCCATCAACGCTTGGTTAATGGCGGCAATACCTACACCATCAAAGGCGTCGAACTGGACCGTGACAGCTTGCTCTGGCAGGCAGGGCTAGATTTGGCCGTATCGCCACGTCATACCCTGGGACTGAATTACAGCGGCGAAACGGGCCAGGACAACCGTAACGGTGCGTTGATCGGGCAATGGCGGATGATGTTCTGACGGGCGAAAAAAAGGGGAGCACCTGCTCCCCCGAGGTAAAACATTGCATCGAGGCTGTTGGAATCAGCCTTCGATTTCGATCAGGATCTCGCCCGGGTTGACCCGGTCGCCCTTGGCCACATGAATGGCGGTGACCTTGCCGGCGATGGCCGCCTGGACTTCGGTTTCCATCTTCATGGCTTCGGTGATCAGCACCGCTTGGCCGGCTTTCACCACGTCGCCCTCCTTGACCAGGACATCGACGATGTTACCCGGCATGGTGGTGCTGACATGGCCGGGCGCAGTGGCTTGCTTGCGCTTGCTGCTGCCGCCGCCGACGAATTCATTGAGCGGTTCGAACACGACCTCTTCGGGCATGCCATCGATGGACAAGTAGAAGTGACGCTTGCCTTCGGCCTTGACGCCCACACCGGTGATGTCGACGCGATAGGTTTCGCCGTGCACGTCGATGACGAACTCGGTCGGCACACCTTCACCGCCCGCGGAGCTCACGCTGCCTGCCTCAGGAATTGGCAGCAGCACTTCCGGGGTCAGGGTGCCGGCTTCGCGCTCCTCGAGGAACTTGCGACCGATGTCCGGGAACATGGCATAGGTCAGCACGTCCTCTTCGGACTTGGCCAGTGCGCCGATTTCGCCGCGCAGCTTGGTCATTTCCGGCTTGAGCAAATCGGCCGGGCGCACGTCGATCACTTCTTCGCTGCCGATGGCCTGGCGACGCAGCTTCTCACTCACCGAGCCCGGCGCCTTGCCGTAACCGCCCTGCAGATAGAGCTTCACTTCGTTGGTGATGGTCTTGTAGCGCTCACCGGCCAGCACGTTGAAGAACGCCTGGGTGCCGACGATCTGCGAGGTCGGGGTCACCAGCGGCGGGAAGCCGAGGTCTTCGCGTACCCGCGGGATTTCCGCCAGCACTTCGTTCATCCGGTTCAGCGCGCCCTGCTCTTTCAGCTGGTTGGCGAGGTTGGAAATCATCCCGCCCGGCACCTGGTTGACCTGGACGCGAGTGTCCACCGCGGTGAACTCGCTTTCGAACTGGTGGTATTTCTTGCGCACGGCATAGAAGTACAGGCCGATTTCCTGCAACAGTTCCAAGTCCAGCCCGGTGTCGAACTCGCTGCCTTTAAGGGCCGCAACCATCGATTCGGTGCCCGGATGGCTGGTGCCCCAGGCGAAGCTGGAGATCGCGGTGTCAATGTGGTCAGCACCGTTTTCGATGGCCTTGAGTTGGCACATCGCGGCCAGGCCGGCAGTGTCGTGGGAGTGGATGAACACCGGCAACGATTGCTCGCTCTTCAGCGCTTTCACCAGCTCGCCAGTGGCATATGGGGTCAGCAGGCCGGCCATGTCCTTGATCGCCACCGAGTCGCACCCCATGGCTTCCATCTGCTTGGCCTGGGCCACGAACGCGTCGATGGTGTGCACCGGGCTGGTGGTGTAGGCGATGGTGCCCTGGGCGTGCTTGCCGGCAGCTTTCACCGCTTCGATAGCGACCCGCAGGTTACGCACGTCGTTCATCGCATCGAAAATGCGGAACACATCGATGCCGTTGACGGCGGCCTTGGCCACGAAGGCCTTGACCACGTCGTCGCTGTAGTGGCGGTAGCCCAGCAGGTTCTGGCCACGCAGGAGCATTTGCAGGCGCGTGTTGGGCAGCGCCGCGCGCAGTTGACGCAGGCGCTCCCACGGGTCTTCCTTCAGGAAGCGCACGCAGGCGTCGAAGGTTGCGCCGCCCCAGACTTCCAGCGACCAATAGCCGACCTTGTCGAGCTTGTCGCAGATCGGCAGCATGTCTTCGGTGCGCATGCGCGTGGCGAGCAGCGATTGGTGAGCGTCGCGCAGGATTGTGTCGGTAACGTGGATCTTCTTGGACATTGTCATGATTCCTTACAGGCCTGCGTGGGCGGCAATGGCGGCGGCGATGGCCAAGGCCAGCTCTTCGGGTTTGCGCTTGATCGAGTAGTTGGTCAGTTCAGGATGGCTTTCAACGAAGCTGGTGTTGAACTGGCCGCTGCGGAATTCCGGATTGCGCAGGATTTCCTGGTAATACGCGGCGGTGGTCTTGACCCCCTGCAGGCGCATGTCATCCAGGGCTCGCAGGCCACGGTCCATCGCTTCTTCCCAGGTCAACGCCCAGACCACCAGTTTCAGGCACATCGAATCGTAGAACGGCGGAATGGTGTAGCCGGTGTAGATCGCCGTGTCGGTGCGCACACCCGGGCCGCCCGGGGCGTAGTAGCGGGTTATCTTGCCGAAGCTGGGCAGGAAGTTGTTTTTCGGATCCTCGGCGTTGATGCGGAACTGCAACGCAAAACCCCGGTGCTGGATGTCTTCCTGCTTGACCGACAGCGGCAGCCCGGAGGCGATGCGGATCTGTTCGCGAACAATGTCGATACCGGTGATTTCTTCGGTGATGGTGTGTTCCACCTGCACCCGGGTGTTCATCTCCATGAAGTACACCTCGCCTTCGGCGAGCAAAAACTCCACGGTGCCGGCGTTCTCGTAGCCCACGGCCTTGGCCGCGCGCACCGACAGGTCGCCGATATAGGCGCGCTGCTCAGGGGTCAATTGCGGGCTCGGGGCGATTTCGATCAGCTTCTGGTTACGGCGCTGGATCGAGCAATCGCGTTCGAACAGGTGCACCACGTTGCCGAAACTGTCGCCCAGGATCTGCGCTTCGATGTGCTTGGGATTGACGATGCATTTTTCCAGGAACACTTCCGCCGAACCGAACGCCTTGGTGGCTTCGGAAATCACCCGCGGGAAGGCCTGTTCGAGTTCTTCACGGCTGTTGCAACGACGGATACCGCGACCGCCGCCACCAGAGGTGGCCTTGAGCATCACCGGGTAACCGATCCGATCACCTTCGGTCAGGGCCTCTTCGATGCCCGCCACGTTGCCTTCGGTGCCCGGCGTGACCGGCACACCGGCCTTGATCATGCTGCGACGCGCTTCGGTCTTGTCACCCATGCGGCGAATGACTTCCGCCGAAGGGCCAATGAATTTGATGCCGCGTTCAGCGCAGATGTCTGCCAGTTCGGCATTTTCCGAGAGAAACCCGTAGCCAGGATGCAAGGCATCACAGCCGGTTTCCACCGCCAGGTTCACCAGTTTGCGCGGGTTGAGGTAGCCGGCCAGCGGATCGGCGCCGATGCTGTGGGCCTCGTCCGCACGCTTGACGTGCAACGCATGGCGGTCCGCGTCGGAGTAGACCGCGACCGAGCGAATGCCCATCTCGGCGCAAGCGCGCACGATGCGGACGGCAATCTCACCACGGTTGGCGATCAGGATCTTTGTTATCAATTGGAGGTTCCCTTGAGCCGGTGATACCACGGCCTGGGATCCAGGCCGACGCGTGACCAGATGTAACAATTGGTCGCAGCTCCACACTAGTCCTGGCTGTGGATTAACAAAAATGAATAATTATTGGGTCATGCATAAGCAAAGACTTATAGTTGAGCTGCCCGTCCCACACCAGAGTACTTAAAAGATGCGTAAGTCGTTGATGCGTATGACATTGCGTCAATTGCAAATTTTCAACGAGGTGTGCGACCTGAGGTCCTACAGCCGTGCAGCCGACGAAATGTCTCTCACACAACCGGCCGTTAGCCTACAGATTCGATCTCTGGAAGAGCTGATTGGCCAGCCGTTATTCGAGTATGTCGGCAAGAAACTCTACATGACCGAAGCCGCCGAAGCCCTGCAACGTGCCAGCCGCGACATCTTCGGGCGCCTGGAAAACCTCGATATGCAGCTCTCGGACATGCAGGGTTCGCTGCAAGGCCAACTGAAGCTGGCGGTAGAGTCCAGCGCAAAATACTTCGTCCCGCATCTATTCGCCGCATTCAAGCGCCAGCATCCGGAGGTCAACCTCAACCTCACGGTGGTCAATCGCGGCCAGGTCATCCGCCGGCTCTCGGACAACCGCGACGACCTGGTGATCATGTCCATGGTGCCCCAGGACATGGGCCTGGAATTCCTGCCCTTTCTCAACAATCCGATCGTCGCCGTGGCGCCGCCCGACCATCCGCTGTGCCACCTGGGTCCGCTGCGCTTGCAGGACCTGGAGCCCTACACGCTGCTGTTGCGCGAGCCGGGGTCCGGCACGCGACTGGCCTGTGAGGAATATTTCAAGGAGAAACGGGTGCACTTCACCCAGACGCTGGAAGTGGCGTCGGCGGAAGCCCAGCGCGAATGCGTAGTGGCCGGGCTGGGCGTGGCGCTGCTGACACGTCACGCCGCGAGCCGGGAATTGTCGTCCGGCGCACTCATCGAGTTGCCGGTGGAGGAATTGCCGCTGTACCGCAGTTGGTGCCTGGTGCAGGCCAGGGCCAAGCGCCTGTCACCGGTGGCCCATGCCTTCCTGGCCTTCGTTCGCGGCGAGCGCGCTCAGATCATCGGCCTGGTTGAGCGTTTCGACGGGAAGCCGCCGGCGTTGCCTGCCAGTAATTGAACTCTACCGCGTCAGGAAACTCGCTGATCTCGGCCAGAAGCTGACGCTGTTCATAGCGGTCTTCGATTGCACGACGGAACGCCATGCGGCGCTGGTCTTCCTGCTGACGACGGGTTTTGACGGCGCTGCGTTCTTCGTAGGACTGGGTCATGTCGAGACTCCCAAGACGTATACGGGAGCTTTACGATGACGATGAGGGATGACGGTTTGGCGGCGCGTGCGTTACAGAACGATGAATTCAGGGGGAAATGACACTTTGTGGCGAGGGAGCTTGCTCCCGCTCGGCTGCGCAGCAGTCGCAAACCAGCCAATGCGGTGTATCTGGAAAAATCGTTGGGGGCTGCTTCGCAGCCCAGCGGGAGCAAGCTCCCTCGCCACAAAAGCCCCTCGACCTCAGGGCTTGGGATTCAGTCGTCCAGCGCCTTCACCGACTTGGGCGACAGCCGCAGGCTGCGAAGGCTGCGCTTCACGCTCTTGAGGTGGTTGACCAAGCTCGGGCCACGGGCCATGGCGACGCCCATCGCCAGTACGTCGATCACCACCAGATGGGCGATGCGCGAGGTTAGCGGCGTGTAGATCTCAGTGTCTTCATGCACATCGATGGCCAGGTTCACCGTGGACAGCTCCGCCAAGGGGGTCTGGCTCGGACACAAGGTGATCAGCGAAGCACCGCTTTCGCGCACCAGGTTCGCGGTGATCAGCAGGTCCTTGGAGCGCCCCGATTGGGAAATGCAGATCGCCACATCGGTGGGTTTCAAGGTCACTGCCGACATGGCCTGCATGTGCGGGTCAGAATAGGCTGCTGCCGTCAGCAGCAACCGGAAGAACTTGTGCTGGGCATCGGCCGCCACTGCGCCCGAGGCGCCGAAGCCATAAAACTCGACTCGCTGGGCCTGGGACATGGCCGTGACGGCTTTTTGCAACGCCACCGGGTCGAGCTTCTCGCGAACCTCCATCAACGTATGCAGGGTCGTGTCGAAGATTTTCAGGCTGTAGTCCGCCACTGAATCATCTTCATGGATCGCAAACTGACCGAAGCTCGCGCCGGCGGCCAGGCTTTGCGCCAGCTTGAGTTTCAGATCCTGGAAACCCGAGCAACCGATGGCCCGGCAGAAGCGCACGATGGTCGGTTCGCTGATGCCGACGCTGTGGGCAAGATCGGCCATGGAGCTATGCATCACGGCCGCGGGATCAAGCAGTACGTGATCGGCGACTTTCAGCTCCGACTTGCGCAGCAAGTGGCGTGACTGGGCGATGTGTTGCAACAGGTTCAAGGGGCTGGACTCTTGTTATGGGCAGATGCCGGGATGTAGCAAGCTTGTAGTTATACTACAAGAATTGGCGCTTTGCCCGTCCAAAACGTAACTGGATTGCCTCGCTGCCCCTTTGTTTTGGCCGAGGATTGCCCGATGTAGCAGCCTGGGCCGTAGCGCAAACCCTCTGCGCTGTCGATCGCCTGACTTCCTGACCCGGCCAGAGCTTCCAACGTAGGCAATAGCGCCTATTTCCAATGAGCCAAACATTCGATAACTTGCAGCCCTTAACAATATATATCCCTACAACCCTAGGCAGTAGCTCTCAAGCCAAAACCAAGTAGGCCATTGAAAGTTCATTTCTCCTTACAATCCCAACCGCCACTTAACTAACACCATCAAGTCAAAGCCGTTATATTGGCTCCCGCAGGAAGCAATCAACTTTAACTAAAGGAGTTACCACTATGAAAATCACAACTAAAGGTTGGACCGCACAAATCGATCGTATGCCGGGCACTGCATCTTTCCGCACCTTTGGCACCGTAACCGTAGCAAATTCCGGCGTTATCCCGACGCTGGTCCGGAGCGCCAATCAGGACAAATCTCTTGATCTACGATTGGAGTTGATACTTCAAAACTCCGACGGGGTTTCACTACAAGTGCTCACAGACAAGATTGTCGAATACAAAGAGCTGGGTGAATCCAACGTCACGGGCGTCAGTATTTTTTTCGAAGGCGAGTTGCTGCACCACATTGATGAAGTTCTAATCACCCACTAAGCATTCGCCCATAAACAACTTCCCGGCAGACGCGCTCGTCGTCTACCGGGAAGTTATCGTCGTCGTTCAGGTTAATTCAACCCAGGTGCTGCGCCCGCAACAACCCGGCCAAACCGTCTGCCTCCACCGGCCGGCTGATCAGATACCCCTGCACCTCATCGCAACCCTCGTTCCTGAGGAACTCAAGCTGCTCCTGACGCTCAACGCCTTCAGCCACTACCTTGAGCGACAAGCCATGGGCCATTGCAATGATTGCCCGGGTAATGGCGGTATCCACGCTGCCCTCGCCCAGCCCGCGGATGAACGCCTGGTCGATCTTCACGTAGTCCACCGGGATACGCTTGAGGTAGCTCAGGGATGAGTAGCCGGTGCCAAAATCGTCGATCGCCAGCTTGACCCCAAGGTCGCGCAATTGCTGGAACGTGGCGATGATGTGTTCAACGCTGTCGAGCAACTGGCTCTCGGTCAACTCCAGCTCCAGGTACTGGGGCGCCAGGCCGGTTTCCTCCAGCACTTGTCGCACCAGGCTGACCAGCTTGCCCTGGCGCAACTGATGCACTGACAGGTTGACCGACACCCTGATCGGCTCAAGCCCTTGGCGCTGCCATTCGCACGCCTGCCAACAGGCTTGGCGCAACACGAACTCGCCAATCGGTCCGATCAGCCCGGTCTCTTCAGCCAAGCCGATGAAATCTCCCGGCGGGACTCGGCCCATGGCCGGATGATCCCAACGCACCAGCGCCTCGGCGGCGTTCAGGCGACCGGTGGCCAGGCACAATTTGGGCTGATAAAAGACCTTCAGTTGTTGCTCTTCCAAGGCCTTGCGCAGTTGGTTTTCCAGTTGCAGGCGCTCCAGCGTGCTGGCCTGGAGGCTCTCGGTGTAGAACTGGAAGTTGTTGCCCCCCAGATGCTTGGCGTGCTGCATGGCCATGTTCGCCTGGCTGACCAGCGTGGCAATTTCCCGCGTGTTGTCCGGCAACAAGCTGATGCCGATGGAGGCACTGAGCACCAATTCATGACCTTCGATGGTCAACGGCACGCGCAGCTTGGCGGCCAGCCGGGTCGCCACCCGCGCCAGGCTGGAAAGGCTGCCGTAGGCATCGAACAACACCGCAAACTCATCGCCGGATAACCGGGCAATGGTGTCGGCCTCGGGCAGTGCATTGATCAAGCGCCGCGCCATTTTCTGCAACAACTGGTCGGCGATGTCATGGCCCAGGCTATCGTTGAGCAGTTTGAAACGGTCCAGGTTGATATGCAGCAACGCCAGGCTACGCCGTCCACCCTGGCGCACCCGCTGATGAGCTTCGTTCAGGCGCTCACGGAACAGCGAGCGATTCGCCAGCCCGGTCAGTTCGTCGTAATGGGTCAGGTAGCGCATGCGCTCTTCAGATTCGCGGCGCGCCGAAAGATCGGCGAAAAAGCCCACGATATGGCTGATATTTCCCCGAGCATCGCGCACGACGTTCAGTTGCAGCCATTGCGGGTACAACTCGCCGTTGGCCCGCGCCTCCACCAGCTCACCCTGCCAGGTGCCATGCTGTTTGAGCGCTTGGCGGATGATGGGATAGTGCCGGCGCGCGTCGCGACTGCATGGCAGGTTGACGACATTGCGCCCGAGCATGTCATCGATATTGAAACCGGTGACTCGCGTGAACGCTTGATTGGCCGCGAGCAGCACATAATTGGGGTCGAAAATCACAATCCCTTCGCTGGCGGCCTCGAACACCGTGGCCGCCAGCTGCCGTTGCTGCTCGAGTTCCTTGCTCGCGCTGATGTCGCGCCGGGTCCCGACCATGCGCAGCACCCGTCCGCTGGCGCTGCGCTCCACGGCTCGGCCACGGTCCTCGATCCAGACCCAATGGCCATCGCCGTGCCGCACCCGGTATTCGATCTGGTAATCCTCGCTGCGGCCCTTGAGGTGCTCGACCAGGGCCCGCTTGAGCGCCGGCAGGTCTTGAGGGTGCAGGCGCGGGGTGAGATGACTGAGCATCGCCGTGACGTATTCGGGCTCCAGGCCGAACAGCTCCTTGAGCTGGGTGTGATGGACTTCGTCAGTCTGCAGATTCCAATCCCACAACCCCAGCTCACTGGCCTTGAGGGCCAGGGCCAGGCGCGCCTCACTTTTGCTCAGGGCCTGGCTGGCGGCCTCCAGTTCAAGGCTGCGCTGCGCGACACGCGCCTCCAGGCCCACCTGGGCCGCTCGCAATTTTTCCTCGGCCGAGCGCCGTTGCTCAACCTCCCGGCCCAGCGCCTCGTTGAGCATCGCACCGCGGGTTTGGGTTTGCTGCAGATGCTCGATCAACGCCTGGTTCTGGAAACGGCGCAACATGCCATTCTGGATCAGGCGATTGACTTGCCAAGCCACCACGCTCAAGGAAACCAACACAATCAGCCCGAGCCAGCCCCAACCCCGCTGCTGCTCATCGCCGCCCCAGAAGAGATAGCCGATGGCCGGTAACAGGCAGGGCAAGGCAAAGGACAGGAACGCCGGAAGACTCACGGCATAGGCCACGCTGGCCGACAACGCGGCCGCGCCAATCAGGCCGAACACCCAGGCCTGCTGCTGGAAGCTGTCGGCCGGGACCAACGCGATGCCGGCCCCCGCCAGCGTAAGGCCGGTCATCGCCGAGCCCAGCAAAAACATACGCAACCAGATCGGGTGGGCCTGGCGGCTTGGCATTGCCGAATCGAAAGCCGCCACCTGGATCACCCGCAACGCCACCAGTGACAACAACCAGACGAGCCAGACGCTGACCAGGAAATAGCGCCGCGGCTCCCATAACAGTGCGGCGCAGACCAGACCGTTGAGCAGCATGAACAATGTAGGAAGCAGTGAGCCCTGATACAGCAGACGTGTGCGCTCGACCGCCATCTCCGTGGCGTACTGCTTGCAGATGACCCGCGGTTCCACACAGGGGCCCGCCGGATCGGAATTGAGGGTCATTGGCACTGTTCTTGTTCTTATAGAGAGGAGCGTGGAGAACCCGAAACAAGCGCCGAGCATACACAAGCCATGGGCCATCCCACACTGCCCCAGCTCATAAAAACATTGAAAAAAGTCGCTATTTCATTGGATGGCGCCCCTCCCGAGCGAGTCCCGCCAACGCCTGTAGCCCGTGACTCGCCGGTCATCACCAAACGGTCTTTTATCGGCCGATGCAAAGCTCGGTTTGCCCGGGGTGACGCTGCACCCTAGAATGCTCCGATGCGCGATGATCTCTCCCTTCTGCTGAACTCCCTCAACGATGCCCAACGCCAGGCCGTAGCCGCCTCCGTGGGTCGTCAGTTGGTCCTGGCCGGTGCCGGCTCCGGTAAAACCCGAGTGCTGGTGCACCGTATCGCCTGGTTGATCCAGGTCGAGAACGCCTCGCCCCATTCGATCCTGTCGGTGACGTTCACCAACAAGGCCGCGGCCGAGATGCGCCATCGCATCGAACAACTGATGGGCATCAACCCCGCCGGCATGTGGGTCGGCACCTTCCACGGCCTGGCGCACCGCTTGTTGCGGGCGCATTGGCAGGAGGCCGGGCTGAGCCAGACCTTCCAGATCCTGGACAGCGACGACCAGCAACGCCTGGTCAAACGGGTGATCCGCGAGCTGGGCCTGGACGAACAACGCTGGCCGGCCCGCCAGGCCCAATGGTTCATCAACGGCCAGAAAGACGAAGGCCTGCGCCCGCAGCATATCCAGGCCAGCGGCGACCTGTTCCTGGCAACCATGCGCAGCATCTACGAAGCCTACGAGGCGGCGTGCCAGCGTGCCGGGGTAATCGACTTTTCCGAGCTGCTGCTGCGTGCCCTGGACCTGTGGCGCGACCACCCGGGCCTGCTGGCTCACTACCAAAAGCGCTTCCGGCATGTACTGGTAGACGAGTTCCAGGACACCAACGCCGTGCAATACGCCTGGTTGCGCCTGCTCGCCAAGGGCGGCGACAGCCTGATGGTGGTGGGTGACGACGATCAGTCGATCTACGGCTGGCGCGGCGCCAAGATCGAGAACATTCACCAGTACTCGGCGGACTTTCCCGACGCCGAAGTCATCCGCCTGGAACAGAACTACCGCTCCACCGCCGGCATCCTCAAAGCCGCCAACGCCCTGATCGCCAACAACACCGGTCGCCTGGGCAAAGAGCTGTGGACTGATGGCGGCGAAGGCGAAGCGATCAACCTCTATGCCGCCTTCAACGAACACGATGAAGCCCGCTACGTGGTGGAAACCATCGAGAGCGCGCTGAAAACCGGCCTGGCCCGTAGCGACATTGCCATCCTGTACCGTTCCAACGCCCAGTCGCGAGTGCTGGAAGAGGCATTGCTGCGGGAACGGATCCCTTACCGCATCTATGGTGGCCAGCGCTTCTTCGAACGTGCGGAAATCAAGAACGCTATGGCCTACCTGCGCCTGATCGAAGGTCGGGGCAACGACGCGGCCCTGGAGCGGGTCATCAACGTGCCGACGCGGGGCATTGGCGAGAAAACCGTCGAGGCGATTCGCGATCACGCGCGCCACAGCCATGTGTCCATGTGGGAATCCATGCGCCAGCTGGTCACCAACAAAGGCGTGACCGGTCGCGCCGCCGGTGCCCTGAAGGCCTTCATGGACCTGATCGAAGACCTGGCCGCCAAGTGTGGGGAAATGCCCCTGCACTTGATGACCCAGACTGTCATCGAGCAGTCCGGCCTGATCGCCTACCACGAAGCGGAAAAAGGCGAGAAAGGCCAGGCCCGGGTGGAAAACCTCGAGGAACTGGTCAGCGCCGCGCGCAACTTCGAGAACACCGAAGAAGACGCAGACCTGTCGCCCCTGTCGGCCTTCCTCGGTCACGCCTCGCTGGAGGCCGGCGACACCCAGGCCGACGAACATGAAGACAGCATCCAGCTGATGACCCTGCACAGCGCCAAGGGCCTGGAATTTCCCTACGTGTTTCTCGTGGGCATGGAAGAAGGCCTGTTCCCCCACAAGATGAGCCTGGAAGAGCCGGGACGCCTGGAAGAGGAACGACGCCTGGCCTATGTCGGCATCACCCGCGCCATGCAGAACCTGGTCATGACCTACGCCGAAACCCGACGCTTGTATGGCAGCGAGACCTACAACAAAGTGTCGCGCTTCGTACGTGAAGTGCCGAAGGGCTTGATCCAGGAAGTGCGGCTGTCCAACAGTGTCAGCCGGCCGTTCGGCGGCGGCCAGCAACAAAGCACCAGCAGCTTGTTTGGCGGCAGCGATATCCCGGAAACCGGCTTCAGCCTCGGCCAGACCGTGCGGCATTCGGTATTCGGCGACGGCGTTATCCTCAACTTCGAAGGCGCCGGCGCCCAGGCCCGGGTGCAGGTGAATTTCAGCGAAGGCAGCAAGTGGCTGATGCTGGGATATGCCAAGCTCGAAGCGATCTAAAGGCCTTGCAGGAACTCTGTGGAAGCGAGCTTGCTCGCGATAGCGGTGGATCAGTCACTATTGTTGCTGACTGACACACCGCTATCGCGAGCAAGCTCGCTCCCACAGGTTGTTCTGGGGACGCCAAACATTTCCGATAGAACTTGTTCCCCTTTCCTACAGCCCAAAGCGAACAAGCTTTCTTGCGCAGCTGAAGCTGAACCTCACCTGTCACGCAAAAGCCCGAAACACTCTGCTGCTAGCCAGCAACAGTTCTGCTGTGCAACATGGCGCGCGTGCTATCCACAAATGGGAATGCCTTTATATGAAACGTTTTCTTAGCATCGCCATGGCGTTGTGCATCGGCCTGACGATGGCCATCGACGCCAATGCCGCCAAGCGCTTTGGCGGTGGTAAAAGCTCGGGAGCAGCCCCGACTCACCAGACCAGCCAGATGGCGCCGTCTTCTGCCGCCGGCTCTACCGCTGCCACCGCAGGCGCGGCCGGTGCCGCGGGCGCTGCCACCAAGGCCAGCGGCGCGTCGCGCTGGCTCGGCCCCCTGGCCGGCATCGCTGCCGGTGGCCTGCTCGCCTCCATGTTCATGGGTGACGGCTTCCAGGGCATGCAGATCTTCGACATCCTGATCATGGCGGTCATCGCCTTCCTGGTCTTCCGCTTCATTGCCGCTCGTCGTCGCAAGCAGCAGGAGCAACTCGCTCCAGCTGGCCACGCGCCGATGCAGCGTGAAGTGTTCAACCAGCAGCCTGCCAGCGCTTCGATCTTCGGTGGTTCGGCAGCGCCTGTGGCCGCTCGTCCGGTGATCAATGCGCCGGCCTGGTTCAATGAACAACGCTTCATCGAAGCCGCGCGCAACCACTTCATGGCCCTGCAGCAACATTGGGACGCGAACGAGATGGACAAGATCTCCGAGTTCGTCACCCCGCAATTGCTGGAATTCCTCAAGCGCGAGCGGGCCGAGCTGGGTGACGGCTTCCAGTCCACCTACATCGACAACCTCCAGGTGCAACTGGATGGTGTCGACGATCGCGCCGACAAGACCATCGCCACCCTGACCTTCAGCGGTCTGTCGAAGGATTCTCGCTTCGACAAGGGCGAAGCGTTCAGCGAAAGCTGGAACATGGAACGTGCCCAGGGCGATGACCAGCCTTGGCTGGTGGCCGGTATCCGCCAGAACGGTTGAACCTTTACCGGTTTTGCATGTTGAAATAAAAGAACCCCGGCTCAGGCCGGGGTTTTCTATTTCGCGGTTGCATCTATAGCGAGCTACTGTATAAACCGCTCCATATAAAACCGCGCCATCGAGAAAGAGGATCCCCGGACGTGGAAGAAATCATCGAACAATTGCGTGAAGCCAACGAGCCCGTACCGGTCCCGCTGGAATTGCCCGACGAAGACTTGCTGGTAGAGATCGAAGAGCAGCTGTTCATCGATATCCCGTTCGTCTTCAGGGAGTTTTTGCTGACCGTCAGCGACGTCGTCTACGGCAGCCTGGAACCGGTAACCGTCACCGATCCACAGTCCCACACCTACCTGCCGGATGTGGCCGCCAATGCCTGGGATGCCGGTGTCGACCGCAGCCTGATCCCGATCTGCCAGGACGGCGATGATTATTACTGCGTCGAAGAGGACGGCACGGTGGTGTTGTGGCAAGCCGAGGAAGAACTGATCGCCGAGGAAACCTGGGAATCGGTCTGGCACTGGGCCCGGGACGTCTGGCTGGAAAGCTGAGCCCCGCCGCCGGTCAATGGCCGGACGACTCCTTGTGGTTGTCCAGGGTTTCAAGCAAGGCCACCTGCATCCGCGTATGCAAGCGGATGAACCAGCGCCAGAGCAGTGCCGCCACGGCAGTCGCCACCACGGCAATCAGCACAAGCAACTTGTTGGTCGGCAGGATGCTGGCCGACAAGGCTGCCAATAGCAGAAAAATCACCAGCAGCGAGAGAATCGGGATCACTTCGGCGATCACCCGGCGCACGCGCTGGGTGTGGCGGCCAGCCATCTCCGGCTTCACGCCCATCTCCGCCAGCAGCATCGACAGCGCCTTGAGCTTGCGGTAAGCGGCAATCAGGAACGGCAGCGACAGCAGTAACGCTCCGCCCCAGATCAATGCTTTTTGCCAGCTCGGATCGCTGATCCAGGCTTGCAGGTAAGCCGACATCCGCTCGGCGAAATATCCCCCCGAGACAAAAATGGCGATGACCAACGCCAGGTTGACGCCTACCTGCAGGAGAATCCGCCGGATCATCGACGCCAGCATCGCGCCTTCGCCGTGGGGCTGGATGCTACGCAGCCATTCGCCATACATCCCCAGCACTCGCGTCAGCCGTTGCGGCATGGCCGTTGCCAACTTGACGGACAGCGGGTCGGCGGCCCGGATCAAGTAAGGCGTCAGCAGTGTGGTCAGCACCGAGACGGCGACCGCTACCGGGTAGAGGAAATCGCTGGTGACCTGCAAGGTCATCCCCAGCGACGCGATGATGAAGGAGAATTCACCGATCTGCGAAAGCCCCATCCCAACGCGCAACGAGGTGCGTCCATCGTTGCCGGCGATAAAGGCACCGAGGCCGCAGGACAACATCTTGCCAAGCACCACGGCGCCCGTAATCACCGCAATCGGCCAGGCGTATTGCAGCAATATCGCCGGATCGAGCATCAGCCCGATGGCGACGAAGAAAATCGCGCTGAACAGATCACGCACCGGCTCCACCAACCGCTCGATCTTCAGCAACTGCCGGGACTCGGCCATGATCGCACCGATCAGGAACGCCCCGAGCACCATGCTGTATTCCAGCTTCACCACCAGCAGGCAGAAGCCGAAACACAGGCCCAGTACGGTAATCAGCAGCATTTCGTTGCTGTCGAACTTCGCCACGTAGGCCAGCAACCTCGGCACCAGCAGAATGCCGATGACCAACGCGACGATCATGAACAGCGACAACTTGCCAACGGTGGAAAACACCTCGCCGGAGCTCACGGTGCCGCTGACGGCAATGCTCGACAGCAAGGCGATGATGCCGATACCGAGGATGTCCTCGACGATCAACACCCCGAAGATCAACTGCGCGAAGCGCTCGTTCTTCATCTTCAGGTCGTTGAGGGCCTTGACGATGATGGTGGTGGAGGAAATGGCCAGGATCGCGCCCAAAAACAGCGAGTCCATGGTGCTCCATTCGAACCAGCGGCCGATTTCATAGCCGATCCAGATCATCAACACGATTTCGAGGAACGCCGCGATGAAGGCCGTGGCGCCGACCTTGAACAGTTTGCGCAGGCTGAATTCCAGCCCCAGGCAAAACATCAGGAAGATCACCCCGAGCTCGGCCAGGGTCTTGATCGTGTCTTCGTCGTGGATAAAACCAAACGGCGGCGTGTGCGGGCCAATGATGAAGCCGGCCACGATATAGCCCAGTACCACCGGTTGTTTGAAACGATGAAAGAGTACGGTTACCAGCCCCGCAGCCATCATGATGATCGCCAGATCCTGGATGAAACTGATGGCATGCATGTCGGGGCTCCCTGTTCAAATGACGCACTGCCGAGCTGGAGAAATCCGTTTCCGCTGTAGGAATTGCCCTCACAAGGGGCTTTTGAAGGGTAACACCGCGACTTCCGACAAAAAGACGGTGCAATATATGGAAACAGATCCATCGGCGCGTGACGGCAAGCACAGGCGCAGCGTCCCGATATCGGTGGTTTTAAAACGGGGTGACCTGTTTGCAGGCCACTCTCCAGCATCCGCAGAGGTGCACTCCCGAATGACTGCCTTGAACCGTGAGTACGTTATGGAACCCGGAAACGCCCAGCTGTCGATGACGGTGTTGATGACCCCCGATATGGCCAATTTCTCTGGCAATGTCCATGGCGGCACCTTGCTCAAATACCTCGATGAAGTCGCCTACGCCTGCGCCAGCCGCTATGCCGGGCGCTACGTGGTGACCCTGTCGGTTGACCAGGTGATCTTCCGCGAGCCGATTCATGTCGGCGAGCTGGTGACCTTCCTGGCCTCGGTGAACTACACCGGCAACACGTCGATGGAAGTGGGCATCAAAGTCGTGACCGAAAATATTCGCGAACGCTCGGTGCGTCACACCAACAGTTGCTTCTTCACCATGGTTGCGGTGGATGACCAGCGCAAACCCGCTGCCGTGCCGCCCTTGCAGCCGCAAAACAGCGAAGAAAAGCGCCGCTACGAACAAGCCCAGCAACGGCGGCAGATTCGCCAGGAACTGGAGAAGCGCTACCAGGAGATCAAGGCAGACGGGCCTTGATCGGTCAATGAAAAATCAACTGTGCGAGCTTGCTCGCGATGGCGGTGTGTCAGTCAGCATCAGTATTGACTGATCGGCTGCTATCGCGAGCAAGCTCGCTCCCACAGGGGTTTTGCAGCATTTCCACAGGGGCGATCAGAGGCTGATCGGCACCGCCTCGAACCGCACCCGTGGATGGGCGATCCGGTCCTGGGCACGGACCAGTTCAAGTTCATAGCTTGTGCAGGCCTGGGTTTCCAGCAGCACTTCGTGCACCGCAGCGGCGGTGAATTCGAACGCCGCCACCAGGCTGTCCCCCAACAGTATCCGTGCCAGGAACAACCCCGAGGTCAGGTCACCCACACCCACCGGCTGGCGCGGGAACGCCAACAGTGGACGGCGCAGGTGCCAACTGCCCTCGGCGGTCACCAACAGCATTTCGAAGCTGTCATCGGGTTTGCCGGGGTAGGCCAAGTGCTTGACCAGCACCGCTTTCGGCCCACGGGCCAGCAGCGCGCGAGCCATCGCCAGGCAGTCCAGCAACGACTGCGCCTTGCGCCCGGAAAAACTGTCCAGTTCCAGTTGGTTCGGGCACATGAGATCCGCCACGGCAGCGGCTTCTTCCAAGAGAAATTTGCTCACCTCGGGCGCCACGATACAGCCCTTCTCTGGATGCCCCATGACCGGGTCACACAGGTACAGCGCCTTTGGATTGGCCGCCTTGATCCGCGCCACGCCCGTCAGAATCGCCCGCCCCTGGGCCGCGCTGCCCAGGTAACCGGATAACACCGCATCGCAATGCCCCAGCTCACCGATGGCGGCGATGCCTTCTACCAATGCGGGTATTTGCTCGGGCGCCAGCACCTCGCCGGTCCATTGGCCGTACTGGGTGTGATTGGAAAATTGCACGGTATTGAGCGGCCAGACGTTCACGCCGACCCGCTGCATCGGAAACACTGCGGCGCTATTGCCGGCGTGCCCGAACACCACGTGGGACTGAATGGCAAGCAGATGAGGCGTACGTTTCATGCGGGAAGTTTCCGTAAAACGATTGAAATTCAAGCCGCGCAGTATGCGACTAAACGCAGCCTGTACGACAGACCGGCGAGACAGTTAAGCTGACAGCAACTTGTCGGAGCACTTCGTTCATGCTGACCCTTGGAAACATTTTCGTGCTGATGCTGCTGGCTAGCGGCGGCGCCTGGCTGTGGCACAACCATGGCTTGCGCGAACGGGCGTTGGCGAGGGTCATGCAGCATTGCGCCAACCTCAAGATCGAGCTGCTGGACGGCAACGTGGCGCTGAAAAAAATCGGCTTCGTAAAGGACGCCAATGGTCGACGACGCCTGGCTCGCGTCTACACCTTCGAGTTCACCGTCACCGGCGAAAGCCGCCATTCGGGCACCATCACTCAGTTCGGTGCCCACAGCGCCCACATAGAACTGGCGCCCTACCCGATGCCGTTCGAAGAAACACCACCAACCCCTATTGAACCGGTCCAGACCAGGCCCAGGGCCGAAGTCATCGAGTTGAGCCAGTGGCGCCAGGAACACAACAAGTGGAAGCCTTGAAACAGGGTTGATTCAGGCACACCGGCAGTTCGCCAGTCCGGCTTGCAGGTGATCGACGTCTTGCGGCTGATCGAAAATCAGCTCGATCCGGGAATCCTGGCGCCATTCGCTGGCCTGCCAGCCCAGCGCCGTCCCTTCCAACGCATTGGCTGAAACCCAACCGTCGAGGCTGTGGATAACCATCTTGGCCCGTTTCCAGTCCTGGCCCTGTAGCCATCGTGTCAGCGCCGCTGCATCGAGTCGTTGGCTTGGGTGCCAGCGCCAACCGATACTCCAGCCACCCTCCTGTTGCTGATGCAGGCAGATTGGCTGAGTTGGGTCGGACCAGATGGCCGGTATCTGCCCCAAGCGCTTGGGCAGGGTCAAGTTATCCACAGCCCCGTGGCCCAGCGCCATCAGGCCTGGCAATCGCTCGATCGGTAATGCCGCGTGTTGCGTCCAGTACAACGCCCGCCCTGGCAGTTGCGCCGTCAACCGTTCGCGGTCGGCTTGGGTGAGGGTGTTGGATTTGTTCAGCACCAGCAGTCCGGCATCCGCCAAGGCTTGTTGCTGTGCATCGGGCAAGGGCTTGCCGTCCAACATCGCCCGGGCATCCAACACCAGCACACAGGGTTGCACCGCCAGCACGCCGAGCCATGGCGCCTCGCTCAACTGCCGCATCAACTGCGCCGGATGACCCAGGCCCGAAGGTTCGATGAACAGCCGATCGGGCCTGGCCTTGCGCAGCAAACGCCCAAGACCGATCTGAAACGGCGCGCCGTTGACGCAGCACAAGCAGCCGCCGGCCACTTCGCCCAGTGCGATACCATCGCCAGCCTGGGTCAGCAGCGCGGCATCCAGGCCGATCTGGCCAAACTCATTGATCAGTACCGCCCAGCGCTCATTGGCCGGGCGTTGGGCCAGCAAATGCTTGATCAGGCTGGTCTTGCCAGCGCCCAAGGGACCGGCGATGACATGGGTGGGAATGTGCTGCAACATAATCGACGACTTTCGATGGAGGTGAAGATGCGAATGATCGGTTGGTTGTTACTGGCACTGACTTCGAACCAGGCATTGGCCCAGGCTTGCGTGGTCCACAGCCAGGCGGAACGACTGGATGTGAAAGTCTGCCAGCAGAACCGCAACATCCCGCAGAAGCTGTTTGCCGACGGTTTCTGCCAGCCAAACCTTGCCGGTCAGAAAGTCGAGGTGCAATACGTCGATCAATGTCCTGGCGGCGCGTTCGGCGTGTGCAGCAACGCCCAGGTCGCCAATATGCCTTACCGCCAGGATATTCACTATTACGGCGTGGCGACCGATGCCGCTTACCTGCAGCCATTTTGCGAAGGGCAAAGCCAGGGAACCTGGTTCAAGCCTTAAGCCAGCCAGTCCAGGGTGAGAATCAGGCGACGCTCTCCCGGCGCGGGCTCCGGCGAGCGATGGATCAGGCCAAACCCCTCATTACCGTGCCATTTCTCGCCTTTAAGCAAGCCGACATCACCGCAACCAAACTGCTGGATCACGCGCGGATCAACCGGCCCGGCTTCAGGCTGTGCCAGGCGCCGGCGGTCCATGGCTTCCTCCTTGAGCCACTGGCTGCCGACACCCGCATAGGTAGTCAGCAACCGCACCGGCACGTGGTCGACATGGAAGCGCGGGCACATGGCCTTATCCAAGGTGCGTAGACGCAAACCGACACGTTGGGCGCCCAGCAGGCAGGCAAACGCACTGACGAGCCAGGAAACATCGGCGATAAAGCCTTCATAGCCTTGCAGGTCGCTGAAACCCGCAGCCAGGCCGTGCAGCGCCGGCTGGGTGTCTTCCTCTGGCAAGTCGAGCACACGGGATTCGGCCAGTGGCTGGTCCATCGCCAGCACCATGGCGGCAAAATCGCCGATGTGTGCAGGAAGCTGCCGCTGCCAGACCGCCAGGTTGGTGCCGTCCTGCAGGATCTTCGTGAAGATGCCTGGCGTGTCGCCTTGGACCTGCCGGATCTGCATCATTCTTTTCAGAGTCGGCGCCAGCATCACGCTGCGACCTCTTCATGCCATGGGCCGAACGGATCGGGCAACAGCCGCCAGCTTTCGGCGCCGAGGGCCATCTCCGCATCGGTGAGCAGGCAATCGTCCAGCTCAGCGGTCAGTTGGGCAAAATCGATGTCCTGGCCAATGAAGACCAGTTCCTGGCGACAATCGCCCGTGGTGGCCAGCCAGTTCTTCATGATTGTCGCCGTGCTCTCTTCATCCTGCGGCCATTGATTCTTCGGCACGAACCGCCACCAGCGCCCGGCGAAACCATGCCGCATCAAGCCTCCCGCCTGGGACCAACTGCCCGCCTCCTCAGGCTTGCTGGCCAGCCAGAAAAAACCCTTGGAGCGCAGGAGCTTGCCGTTGGGCCACGGACGGTCGATGAAGCTGAAGAACCGTTGGGGATGGAACGGCCGGCGGGCACGGTAGGCAGTCGAGGCGATGCCATATTCCTCGGTTTCTGGCACATGCTCACCACGCAGTTCCTGTAGCCAGCCGGGCGCCTGGGCGGCGCGTTCAAAATCAAAAAGCCCCGTGTCGAGAATTCGGCCCAGGGGCACCTGCCCCATGACCATGGGAATAATCTGTGCCTGGGCGTTGAGGCGCCGCAGAATCGCGCTCAACTCTTCCCGCTCGTGTTGGCTGATTAAGTCGATTTTGCTGATCAGAATGACGTCGGCAAACTCGATCTGTTCGATCAGCAAATCGGTGATCGAGCGCTCATCCTCGTCTCCCAAGGTTTCGCCCCTTGAGGCCAGGCTTTCGGCAGCTTGGTAATCCAACAGGAAGTTCACCCCATCAACCACCGTGACCATGGTGTCGAGTCGCGCCACGTCGGCCAGGCTTCGGCCTTCTTCATCACGAAACGTGAAAGTTTCCGCCACGGGCAACGGCTCGGAGATTCCCGTGGATTCGATCAACAGGTAATCGAAACGCCCTTCCCTGGCGAGCTGCCCGACTTCTTCAAGCAAGTCCTCACGCAGCGTGCAGCAGATGCAGCCGTTGCTCATCTCGACCAATTTCTCTTCGGAACGACTCAGGGTGACATCTCGCTGGACTTCGCTGCCATCGATGTTGATTTCGCTCATATCGTTGACGATTACGGCGACCCGCAAATTGTCGCGATTACGCAGGACGTGGTTGAGCAGCGTGCTTTTACCGGCACCGAGAAATCCGGAAAGCACGGTTACGGGTAGGCGATTGGGCATCGGTATATCCTCATCGGGCGGCCGCTTCGACGACGGCTCGTTTCCAGGGTTTGGCTGGGTTCAGGGCCTGGTTCTTTTTATGTTATAGTATAACAACACTATTCAACCAGCCCCGCCGGCTCTCATTGGCCCGAGATCAATCCATGCGCAACCATCTGAAATTTGTTTTGGCGGGTCCGCTTTTGCTATGGGCGCTGAGTGCGGCGGCCCAAAGTCCACTATTGGCGAACTGCACCCGAAGCGCGAATTTGCTGGCCTGCGTGGATGGCCAAGGCAATGCCTACAGCGTCGCGACGGCGGGGAATACGATTTATTTGCGCGGTTTCGAAGCCACCAGTCGCCGCTATTGGGCGCAAACAAACAGCCGTTACGGTCAGCTTACGTTCTTTACGGGCTTGGCATCGGATGGAGAAAGTTGGGTTGGCTACAGCCGGCGTGTGGGCTGGACAACCCTTAATCGCTTTTCAAGCTCGGGCGGTAGCGGCGGATCATTTGTATGCGGTCGTATGAACGGTTGTCAGGCTTCACCGCGCTGATGTTTCACGTGGAACGTGAACGTTTAGGAAGATGAAACTCCTTTCATGGAAAAAGGCTTCTTTAATTTTACCGTTATAATATAACATCTAATTTTGAACCTTCGATGGGCCTTGACCATGAATGCGTTAACGCTGCCCGACGTGGCTGCGCAGGTTTCACGTCAAACCCTGCCCCTTGATTGGGTGGGTATGTGCGGCATCGCCACACCGGTGTTGATTGACGGTCAGCGTCTAAGTGCAACGGCCGACGCCGGCGTCAGCCTTGATGACGGTGAAGCGCGCGGTATCCACATGTCACGTTTATACCTGGCGCTAGGGTTGCTTGAGGAAAGGCCACTTTCACCATCGCTAATGCGCCAAATCCTGGAGCAATTCCTCGACAGTCATGAAGGTTTGTCCGTTGCGGCTTCGCTCAGCGTGCACACCGATCTGCTGCTCAAGCGTCCGGCGTTAATCAGCCCGTTGATGGGCTGGAAAGGCTATCCGGTGAGCATTGAAGCTCACTTGAAAAACACAATGTTCCACGTGGAACTGAAAATCCAGATTCCCTATTCCTCGACTTGCCCATGCTCGGCAGCCCTTTCCCGGCAGTTGATTCAGCAGCAATTCGTCGACGATTTCGCCAATAAGAAACCCGAGCACGCTGAAATCCTGGCTTGGTTGGGTTCATCGAAGGGCATCGTCGCCACCCCACATAGCCAGCGCAGTACCGCAACCCTGACCCTGCGCCTGGACGCCGATGTTGAGGAATTGCCTCTACAGTCGTTCATCGACGAAGCCGAAGCAGCCCTCGGCACCCCTGTGCAGACCGCCGTCAAACGCGCCGATGAACAAGCATTCGCCCTGGCCAACGGCCAAAACCTGATGTTCTGCGAAGACGCTGCGCGGCGACTGAGCACGGCCCTGGCCCGGTCCCCCGGGATCACTGCCCTGGAGGTACGCGTCGTTCATGCCGAAAGCCTCCATGCCCATGACGCCGTGGCTCAAAGCCGCTGGACCCGAGACCCATCATGATCAACTGCCAAGCACTGCGCTGGGGCATTTCCGGCCAACCGCTCACGCCGCCGCTCGCCATGGAGCGGCCGGAAGGCAGCCTCACAGCCATCATCGGTGCCAACGGCTCGGGCAAAAGCAGTTTGCTGAAAGTGCTCGCAGGCCTGCAAAAACCGCTCTCCGGCAAGGTCACCCTGAATGTTCCACGACGTGGTAGCGTTTCATTCATGCCACAGCAGCAACATCTGGATCGGCAATTTCCCATCAGCTTGCAAGAACTGGTGGCCGCCGGCTCCTGGGGCAATCGGCACACGCCTGCGATGCGAAGACAGTTGCTGCAAACCGTACTCAAGGATTGGGCACTGAGCGGCCTTGAACATCGTCCATTGATGGCGTTGTCCGGGGGCGAGTTGCAACGCGCCCTGCTCGCTCGCCTGAGCCTGGCCGAAGCGCCCTTGCTGTTGCTCGACGAACCCCATGCCGCCCTCGACGAACAAGGCCAGGCGCTACTGTGGAAACACATTCAACGCTGGCATGCCGCAGGCAGAACGATCGTGGTGGTGTGTCATGATTTGGCGGCGGTACGCCAACATGTCCCCCATACGCTGCTGATCAAAAACACTGGCTGCGTGCTGGGCCGCAGTATCGACTTGATTGCCCAACAACCCCAAACGTGGGTGGCTTGATGCTCACGGCCACGCATTTCTGGCAACCCTTCCTGGAGTTTGTCTTCATGCGTCGGGCCTTGCTGGGCGGCCTGGTGTTGGCGTGCAGCACGGCGCCGTTGGGTGTGTTCCTGATTCTTCGGCGCATGAGCTTGATCGGTGACGCGGTGGCTCACGGCATCCTGCCTGGTGCCGCCCTCGGCTTTTGGTTTGCCGGACTAAGCCTGCCAGCGTTGACCATCGGCGGCCTGGGCGCGGGCTTGAGCATGGCCGGACTCGCCGCCTGGATTACCCGCCGCACCGGCCTGCGAGAGGACGCCAGCCTCGCGGCGATTTATCCCATTTCCTTGGCCGCGGGTGTGCTGATCCTTGGCATGGCGGGCAAACGCCTGGACTTGCTTCACCTGCTGTTCGGCTCGGCCTTGGCGGTGGACGGCCCGACGCTCAACGGCATGCTGTGGGTTTCCGGCGCCAGCCTGGTGGCGATGGCGTTGATCTATCGACCGTTGCTGCTCGATACACTGGACCCGCTGTTCCTGCAAACCGTGAGTCGTCTCGGCCCGTTGGCCCATGGCGTGTTCCTGACCTTGGTGGTGCTGAACCTGGTGATCGGCTTCCAGGCCATCGGCGCACTGATGGTGGTCGGCCTGATGATGCTGCCGGCCGCCGCGTCGCGATTCTGGAGCCGTCGCCTGCCGCTGCTGATGCTCATCGCCGGACTGCTCGGTTGCCTCTCAGTCTGGCTTGGCCTGTTGCTGTCCTTCTATTACTCACTGCCCAGCGGGCCGTCCATCGTTCTGGTGGCAGGCGTGTTGTATCTGTTGTCGGTGGTATTCGGTCCGGTGCACGGTTTGCTGCGCCGCCCGCCTTTGCTCACATCCCAATGAGGTGTCTCCCGATGCGCGTTCTGCTCGTGCTACTCAGTCTGATGCTGTCCATGTCCCTGTCCGCCGCCGAAAAACTCCAGGTCGTGACCAGCTTCAGCATCCTCGCCGACATGACCCGGCAGGTCGGCGGTGAGCATATTCAAATCACCAACATGGTCGGGCCGGACGCCGATGCACACACCTACGAACCCACGCCAGACGACGCCAAGGCATTGCTCAAGGCAAAACTGATCATCAAGAATGGCTTGGGCTTCGAGCCGTGGCTGGACCGCCTGGTGACCAGCACCGAAACCAGCGCCCCGGTGATCAGCGCCAGCCGCGGCGTTATCCCGCGGTCGTTGGATGAGGATGGCGAGACCATTCCCGATCCGCACGCGTGGCACAACCTGGCGAACGCCGAGCTGTACGTCAGCAACATCACCAAGGCACTGGAAGCGGCCGACCCGGCCAACAAAGCCGATTACGAACGCAACAGCCAGGCGTACCTGAAGAAGATCTACGCCCTGCTCGCCGAAGCCAAGGCCAAGCTCGGCGCATTGCCTGCCGGTAATCGCAAGATCGTGACGTCCCATGATGCATTCGGTTACCTGGGCCAGGCCTACGGCATCGAGTTTATGGCGCCCCAGGGTTTGTCCACCGATCGCGAACCCTCGGCGGCAGAAGTCGCGGCGCTGATTACCCAGATCCGGCAGGCAAAGGTCAAAGCGGTGTTCATGGAAAACATCAAGGACGCCCGCCTGCTCAAGCAGATCGCCAACGAGAGCGGCGCCCACATCGGTGGCACGCTGTACTCCGATGCACTCGCCGCCAGCGGACCGGCCAGTACGTTCACTGGCCTGTTCGAGTACAACCTCAATACGTTGTATGGAGCGCTGAGTCGGCCGTGATCAGGTTGTGTAATGGGTGGGGAGCATGGGGGCTGCTGCGCAGCCCAGCGGGAGCAAGCTCCCTCGCCACAGGGTTGCTGTCGCCTGAAAGGGTCAAGCCCTCGGCTTGACCGTTCCGCAATCCTGCCCCAGCCACACCGCGCGCGTGTCGAGGCTGCCGTTCTGCTGGATGCCGGTGGCGTTAAAGGTGCCGTTAACCTTGGTGGTGAATTCACGATCGCTCTGGAACGTAGCGACCCCATTCCCCTTGGCTTTCGGGCAACTGAAGCGAAACTTCCACTGATTGCCGGTGCGCTCGGTGATCTCCTGTTTACAACCCGATTGCGGGTCTTGCAGCGGAATATCATTGGTCTGCACCTGCGCCGGGGTCAGGCACACGCGAATGCCTTTACCGCCCATGGTGATCCCCTGCTTTTCCAGCATCGCCCGTTGCTCCGGGGTCATCTGGGTTTGCAACTGGCCGAGGATCAGTTGCAGGTCCGGCAGGTTCTGGTTATCGACCTTCATGTTGCTAGTGGTCAATTCCCACAAACCCGGCTGGAGCATCTGCGCCTGAGCCGCCATCGGAACCGACAAACCCATCGCCAAGGCCACACCCAGCAGACGAACATTCATTGCACAAACTCCAGAGGACAAGTGGCCGTTAGACGCCACCGACAGGCTTCGGTTCAGGGCCAAGACCTGTGAATTAAATAGCGACATTCACCTTGGAACATGGTCTGTTAAGCATTGAAACTTCAGGAGCAAGGCTGCCCCATGGATTATTTCGGCCCGCATGTTTTCGGTTACCTGATCGCGCTGCTCCACACCCTGGGTTCCATCGCCGCTGTCCATGCTGTACTGACGGTGCGCACCGCCCAAGGCTCGATTGCCTGGGCCCTGTCGCTGACCTTCATTCCCTACCTGACGTTGATTCCTTATCTGGTGTTTGGCCGCAGCACCTTCGATGGCTACATCAAGGCGCGCCGGCAAGCCAACGAGGAAATGCGCAAGGCGATCTCCGAGCTGAACTGGCGGCCGTGGGTCGAAGAAGCCCTGACCGCTCGCGCCTCCCAGGCCTACGCTTCATTGCGGGCCATGCCGAAACTGGGGCGCGCACCGTGCCTGGCGAATAACCAGGTGCGGTTGCTCGTCAACGGCCATGCCACGTTCGAAGCGATTTTCCAGGCCATCGACCAGGCACGACAGGCCGTGCTGATTCAGTTCTTCATCATCCATGACGACCGCCTCGGTCAACGCCTGCAAACACTGCTCTTGAAAAAAGCCGCCGAAGGCGTGGCGGTATACCTACTCTACGACCGTATCGGCAGCCACTCCCTGCCCCACCGTTATGTGCAAGCCTTGCGCGACGGCGGCGTCCATGTAAAAGCGTTCGCCACCCGCAGTGGCTGGCTCAATCGGTTCCAGGTCAACTTTCGCAACCATCGCAAGATCGTCGTTGTGGACGGCGTGCTGGGGTTCGTCGGCGGGCACAACGTCGGTGACGAATACCTGGGCGAAAAACCACCCTTGGCGCCGTGGCGCGACACCCACATCCAAGTGCGCGGGCCGGTGGTGGCAAGCATGCAGGAGTCGTTCGCCGAAGACTGGTTCTGGGCGGCCCGTTCGCTGCCTCCATTGATCCTGCCAGACAGCTACCCAGACGACGGCGTACTGTGCCAGTTGCTAGCCAGCGGCCCGGCCGATGACTATGAAACCTGCTCGTTGTTTTTTGTCGAGGCCATTCACGCCGCCAGCGAACGCGTGTGGATCACTACGCCATACTTCATCCCCGATGAAGCCGTGTTCGCCGCCTTACGCCTGGCGGTACTACGCGGCGTGGATGTGCGCATCCTGCTGCCCTCGCGGCCCGATCACAAGATCGTCTACGCAGCGTCCAGCCTGTATGCATTTGAAGCGGTTCGGGCCGGCGTGCGGGTGTTCCGTTATGCGCCGGGTTTCCTGCACCAGAAAGTGGTGTTGATTGACCGGGAAATCAGCGCCATCGGCAGTGCGAACCTGGACAACCGTTCGTTCCGCTTGAACTTCGAAGTCATGCTGCTCACCGTGGATATTCCGTTCGCCAGCGAGGTCGAGCAGATGCTTGAAGAGGACTTCGCCCAGGCCCAGGAAATCGACAAACAGGAAAGCCGGGAGACCCACCGCCTGCAGAAGATCGGCATGCGGATCGCCCGGCTTATTTCGCCGATTCTTTAAGGGACGTAGAGATCGTCCCGGGTCCAGGGCAACTCGTGACTGCCGTCGGCGTGCGCCTTCACCGCCAGGATCTGGTGCAGATTGATCCAGCCCTTGGCGAACGCGTAGGCGCAGCCGGCCAGGTACAGTCGCCAGATCCGTAACGCCTGCTCCGACACTTCCTTGGACGCCGCCTCAAGGTTGTCCTCCAGGCGTTCACTCCAGTGATCGAGGGTGCGTGCGTAGTGCATGCGCAGGCTTTCCACGTCGACAATCTCTAGCCCGGCTTCGCTGATCTGCGCGGAAATCATCGACAGGTGCGGCAACTCACCGTTGGGGAATACGTACTTCTCAATGAACTCGCCAGCGCCGCGACCGACCGGACGCCCGTCGGTGTGCTTGGCGGTGATGCCATGGTTCATCACCAACCCGCCCTCTCGCACGGCGCCGAACAACGTCTTGCAATACTGCTCGAGGTTGGCATGGCCGACATGCTCGAACATGCCGACGCTGACCACTTTGTCGAAGCGGCCGTCCTGGGGCAGGTCGCGGTAATCCAGCAGTTGCAATTCGACCTGACCCTCCAGGCCTTCGGCCTTGACCCGTTCCCGGGCCAGGGCCAACTGCGCCTTGCTCAGGGTGATACCGAAGACCTTGGCACCGAACTCCCGCGCGGCGTATCGCGCCAGACCGCCCCAGCCGCAGCCGACATCCAGCAGGTAATCGCCTGGCTGCAATCGCAGCTTGCGGCACAGATGACGGAATTTGGCCTGCTGGGCTTGTTCGAGGGTTTCGCTGCCCGTCTCGAAGTAAGCGCAGGAATAGACCATGTCACTGTCGAGCCACAGCTGATAGAACGCATTGGAAAGATCGTAGTGGTAGGAGATCGCCTTGGCGTCGGTTTCCTTGTCGTGGACCGAACGTACCGGCTGGTTACCGGCATCATCCGCCACCAATGCCTGGCTCAATTCATCGCAGACCCGAATGACTTCGTGGATCGAACCTTCGAGTTCCAGCTTACCTTCGACAAACGCCGCCCCCAATGCGTCCAGGCTGGGGTGGGTGAATTGCGCGACCATTTGTGGGTCCTTGACCACAATCGTGACGCTGGGATCGGCACCCAATGAAAATTCATGGCCATCCCAGAGCCGCAGCCGAAGCGGGAGATGCAGATTCTGTAAGGCCGGTGGAAGTTGCGCGAGCATGGATAATCCCCCTTGTTTCAGACGTCTGAAATGAGGGTAGACCATGTTAGAAAAATAGCTGGCTATCGAATTTATAGCCTTTTTCTATCGCTGTCCCATAACACTCCCTGTGACGGGTAAGTCCCGCGGCGGTATGCCCTCTCCAACAGCAGACTGCGCGTGGAACGCACAGTTCGCCTGGAGCTATCCAACGGTGCCTTTCGCTTGGACCTTGAGCAATGGCTCATGGAAGCGCAGCAAGCGCCCGGCATTACCCAAGACTAGCAGCGTACTCAAATTGTGCAGCAACGCTGCGATCATTGCCCCCGCCGCGCCAAGCCAACCGAAAGCGGCAAACGCAACGATGGCCAACGTCCAACCCAAGCCAATGATCACGTTGACCTGCAACGTGCGACGGCACTGGCGACTCAACCGCACGCAGGTGCCGAGGCGCCGCAGGTCGCTGCCGATCAACACGATGTCCGCCGACGCCAGGGCGATGTCGGCACCGCCCGCGCCCATGGCCACACCGACCACCCCGGCCTTGAGCGCCAGGGAATCGTTGATGCCATCGCCTACCACCATGGGGCGGAACCCATGGTCGATTTCAGCCATGACCCGTTCAAGTTTGTCTTCCGGCAAGGCCTGGGCTTGCACCTCGCTGATGCCGACGTCCCGGGCCAGGGTCGCAGCCACGCTCTGACGGTCGCCGGTCAACAGCAGCTGGCGGCCCAGACCCAACTCCCGCAGTTCAGCCATGGCCATCTGCGCCTCCGGCTTGACGCTGTCGGCCAGCAGCAGCCAGGCAAGAAATTGCCCGTCCAGGGCCAGCCCGGCAATCGGACCGTCGTGTTCAGGGATCGCTGACGTTTGAATGCCCAGCTGTGCAAACAATTCCGGCCGACCGAGGGCCGCTTCCCCCTGTGCGGTCATGGCGACCACACCCAACCCTTGGCGCTCACGGATATCCGACAGCGGCAGGCCGTTTTCCTGTTCCACCAACCCCGCCAATGCACGACTGACCGGATGACTGCTGGCCGAACCCAGGCTGGCGGCCAATGGCAGCAACAACGATGCGTGGGCATCCTGGGCACGTTCGATGGATTGCAGACGCAGCACGCCGTAGGTCAAGGTGCCGGTCTTATCGACCACCAACGAGGTCAGGTCTGCCAGTTCTTCCAGGAAGGCCGAGCTGCGGATCAGGATCCCGTGGCGCGCCGCCACTGCAATGCCGGCGATGGCCGTGGCTGGCGCCGACAGCACCAATGCGCAAGGACACGCCGCCACCAATACCGCCAACATCGCCTGGGCATCGTTGGTGACGAACCAGGTCACGGCTGCCAGCAACAACACCAGTACCAAGTAGCTGCCGGCATAGCGCTCCAACAAACGGGTAATGGGTGGCTTGGAACGTTCGGCGTTTTGCATCAGGGCAATGACTTTGCCCAGGGTGGACGCTTCGCCGGTGCGGGTCACTTCCAGGCGCAGCAGGCCGTCCAGATTGATCGCCCCGCCATAGACCTCGGTGCCAACGACCGCCTCCAGCGGCACCGATTCACCGGTGATGGGCGCGGTGTCGAGGCTGGCCTGGCCGGACAACACCCGGCCATCGGCCGGCACTCGGTCGCCGGCGCGCACCTCGACAACATCGCCAGGCTGGAGAGTCGCGTTGTCGACATCAATGATCGAGCCATCGGCCTGCACTTTGCGACCTTGGCTGCGGGTCAATTGGCCAAGGGCATGGATCGCTTCCTGGGAACCAATGACACTGCGCTCTTCCAGCACATGACCGAAGATCATGATGATCGGCAGTAACGCCGCCGTCAGCAGATCGCCAGTGGCCCAGGCGCCGAGCATCGCCAGGGCGATCAGTTGGTCAGTGATCCCGTGCAGGCTTGGGTAACGCAAGCTGTACCAGGCCGAACGCATCACCGGCACGGCCACCAGCAGCGAGGCGACCCCCAACAGCAGTTGGCTGACACCGCTCTGCTCCGGCGACCAGCCGCGCCATGCCAGGCCCAATGCGAGCAAGCCGAGGGCGACCATTGCCAAGGTCAATTGCCGAGCAGCGGTGCGTTGTTCCGCCGAGGACAATATCGGTGCTGCGGGGGTTTGGGCGCTCATTGGCCAGCTCCCTGGATGATCAGACGAGAATCGTCTTTCGGGTCGACCGTGGTCACAGAACCGGCCTGTCGAAGGATGGCAGGCATGCGTTCGCGATACAGGCGCAGCAGCATTTGCGGATCACTGCCTTGGGTCTTCGCCAGGCCGAGCACCGTGGCCGTGTCGGCCGAAGCCTTGGCGAGCCGTTCGCTGGCCTGGGCGTGAGCGACTTGCACGGCACGGTCTGCGTCTTGGCGAGCGGCCTGGGTGAGTTTTTCCGCTTCGGTGCGGGCGTTGGCAACGGCTTTGTCGGCCTGCTGGCTGGCGGTCAGGACCGCGTTGAACGCACTCACCGCCGGTCCCGGCAGACTCGATTGCACATCGACCCGCACCACTTCGATACCCAGCCCCTGCCCCGTCGCCGCCAAATCAGCCAAGCGTCGGTTGATGCCTTGCACCAGATCACCCCGCAAGCGCTCGCGCCGTTCGGCGGCCTGGTTATCGCTGCCCATCAGTTCGGGGCGAGCCACCAGAATAGTGTCGAGGTCCCGGGCCGCCGTCAGCGCCACGGCACTGCGAGTCGTCAGCCGATCCAGTGCCGGCAGGACGTGTTCGTCTTGCAAGACGAAAGCGTAAGGGTCGGTGACTTTGTAAAACACGCGCACATCCAGTTGCACCACGCCGGCATCACCGGTCAATAAATAACCAGAACCGGCCAACGCATCGCTGACCGGCGTGGCGAAACTGGCGACACGATCGGCTTGCAAGGCCGCATCCGAGCGCAGCAGATTTTCCACCCGCCGCTCAAGCACCCGATCCGCGGCAGGCAGCAGGATCACTTGTTCCACGGGACGCGGCCACGCCAGTAAGAGACCGGCATTCTGGACTCGATCCAAGGCGCCAAAGTGCAGGACCACCGCGCGATTCTGCGGATCGATTTGCCGCACATTGGAAAAGACCCAAGCCAACGCCGCCAACACCGTCACGGCGTAAAGCGCCAGGAACGCCAGGCGCCCGGCCTGGATCCACGGACTGGATAACTCGTTTGTTCCACGTGGAACCACACTCATGGTTGTGTTCCACCTTTGCCTTCCACGGAAGCAGGGCCGTCCACTAGCACACGGAATGGCGCGGCATCGGTGCGCAAAATGAGCTTGGTGCCAGGGCCGACGATGGTGCCCAAGGTGTCCAGCGAACGGAGCAAGTTGTAGAGCTGCGGGGAACCAGCGTATGCCCGACCATAAATCTCGGCCGCTTCTACCCGGGACTGCGCTTCGATATCGGCAGCTTTCACCGTTGCATCCGCTTGCATCACGCGGGCATCACGTTCCGCGGCGGAGCGAATCTGCGCCGCTTCCCGCTTGCCGATGGCGGTGCGCTCGGTGGCGATCGTCTCGCGCTCGGCTCGCATGCGATCCACCGTTGCGGTCAGTGTCACCGAGGGCAAGGTCAAGCGCTCGATACCGACTTGCAACACACGCACGCCGTAAGTGGTAAGCAACTGTTGATCGATCTGCTGACGCAGCTGGGCTTCGAAATCGGCGATGCGCACCTGGCTGGCATCGGTGTTGACCAGGTTCGCCAAGTCGAAACTGGCGGCCGTGGTTTCCAGCGCTGAGCCGACAAACGTTCGGATCTGTCGCGCCGCTTCGTCCGGTTGGTTCTGCACCGCGCGCATGAAACGCTGCACGTTATCCGGGTCCCCCTGCACCTGCCAAGCCACATACGCCTGGACGATGATCCGCAGTCCGTCGCGAGTACCGACGTCCTGCAGGCCGCTGGATGTGGTACGCAATCGCAGGTCCACCGGGATCGCTGCCTCGAACGGCATCGGCCAGCGCCACCCCAGGCCGGGTTGCAGCAACACCCGGGCCGGATTACCGAAACGGGTAATGACCGTGGCCTCCCCCGAACGCACCTGCACCAGGCTCGCGGCCGCGACGGCGAATGTCACCAACAACACCGCCCAGCCCATCCGTCGCCAAGGAAACGGACCGGCTTGCTGCGGATCGCCGTGATGGTGGTGGTGATGACCGCCATGGCCGTGATCGTGACCGGCGTGGTCGTGGTGACCGTGTGAAGAGGACTGGCTCAATGGGCAGCTCCTGGTGAGGCAGGGTTACGCGGCGACGCGGGGTCGGCCGGCAGCGTGAAGGTACGCAAGTCGATGGTCGGCGCGTTGCTGCTGCCGCCCAGGCGATGATCGAGAATCAACAACTGGGCATTGCCGAGGCCCTGGCTCAGTTGGCTCAGATAGTGTTCCAGCATAAAAGCATGCCCCGCCGTGGCGTAGGCTCTGCGGTCGGCGCTGAAACGCAAATCGGCAGCCTGGGCGGTCGCGTTGATTTCCTGGGCGGTGGCAGTGGCCTGGTCATGGGCGATGCTGGCCTGCAACTGCGCTTGGTTGGTCTGTTCCGCCGCCGCACCACGCTCCCGGGCGATCAATGCTTGGGCGCCGATCTGCGCTGCCTGCACGCCGTGGTAGGCATTGGCTGCACCGGCCGGCGGATGAATCGCCTCCACCACCGTCGCCAGGATTTCCACACCGCTGTCGAGCGACTGCAAATCCGCCTGCACGGCGCGACCAATTTCGTCGGCCAGACTGACACGGTCCGCACCCAGCAAACCATCCAACGTGCGCGAAGCAAATTCATGCACCAGGATGCGGCTAGCGGTGCTGCGGATCAGCGTTGGCACATCGGCGCTGTTGTAGGTCGCCGCCAATGCCGCGGCGTCAGTCAGGCCGATGCGATAGACAAACCGCACGTCCATGTTGACGATCTGGAAGCTCTGTTGGTTGGCACGACGGCTGGCAATGACCTGGGACTTGTCGTTCACATGGCTGGCGTCCCACAACCGATTGGCAATGGCCGGCGCCGGGCCTTCCGCCGGCGCAGCCTCGACCACCGCCCGGTTATCCGCGACGCTGGTCGCCAGTTCATGCACAACACCGTTCTCGACGTTGAGCACCCTGCCCCACGGCCAAGGCAACGCGACGTGCAAACCGGGACCGAATACTTCTACCGGTTTACCGAAACGCTCATAGATGCCCCGCCCTTGCAGCGGCACCTCATGTACGCCCGTCAACAACCAGCCCACCAGCGCCACCAGCGCCAACACCGGCAAAAAAGCCCGGCGCATGTAGCTGAAGGCCCAGATCTGGCGCAGGTCGATGCCAAAACGGTTGTGCAGCTCATGCTGCAAGGCCAGCAACGGTTGCGGCGGCCAGCGCAGCAGATCGGCGATGACGCTGCGCCCCAACAGCGTCGGTTCCAGGCTGTCCCGGCGCGGAATGAATAAGGACAGCACCGCGCGCAGCAACAACTCCGCCGCCACCAGCCCCGGCAATAGCCCCATCAGTACCGCCAGGCGCATCGGCCAGAGCGACGTTTCGGTGGCGAACAGCAAGCACAAGGCGCCGAGCACCAGCACGATGATCGCCACTCGGGTCAGTTGCGCCAGCGCCGGCGCTTCCGGCCATTGCGCCGTGGATTGCTGAGCCAATTGCCGCTCGAATACCAATAACCCGAACGCCAACAACAACGACAGCACCGCCCCCACACTGGCCGAGACCCCGAGGACGGCGGCGGGCAGTTGCAAGTCCCAGGCTTGCTCCAGGCTCAATAATGCCAGCACCGCCCAACCGGCCAGCCACAGCGTAGGCGCACCGATTTGCTTGAGCAGGCCGACCGAGCGTGCGCCGATGCGGTCCAGCAACCGCTCATACCAACCCAGGTTATCAACAGGCACGTTTTCAATCGGCAGGTTATCCACAGCCGGCAACAGCGCTTTGCTGCGCCATAACGTTACCCACCAGGCCGATTGCAAACCTGCCACCAGCACCAGTAGCCCCGCACTTTGGCTGACCAACAAGGCTGGCCATAGCGATTGCGGCGAAAACACCCCGATAAAAAACGCCAGTACCAGGCCCACGCCCGCCACGCTTCCCAAGGCGAAGGCGATCCGTTTCAAGCGGCGCCCTTGGAACGACGCTCGCTGAAAACGCGGCCATTCGGCGACTTGTGCCCCCTCGATAGCTAGATCGACTTGCATACCACCCCAGCACTTGTGGCGATCAAAATCCGGGCCCGTGGGCAGACGCCACCGACACGCTGTTATAGGTCGTTACCTTATAACGATTGCTGTGAAATTTCCGTTTTGAATTCTTCATGGCAAGGCCCCCGCTGGCCGCTTGACTTAAGCCTTGACCGAAATCTCTGGAAACGCTCATATTACAGCCATAATTTTTTATCAGGCCAAGCGGGAGAACAGCGATGAGCAACTACGACGTGGTCATTCTGGGCGGCGGCCCTGGCGGGTATAACGCGGCGATTCGGGCCGGGCAGTTGGGACTGAAGGCCGCCTGCGTCGAAGGTCGAGCCACCCTGGGCGGCACCTGCCTGAACGTTGGTTGCATGCCCTCCAAGGCGCTGCTGCATGCCTCGGAACTGTACGAAGCGGCCACGGGCGCGGAGTTCGCCAACCTGGGCATTGAGGTCAGCCCCACCCTCAACCTTGCGCAAATGATGAAGCAGAAAGACGACAGCGTGGCGGGCCTGACCAAAGGCATCGAGTTTCTGTTTCGCAAGAACAAAGTCGACTGGATCAAAGGTTGGGGCCACATCGACGGGCCGGGCAAGGTGACCGTCACCGCTGACGATGGGACCAAGACCGAACTGAGCGCCAAGGACATCGTCATCGCCACCGGCTCGGAACCCATGCCGTTGCCAGGCGTGACCATCGATAACCATCGCATCCTCGACTCCACCGGAGTCTTGTCCCTGGGTGAGGTGCCCCGGCATCTGGTGGTGATCGGCGCCGGCGTGATCGGCCTGGAACTGGGCTCGGTCTGGCGGCGCCTGGGCGCCCAGGTCACCGTGGTGGAATACCTGGATCGCATCTGCCCGGGCGTGGACGCCGAAGCTGGCAAGACCTTGCAACGGGCCTTGGCTAAACAAGGCATCCAATTCAAGTTGAGTGCGAAGGTCACCGGCGCCGCTTCTTCGGCCAGCGGCGTGCAATTGCAGGTCGAACCGGCGGCAGGCGGAGAAGCACAGACCCTGGACGCCGACTATGTGTTGGTCGCCATCGGTCGTCGGCCCTACACGCAAGGGCTGGGACTGGAGAACGTCGGGTTGAGCACCGACAAACGCGGCATGCTCGCCAACCAGCGTCACCGCACCGAAGCGCCCGGCGTCTGGGTGATTGGTGACGTGACGGCCGGACCGATGCTGGCCCACAAGGCTGAAGACGAAGCCATGGCCTGCATCGAACAGATCGCCGGCAAGGCCGCCGAGGTCAATTATGGGCTGATCCCCAGCGTCATCTACACCCGTCCGGAACTGGCCAGCGTCGGCAAGACCGAGGAACAACTCAAGGCTGAAGGCCGGGCCTACAAGGTCGGCAAGTTTCCGTTCACCGCCAACAGCCGGGCCAAGATCAACCACGAGACCGAAGGGTTCGCCAAGGTCCTGGCCGATGAACGCACCGATGAAATCCTTGGCGTGCACCTGGTGGGCCCGAGCGTCAGCGAGATGATCGGTGAGTACTGCGTGGCCATGGAGTTCAGCGCCTCGGCCGAGGACATTGCCCTGACCTGCCACCCCCACCCTACCCGCTCGGAGGCGTTGCGCCAGGCGGCCATGGATGTGGAGGGGATGGCGACGCAGATGTAGGAACACGCAAAGCTGGAGCGAACAATCTTTTGTGGCGAGGGAGCTTGCTCCCGCTGGACCGCGAAGCGGTCCCCATCGTTTCCCAGGTCAGGCAGCAGACTCGCAAAATGACGGCCGCTGCGCAGCCGAGCGGGAGCAAGCTCCCTCGCCACAATTTGTGTTCGGCTGGCCGTTAGTTTAGCTGGCCGACATCCGCGCCTTGCGCCGGCGCCGGCTGATCAGCCCCATCGCCACCACCAGCACGACCCCGCCCACTTGCAGCCAAACCTTGTAAGGCCGCAGCGTCGAGCGAATCGGGTCCAAGGCCTGGGTCACGTAGCGTTTGTTCGCCGAGCTGAAATCCGGTTCCTGGCATTGATGGCCGAAATCCCCGGCCCAAACCACATACGGACCGTCCTTCACATAACGCTGGTACAACACGCTTTGCTCTTCAAGGCTGGAGTTGTATCCCACGGCTTTGCACAGCACCGCCGCAAACGCCTGGCTGGTATGGGGCAGATAATCCGCCGCTTGGCTCGCCAGCGCCGTAGCGACAAACCGATAGTGATAACGCACGTCCGGCTGCGCGGCGCTGGCCTGCTGGCGTTGCACTTCACCTTCGGCCACCAGCGGCCCGACCTTCAGCTCGACCGGTTCCAGGCTGTAGTTGCCGCCCAGGCTGGCGTAATCCGGCGCCATCTCATAGCCGAGCAGTTCCATGCCCCATTTACGCGCCATCCGGGACGCATCGAAATACGCCTCGGCCCGCCGGGTTGGCCACCATTTGGACTCCGCGTCCTGGCGCAACTGCCCATAGGCACGGGCCTTGTTCTGCAGGTCCGGGTTATCGAAATAAGCCGGCGCCTCATCAAAGCGCCCTTCCCTCAGCAAACGCCGACCCAGCAGATTGCGCAGGCTCGCGGCCACGGGCAGCGGCACGTAGTTGTCTCGATCCGCCTGGCTCAACGCCGGTGGCGCCGGGACTTGGGCGTCGACGTACTGCTTGAGCTCCTCCACCGTGAGCACCCGCTCAGCGACGGCGGCGGCGTCATACCAATAGTTGCCCTGGCCGCGATAGAGCTGATCGAAGGCTTGCAGATAATCACCGCGCTGCAAGGCCAGGATTGCGCTTTCACCCTCGACCCGGCACTTGGGTTGCACCGACTCGTAGTTCCAATCCGGTGTGCGACGGTTGCCCCAGGACTCATCGTTCGGAAAGGCCTGGGCAGCCTTGGCATAAGCTGCCGCCGCGGCCACCTTGTCGCCTTCGCGCAAGGCCAGCTTGGCGCGCACCCACCAGGCCAGGCCTGTGTCGGCAGCCTTTTGCACAAAAGCCTGGGCGCTGGCGTAATCGCCGTGCTGGTAACTCACCGCCGCCAAACGGTCGGCATCGTCCAGGTTGTCCCGAGCGTTGGCCTGTAACAGCTTGACCAGCCTTTTCTCACCCGAAGGTTCTTCACCGTCCCACCAGCCGACGCGGCTGAGCAGATAGGCGGTGACCAGACGTTGCACCGACTTGGTCTTGAGCAATTCACTCAAGCGTTCATCTGGCTGGACGCTCAAGCCTTGTGCCAATTGCAGCAACGAGCTGTAGCCGACCGGTGAGCCTTGCAGGTTCTGGATCGCGTACAGGCCGATGGCGCTGTCCCAGTCGTCTGCGGTGTAGGCCACCCGGGCTTCTTCACCGAGGCTGGCAATACCCAGCTCCAACGGATCGCTGAAGCCGGCAATGCTCATTTCCCGGGCCTGGCGAAACACTGCGCGGGCCTGGTCCTGCAAGGCCACGGGGTCGCCACTGCCCGCCTCGGTGCTCACGGCGAACAAGGCCCGTCCCAGGGAATACGCGGCCCAGGTGCTGCGCAACCGACGTTGATCAGCCGGCAATGCCAGCAATTGCTGGAAGGCCTCCACGGCGCGCTGATGTTCACCGACATTAAAAGCCGCCGCGCCGAGCGCATACAGGCGCAGCTCGTCCGGCAGATTCGCCGCTTCAGCCGCCACCTGGTCGATGTCAGTCAACGCGCGCAAGCGCTCCACCACCGCTTGTTGCGGCGGTGTGAGGCCAATCTGTTCGGCCTTGGTGCGTTGCTCCACGTAGGAAGGCAGGTCGTCATAGCTGTAGTCCGGGTTGCGCGTCGCCTCGGTGGCCGGCTTGAGCCCGGCAATCGCCTGGCCGAGACGGCTGACCTCGAAGCGAAAGCTGCCTTCGGGCAATTCCGCCAACGTCTGGGCGCGGTTATCCAGCAGGCGCATCGGGAAATCCGGCCCGCAGGCCAGCGCCGGGCCCAACGGCAGGCAGAGGCTCAGGCACAGCAGATGACGAGGCCACTCACGGGTAAACATTGAAACCTCCTTGGTCGATTTTCGTACAGCGCGCCCAGCCGATTGCCCGTTGGCTACCCGCCGCCAAGCGGCCTTCCTGAATGCGGGTGAAGGTAAGCAGTCCGGGGGTTTGTTGCAACGTATAACCGGCCAAGGCATCGACACCGTCACAGGCGCCGACCGTCAGCGTCAGCCGCTGGGGCCAGGGACTGTCAAGATTGCCCTGGTTGACCAGGCGGATATCGTACAAGCCGTCCTGCTGCTCCCACTGCAACGCCAAGCGACTGTCCAGATGATCGCCCCGAGCGACAGCACCGAGGGTGGTCAGGCTCCATGCCCGTCGGTCCCCGGCCAGGGGCAGGCGAAACCAGATCAGCCCGGCAAGATGTTGCGGCGGGTCCGCCCGCAAATCTGCCGCAAGCCCGGCCACTTGTTGCGGATCGGCCAGCAACTCCTGACGCTCGCCGCCGCGATCGATCGGCACTTCGCTTTCCACCACCGGCATGCCGCTCTCCTGGGTCAGCAGCGCCACGCCGTAGGCCGGCAGGGCCAGGTAAAACGGTCGCGACGTGAGTTCACCCCAGCGTTGTGCCCAGCGTCGGGCCTGTTTCGGATCGAACAGGCCTTGCCGTGGATCACTCACCGCGTGGACCTGCAGCACGCTGCTGTCCACCGCTTCCAGCAACCCCGGCAATGCGGGGCTGTCGAGCCAGGCCGGTAGCGCCGTGATGCTGAGCCGCAGATTGGCCGGCAGGCTGTGCCGCAATTGGCCGAGGAATTGTCCATAGGCCGGCAACCGTGCATTGCCAGCATCGTGGTCGATCTCCACGCCCACCGGGGTCAGGCCTTGGGCTTGCCAATCGCCCAGCACTTGCTGGATTTGCGCGATGACTTCGTCCTGGTCCAGGGCCTTGAGCTGGCCGTCCAGGCGAATCACGGCGATCAGCGGACGACCGTCCGCCTTGAGCAAGGCCGGATCGATCCGCGCACGACGCCAGCCCGCCCCGGGGAACGCCTGCAACGCCAGCACCCGCAGCGTGGAAAAGTCACCCTGGCTTTGGCGCAGCGCCAGCCCGTGGGCCGGCGTCCATTGGCGTTGCCAGATATAGAGTTGTTGATCGAGGGCCGGCGCCGGGGATTGTTCGCAGCCCCCTAGAAGCAACGCGGCGAGGGCCAGGGTGAGCCGGGAAAGAAACGTCATGAAGCCTTACCATCCATAAAAGTCTGGCAGATTACGCCCCCCGGATCCTGGCGAATATCTGTGGCGAGGGAGCTTGCTCCCGCTTGGGTGCGCAGCGCCCACCGAATGGGGGTCGCTTCGCAACCCAGCGGGAGCAAGCTCCCTCGCCCCAAAAGGCGCCCTTGCTGCTAGGAGAGCGCGCCAGGCTTACGCGCAATAATGACCTGACTCTTGGCCACCACCGCGTCCAGCGCCTGCTTGATCTGCGCGCCACGCGGCGAATTCAGCACGGCTTGCCAGGTGTCGGCCCAATGATTGAGCAACGGGTGGTCGGGGTTGCTGAAGTCGACCTTGGCCTCCCAGAACAACAGCATCCACATCGACCAATAGAATCCGTATTGGCTGTGGCTCAACACTTCCAAGCCGGCCTCGCTGACCATCGCCTTGAACTGCTCTTCGCTGATGATGCGAATGTGGTTGGGCTTGCGGAAGTACTCCGGCGCGGCGATGTCCTTTTGCAGGTCTTCGGAACTGGGGTGCGGCACGCTCAGCAGGTACAGCGCACCGGGCTGGCCGACCCGCACCAGCTCGGCGAGGAATTGCGCCGGGTCGTCGACGTGCTCGATGACTTCGGTGGACACCACCCGGGTGGCCGTGGCGTCGGCAATCGGCAGCGGGTTGCAGTCGGTCACGTGGCACTCGACTTCGCGCGCGGGGGTGTCGCTCAAGCGCTGGCGAGTGGCTTCGACCTTGGCCGCGTCGATGTCGGCAATGATGATCTTCGCCCCGCGCATTCCACAAAAATGCACGTTGCCGCCGTCGCCGCAGCCCACGTCCAGCAGCGTGTCTTCAGGCGTCACCGGGAAACCCGTGAACAGTTCGCCGGTTCGCTGGTTGAACCAGCCGCTGAGCATCGCATCGTGCAGCCCGAGCATATACGGGTCGACTTTCTCGGCGGCCGGCTCGGCGGGCGCGGGCATGCCCGTGGTGAGTTTCTTCAAAAGGCTCAGCATGTCGGGGCTCCAGGGAGAGGAAGGACGGTTCGGGCGGCGGACAGGCGTTCAACCAGCCGGGCACCACGGTTGCGCATGGGCATTTCGACCCAGCGGTAATTGAGCTCGCTCAACAGCCCGATCAATAACAACGCACACACCAGCGCCGGCCAGGGATGGCTTGCAGGGTCCGGCGAGCCCAAGGGGGCGAAACGAAACCACAACTCACGCAGCAGGAAAAACACCGGGATGTGGATCAGGTAGATCCCATAGGAACGACTGCCCACCCAAGTCAGCGCCGTTTTCAGTCGACCGCGGGGCAACAGATAATCCCGATCATACGAGGCCACCCAGACCAGCACGGCGCTGAGCACGGCAATGACCCCGAGACGGTAGAACGACAAATTGAAGTGCTCGGTGGCGATCCCGGCCATCACGCTGCCAAGGCCCAGCACCAGCAGCACGCCCAAGGGCGGGCGGCGCAACCACGTGGGCTCGAAGCGCCAGTAGCTGGGCCGCAGGCTCCAGATCGACAACAACACACCCAGCGCCAAGGCATCGGTACGGATCACCGACAACCACAGCGCCCGCCAAGTGAAGAATTGCACCAGCACCACCGCCAGCAACACCCACACCAGGTAGCGACGCGAGACGAACACCAGCAACGGCAGGATCAGATAGAACTGCTCTTCCAGCGACAGCGTCCAGTACACGAAGCTTGCGCCGTATTCATACTGCATGAACGCATCGGCAAAACGCAGGTTGGCGAATTGCAGGAAACCGGCCAGCGTCGCCTGCAGGTTGGCCTGCACGCTGCCAAACGCCCCGGAGCGGTTCAGGAAGAACACCGCGAACAGCACCAGCAGCAGCCAGAGCCAGGCCGACGGCAACAGGCGAAACGCGCGGCGAATCCAGAAGTCCCGGGTGACGGCCCAGAATTGCCGGGGGTTATCGCAGCGCCGCAATTGCGGGATCAGGCTGCGTCCGATGACGAACCCGGAAATCGCGAAGAACAGGTCCACGCCCCACCACAACTGGAAACTGTCGGCCAGGGCCGCCAGGCGCGGCCATCCGCCCGGAAACGGCATGCCTTGCAGGTGATGGAACAACACGCCGATCACCGCAACGGCGCGCAACAACTCGATGTCCATGATCCGCTTGCTGCTCATGAAGGACTCCCGGAAGAACGATCGGGTTTACGCGCGATGATGACCTGGCTCTTGGGCATGAACCGGTCCAGCCCCTGCTTGATCGCCAAGCCGTCGGGCTGCGCCAGCAAGTCCTGCCAGAGGCTCGCCCAGCGCTCCATCAACGGTGGGTACGGCGCCTGGATACGGTCGCGCACGGCCCCCTCGAGGTCCCGGCCCGCCGCTCGCTCGCTAGCCCAGAAGAAAATCATGCCCATGACCCAAAAAAATCCGTTGGCCTGACGATGCTCGATCACCAGCCCGGCGTCTTCCACCAGCGCAGCGAATCGTTCGGCAGTGAAAATCTGCACATGGTTGGGCGCTTGAAAGTAGCCCGGCGGCGCGATGCCTTGCTGCAAATGCTCGCCCACCGAGGCCGGCACGCTGAGCAGGTACTGCGCCCCGGGCCGGCCCATGCGCACCAGTTCGGCCATGAACGGCGCTGGATCAGGGATATGCTCGAGCACTTCCATGCAGACGATCTTGTTCGCACAGCCATCGGCCAGGGGCAGCGGCAGGCTGTTGCTGACCAGGCCCAGGAACGGCGCGGCGGCCTGGGCTTCGACCTGGCGGGCGAGGTCGCGCACCTTGTCCTGTTCGCTGTCGGTAAAGATCACGGACGCGCCCTGGCGCATTGCAAACAGGGTCGCCACGCCTTCGCCACAGCCGACATCCAGCAAAGTATCCTCGGCCGTGATAGCAAAGCCCTTGAGCAACTCACCGGTTTCACTGCAAAACCAACCGTCGAGCATCGCGTCGTAGAGGCCGGCATCCCGGGGCGAAACGGCCGCCGTCGGCGGTGGCGAGGGTTCGACCGGTGGCCTGAGCCCGGCCAGCCATCGGCGGATCATGGCTGCTGCGCGTTCCGGCGCCGCTCGGGTATGGCTTCGAAAAACGCCCGCAAACGCTGCTCGGCGTTGGCCTGGCTGCAGAATTTTTCCAGGCTGCGCACGGCGTGGGCCGACATCCGGCGATAACGCTCGGGGTCGTTCTTGGCCACGTGATAACTGGCGCGATAGGCCAAACACAGCGAGTCCCAATCGGTGACATACCGCAGGGTGCGGTACGCGGCACGCGGGTCGTGGGGCCAGGCGGTCAATTCCTCGGTCGACTCCACGATGAAGGCGTTGTCAGGGTCGATGTAGTCGGCCATCGCCGTGTTCAGCGGCGCAATCGCCGGACGGCCGCACGACATGAACTCCATCAAAGGCAGGCACTGCCCTTCGCCGTAGGAACTGTTGACCACGTATCGGGTGGCTTCCACCAGCCGTTCGTAGTCCGCGTCCGCCAGGTAACCGTGTATCAGCACGATGCGGCAGCGGTACGACTGGTTCTTGTAGACATGGTGGAGCATGTCGGTCAGCGCGGCGCTGACGTCGTGATGAGTCAGCTTGAGCACCAGGGTTGCGTCGGCAACGTCGCGAAACGTCGTGCAAAATGCGCTGATCATGTCCTTCCAGTTCTTGCGACCGTCGTAAGGATTGAACACGGAGGTGTAGATCACACCGTCCAGCAGTAACTCGCAATCCTCGGCCGGGCCGTCCAGCACCAGCGGCATACCGGCCTGATGCGCCGGTGGGCCATACGGCCGCAGGTCGGTGGTGCGGCTGTCGATCAACAGGCCGTGCAATTGCAGGCGCATGTGATCCACGGTCGGCCGCTGGGCCAGCGCCGCCCCACGGGCGGCAAAGCGGTCCCATACCGGCGCGGCGACGGCGGCGATGGGGAAGTCCGCCCCCATCACCTCGCGAACGGTTTTGACCGTGAAGCTGGAATGGGTGATCGCCATGCCGGTTGCGCCCAAGACCACCCGCCAATCGTGCCGGGGCTCGCCCTGCCAGCTTTCGGTGGGAATGGTGCTGAACTCCCAGGCAAACACCGGGATCGTCGGACAGGCGTAGTGGGCGGCGGTGCGGTGCGGCGGTGAAAACGACAGGAATACGCAATCCTCGCCGCGCCCCAGGCAATCGGCATAAAGCTCATCGACCTCTTCGTCAGGTTGAGTCACTTCGACGACCTGCCCCAACCGCTCCAGCACCGGGCGGAACTCCTTGAGCACGAAGTAATAGCTGTACTCGGGCTTGCCGAGATTTTCCAGGATGTTGCTCTGGTTGGTTTCCGAATAAATGATGATCAACATGAGGCGGTACCTGCCTGGGCCACCCGCGATAGCCCTTCATCACAGCCTGGCGCCGCCAGGAAATCCGCCAGGCGCTGCTGCACCGGGGCGAACCCGCAATAGCGGCGCATCCGCTCGCTTGCGGCAACGGCCATGGCCTGGTAGGCCTGCGGCTGCTGCTTGGCCATGGCGTAGCTCTGCTCATAGGCGAGTTTCAATGATCCCCAGTCGGGCCGATGGCGCAGGGTGCGATACAAAATGCGCGAGTCTTCCGGCCAGATCGTGGGTTCGCGGCTGGATTTGACGATGAAGGCCACTTGCGCGTCGATGTAGTCGCGCATCGCCGTGTGGTCCGGCGCGATAGCCGGGCGCGCGCAGGACATGAATTCCATTAGAGGCAGGCACAGGCCTTCGCAACGGGACGCGTTGACGTAGAAACTCGCCGCGCCATACAGCCGGGCGAATTGTTCGTCCTCCAGGTAACCGTGCATCACCACCACCCGGCAACTGAATGGCGATAGCTGGGACAGCAGCGTCAGCAGCTCGACGTAGTAGGTCGACAAATCGTTCTGGGTCATCTTCAGCACCAGCGTGGCGTCTTCGACGTCGCGTAGCGCCCAACAGAAGGCGGTGATCAACTGATGCCAGTTCTTGCGACCGTCATCAGGGTTGAACACGCTGACGTACACCACCCCGCTGACGTCGGTTTCCGCCATCTGGCTGGTGTCCGGCAGGACGGCTTGGGGATGTTCCGGTGGCGCGGGCTCAGGAACGGGCTCGACGACTAACGGCGGCGCTGGCCCCCTCAGGACCCGGCTGGTGGCAACGCGTACCGGCACCGGAATCAGGTCGCGGACCGCCTCGCGATACCAGCACAGCAGGCTGTGCTTGAACAGCCAGACGGGGCCCTGCTCGCTCCTGCCGGTGAAGGCGCGGACGACTTCGCGCAGGTAATGACGGGAAATGAATGCCCGCCGCCGCCAAGTCAGCGGCGGCGGTACGATGTCTGGATCAACGCTAGGCTCTGGTTCCGGCTCACCTTCGAAAATCGGCGCGATCAAGCCATCCGCCGACAACCCGAGGGGCCGACTGTCGATGATGCAACCCTTGATCCGCAAGGTCGTTCCGGGGTTGACCGGCCGGCTTGGGTGTTGCTCACGAACCGCCGCGAAACGCTCCCACAGTGGCGTGGGCAACACCAGCACTGGGAAATCCTCACCCAACGTCCGACGGATCGCCTCGGCCGTGTGGCTGGACAAGGTAATCACCCGGCCATGACGGGCCAGCGTGCGGCTCCAGTCATGCCGCGGGTCGTCATCCCAGTGCTCGGCCGGGATCGAATCGAACTCCCACGCCACTACGCAGACCATCGGGCACAGCAGGTCGAGCGGGGTCTTGTGCGGGGGGGAAAACGAAAGGAACAAGCAGTCCTGTCCGGCCTGCCGCAACGTTTGATAAAGCGGATCGACCTCTGCGACCGACGACACCACATGCACTGGCCCCAGGCTTTCCAGCACGGGGCGATAGGCCTTGAGCACGAAGTAATAGCTGTACTCAGGGCGACCGAGGCTCTGACTGATGGAGTGATCGTTTACATCCGAGTAAAGAATGAAATTCATGGCATCCCATCATGGCGCCGCCATCCCGGCAGCCCCAACTTCATGACGGTCGAGTCACGCATCGAGCCGGCCCGGGAGCCGCCACGCGTCGTTCATCTTGCTACCCGTCTCGTTCTTGTTTTTTTATGGTCCCGTCCCTTGCGGTTCGATCCGAAGATCGGAACCAGGGGCAAGTGTGACGAGGGGCATTCTAAACACATCCGCCAAGGGTTCGTGAACCGCTGGATGTGAATAAACCCGCTATAAATATGAGAACTGACCAGTCACGGTTTGCGCTGTTGAAATTGCTGCGAAATTGGCACAGATTGGCAACCAAACAACTACAACAAATGCTTCGCTAAGCTGATCGTTGAGTGACTTTTCCCCGATCTTACGGAAATTTCCTACTCCATTCGCGATAGACGAAGTCACCGTAAAGGGGGCTGGTGCTTGAAAAAACGTCTGTTCGTTACGGGCCTCAGCGGTTTCGTTGGACGTCACCTCAAATCTCGACTGAACGGTCATGATTCGGCCTGGCAGGTGATGCCTGTCGCCGCGCGCTACGACCTGACGGATGCCAAGACCCTGGAGGGCCTCTGGCCCGAGGTTCCCGACGCCGTGATCCACCTGGCGGGCCAGACCTTTGTCCCTGAAGCCTTCCGCGACCCGGCCCGCACCCTGAACATCAACCTGTTGGGCACCTTGAACCTGCTCCAGGCCCTCAAGGCCCGGGGGTTCACCGGCACGTTCCTGTATGTCAGCTCCGGTGACGTCTATGGTCAGGTCAGCGAAGACCGGCTGCCGATTACCGAACTGCAAGCACCCGCCCCGCGCAACCCGTACGCCGTGAGCAAGCTGTCGGCCGAACTGCTGAGCCTGCAATGGGGCATGAGCGAAGGCTGGCCGGTGCTGGTGGCTCGCCCGTTCAATCACATCGGCCCCGGCCAGAAGGACAGCTTCGTCATTGCCAGCGCCGCCCGGCAAATCAGCCGGATCAAGCTGGGCCTGCAACCGGCCCGGTTGCAGGTGGGCGATATCGACGTGACCCGCGACTTCCTCGATGTCGGCGATGTGATTTCGGCCTACCTGGGGCTGCTGGAAAAAGGCGCCCCGGGGCAGGTCTACAACATCTGTTCGGGTCGCGAGCAGAGCATTCGCAGCCTGATCGAACAACTGGGCGATATCGCCCAGGTCGACGTGCAACTGATCCAGGACCCTGCGCGTCTTCGCCGCGCAGAACAGCGTCGCGTCTGTGGTAGCCCTGCCAAGCTACGACAGGCCACCGGATGGACGCCCGAAACAACAACACAACAATCCTTGCGGGCGATCCTGTCCGACTGGGAGATACGGGTACGACAAGAATGAAAAGTGCATTGATCACAGGGATCACCGGCCAGGACGGCGCGTATCTGGCCAAGTTGCTGCTCGACAAGGGTTACAAAGTCCACGGTCTGGTAGCGCGACGCAGCAGCGACTCGCGCTGGCGGCTGCGAGAGATGGGCATCGAACAAGACATCGTTTACTTGGACGGTGACATGGCCGACGCCTGCTCGGTGCAGCGGGCGGTGATCAAGTCGGCGCCGGACGAGGTGTATAACCTGGCCGCGCAAAGTTTCGTCGCGGCCTCCTGGGACCAGCCGGTGACCACCGGCATCGTCGACGGGCTGGGGGTCACTCACCTGCTCGAAGCCATTCGCCAGTTCAGTACGCAGACCCGTTTCTACCAGGCCTCCACCAGCGAAATGTTCGGCCTGATCCAGGCCGAGCAACAGGACGAGCACACCCCGTTTTACCCGCGCAGCCCCTATGGCGTCGCGAAACTGTACGGCCACTGGATCACCGTCAATTACCGGGAAAGCTTCGGCCTGCATGCCAGCAGCGGCATCCTGTTCAACCACGAATCACCGCTGCGCGGCATCGAGTTCGTGACCCGCAAGGTCACCGACGCCGCCGCGCGCATCAAGCAGGGCAAGCAGCAGGAGTTGCGCCTGGGCAATATCGACGCCAAGCGCGATTGGGGCTTTGCCGGCGATTACGTCGAGGCCATGTGGCTGATGTTGCAACAGGACACCCCCGACGATTACGTAGTGGCCACTGGCGTCACCACCACCGTGCGCGAGATGTGCAGGATCGCCTTCGAACACGTGGGACTGGACTACCGTGACTTCGTCAAGATCGACCCGGCGTTTTTCCGCCCGGCCGAAGTCGAGGTTTTGCTCGGCAACCCGACCAAGGCCCAACGGGTCCTGGGCTGGAAGCCCCGGACCGACCTCGACACCCTGATCCGCATGATGATGGATGCGGACATGAAACGCGTCGCCAAGGAGTAGGCCATGCTCATCCCTGTGATTCTCTCCGGCGGAGCCGGGACGAGGTTGTGGCCAGTGTCCCGCGAGGGTCATCCCAAGCCTTTCATGCGCTTGCCCGACGGCCAATCGTTGCTGGGCAAAACCTACCGGCGTGCCGCGGGGTTGTTCGATGGCCGGGGCGATATCGTCACGGTCACCAATCGCGAATACTATTTCCAGAGCCGCGATCACTATCAAAGTGCTCACCTGGAGCGTCACCGTGGGCACTTCGTCCTCGAACCCACGGGCCGCAACACCGCGCCGGCCATTGCCACGGCCACCCTCGCCATTCAGGCCTTGCATGGTGACGAGGCGATCCTGGTGGTCATGCCGGCCGATCACCTGATCCAGGACGAGGCGGCCTTCCAGGCATCGGTGGCGCACGCCGTGGAACTGGCGAAGAGCGGTCACCTGGTGACCTTCGGCGTGCTGCCCTCGGCGCCGGAAACCGGATTCGGCTATATCGAACGGGGCCAGCCGCTGGACACCAAGGGCGCAGCCAAGGTCGTTCGCTTCGTCGAAAAGCCCGACTTGCCGACCGCCACGCAGTATCTGGAAAGCGGCCGTTTCTTGTGGAACTCAGGAATGTTCTGCTTCTCGGTCAAGACCCTCTTGGCGGAGCTGCAAGCCCACGCGCCCGAGCTGCTGGAACAGGCGCGCGCCTGTGTCGCGGCCAGCACGGCGGTGGAAACCTCAGGGTGCGTGCAGCAGGAATTGTCCGCGGCGCATTTCGCCGACATGCCAGACATCTCCATCGACTATGCCCTGATGGAGCGCTCCGCCAATGTCGTGGTGATCCCGGCCACATTCGATTGGAGCGATATTGGTTCCTGGAGCGCCGTCGCCGGCCTGGTGCCCGCCGACGCGCAGAACAACCGCGCCACCGGCGAGGCCCTGTTCATCGACAGCCAGCACAACTTCGTCCAGAGCGAAGGCCGTCTGGTGGCGGCCCTGGGCGTGGAAAACCTGATCATCATCGACACCGCCGACGCCGTGCTGGTGGCCCATGCCGACCGCGCCCAGGATGTGCGCCGCGTCGCCCGGCAACTCAAGGACAAGGCGCACGAAGCCTATCGCCTGCATCGCACGGTCAGCCGTCCATGGGGCAGTTATACCGTGCTCGAAGAGGGGCCGCGCTTCAAGATCAAGCGCATCGTGGTCAAGCCTGGCGCGTCGCTGTCGCTGCAAATGCACCACCATCGCAACGAACACTGGGTGGTGGTCGAAGGCATGGCCAAGGTCACCAACAATGGCTCGGGTTCGCACCTGGTCGCCAAGAATGAATCGACCTTCATCCCGGCCGGACACAAGCATCGCCTGGAGAATCCCGGCGTGATCGATCTGGTGATCATCGAAGTGCAAAGTGGCGAATATCTGGGGGAAGACGACATCGTTCGCTTCGAAGACCACTACGGCAGGGTCGACGCATGTTGCTGAGCCTGCCCCACTCCCTGTGGAACTACCGCGGCTTCGTCCTGGGCAGCGTCAAGCGCGAATTCCAGGCGCGGTATCGCAACTCGTTGTTCGGCGCGTTGTGGACGGTGCTCAACCCGTTGTCGATGATCCTCGTCTACACGGTGATTTTTTCCCACATCATGCGTGCCCGCCTGCCGGGGGTCGAAGATGGCATGGCCTACAGCGTCTACCTCTGCGCCGGGCTGCTGACCTGGGGCTTGTTCGCGGAGATCACCACCCGCAGCCAGGGCATGTTCCTGGAAAACGCCAACCTGCTGAAAAAGATCAGCTTCCCCCGGATCTGCCTGCCAGTGATCGTGCTCTTCAACGCGGGCATCAACTTCGCGATCATCCTTGGGCTGTTTCTCGGTTTCCTGTTGATCACCGGACGCTGGCCAGGCGTCACCTTGCTGGCCCTGGTGCCGCTGCTGGTCTTGCAAGTGATGTTCGCCGCCGGGCTGGGCATGCTGCTGGGGATCCTCAATGTGTTTTTCCGCGATGTCGGGCAACTGTTCGGCATTTGCCTGCAATTCTGGTTCTGGCTCACGCCGATCGTCTACCCGATGACGATCCTGCCGCCGTCGATCCAGCAACTGCTCGCATTCAACCCCATGACCGCCCTGATGCAGAGCTACCAGAACCTGTTTCTCTATAACCAGTGGCCGGTCTGGAGTTCGCTGGTGCCGTTGCTGGTGCTCGCCCTGCTGTTGTGCGTATTGGGCTTGCGCATGTTTCGCCGGCGCGGCGGTGAAATGGTGGATGAACTCTGATGGGACATTTGCGTGTCACCGGCCTGGGCAAGGCCTACAAGCAGTATCCGAACCGCTGGAGCCGGCTGTTGGAGTGGTTGGTTCCCTTTTCCCGCCAGCGCCATCAACTGCACTGGATCCTCCAGGGCGTGGATTTCGAGATCCAGCCCGGGGAAGCCGTCGGCATCGTCGGGGTCAACGGTGCCGGCAAAAGTACGTTGCTCAAGATGATCACCGGCACCACCCAACCCACCTGCGGCCACATCCAGCTACAAGGCCGCGTTGCCGCGTTGCTGGAACTGGGCATGGGCTTTCATCCGGACTTCACCGGTCGCCAGAACGCGTTCATGGCCGGTCAGTTGCTGGGCATGCAGGTGGAGGAAATCGAAGCCCTGATGCCCGAGATCGAGGGCTTCGCCGAAATCGGCGAGGCCATCGACCAGCCGGTACGCACCTATTCCAGCGGCATGCAGATGCGCTTGGCGTTCAGTGTCGCCACCGCCCGGCGCCCGGACATCCTGATCGTCGACGAAGCGCTGTCGGTGGGCGATGCCTACTTCCAGCACAAGAGTTTCGAGCGCATCCGCAGCTTCCGCAAGGCCGGCACCACGCTGCTGATCGTGTCCCATGATCGCTCGGCGATCCAGTCGATCTGCGACACCGCGATTCTGCTCGAACACGGGCGCATGGCCATGCGCGGCAAGCCGGAAGAGGTGATGGATTACTACAATGCGATGCTGGCCCAGCGCGAAGGCCAAGTGGTCCGCCAGGAAATGCTCGCCAATGGTCAGGTGCGGACCATTTCCGGCACCGGCGAGGCCGGCATCGTCGATGTGCAGTTGCTCAACAACCAGGGGCAATCGGTGGAAGTGGCCGAGATCGGCCAGCCGATGGTGTTGCAAGTGCGGGTTGAAATCCGCCAAGACATCGAGCGGCTGGTATTGGGCTTTCTGATCAAGGACCGCCTTGGCCAGCCCATGTACGGCATCAACACCCATCGCCAGGACAAGGCCGTGACCGACCTCAAGGCCGGCGAACAGATCACCTTCCGTTTCAGTTTCGACATGCGCCTGGGCAAGGGCAATTACTCCGTCGCGCTCAGCCTGTCGCGGCTGGACTCGCACCTGGACCGTAACTTCGAATGGCGCGACTACGGATTGGTGTTCCACGTGATCAATAATCGCCAGGAAGATTTCGTCGGCTGTTCCTGGCTCCAGGCCCGGACCAGTATCCAGCGTTCGAGCCAGACGGCCGTCGAGGCGGTGCCGCAAAAGGAGTTGCCATGAGCCGTCTGTTGGTGGATTGCACCTATGTATATGACCACCCGAATGACAACTCCGGCATCCAGCGAGTGGTGCGCAACGTCATTCGTGAATTGCCGGCCAAGGATCGGGGGCGCGAATGCATTCCCGTGGTGATGCTGCAGGGCAAGCTGTACGAAGTGAAAAGCCTGGCCCCTCTGCCCACGAACGGACTGGATCTGGCCAGTCTGCGAGCACGGCTGGTACAGTTCGCCAACCTGTTCTGGCTCAGGCAGCGGACCCTCGAACAACGGCGCCCCTTCAGCCAGTCGATCTGGGCTCGCCGCTTCTTGTACGTGGCTTGCCGACTGTTCGCCCTGGCGTGCTTGAGCCTCCCCATTCGAATCCTCGATAGTCTCCTCAAGCGCAAGCCAGTCCCGGCACGCAGCGTACCGCTGGCACATCGGGCCGGCGATCAACTGGTGTTGCTGGACTCTTCCTGGCACTCAGGTTTCTTCCCCCTGGCCGAACAGCTCAAGCGTGATGGCGTCGGGATCATCTCAGTGGTCTACGACCTGATTCCCCTGACCCATCCGCAATTCTGCGATGCCGGACTGGTCAAGGTGTTCAACCATTGGTTCGACTGGATCGCCCGCACCGCCGACGGCTACATCGCCATCTCCACCACCATCCGCGACCAGCTTCGCCAGGAAATGGTCCGGCGCATTGGCGAGCAAGAGGTGCGCAAGCGCTGGTTTGACTATTTCCACCTGGGCAGCGAACTGGACCTGGTTGACGCCACTCAGGCCCTCGACCCGGACTTGCTGCGGCTGTTCAAGCGCCCCGAGCCAGTGTTCTTGATGGTCAGCACCATCGAGCCGCGGAAAAACCACGCCTACCTGATCGATGCATTCGAGCGGGCCTGGGCCGCCGGTTCACAAGCGCGGCTCTGCATCGTCGGCAAGATCGGCTGGAAATGCGAAGCCCTGATCGAGCGCATTCAACGCCATCCGCAGCTCGACAGCCGCCTGTTCATGTTCAACAACCTGGCGGACCAAAGCCTGGAACACGCCTACCGACACGCCACTGCGCTGGTGTTCCCGTCCTATGTGGAGGGCTTCGGCCTGCCATTGGTAGAGGCCATGCAACGCGGCTTGCCAGCGATGGGCAGCGACATTGAAGTGTTTCGGGAAATCGGCGGTGATTTCATGGCCTACTTCGATCTCGACGACCCCCAAAGCCTGGCGAACCTGGTCATCGACATGGAACACACCGGGCTATTCCCGGCCAAGCGCAATCTGGATCAATGGCAATGGCTGAGCTGGCGCCAGGCCAGTGCGCAATTGGTGGAGCGAATCGAGGGCCACATTATTGGTGCAGCGATCGTCGACAGGGAAACAACATGCGGATAGCCCTCAACGCACGCATTCTCCAGGCGCCCCGCACGGGCATCGGCCACTACGTAGCGGAACTGGCGACTGCCTTGGCGCGGGAGCCGGACGTACAGTTGTCGTTGTTCCACGGTTGGGGCTGGAGCCCGCAGTTGCCACCAACAGCCAAGCCAGGCTATTCCAAGCTGAGCCCGTTGCTGCGACGGGTTCCGGGCGCCTACCAAGCGCGGCGCTGGCTGGAGCAGAAACGCTTCGACCAAGGCCGTTCAAAGGCTATCGACCTGTATCACGAACCCAGCCTGTGGCCGTTGGCTTTCGAAGGGCCGACGGTGATCACCCTCCATGACCTCACGCACCTGCGCTACCCCGAGACGCAGCCACCGGCACGCCTGAAGGAAATCGAGCGACGGCTCAGCCGCGCAGTGGAACAGGCCCAATTGATTCTGACCGATTCGCAGTTCATCGCCGATGAAGCCCAGCAATATTTCGGCGTTCCCGCCGAGCGCCTGAGGGTCGCGCCGCTTGGGGTGGCGGCACGTTTCCACCCGCGCGAACCGGAAGCGATCGACAACGTGCTCAAGGCCCATGGGCTGGAGCACGGTCGATATTTTCTCTGTGTCGGCACCCTGGAGCCACGCAAGAACCTGTCATTGGCCTTGCGCGCCCATGCCGGGCTTCCTGAGTCCATACGTCAGGCTTTTCCTTTGTTCATTGTAGGAATGAGCGGATGGCAACAGGCACAGCTCAATGATGAGTTGAAACGCGCCCTGGCTGATGGTCATGTCTGCCTGGCGGGTTACCTGCCTGACGAACAGGTCGCCCAGTTGTTGGCGGGGGCACGGGCATTGGTTTTCCCGTCGTTCTACGAAGGCTTTGGCCTACCGGTGCTTGAAGCCATGGCCAGCGGCACGCCGGTGATGACCACCCGCTGCTCGGCGATGCCTGAAGTGGCCGGGGCGGCTGGCATTTATTGCGAGCCCGACGATCCACAAGGCATGCGCGACGCCATGCAGCGGTTGATTGAGGATCGCCCGCACTGGCAGGCGTGTCGGGAAGCAGGCTTACAACAGGCTGCGCTGTTTTCCTGGGAGCGCTGTGCAAAGGTCACGGCTCAGGCGTATCGCCAGGTCTTGGGAGGTTGAATGCGAGTCCTGCACTTTTACAAAAGTTATTTGACTGACTCCATGGGCGGTATCGCACAGGTCATTTTCCAACTGTGCGACAGCAGCGACCAACTGGGTATCGATAACACCGTGCTCACATTGAGCGAACATCCCGCACCGGGTCCGATCCAGCTTCGACAGCATGTCGTCCATCAAGCCCGAATGGACTTCCAACTGGCGTCCACGGGTTTCTCCTACAGCGTGTTCAAGAAATTCCGTGAGCTGGCCGCCGAAGCGGACATCATCAATTTCCACTTCCCTTGGCCATTCATGGACCTGGTGCACTTTTGCAGTGCCGTGAAAAAACCCTACGTCGTAACCTACCATTCGGACATCGTTCGCCAGCGGCAACTGCTCAAGCTTTATCGGCCGCTGATGAAACGTTTCCTGGACGGCGCCGATCGCATCGTCGCGGCCTCGCCTAACTATGTGCATACCAGCGATGTGCTCAAGGAATACAGCGCCAAGACCCGGGTCATCACCTACGGCCTGAACAAGACGAGTTATCCACAGCCTGATGCCGAGCGCATGGCGGGATGGAAGGCAAAACTGGGCGAACGCTTCTTTTTGTTCGTGGGGGTGATGCGGTACTACAAAGGCCTGCACATTCTGCTCGACGCCCTCAAAGGCGTGGATTACCCCGTGGTCATCGTGGGTGCCGGGCCTCTGGAAAAACAACTGCATGCCCAAGCCGCGGCATTGGGCTTGCGCAATTTGCATTTCCTCGGCCGCCTCGGGGACGAAGACAAGGTTGCATTGCTGGAACTGAGTTATGCCATCGTATTCCCTTCGCATTTGCGCTCTGAAGCCTTTGGCATTTCACTGCTTGAAGGCGCGATGTTCGGCAAGCCGATGATCTGCAGCGAAATCGGCACCGGCACCAGCTACATCAACATCCACGACGAAACCGGCCTGGTGGTGCCACCGAGCAACCCAGAGGCCTTCCGCGAAGCGATGCGTACCCTGTGGGAAAACCCGGCGCAGGCCCAGGTAATGGGTGCCAGGGCCGAAGCCCGTTACCGCCAGTTGTTCACGTCCGAAGAGATGGGCCGCAAGTGGGTGCAGTTGTATGAGGAACTGCTGGAGGAAAAGGCGCTTTCCTACGCCTGATATTCCAATGAAATCCCTGTTTAGACCGGGACATCATTAACCCCTGTGGCGAGGGAGCTTGCTCCCGCTGGGCTGCGCAGCAGCCCCAGAGCCGACACCGCAGCCATGCCAGGCACACCGCGCGCCCTTTTCAGGGGGTTGCTTCGCAACCCAGCGGGAGCAAGCTCCCTCGCCACACAGCCTACCCACTCGAATGCTTAGGCGTGCTTTTGCAACCCGACAACCGTACGCGGCATGCCCACGAACCCTGGCAACGCTTCGATCCGCGCCAGCCAGGCCCGCACATTGGCGTAGTCCTCCAACGACACATTGCCTTCCGGTGCGTGAGCAATGTAACTGTAGCCGGCGATGTCCGCGACGGTCACTGCATCACCCGCCAGGAAAGCACGGTCGCTCAATTCCTGATCAATGACGCTCAACACAGTGTGGGACCGGGCAATCACGTCCTCAGCGTTGTAGGCCGCGCCAAACACCGTGATCAGCCGCGCCGTGGCCGGCCCCGCATGGATCGGCCCGGCCGCCGCCGACAACCAGCGCTGCACCCGCGCGGCGCCGATTGGGTCGGTGGGCAGCCAGCGTCCCTTGCCATATTTTTGCGCCAGGTACACAAGGATCGCGTTGGAGTCCGCCAGCACCACACCGTCATCATCGATGACCGGTACTTGGCCAAACGCATTGAGCGCAAGGAAATCCGCCTGTTTGTGCGCGCCCTTGGCCAAGTCGACAAAGATCTCCTCGACCGGCAGTTCGAGTAACGACAGCATCAGTTGAACGCGATGGGAATGGCCGGAAAGCGGGAAGTGATAATGCTTGATCGGGTTCATGGTCGACTCCGCTGGAAGTGACGCCATCAGCACAACGGCGTCGATGGGGTCATCTTCCGCCCAAGGCAAAAACAAGAGAATCACCTGCAGATGCAATCCATTGTTTCAGCCAGAGAAACAATGCTTCAGCCGCTCAAGGCTGGATGTTCGCGCAATGCACTGACAACAAAATCAACAAAACTGCGGACCCGCGCCGGCGCATTGCGCCCGCCTTGGTACACCACATGGATCGGCAGCGGCGGCAATTCGAAATCGGCCAGGACGATTTCCAGCTCACCGGCGGCCACGTTGCCCGCCACCTGATAAGACAGGATTCGCGTCATCCCCAGCCCCTGACAAGCGGCGGTAATCGCCGCCTGGTTGGCCGTCACTACCAACCGCGGCACGGGCCGGACGGCCAACGGTTGGCCTGAATCGATGAAGGTCCAGCTTTTGACCTGGCCAATGGCCGATGACGCCACCACGGGCATTCGCTCCAGGTCATCCGGATGCCGGGGCCGCCCGTGGCGCACGAAGAAATCCGGGGAGCCGCACACCACCCGCCGCACTTCACCGACCCGCACGGCGTGCAGGTTGCTATCCGGCAGCTCGCCAATGCGCAGGGCAACGTCGATGCCCTCCTCTACCAGACTGACCGTGCGGTCCAACAACAAGGCGTTGATGCTGACCTCGGGGAATCGGTTCAGGTAATCCACCAGCAGCGGCGTGACGAACAATTGCCCGAACAGGACCGGCGCGGTAATCGTCAACTGCCCGCGGGGCTGGACGTGACTGCCAGCCGCCGAATCCTCGGCCTCCTGCAAATCGTTCAGGATCCGCCGACAGTCCTCGAGAAAGCGCTGGCCGGCTTCGCTCAGGTACACGTTGCGAGTGGTACGGACCAGCAGTGGCGTGCCGATGCGTTGCTCCAACGCCGCCACCGCCCGCGTAACGCTGGCCGCCGACAGGCCCAGGCGCCGCGCCGCCGACGAAAACCCCGACGCCTGGGCCACGGCGAGAAAAACCTGCATTTCCTGGAACCTGTCCATCCATCCCCCGATGAGAAATCCTGATACAAGTTTTCTGCGCGCCTCAAAGCAACGCGACACGGCCATTGTAGGGGCCTGCGCCAGTGAACCACAGCGTAGCGCAGCCGGACACCGGGCCATTGGCCCGGCCAGGGGCGACGGGCCTTGCTACCATCTCTTTTCATGACAGTTTCATGACGAAACGAAGAACCCCTGTGGGAGCGAGCTTGCTCGCGATAGCGGTGCGTCAGTCCTTATAAACACGGCTGACCTGACGTTATCGCGAGCAAGCTCGCTCCCACAGGGTAGGTGTGTTGTTCAATGGATTGGCTTCAACTGAAAGGCCTGCTGCTTGTGAATATTATTTATCGCGCTTCAACCCATCCCCGCGCCTCGCTCATCGCCCTGATTGGCTGCGTATTGATGGTCCCCATTGGCCTGCGTCTCGCCCTGGGTTGGTCCGACCCGTTGGGTTATCTCTCGGACCTGGGTATCGGCGGGTTGTTGATCGTGCTGCTCCATCGCCGTCCCGGGTGGCTGGCATTCCCGGTATTGCTGGCCTGGAGCGCATTGACCCTGGCCAGCATCGAGCTGGTCAGTGCGGTCGGACGGATGCCCAGTCCTTCGGATATTCATTACCTGACCGACCCGCAGTTCGTTGAAAACTCCACCAGCGGCGGCTTCGCCCATCCGTGGCTGGCTGCGATCCAGTTGGCAGCACTGGCGTTGTGGCTGGTGAGCCAATGGACCTGCCGCCCCCACCATGCGCCACGCTTGCCGCGCCGCGCCTGGGCCGTGCCGGTGTTGCTCCTGCTGAGCCACGGCGCACTGCAAGCCTGGCGCCCCAGTGAGGCGGATCAATGGAATGTGTTCAACCTGCCCCACCAACTCGTCACGGCGGGGATCGCCGCCGGGCAGGACCAGGCCCGGCAATGGCTCGATGGCGACACCGTAGATCCAATCCCGCCCATGGAAGGGCTGACCCGCCTGGACCTCGATGGCCGCAAATTGCTGGCCGAACCGGGGCGTGCGCGCAACGTGCTGGTTATCGCCCTGGAAGGCATTCCCGGCGCCTATGTGAGTGCCAATCGCCAGGCCTTGAAAAGCAGCTACCAGGAAAACCTGATGCCACACCTCAGCGCCTGGGCCGAGCGCGGCATGAACACCCCCGATTACGTCCTGCACAGCCACCAGACCATTCGTGGCTTGTACGCGATGCTGTGTGGCGATTACGACAAGCTCGACGACGGCACGCCCAAAGGCGTCGAAATGCTCAACCAGACCCAGCGCAACCAAGCCTGCCTGCCGGCCCAGTTGCGCCAGAACGGCTTTTCCACGCATTTCCTGCAAGGCGCAGGCCTGCGCTTCATGGCCAAGGACCGGATCATGCCGCACATCGGCTTCGACACGACCCTGGGCATGGAGTGGTTTACGCGCCCCGCCTATCTGGAATTTCCTTGGGGCAAGGACGACAAGACGTTCTTCGAAGGCGCGCTGGACTACGTCGGGCAACTGCAACAGGCGGACAAGCCCTGGATGCTGACTCTGCTGACCGTGGGCACGCACCAGCCCTACTCCGCGCCGGACGACTACCTGCAACGCTACGACACGGCCAAGCAGGCGGCGGTGGGTTACCTGGACGACGCACTGGCGAACTTCCTGGCGGGCCTGGAACGCCAGGGCATCCTGGATAACACCCTGGTGGTCATCACCTCGGACGAATCCCATGGCATCGACGATGTGCGGCTGGCCTCGTCCTGGGGGTTCAACCTGACGCTGGCGCCGGAACCCTTGCCCCGGATCAAGTCAGGCACCTACGGGCATGTGGACCTGACCGCCTCGATCCTCGATTACTTCGGCTTTGCGGTGCCCAAATCGTTGTCCGGCCGCTCGATGTTCAGGGACTACCCGACGGGTCGGGAAATCATGTCGTTCACCAACGGCAAGCTGCGCTACCACGATGGCAAGGGCACGTTTACCGAATGCGATTTCCTCCAGCATTGCCGTGACTACACCAGCGAAGGCTTCATCGCCGACCGCGCCATCTATGGCGGGCAATACAGCGGCCAGCGCGCCCGATTGATCAGCGCCCGGGCCACCGCCCTGGACCAGACACTGTTGCGCACGCCCTTGAACCAGCATTATCAGTTCGGCAGCGCCGATAAAATCCCACTGCCGGCCCAGATCATCGACGACTGGGCCGACAACCTGATCGGTGCCCAGTACCTGGAAATGCCCAAGGGCTCGCAGACCCGTGTCAGCCTGACCATCCGAGCCGTGGAAGCTGACCATGCCGCCTACATTTCCCTCAAGGCCAAGGAGTTCGAGCAGGATGTGCCGATGGACCTGCCGACCGAGGTGGCGGTGACACCCGACCAGCCGCTGGTGATGAACATCAGCTTCGACAACCCGCAGCAGCGCAAGGCGTTTTCCTTCCATCTGCTCGGTCATGGGGTCGGCGCCATCGAGATCAGCGACTTCAGCGTCGTGACCGAACTGCCGGATCAGGCAGGCCAGACGGACCAGCCGCAATACCTGGACGATATGCAGGAAGACAGCGAGGCCCAATCCAGCTGAACAAAAAACGCGCAGCCATGGAGCATGGCTGCGCATTTTATGCTCAGGATCCGGCTTGATCATCGCAGGGTTTTGAATGCGTTCTACCCTCTATCGCGAAAAGGCCCGGGGCTAATCCAGCAACCGATGCAGCTTGGCGTACTGCAACAGCATGATGGTCTTGCCGTCGCAAATCTCTCCGGTCTCGATCATGCCCAAAGCCTGGTCGAGGGACAGCTCCAACACTTCGATCTCCTCGCCTTCGGCTTCCAGGCCACCGCCTTCGTGCTGCTTGTCTTCGTCGAAATATTCGCCGACGAAAAAATGCACCCGCTCAGTCACTGAACCCGGGCTCATGAAGGCGTCGAACACCTTGCGCACGTCCTGGATGATATAGCCGGTTTCCTCCTGGGTTTCCTTGCGGATGCAGGTGTGTGGATCGTCGTTGTCCAACAGGCCGGCGCAGGTTTCTATCAGCAGGTCATCGTGCCCGTTGACGAAGGCCGGGAAACGGAATTGCCGGGTCAACACCACCGTTTGCTTGGCCTTGCTGTACAGCAGGATGGTGGCGCCGTTGCCGCGGTCATAGGTTTCGCGCGTCAGTTCGCGCCATTGGCCATTGCGGCCGAGGTAGTCATAGGTGGTCTTGCGCAGCACGTACCAGTCGTCCGAGAGGACTTCGACGTGCTTGATGCGTACACGGTCCTTGATGCCGATTGCCTGTGTCATTTACCCACTCCGTTCAAGGTCAAAGGTCCCATTAAAACCCTATTACAACGATGCAGGGACGCGTGGCAATGCTCGTTTGTGGGCTGTCTTGAGGTAGGCGCCTTCAATGATCTGTCGCGCCTGCGGCGACACCTCTTCGCCCATCAGGTACGCATCGATTTCCTCATAGCTACAGCCATACGCCACTTCATCCAACTTACCGGGTGCCAGGTCTTCCAAATCCGCGGTCGGCGCCTTGCGCACCAGGTGCGCGGGGGCACCCATCGCGTCCGCCAACCATCTCACCTGGGTTTTCGTCAGCCCGGACAGCGGTGCCAGGTCGCACGCGCCGTCGCCGAACTTGGTGAAGAAACCCATTACCGCCTCCGCCCCATGATCGGTTCCCACCACCAATCCGTTGCTCAAGTTGGCAATGGCGTATTGCGCCAGCATCCGTGCCCGGGCCTTGGCGTTGCCTTTGGTAAAGTCGGTGAGTTCGGCCGAAGGCTGCAAGCCGTCGATGGCGATACTGCCCATCAGCCCGTCGACACACGCGGCGATGTTGCTGGTGGTGATCGCGTCCGGTCGGATGAAGTCCAGGGACGCCTGGGCGTCCTGCTCATCGGCCTGGGCCTTGTACGGCAGTCGGACGGCGATAAACCGCGCCGAGTAGTCCTCCCCTCGCAGTTGCTCCACCGCCAACTGGCACAGGCGGCCGGCGGTGAGCGAGTCGACGCCGCCGCTGATCCCCAGCACCAGGGACTGGCAGCTCGACTCGCGCAGGATTTGCTTGATGAACCCGACCCGACGGGCAATCTCAGTGGCTTCGCCACCCCGAGTAAGTTGGCGGTCGATGCCCAGTTCCCGGGCAATGCGTTCTTGCGCGAGCGTAGTCATATCAGGCTCCCATTTGTGGATTGATCAGGGCGACGTTGAACACTTGGGCGGCGTAGCGCAGGAACGAGGCATCCTCGCAGACGTTCTTGATCGGATCGTCGGAGAACTTCACCACCGGCTCGCCGTGGACCCGCACCAGTTTCATGACAATGCTCAGCGGTTCGACACCGTCGACATCACAGGCCAGGCTGGTGCCCATGCCAAAACCGAATTTGGCCTTGCCGCGAACATGACGCAGGATCGGCAGGCACTTCTCGAAATTGAGGCCATCGGAGAACATCAGGTCCTTGGTGCGCGGGTCGATGCCCAGCGCCTGGTAACGCCCCAGCACCTTGTCCGCCCAGACGATCGGGTCACCGGAATCCTGGCGCAGGCCGTCATAGAGCTTGGCAAAGTACAGGTCGAAATCCTTGAGAAAAAAATCGGTGCTGATGCAGTCCGTCAAGGCGATACCGAGCCGGCCGCGATACTCGCGCACCCAGTTTTCCAACGCCGCGTTCTGGCTCTCGCGCAAACGCCCGAGTTGCTGGTGAACCATCAGCCATTGGTGGGCCATGGTGCCGATCAGGGGGAGATCGAACTCGTAAGCCAAGTGCGCGTTACTGGTGCCGACAAAGACGCCAGGGAAATCGCTGCGCATGACGTTCACCACTTCACGCTGGGCCCTGAACGACAGCCGCCGCCGGGTGGAGAAGTCTGAAACGCGAAACTCGGCGAGCTCTTCGCGGCTGGCATGCTTCTCCAGCCATTCGAACTTCTGGTACAGCTTGCGAGTGACGTCGGCCAACTCGACTTCGGGGTACTTCTCGCGGTTGCGCAGTTCGCTGACCATCGCCAATACCGGTTGCTCGAACATGATGCAGTGCAGCATCGGCCCACGGACGCGGATGTGCAGCTGGCCGTCGACTTCCGAAACGTGGATGTAGCGCAAATTGAAGCGAAACAGGCCGAGAAACTGCTCGAAGTCCGGTGTCAGGTACTCACGGAAACGCTTGTTGAACAAAAACCGCTGCTCTCCCTCACGCAGTTGCAAACCGGCGAGTTTTTCCAGTTCGACACGAATGTCCGGGATCAGGTGACCGAGCCGCTCCTTGGAACGCACGATGAACTGGTATTCCACCTCGACATTCGGGTGCTGGTGCAAGACCGCCTGCATCATGGTGAAGGTGTAGTAGTCGGTATCCAGAAGACTCTGGATGGTGCCGCTGTTTGTATCGAATGCACTGTCCATGTCTGTTCCTTATGCGTTTGCCAGGCGGAGGATGTCTTCGCGTGTCGCGGCGACCAAGATGCCCGCTTGCTGCATGTCGGCAGTGGCTTGAACGGCCCCCTGCTCACTGATGGCCCGGCAGGCCGGAAGGTGAACGATCACCTTGAAGCCAGCGGCGGCCAGTTGCAGCGCGGTGGTCTTGACGCAGAAATCCAGCGCCAGCCCGCCAACGATGACCTGCTCCACAGCCTGGCCTTTGAGGTACTCGATCACCCCGGTGGACAGCTTGCCGTGCAAGTCGTGGTAACAGGCACCGTACGGGTGCAAATCCGGCTCGACGCCCTTCCAGACGAAATAGTCGTAGTCGTAGGGGATCGGCAGTTGGTCCAGCAAGGCGAAACCTTCGGTGCCGGGAACGCAGTGGCTGACCCAGGTTATGTCGGCGTGCTCCAGCCCGGTCGGCACGAACATCTGTGCGTGATCGGCGACCACCCAAGGGGCTTTGGGCGAATGGGCGTCCTTGCTGCCGATGCGGAGGCTGGCCAGGGACGCGATGAAATTCAGCTCACCGGCAATCTGGTCACCGCCCGGCACCGGAAGCTCATCGGGGCATAGCGGCGTGAAGCTCTTTTGCGCATCGACATCGAAGGAAGCGGTTTTCCGGGTCAGGCTGTTCATGCTGGGTTTCTCCTCTTCATGGCCACGAGAGTACATAAGGTGTACTTTCATAACAAGCCATTCGGAGAAATATTTTTGATGAGTCATTCTTGACCAATTAAGTTTAGCGAGCAAAAGCAGGTTTTCATCAGAAAGACTTTGCTGCTAGAGTACATGTCATGTACCAAAAGAGGATAAGCCATGTTCGAGATTGCCCTGTATGGCGGCGCCTTCAATCCCCCTCACGCCGGCCACGCCCAAGTGATGATCGAGGCCTCACGCCAGGCCAGGCGCGTTCTGGTGGTCCCCAGCTTCCGGCATCCTTATGGCAAGCCAATGGTCGACTATGAGGTGCGCCTGAACTGGCTGGAATCGATCGTCGAGAACGTGCAGCCGCTGTGTTGCGCCGAAGTACGTGCAAGCCGGGTGGAGCAAGTCGTGGCCCGTGGTGTGGAAGGTGCCATCTACAGCTACACCCTGCTCGCACACCTCGCCGACAGCCTGGCCCTGGACGGCAAGCGGATCGCGTTGGTGGTGGGCCAGGATGTCGCGGATTCGCTGCCGACCTTCTATCGCGGCCAGGAATTGCTGGAGCGGTTTTCCATCCTTCGCGTGGAGGAAAAGATCCACGTGCGCAGCACGGGGGTTCGCGAACGCCTGGCCTTGGGCAAGCCGCTTCCCACCGACTGGATGGCACCCGGCATGAACCCGTTAAACTATGACCTTTACGCTACCCACGGAAATCGACATGCCCACTAGCACAGCCCCTGCGCGCGGTTATCTGCACACTATCGACCTCTGTGTGCTGCGCTTCTGCCGGGAAACCCAGGCGCTGGAAATCCTCCTGAACAGACGGGAAGCCGAGCCGTTCGCCGGCCATTGGGCGCTGCCCGGGATCGTGGTCAACGGGGACGTCGAAGACCTCACGCTGAACGACGCCGTGGAGCGCCTGCGCAATTCAAACAAGGTCGGCATGCCGCTGGCGTGGATCGAACAGGTCGGCACCGTCGGCGACGCGTTCCGCGATCCGCGCTGCTGGTCGTCCTCGACGTTCTACCTGGCGATTGTCAGCGAAGCGGTCCAGCTCGCTGAACACCAGGGCTTTCTCCCATTCAAGGACGTCGCGAACGCCTCGATCAAACTTCCTTTCGATCACAACAGCCTGGTGGCGGCGGTACAGGAGCGATTGTTGTCCAAAGCCCTCTACAGCAGCCTGCCGCTGATGTTCCTGGGCCCGGAATTCAGCGCGCCGGAAGCGGTGAACATCTTCTCCGTAGTACTCGACCGCCCGGTGCTCAAGACCAGCATGCGCCAGCGTTTGCTGAAGATGACCGAGGCGGGCTATTTGCAGGAAACCGGCCGCAAAAAAGCCGGCGACGGCGGACGCCCGCAACGCACGGTGGAAAATCTCAAACCGGCCAGCGTTTATCTTTTTGATCGGTGTTTTCTGGAGTGACTTGTGCGTGCGGCCAGCACACCTTCCTGACCCCGACACCAAAGGCTATGGGGTCTCTGCCGGATTCGAGAACAGCCTAGGAGAGGCCTTCGAGCAATCCGGCCTCACCCAGCAGATCCACGATGACATGCTCATCAACCGCGTAGACACCACGAGAGGCTTTCCAGACCAGCTTCTTTTCCTGAAGGGCAATGAGTGCTTGCTGAACACCCGGTACTTCGACCTTTATATCGCGCTCTGCGATACCGGCCTGCTCCATCGCTTTCGCGTAGAGCTCCATGGTAGGAGCCTCGAAAGGCGCATAGTTATCGCCTTTGGCGCTCATGACGCGGATAACGGCGGACTGGATAGGGGTCAAGCTATGAATAATTTTCTTAAGGTTTGCGTTGAGCTCGTCAGCTTGTGCCCGAACCAACACTGCGAATCGCTCGGGGATGGTTGCAGGATCCAACGCAAAATCGAACCTGATCTCATCGGCGGCGGCACCTAGCAACTCAGGTCGGTAACCACTCTCCTTGAACAACTCGAACACATTAGAGGGATCGAGCGGATAGGCGAGATCGATATTCGCGCAGAACCAGTTTATGAAATCCTGATCCAGGGTTGGAAATTGAACCATGGAGGCCCCAAAGAAAGCTTGGTCCTTACTGTTTCGGAGCATGGCGAGCTTGTCACGGTTCGATCCGGTGCACACGATGCGAAGACCGTGGTGCTTCGAACTGTTTAGCTCGTCCCTTGCCGCTTTCAGTGCGAAAAGCGCCGCAACGCCTTCATCCGTGGTGATAGCATGTTGAGCTTCGTCGATCATCAGGACGATGATCTTTTTCGACTCATCCGAAAGCGCCGCGAGCGCGGTGGTCAAGTCGATATCCCTGCCCAGCCCAATCTTGTCCAGACTGAAACTCAGGCCACCGACAGTCACCTTCTCCATACCAGCACTTTTCGCCAGACGGGTCACGAATCCTTCGCTCTGGCCAACGGCTTCTCGGACAGCCTCTACGATGACCAAGCCAGGATCTTTCGTCAGGTCTTTCCATAGATCGGCATACAGTACGATCGCTCCTGCGGCCTCCAATGCTGGCCGCAAATCTTCTCGAGCGAAGGTGGACTTCCCCGTACGCCGAGGAGCAGCCAGAAAGACGCCCGAACTGGCAGCGCTACCAATGGCAACCTGCATGATCAGTTTTGAAAGGCGGGCAGCCAAAACGGGACGGTGGTAAACGATCTCGACCATTGGGGACCTCTGGCGGGATTCTATAGAAAATTATAGAGCGACTATAGACCAATTATTTCGGCTTCTCCTTGGGAATTATAGACAATTATAGAGCGACTATAGACTGTTCCCCTGAACCTGCCCAGCGCCAGTTTTTTCTGATTCTAAAGCTGTTGACACTTGCAGCGCTGTCGCTTCATTCATGTAATTTCTCTTGCAAGGCCTCGTATCGCTGCCAGCCATCGGCCACCAGTTGCAATGAACGCTGTTGTTCTAGCGCTTTCCAGCTCTCGGTGAATGTCGGTCAGATCATCATATGAAAGTATTTTTTCATAATTGCGGGAATAATCGAGAAATACCTTCAGTCACTCCAGCCCACCAGTAAAGACCTTGCCAGGATTCATCAGCCCCGCCGGGTCCAGCGTGAGCGCTGATCCAAATCGCCAGAGCGTTTAGCTGCGCCCATAAAAAACCCCCTGGACTCAGGGGGTTAGTTTGGCCAGAAAGCTAGCCACAAACCGTCGAGCTGGGAGGCTGTTCCTGCGCGCGACGTCCTTACTCAACCGTTACCGATTTTGCCAGGTTACGCGGCTGGTCCACGTCGGTACCCTTGAGAACGGCGACGTAGTAGGACAGCAGTTGGAGCGGGATGGTGTAGAGAATCGGCGACAGGATGTCGTGGATGTGCGGCATGTGCACCACGTGGGTGCCTTCGCCGTTGGTCATGCCGGCCTTCTCGTCGGCAAAGACAATCAACTGGCCGCCACGGGCGCGCACTTCCTGCAGGTTGGACTTGAGCTTTTCCAACAGTTCGTTGTTCGGCGCGACGGTGACGACGGGCATGTCGTTATCCACAAGCGCCAGCGGACCGTGCTTGAGCTCGCCGGCCGGGTAGGCCTCGGCGTGGATGTAGGAGATTTCCTTGAGCTTCAGGGCTCCTTCCATCGCCACCGGGAATTGCGCGCCACGGCCCAGGAACAGGGTGTGGTTCTTCTCGGCGAACAGCTCGGCGATTTTTTCCACGGTGCTGTCCATGGCCAAGGCTTCGCCCAGGCGGGCCGGCAGGCGACGCAGTTCTTCCACCAGCTTGGCCTCGACGCCCTCACCCAGCGTGCCGCGGACCTGGCCCAGGGACAGTGTCAGCAACAGCAGGCCCACCAGTTGCGTGGTGAACGCCTTGGTCGACGCCACGCCGATCTCACGGCCGGCCTGGGTCAGCAAGGTCAGGTCCGACTCACGCACCAGCGAACTGATGCCCACGTTGCAGATCGCCAGGCTGGCGAGGAAACCCAGTTCCTTGGCGTTGCGCAGGGCAGCCAGGGTGTCGGCGGTCTCGCCGGATTGGGAAATGGTGACGAACAGCGTGTCGGGTTGCACCACCACTTTGCGATAACGGAACTCGCTGGCGACTTCGACCTGGCACGGAATACCCGCCAGCTCTTCCAGCCAGTAACGGGCGACCATGCCGGCGTGGTAACTGGTGCCGCAGGCGACGATCTGCACGTTGCGGACCTTGGCGAACAACTCGGCCGCCTGTGGACCGAACGCCTGGACCAGCACCTGGCTCTGGCTCAGGCGGCCTTCCAGGGTGCGTTGCACCACGGCCGGTTGCTCGTGGATTTCCTTGAGCATGAAGTGGCGGAACTCGCCCTTGTCGGCGGCTTCGGCCCCGTCGCGGTACTGGACGGTTTCACGTTCCACGCTTTTGCCATCCAGGTCCCAGATCTGCACGCTGTCGCGGCGAATCTCGGCGATGTCGCCTTCTTCCAGGTACATGAATCGGTCAGTGACCTGGCGCAGCGCCAACTGATCGGACGCGAGGAAGTTTTCCCCCAGGCCCAGGCCGATCACCAAGGGGCTGCCGCTGCGGGCCGCCACCAGGCGATCGGGTTGTTTCGCGCTGATGACCGCCAGGCCGTAGGCACCGTGCAGTTCCTTGACGGTGGCCTTGAGGGCGACAGTCAGGTCTGCCAGGTCCTTGAGCTTGTGGTTGAGCAGATGGGCGATGACTTCAGTGTCAGTGTCCGAAGTGAACACATAACCGAGCGCCTTGAGCTGTTCACGCAGGGCTTCATGGTTTTCGATGATGCCGTTGTGCACCACCGCCAGGTCGCCGGAGAAATGCGGGTGAGCGTTACGCTCGCATGGCGCGCCATGGGTGGCCCAACGGGTGTGGGCGATGCCCAGGCGACCGAGCAGCGGTTCGGCGTCCAGCGCCTGCGCAAGCTCGCTGACCTTGCCTGGGCGACGCATGCGCTCGAGCTTCGCGTCTTGGGTGAGCACCGCTACACCCGCGCTGTCGTAGCCGCGGTATTCGAGACGCTTGAGACCTTCAAGCAAGATGGCAGTGATGTTGCGTTCAGCAACGGCGCCGACAATTCCACACATGCTATTTCTCCTGGCTGACAGGCGCGCAGATCACGGTAATGCCGCGGGCCTGAATCTGGTCGCGGGCCTCTACGGGCAGGCGATCATCGGTAATGAGGGTATGGACGCTGCTCCACGGCAGTTCCAGGTTGGGAATCTTGCGGCCGATCTTGTCGGCCTCCACCATCACGATCACTTCCCTGGCCACCTCAGCCATCACACGGCTCAGGCCCAGCAGTTCGTTGAAGGTGGTGGTACCTCGAACCAGATCGATGCCGTCGGCGCCGATGAACAACTGGTCGAAATCGTAGGAACGCAGCACTTGCTCGGCCACCTGCCCCTGGAACGACTCGGAGTGAGGGTCCCAGGTACCGCCGGTCATCAACAGCACCGGTTCGTGCTCCAGTTCGCTCAAGGCATTGGCGACATGCAGGGAATTGGTCATCACCACCAGGCCCGGCTGTTGGCCGAGTTGAGGGATCATGGCGGCGGTCGTGCTGCCGCTGTCGATGATGATCCGCGCATGTTCGCGGATCCGCTTCACAGCGGCCCGGGCAATGGCGAGTTTGTACTTGGAAACGGTTTGCCCGTTATCGGCCACCAACTCCTGCGGCATCGGCACCGCGCCACCGTAGCGACGCAGCAGCAGGCCATTGGTCTCCAGGGCGGCGAGGTCCTTGCGAATCGTAACCTCCGAGGTTTCGAAGCGCTTGGCCAGCTCATCCACACTGACCTCGCCCTGCTCTTGGAGCAAAGCAAGGATGTTGTGACGGCGCTGTGGCGTGTTGCGTTTCGACATGGCGGCTTAAGTTTCGATTCGAAAGATAACGTAAGCAATCAAAACCTATTGCAGCGATATCGTCAAGGCGCCGATAGAAAAATTCAGAAATCACGCAAATCGAATGTGGGAGCGGGGGGGGGGGGGGGGGGGGGGGGGGGGGGGGGGGAGAGGGGGGGGGGGGGGACACGGGAGGGAGGAAGCACCCGCACACCC